>NZ_JAQVCN010000098.1 GCF_028689785.1 Zoogloea sp. | reverse complement strand
GCGAGCGACTGTCGGTAGAGGTGCGGGAGATCCTCAAGAAGGAGGGCATGACGGCGGTGCTGGTTACCCATGACCAGCACGAGGCCTTTGCCATGGCTGACGAAATCGGGGTGATGTCGGACGGGCGCATCCAGCAGTGGGACACACCCTACAACCTTTACCACCGGCCGGCTAACCGCTTTGTGGCGGATTTTGTTGGCAAGGGGGTGTTTTTACAGGGTGAGGTGCTGGACGACCGCCATGTGCAGATTGAGCTGGGCACCCTTAACTCTGGCGTGCCAGTGGAGTGCAGCCTGGGCTGCCGAGCCTGCGGTAGGGGGTGTGCCGTGGAGGTCTTGCTGCGGCCGGACGACGTGGTGCACGATGATGCCAGCCCGACCCGGGCCGAGGTGCTGCACAAGGCTTTCCGGGGGGCTGACATCATGTATACCCTGAGGTTGGGTAGTGGCGCAGAAGTGCTGTCGCTGGTTCCGTCCCACCACAACCATGCTCTGGGCGAGAAGATCGGGGTGCGCCTGGAGGCGGACCACGTGATTGCTTTTCGCCAGGGCTGAGGGGTTTCTTTTCCGCCGTGCCGGGCCGCTCGTTCAGAACGGCGCCGGACTGGTGAATTCCATTCGCTGGCCGGTGTCGGGGTGGGTCAGGCCCAGCAGCGTGGCGTGCAGCAGCAGGCGCGGGGCTGCGGCGCGGCTGGTCGGGTCAGCATAGAGATCGTCGCCAAGGATGGGGTGCCCAATGGACATCATGTGCACCCGTAACTGGTGTGAACGCCCCGTGTGGGGCTGGAGCTCCACACGGCTGGCGTTGCCCGCGCCGTCATGGCCCACTACGGTGTAGGCGGTCAGGGAGGGCTTGCCGATTTCCAGGTCCACTTTCTGCCTGGGCCGGTTGGGCCAGTCGGTAATCAGGGGCAGACTGATCTCTCCCTGTTCCGGTTGCGGGCATCCGGCCACCACGGCCATGTAGCGTTTGTCCACCTGCCGCTGCTGGAAGGCGATGCTGAGCCGGCGTTCGATTAAAGGCCCCCGCGCCATTACGAGCAAGCCCGAGGTTGCCATGTCAAGGCGGTGGACGATGCGTGCGTCCGGATACTCGGCCTGTATTCGGCCCGCCAGGCTGTCGGCGTGGCTGGGGCCGCGCCCAGGCACCGACAGGAGACCCGCGGGTTTGTCGATCACCAGCAGGGCCTCGTCGGCAAACACGATGCGTGGCATGCCGGCGGGCGGCGCATAGACAAGAGGTGGCGGGGGGGTGGAGACGGGCTGATCGCTTGCCGGCAGGCTCATGATGGTGCCATGGGTTGGGGCTGTGCATTCTTGCACAGGCCTGGGGATTGCCCACAGGGATGGTGGGAAAGGCTGTGGACAAGTTGTGGGGGATGAGGGCAAGTCGATGCCTGAGAAGGCTTTTTTTTGTTTGCCCTGAAATGGGTCAGGTGGCGTCAGCGGGCAAGGGGCGGGTCAGGCGCAGCAGGATCTCCTGCAGCGCGAGGTGGCTGTAGGGCTTGGTCAGAAAGTCGTCCATCCCGCAGGCAAGGGCGGCGTCCCGTTCGTCCTCCATGGCGTTGGCCGTGATGGCGATGATCGGGATGTGCTGACCTTCGCTTTCGCCGGCCCGGATACGTCGCGTGGCTTCGTAACCGTCCATCAGCGGCATCTGGCAATCCATCAGGATCACGTCGCAATGCTGCCGGGCAAGCACCTGCAGGGCTTCCTGGCCGTTGCTGACGGTGGTCGAGGTGCACCGCAGCTCTTCGAGCTGCATGGTTGCCAGCAACTGGTTGATGGTGTTGTCCTCGGCCACGAGCACGTGCAGGCCGGCGAGGCGCGTTGCGTCAGCGTTGGCAGCGATGGGCTCGGAGGGCGGGGCGCTGACAGGTGCGGCCTCCAGTACGGGGACGATCACGCTGAACCAGAACGTGGAGCCTTCGCCGGGTTTGCTGGTGGCGCCGATCTCGCCCCCCATGAGCTGGACCAGTTCATGGCTGATGGCCAGGCCTAGCCCGGTGCCTCCGTAACGGCGGGCGTGGGAGTTGTCGGCCTGGGTGAAGGGGGTGAATAGCTGGGGCAGGATCTCCGGCTCGATGCCGATGCCCGAGTCTTGGACACTGAAATGCAGCCGGACGGCCTGGCCGCCGCCGTTGATGACGGGCTGGTGCGTGAGACGGAGATGCACGTCGCCATCGACGGTGAACTTGATGGCGTTACCCACCAGGTTGATGAGGATCTGGCGCAGCCGGTCGGGGTCGGCCTCGATCCGGGTGGGCAGGTCGTCGTCGATGTGGTAGTGCAGGGTGAGCCTTTTCTCGAAGGCTTTGTGAAGGAAGAAGCCGGTAATGTCTTCGACGATGGTCCGGGGCGAGCAGGGCAGGGCCTCGACGGTCATGCGGCCGGCTTCGAGCTTGGAGAAGTCGAGGATGTCGTTGATCACCCGCAGCAGGCTGTCGGCTGAGCTGCGGATATGCCCCACAAAGCGTTCCTGCTCGGTGTCCAGGCGGGTGTAGGCGAGGAGCTCGGCCATGCCGATGATGCCGTTCATCGGGGTGCGGATTTCGTGGCTCATGGTGGCCAGGAACAGGGACTTGGCCTGGTTGGCGTGCTCGGCGGCTTCCTTGGCGACGCGCAGTTGCGCATCGCGGGCTTCGATCTGGTCGAGCATGGTGTTGAAGCCGTCCATCAGGGTACCGATTTCGTTACGGCTTTCGGGGCAGACACGCAGGGCGTAGTCGCGGGTCTCCGATACCCGCTGCATCTGGTGAGCGAGGTTTTCGATGGGGCTGGCAATCAGGCGCTGCAGGCGTGATGCCAGGAGCCAGGCCAGCAGCGAGGCGGCCAGCAGTACGCCGGAGGCGGTAAGCACACGCTTGTGTACCAGATCGCGCAGGGGGGTGAGGTCAAAGTAGGCCTCGATGGTGCCCACCTGACGCCCGCCGACGATAACCGGATTGGCGATCTCGAGGAAAGGAGCGCCCAGCAGCAGACCCAGGGGATGGCGGGGGGAGCCGAACGTGGCGCCCGGGTAGGTTTCGCTGTTGTGATGATCTTCAACGCTGGCAAGTATCTTGGCGTGGCCCGGGAGACTGCTGTGGTATTCGGCGAAGACTCTGCCCTCGGGTGTGCGCAGGGTGGCAGCGATCACGTCTGGTGCACTGCCCAGGGCGTTAATGATCTCCTGGGCGGCATCCGGGTCCTGGAAGCTGACGGCCGCAGTGCTGTTGACGCCCACCAGGCGGGTCAGGACGTTGGCGTTGTCCTGCATGGCCCGTGCGGCAGTCTGCAGTTCGCTGTAAACCAGCAGCATCAGGGCTACGACAAGCCCCAAGGTGGTGGTGATCAGGGCGATCAGCACCACCTGGCGCTTGATCGGGTATTCGCCCAGGCGCTTCACGGGGCGCTTCCCTTGCCGTCACGGGTCAGGGTGGCAAGATTGAGCAGCTTGGCGCTGACTCTGAGCTCGGTTCGCTCGATGGCGTCGGTGTTGATGATCGGGTGGATGCGTCCGCGTTTGTGGGTCAGGGTGATCATGCCGCCCCGGGCAGCAAAGCCGGGCTGATCACTGACGGTGAGAATCGGGCCCGTGAGGCGCCGAAGAAGTTCCGTCTGGGTGCCGGGGCTGATGGCGGATTGGTCGCCGAAATAGATCAAATGGCATTCCTGAAAATTGCGTGGGTCGGGCTGGCGCTGGACGATGAGGGGATGCCCGTCCAGGGTCTCGCCGGCAACGGCCTTGGCCAGGAGCACGGCCAGGGCATCATCGAGCACGCAGTAGCGGAAGGGCTCGCCGGGACGCAGGCTGTGCCCCTCGGGCCAGCGCACAAAATGGGCGAAATTATAGACAAAAGCGGCCTTGACCTCGTTCTCTGCAAAGGCTGTCGGGCTGTTGTCGCCCGCGTGCAGCGGCCGAACAAGGGCGAGCAGTAGCAACGCACCCGCGATGCTGTGACGCAGAAGGGCGAGAAGGGGCGACGAGCCGGTATGCAGCAAGGCAGGCAGGGTTAGAAGCGCAGGTTCGCCGTGACGTAGTATTCCCGTGGGATCAGGTAGGCGTCACTGGCGTTGACCAGGTTGGTACCGAACTCTTTGCGGGCTGGGCCAATCAGGTTGCGCCCGTTGAAGGCCAGGTCGAGGCGGCTGGTGGCGCGCCAGCCCAGTCGCAGGTCTGCGGTCAGGTAGTCCGGAATGCTGTAGGTGCTCAGGGCGCTGACATAGCGCGCCTGCAGGTCGAGCTCCAGGTCATGACGCAGGTCGTGGCGGGAAATGAGCGTGGCCTGGTGGGCTGGTGATTCGCCGGCGGCCCGCAGGGGGTTGATCTCGGTGTTGCCTGGCAGCGCGCTCATGTTCATGTCCAGATAGGTGTAGCTGGCCTGAACGCGCCAGGTGTCGGCGGGACGGTAGTCCACCGAAAGCTCGAAACCACTCGCCTTGCCTTTCAGACTGTTGCCGGCGAGGGCATTCCAGGTGAGATAGGGGCTGGGCAGGCTGGGCACCAGGCGCGGGGCACCGATCATGTCGACGGTTACCAGGCGGTCATAGTCGTTGAGGAACACGCTGGCGTCAAAGCTGAGGCGTGGATTGACCTGGGCGCGATAACCCAGCTCGTAGGCGATCAGCCGCTCGGCGTTGAGATTGGGGTTGCCGTTGGAATTGACGAACAGCGGTAGGCCGTTGGTGAAGGCGCGGGGCCCGATGTAGGAGGTCACGCGTGCGCTGTCCTCGATGATGGAAGGGGTGCGTACGGCGCGGGCCACCGACGCCCACACGGTGCTCCCCTTGGTTGGCGTCCAGCGCATGCGCGCCGAGGGCTGCCATTCGAGGCCGGTGAATTCGTTGTGTTCCACCTTGACCCCGACCGTCAGCTGGAGACGCTCTGCCAGGGCCAGGGTGTCTTCGGCAAAGGCGCTGAACAGCTGATCGGTGCGGCTGCTGCGGCTGACGCCTGCCGGAGGCGTCATCTGGGCGTCGCTGGCGACGTTGCGGTAGCCCACGCCGGCGATGAGGTTGTGCCCGCCAATGGGGGCGAAGTGATGGCGGTAGCCCAGGTCGAAGGTGTCCAGCTCGGCCCGGGCGCCATTGTTGAGCACCATCCAGTGATCGAGGGTGAAGCGGTTGAAGTAGGCGCGCAGCTCGTCCCGGGCTTCGTCGCTGGTTCGCGACCATTGGCCAAGGAGGTGGGCGCCGGAATAGGCGCGTTCCTGGCGCTTCAGCTCGCGAAAGCTCTCCCCCTCAACCATCAGGTTGCCGCCGGCCATCTCCCAGTCGCCGCGAAAGCCGGCGCGTCCGCCGCGCCAGTGGATGTCCTCGCTGTCATCGGGGGTGCCGCCTAGGCGATCGTTCTGATGCAGCTTTGCCCACACCCGGGCGTGACCGCTTTCGCCGGCCTTGAAGCCGTTGCGCAGGACTATCTCGGACTGCAGATCACCGCCGACCACGCTCAGCAGCGTGCCCTGAGTGTCCTCGGCGTGGCGGGTAATGATGTTGATGACACCGTTGACCGCGTTGGCACCCCAGGTTGACCCCCCGGGCCCGCGGACGATCTCGATGTGTTCGATGTCTTGCATGACGATGTTCAGTTCATCCCACAACACCCCTGAAAAGAAGGGCGTGTAAACACTGCGTCCATCGACCATGACAAGCAGCTTGTTGGCAAACTGGTTGTTGAACCCCCGGGCGCTCACCGCCCACTCGGTGGCGCTGATGCGCGCGACGTTGAGGCCTGGGACGGTACGCAGCAGCTCCGGCAGGGACGTGGCGCCCGATCGCCGGATGTCTTCGGCTGTCAGGACGTGGATCGCGGCAGCCGTGTCCTCAAGCCGCTCGCTGCGATGGGTGGCCGTGCTGACGCGCAGGTCGGCCAGTTCGTCGAGACTCATCTGCTTGAGGGCGTACAGGCTGTCGTCGGCAGATGCTGGCACGGTGCTGCTGGCCAGGGCAGCGAGAAGCAGGGGCTTGGCGAGGGACTTTGGCATGGTGAAATCCTGGGGCCGCACATGCGGCCGGGCGCGATTGTATCGGCATTGCCTATATCTAAAGCAATAGATTCGTCACGGCCTCCCGCTGTATCCCACTGTGCTTGGCAGGCTTCGGTGGCGTCTTTCCCAGATGGCGGAAAGAAAGGGATTCGGGGCGGCGTCGGGGCGGGAGCGCACCGAGTTGCGGCATGGGGGCTTCCCCAGTTCGGTGCGTTCGCACTGCGTTGGTGCGGCATTGCCCCGACAGGCCGAAAAGTCGTTTGTTTATAAGGGTTTTTTGATTGGCATGCTTTTAGCTAAGCCAAAGGTGGTAACTCCGCTTCACAACATAACAGGCGAGCGCTAATGGCCATCACAAAATTCTTCAATGAAATGACTGCGGACGATGGGAGTGTCCGTGCGCATTACGCGGGCTATGCCGCGTGGCTGAGCGAGACTCCGGCAGACCGCATCGCCCGCAAGCGGGCAGAGGCAGATTCCCTGTTCCATCGCTACGGCATCACCTTTGCGGTGTACGGCGAGGAATCGGGCACCGAGCGTCTGATTCCCTTCGACATCATCCCGCGCATCATCCCCGCCAAGGAGTGGAAAGATCTGGAAGCCGGCCTGCGTCAGCGAGTCAAGGCGCTGAACAGCTTCATCCATGACATCTACCACGACCAGGAGATCCTCAAGGCCGGGCACATCCCTGCCGAGCAGGTGCTCAACAACGCCCAGTATCGACCCGAAATGCAGGGGGTCAATGTACCCTGCGACATCTACGCGGCCATTGCCGGCGTGGACGTGGTGCGGGCCGGGGCAGGGGAGTTCTACGTGCTGGAGGACAACCTGCGCGTGCCGTCCGGGGTCTCCTACATGCTTGAAGACCGCCGCATGATGATGCGCCTGTTTCCGGAGTTGTTCGCTCGCCACCGGGTTGCACCCGTCGAGCACTACCCGGACATGCTGCTGCATACCTTGCGCAGCCTCGCTCCTGTGGGTGTGACGGATCCGACCGTGGTCGTGCTTACGCCTGGTGCCTACAACTCGGCCTACTTCGAGCATGCCTTCCTGGCCCAGCAGATGGGGGTTGAGCTGGTGGAGGGGCAGGATCTTTTCGTCAGTGACGACCAGGTCTTCATGCGCACGACCCAAGGGCCACGCCGGGTGGATGTGATCTACCGCCGGGTGGATGACGACTTCCTCGATCCGAAATACTTCCGCAAGGACTCGATGCTCGGTGTGCCGGGGCTGCTGGACGCTTACCGCGCCGGCCGCGTCACCGTCTCCAACGCCATCGGCACGGGGGTGGCGGACGACAAGTCCATCTACCCCTACGTCCCCGAGATGATCCGTTTCTACTTGGGCGAGGAGCCGATCCTCAACAATGTGCCCACCTACATGTGCCGCAAGCCGGAAGACCTGGCCTACACCCTGGCCCACCTTCCCGAGCTGGTGGTCAAGGAGGTGCACGGTGCCGGTGGCTACGGCATGCTGGTCGGGCCGGCCTCCACCAAGGAGCAGATCGAGACCTTCCGCAAGTACCTGATCGCCAATCCCGAGAAGTACATTGCCCAGCCCACGCTGGCCCTTTCAAATTGTCCGACCTTCGTCGAAAGCGGCGTCGCGCCGCGTCACCTGGATCTGCGCCCCTTCGTCCTTTCCGGAACCGAAGTGCAGATGGTGCCGGGCGGCCTGACCCGAGTCGCCCTGCGCGAAGGATCGCTGGTGGTGAATTCCTCGCAGGGCGGGGGCACCAAGGACACCTGGGTACTGGAGGCCTGAAAACATGCTGAGCCGCACCGCTGATCACCTTTTCTGGATGGCCCGCTACATGGAGCGGGCTGAAAACACCGCCCGCATTCTTGATGTCACCTATCGCCTCTCCCTTCTGCCCCAGAACGGCGAGGAAGTGGAGGCCATGTGGTCCGGCATGCTCAAGATCATGGAACTGCAGGATGCCTACCTTGCCAAGCACCGCGCTTACTCCACCGACGCAGTTCTCCAGTTCATGATCTTCGACCGGGACAACCCGGGCAGCATCTACCGCTGCCTGCGCGCCACCCGCGAGAACGCCCACGCTGTGCGTGGCACCCTGACCTCGGAGCTGTGGGAAACCTCCAACGAAACCTGGTTGAAGATGCGTGACTTCACTGTAGCCAAGCTCCTTGAGTCCGGCCCCGGTGCTTTCTTCGAGTGGGTCAAGTATCGTTCCCACCTGTCGCGTGGGGTCACCATCGGCACCATGCTGCAGGACGAGGCTCTGCGCTTCATCCGTTTGGGTACGTTCCTGGAGCGGGCTGACAACACGGCGCGCATCCTTGAGGTGAAGTATCTCAACCTACTGCCGGGTGCCGACGAGGAGCAGGCCCACGCTACTGACTATTATCAGTGGAGTGCGCTGCTGCAGTCCGTCTCTGCCTTTGAGGTATATCGCAAGGTCTACCGCGACCAGATCACCCCGCTGCGGGTGGCCGAGTTGCTGGTGCTGCGTGCCGACATGCCGCGATCCCTGGCTCGCAGCATGAAGGAGGTGTATTCCAACCTGACTCGCGTCTCCAATGCCCGTTCGGCTGAAACTGAGCGCCTGGCCGGCGAACTGGAGTCTCATCTGCGCTTTGGTCGTATCGACAGCATCTTTGAAGGAGGCTTCCGAAAGTACCTGGAGGACTTCCGCGATCGCATCTTCGACTTGGGCTGCCGCATCTCCGATGACTTCCTGATTCCGACTTCCAGCTAAAAATGCAAAAGAAGCTTGGCAAACCTCGAAACCATGTCTATAATGCGCAGCTTGTCGGGGCGTAGCGCAGCCTGGTAGCGCACTTGCATGGGGTGCAAGGGGTCGCGAGTTCGAATCCCGCCGCCCCGACCAAAGAAACAAGCACTTAGCCAACTCTTCGGAGTTGGCTTTTTGCTTTTTCACGCCCGGTACAAAATTTGTGCCCAACTTTGTGCCCAACAGTTTCTCAGGCTAGCAACTGCGTCGATCTCAGTCAGGCAGGAGAGCGCCCTAGCGGAGCAAAACTGAACTGCCGATGCCCCCCAACGAGGCCTGCACAAGTCTTCGGACTAAACCCAGCCCCCGCTTGATGAGGCAAGTCCACACTTCTCGACGGTACAATCAACCCCTCTCTTCAGCGTGAGTGCATCCGTGGTCGTACCTGCTCAGCTCTTCGGTAATCTGGATACTGAGAATGCCGTCGCCAACATCATGTTTTGCGCGGACTCTGACTGTCCAGAGCAAGGAATGTTGCACTGGTGGGGGCAAGATGTAACCCCGGGTGCAGCGCTTGTTACTTGTCATCCTCGGGGGGACAACGCCTTCGATCTCCACCCCTTTAACTGGTACCGCGCAAACGACAGCGGAGCCCTCTGGTTGCCCGGTTTATCGCCTGAAGAAAGTGAGCACCTGAGCGGCTATTGCGGGGAGCTATACAAGACAGGCAAAGGCTTTGAGGGACGCTGGAACCACAGCAACGGGCTTGGAGGGAAAATTGTTCTTCAAGCTCCTGATTGCTCGACACACATCAAGGCCGATGTGTGCGAGACATGGGACGAATTCAAGAAATGGGCAAGCCGTGCGCGAGACGTTTCCGATGCGGCTATCTTTCGGGGGCACGGAAGCAACTCCTTCCGTCTTCAAACGACACTACATCGTGCTGGCCGTCATCGCTTAGAGCGATATTGTAGCGATGATCTGTTGCAGTTCCGAGGGCATGCAGAAGCGGTTCTTGGTTTGCGCTTTGATCTCAACAACGCAGATGATTATGCGGAATTGCTTGGCTTAGCTCAACACCACGGCCTACCTACGCCACTACTTGATTGGACGAGATCCCCCTACATTGCTGCTTTCTTTGCGTTTTCAGATGCCTTTGAATTCTCTGAGGCGCGAAAGAACGCAACTCACATACGGGTCTACGGACTATCACGCAAATTCGTACAAGATATGTCTCCATTTCGCGTGACTCTGCCGTACTTCAAGCCGTATATCTCGTGTATCAGTATCTCGCCTCGAAACAACCCCAGACTTTACGCGCAGCAAGGTCAATTCGTTGTTACAAACATTGCTGATCTAGAGAGTTACTTTCACATCATGGAACGGAATTCAGGCGAACAGATCTTGTTTGCTGTAGATGTTCCAATTGCATGCGCGGTCGATGCACTAGCAGGCCGATGCAAAACGCCGAAAAGCCGCGCCAGCCGGTCCCCTCGCTATTCGATTTCTCATGACTTCCCTCCCGGAATTGGCTTCCCAATCCCGTTTTGATGCCCATCAAATGGGCCGGGGAA
>NZ_JAQVCN010000034.1 GCF_028689785.1 Zoogloea sp. | reverse complement strand
ATCTCCTACGGCTCAATTCGACGGTCAAGGCCGGAATAAAGAACAAGCGCCTGCTCGCCTCCGCTTCCGATGAGTTCCGGGCGGAGGTGCTCGGGTTTATGACGTAACGGTGCGATTGCCCTGCCTGCCGACACCGCGCTCGAACGTCTGGTGGCCGTGACCAAAATGCGTTGGCGCATTGAACGTGACTATCAGGATCTCAAGCAGGAGTTTGGCTTGGCGCATTATGAAGGTCGGGGCTGGCGTGGTTTCCACCATCACGCGACCTTGTGCATCGCAGCCTATGGCTTTCTGGTAGCCGAACGGCTGCGTCACAAAGACACCAAAAAAAACGCCTTATTCGGCCCGCAACCTGCCTTACCCGGAAATTACATGCCGCGGGGCAGCTCGACGCACCCAGCGGCACGTTCCCAATTCGATCTCGACATTACGGTGGATCATCGCTCAGACGCTGGCCAATAGCCTTCAGCGATGCCCATGCTGCGCACAGAAAAGAGCGGGAAATTGACTTTCTATTTTAGTGACACAGTAAGACTAAGACATATCTAATACACCGTCATCCTGGAGAAACCTCGCCACCCGCAGCCTCAAGGGCCAGCCAGATACGGACTGCATCACGTGTCGCCGCAACATCGTGGGTTCTGACTATTCGCGCACCGTTTTGAATGGCCAGCATGGCAACGAGCGCCCCCGCTACAACACGGTCTGCAATATTCCGCCCGGTAGCTACACCAAGCATGGACTTTCTGGACATTCCGACGAGCATGGGGTAGCCAAGCCCATCAAGTTGGCGCAACCCGCCGAGAAGAGAAAAGTTGTGTTCGACGGTCTTGCCGAAACCAAACCCCGGGTCAACAAGGATTCTGTCTTCAGACACCCCAGCCTCAATGAGTGACTGCACTCTGGCAGCCAAAAAGACCTCCACCTCAGACAGCACCCTATCGTATCGAGGAGCAAGCTGCATTGTCTCCGGGATCCCCTTCATGTGCATGACGCACAAGGCTGCATCGGAATCTTTGACTGCATCCACGGCCCCGTCCGCCTGAAACGCAGCAATATCGTTGATGATATCAGCCCCTACGCCAATCGACTCACGCATCACCGCAGGCTTTACCGTATCGACCGAAAGCGGCACTCCGAACTGGGCGAGCGCTTCAACCACCGGCACAACGCGATCGATTTCCTCCTGCACTCCCACAGCCTGAGCTCCGGGCCTTGAGGACTCACCTCCAATATCCAGTATTTCAGCCCCCTCCGCAATCAAGGACTCCGCCGCCCGTAAAGCCGCATCAAGGCTGGCGCACCCGTCTCCAGAAAATGAGTCTGGCGTTACGTTTATGATCGCCATGATCTTTGGCACAGATAGATCCAGACGAAATCGACCACAACTCAACAAAGGAGGCATCTTTTCAAACTCGAATTGAGAATCACAGAAACCCAAGCCGGAACTCACGTCCAGCACACACCCGACGCCGTTCCGCTCTGGATATGCTCTGAGACAGACAAGTCGGGCCAACAACACTCAACACCGGCAAACAGTCGCTCCATAGGCCGGCACACTTACTCAACCGACATAACAAGAAAGGCCGGTCACAAGGACCGGCCCAAATACAATCATGAGGACATCAAGCTGCAGGAACTGTTGCGGTTGGCTCCGCGCCCGGCGTGTCATCTCCCGAACGTCGCGGCACGATTGAAGACGGCTTTGGGGGCCTAGGGGCCTTGCCTGCCATAATGTCGTTGATCTGATCGGCATCAATAGTCTCAAGCTCAAGGAGTGCCGCGGTCATCGCCTCGACTTTATCCCGATTGTCTTCAAGGAGACGTCGAGCAAGTGCGTACTGCTGATCAAGGATTCTGCGAATTTCCGCATCCACCTTTTGAAGCGTCGCTTCAGACATGTTCTTGTGAGTCGTCACCGACCGCCCCAAAAACACCTCACCCTCTTCCTCGCCGTAAACCATCGGCCCTAAATTGTCTGACATGCCCCACTGAGTCACCATTCGCCGAGCAAGGTCCGTAGCCCTCTGAAAATCATTCGAGGCCCCTGTCGTCATCTGATTCATGAACACCTCCTCAGCGATCCGTCCCCCAAAAAGGACCGCAATCGTTTGAAGGAGACGCTCTCTATCCTGACTATACCTATCCTGCTCAGGCAACTGCATCGTCACCCCAAGCGCCCTGCCCCGAGGAATGATAGTCACTTTGTGAACAGGATCCGTCTTGCTCAGGCATTTAGCCACTACTGCATGACCAGACTCATGGTACGCAGTATTCCGGCGCTCCTCCTCAGGCATGACCATCGAGCGCCGTTCCGCGCCCATCATGATCTTGTCCTTGGCCCGCTCGAAGTCATCCATATCGACCAGTCGCTTGTTGCCGCGCGCCGCAAACAACGCCGCTTCGTTAACCAGGTTGGCCAGATCAGCGCCAGCAAACCCAGGGCAACCACGGGCAAGAATCATTGCGTCAACATCGGGAGCAATCGGCACCTTGCGCATATGCACGCGCAGGATCTGCTCCCGACCACGAATATCAGGCAATGGAACAACGACCTGCCGATCGAACCGGCCAGGGCGCAAGAGCGCGGGATCAAGCACATCGGGCCGGTTAGTGGCCGCAATCACGATAACCCCCGATACCCCCTCGAACCCGTCCATTTCGACAAGCAGTTGGTTGAGGGTTTGCTCACGCTCATCATTCCCCCCCCCAAGACCCGCGCCACGCTGCCGACCAACCGCATCGATTTCGTCGATGAAAATGATGCAGGGCGCCTGCTTCTTCGCTTGCTCGAACATATCCCGAACACGGGCTGCACCGACACCAACGAACATCTCGACAAAATCAGAACCCGAGATAGAGAAGAAAGGCACCTTGGCTTCGCCGGCAATGGCCTTGGCCAGCAAAGTCTTACCGGTACCAGGGGAGCCAACCATCAACACCCCCTTCGGAATGTGTCCGCCCAGCTTTTGAAACTTGGAAGGATCTCTCAGGAACTCCACAAGCTCACTGACCTCTTCCTTCGCCTCATCACAGCCCGCCACGTCTGCGAAGGTGACCGTATTGGCCGACTCGTCGAGCATCTTTGCCTTCGACTTGCCAAAAGAGAACGCACCTCCGCGCCCACCGCCCTGCATCTGCCGCATGAAGAACACCCATACGCCGATCAACAGGATCATCGGGAACCACGACACGAAAATATTCATGAGGAAGGACTGTTCCTCCTCAGGCTTTGCGGCAGTAACCTTCACGCCATAGCGCATCAGGTCGCCAACCATCCAGATATCCTGGACGCCAGGCGTATAAACCGTAACCTGCCGCCCATCCTGCGTGGTCGCACGCACAGTACGCCCGTCCACGATCGCCTTAGCGATCTTGCCCTGTTTCGCGTCCTCCATAAACTGCGAGTACTCAACGGAGTTCTGCGCAGCTTGGCGGTTGTTGAACTGGTTGAAAACGGTCATCAGCACGACGCCGATCACGAGCCAGATCGCGAGATTCTTGAATAGATTGTTCAAAACGATTCCTTGAGGGCCCGACAGGGGCCACAGCCTAGTGGACTGATTCTATGTCTGATCGTTCGCTGGATCAAATTATGATCGCCATACCGAAAAACGATCAGCAACGACAGCAGACTAACCCTTCAACCCCGCACCGATCAGATAGACCTCCGAACTACGCCCTCTTGAGGCCTGCGGCTTGCGAACCAGAACCGACTTGAACGCTGCCTCCATGGCTTTACGAAACTCGTCGAACCCCTGCCCCTGGAACACCTTGACCACGAATTTTCCCGTCGACGCAAGGTGCTGACCGGCAAAATCCAGGGCAAGCTCTGCGAGATAAATCGAACGCGCCTGATCGCTTGTCGGGATTCCGGAGATATTGGGGGCGATATCTGACATTACAAGGTCTACCGACCTGCCTCCAAGCAACACTTCGAATTCGGCCACAAACGCTTCGTCATGAAAGTCCCCCTGCATGAACTCCACACCCTTGATGGGGTCCATAGGCAGAAGATCGAGGGCAAAGACTTGCCCCCCCGCTCCTACCCTTGAGATTGCCACCTGGCTCCATGAGCCGGGCGCCGCCCCCAAATCGACAACAACCATACCTGGGCGGATCAAACGATCCCTGTCATCAATCTCCATGAGCTTGTAAGCGGCGCGGGCGCGGAAACCCTCGGTCTTTGCACGCTGGACGAAGGGATCATTGACATGTTCCGTCATCCAGGATTTGCTAGTCTTGGTGCGCTTCATCGCGGTACAATATCGCCCTTTTTTCAAAGAGTTGTAAAATGATTGAACTCACGCCCACACAGCGGCGAGCGTTTCGTGCGCAAGCCCATCATCTGCACCCCGTGGTGAGCGTGGCCGGCAATGGTCTGACGCCTGCCGTGCTCAAGGAGATCGACAACGCGCTCCAGTCCCATGAACTCATCAAGATCAGGGTTTATGGTGAGGATCGTGCGCAGCGCGAGCAGATTCTGACAACAGTATGCAGCGAACTTGGCGCAGCCTCAGTTCAGCATATCGGGAAAACGCTGATCGTATGGCGGGAAAAAGCTCAACCTGAAACAAACGCCACCGGCACTCCGGCAGAAAGACCGAAGCGGGCTGCAGCAAAGGCAAAATCTGCCAAGTTGCTGTCTGCCCGTCGCGGCATTTCCTCACTGAACAAGGCTGCAGACAAGAAACCTCGCTGGTTTCCTGCCCCACCCAAGCCTTCCCGCGGATCGGACCGCTGACCCACCCAATTCAGCGCAGGCCGCGCCCCTGCAGGGTTACCAGCAGGATGCCAAGGACGCTCTGAATCAGGTAAACCACGCTGGAAACGCCATGCCAGACCATGAAACGGTCACGCAGGGCGCTTTCCATCACTTCACGCGGCAGAGAATCCATCTTCATCTGAGCCAGAATCGGCTGGACACCAAACTGCCCGGCTACCGTTAGCAACAGCATGAAAAAAACCAGCCAGAAGACGCTGCTCTTGAAAGCAGCGCCGTTTTTTCGCAATGCAAGGAAGACTAATAGATAGGCTGCAACTGCGATCCCCAACCACCCCACGTAGGCAAACATCTCACCCGCAACCCGCCCCGCAAGCGTCCGGTCACCCAAGACATGAAACAGGGTGGGTGCGGCAAGATAGCCTATAGCCCAAAGGGCGCCAACCCACAGCGATATAAGAATCGAGTAAAGATGTTCGGCAAAACGATGCATCTGACAGAAATCAAACGTAACGAACGTCAATCAACTCCAACTCGCGCACCCCGCCAGGCGCTTGCACCTCGGCGACGTCACCCGCAAATTTCCCGATGAGGGCACGAGCGATCGGTGAGCTGATTGCAATCTTCCCATCTTTGATATCGGCCTCGTCATCCCCGACGATTTGATACGTCACCGTATCTCCGGTATCCAGATCCTCAAGCTCGACAGTCGCACCAAAAACGCAACGGCCATCGGCATCAAGCAGCTTGGGGTCGATGATCTGACCATTGGACAGCTTGCCTTCAACCTCCCGGATACGCCCCTCGATAAAGCCCTGACGCTCCTTGGCAGCATCGTATTCTGCATTCTCGGAGAGATCTCCGTGGGAGCGGGCCTCAGCAATTGCAGCGATCACATTGGGGCGCTCCACAGTCTTTAGGCGATGAAGCTCCTGCTTCAGCTTTTCGGCGCCAGCGACGGTAAGTGGAACCTTGCTCATGCCTTCACCAGCTCGCCGTGGAGACCCTGCAGGGAATATGCCTCAAGACCAGAAAGATGGCGCATACCCATGCAGGCCGCACGCGCACCTTCGATGGTCGTATAGACAGTCACCTTTGCAGCCAGGGCACTGGTGCGGATAGAGCGCGAGTCGGTCACGGCCTGGCGCTTCTCTTCAACGGTATTGATGACCAGACTGATTTCATTGTTCTTGATCATGTCAACAATGTGAGGACGCCCCTCATTGACCTTATTCACCGCCGAAACCGGCAACCCCGCGGCAGCGATAGCACCCGCAGTACCCCGGGTAGCAACGACCGAAAACCCGAGTTCGACCAACTCGCGGGCCACTTCGATAGCCTTCGGACGATCTGCATGCTTAACGCTGATGAAGGCCTTACCCGAAGTCGGAAGACGAACGCCGGCGCCGAGCTGACTCTTCACGAAGGCTTCGGCAAAAGTGCGCCCAACACCCATCACTTCGCCAGTGGACTTCATCTCGGGCCCGAGGATCGTATCAACACCGGGGAACTTGACGAAGGGGAAGACGGCTTCCTTGACCGAGTAATACGGCGGCACGACTTCACCGGCAACCCCTTGATCGTCAAGGCTGCGACCTGCCATGCAGCGAGCAGCAATCTTTGCCAGCGGCAGGCTGCATGCCTTGGACACGAACGGAACCGTACGCGACGCCCGAGGATTAACCTCGAGCACATAAACCACGGCGTCGTCGCCCTCACCCTGAATGGCAAACTGGACATTCATGAGGCCGCAGACATTGAGTGCTCGCGCCATTGCTTCGGTCTGGCGGCGCAACTCGTCCTGCAGCTTCGGCGACAGGGTGTAAGGAGGCAGGGAACAGGCCGAATCACCGGAGTGCACGCCAGCCTGCTCGATATGCTCCATGATCCCGCCGATCATCACGCGCTTGCCATCCGATAGCGCATCCACATCCACCTCGGTGGCATCGTTGAGGAAACGGTCGAGAAGCACAGGCGAATCGTTGGAAACCTTGACGGCTTCGCGCATGTAGCGCTCGAGATCCTTCTGCTCGTGGACGATTTCCATTGCGCGCCCACCCAACACGTAGCTGGGACGCACAACCAGCGGGTAACCGATTTCGGCGGCCAGTCGAACGGCATCCTCAGGGGTACGTGCCGTGCGGTTGGGCGGCTGCTTCAGGCCCAGTTCGAACAACAACTTCTGGAAACGCTCACGGTCTTCAGCAGCATCGATCATGTCCGGACTGGTGCCAATAATCGGCACGCCGTTGGCTTCCAGCTCCCGCGCCCTTTTCAGCGGGGTCTGCCCGCCAAACTGGACGATGACACCGACAGGCCGCTCTACAGCAACGATCTCGAGGATGTCTTCCAGGGTCAGCGGCTCGAAGTACAAACGATCAGAGGTATCGTAGTCGGTGGAAACGGTCTCAGGATTGCAATTGACCATGATGGTCTCGAAACCGTCTTCACGCAGGGCGAGCGCCGCATGGACACAACAATAATCGAACTCGATACCCTGGCCGATCCGGTTTGGACCACCACCCAACACCATGATCTTCTTGTTACCGGTCGGCAGCGCCTCGCATTCATCCTCGTAGGAAGAATAAAGATAGGCGGTGGAGGTCGCAAATTCCGCCGCACAGGTATCCACGCGCTTGAAGACCGGGCGGACACCCGCCGCATGACGGTGCAGACGAACCGAGGTCTCGTCGGTGTTCAGCAGCTTGGCCAAACGACGATCGGCAAAACCCTTGCGCTTCAACTCCCTTAGCTCGGCGGCAGAGATACCCTTGAGAGAGCGGCCGGTCAGGGACTTCTCGGTCTTGACGATATCCTCGATCTGGATCAGAAACCAGGGATCAATGCGGGTCAGGGCGTGGACCTGATCCAGGCTCATACCTTCACGGAAGGCTTGACCCACATACCAGATTCGCTGCGCACCCGGGTCGCCAAGCTCACGCTCGAGATCATCCTGATCTGCCTCCACCTCATCCAGGCCATAGGCACCGGTTTCAAGCCCGCGCAGCGCCTTCTGGAAAGACTCCTGAAAAGTACGCCCCATGGCCATGACTTCACCCACGGATTTCATCTGGGTGGTCAGACGGTCATTGGCCTGCGGAAACTTCTCGAACGCAAAACGCGGGATCTTGGTTACCACGTAGTCGATCGACGGTTCGAAGGAGGCCGGCGTCGACCCCCCCGTGATGTCGTTCTTCAGCTCATCAAGGGTAAACCCCACGGCCAGCTTGGCTGCAATCTTGGCGATCGGGAAGCCCGTCGCCTTCGACGCCAGCGCAGACGAACGGGACACACGCGGGTTCATCTCGATGACGATCATCCGACCATCCTTCGGATTGATCGCGAACTGTACGTTCGAACCACCGGTATCCACACCAATCTCGCGCAGCACGGCGATCGAGGCATTGCGGAGAATTTGGTATTCCTTGTCGGTCAGGGTCTGGGCCGGAGCGACGGTAATCGAGTCACCCGTGTGCACGCCCATGGGATCGAGGTTCTCGATGGAACACACGATGATGCAGTTGTCGGCCGTATCGCGGACAACCTCCATCTCGTATTCCTTCCAGCCGATCAGCGACTCCTCGATCAGGAGTTCGTTGGTCGGACTGGCTTCGAGACCGCGCTTGCAGATCTCGACAAACTCTTCCGGGTTGTAGGCAATGCCGCCACCCGTTCCGCCCAGCGTGAAGGACGGACGGATGATGACCGGGAAGCCAATCTCGGCCTGGACCTGATGCGCCTCATCAAGGGTGTGCGCAACACCGGAACGCGCCGAACCAAGACCGATCTTGGTCATCGCATCCTTGAACTTCATGCGGTCTTCGGCCTTGTCGATGGCCTCTTCCTTGGCGCCGATCAACTCCACGCCATACTTGGCGAGAACGCCGTGCTTGGCGAGATCCAGGGCGCAGTTGAGGGCCGTCTGACCACCCATGGTCGGCAGCACCGCGTCAGGACGTTCCTTCTCGATGATCCGCTCGACTACCTGCCAGGTGATGGGCTCGATGTAGGTGACATCCGCAGTACCCGGATCCGTCATGATGGTTGCCGGATTGGAGTTCACCAGCACAACCTTGTAACCCTCTTCGCGCAGGGCCTTGCAGGCCTGGGCACCGGAGTAGTCGAATTCACAGGCCTGGCCGATGATGATCGGGCCGGCACCGATGATGAGAATGGTCTTGATATCTGTACGTTTGGGCATGGTTCTTCAGAGACTGGAAAGCTGACGGTTCAGGGGTGGCACCTCGACGGATGCCCTCACAGCTATCGGCTTCAGCCCCTCGCCTCCATCAGCGAAATGAATCGATCGAACAGGTAGGCCACATCGTGGGGACCGGGGCTCGCTTCAGGGTGACCCTGAAAACAGAAGGCCGGGACATCGGTCCGAGCAAGGCCCTGCAGACTGCCATCGAAGAGAGACACATGGGTTGCCCGGAGATTGGCCGGCAAGCTTGCCGCATCGACGGCAAAACCATGATTCTGACTGGTGATCAGGACCTGACCGGAATCGAGATCCTTGACTGGATGGTTGGCACCATGATGACCAAACTTCATCTTCATGGTTTTGGCGCCAGACGCGAGAGCCAGGAGCTGATGCCCCAGACAGATACCGAAAGTCGGAACGCCCTTGGCGAGAATCGCGCGAATCGCTTCAATCGCGTAATCACACGGCTCGGGATCACCAGGGCCATTGGAGAGGAAGACACCATCGGGGTTGAGCGCAAGCACTTCTGCCGCGGGAGTCTGCGCCGGCACCACGGTGAGACGGCACCCACGCTCGGCAAGCATGCGGAGGATGTTGCGTTTAACACCGTAGTCAAAGGCCACCACATGGAAGCGGGCGCTCTGCTGGGGCACATAGCCCTTGTCGAGCTGCCACTCACCTTCGGTCCACGGATAGGCCACCGAAGCAGATACCACCTTGGCCAAATCCATGCCGGCGAGCCCCGGGAATGCGCGGGCCTGGGCAAGCGCAGCCTCCACATTGAGCTCGGCAGCGCTTGCTGCAGTAAGAATACAGCCGCTCTGCGCGCCCTTCTCCCGGAGGATGCGGGTGAGCTTACGGGTATCGATACCTGCAATGGCGACGATGTTCTCGGACTTGAGGTAGGCATCCAGCGTCTGCTCGCAGCGCCAGTTGGACGCCAACATGGGCAGATCGCGAATGACCAGGCCCGCTGCGTAGACCTTGTCGGCCTCACAATCTTCCCGATTGATACCGGTGTTACCGATGTGCGGATAGGTGAGCGTAACGATCTGACGACAGTAGCTGGGGTCGGTGAGGATTTCCTGATAACCGGACATCGAGGTGTTGAACACCACCTCACCGGTTGTCATCCCTATCGCCCCGATGCCTTTACCGTAAAACACCGTCCCGTCGGCAAGAGCAAGAATGGCGGGCGGGAAAGCTGACACGGTGAACTCCTCGAAATCTTGTGATTGGACGACAGACATGGGCAGCCAAGCTACACATGAAAAACGGGATCAGCCTTGAGTGGCCATCCCGCTGAGAAACTTTCTAATTATAGCCCGTGGTGAGATTTCGGGCAAATCCGACTTCAGAAAACTGACAGGGCGCTGACAAGCTCACCGCCCCCCACGCGCCCGACGCAGCACGCCCGCAAGACTCCCAAGCTCGTTGAGCAGTTCCGGCAACTCCCGACGAACCGCAGCACGATCCTGCTCCTTGCCCGCATTTTCGAGCCGCTGGGCTGCAGCCAAGGCACCTGCTGCATTGAAGACACCCGCCGACCCCTTGATAGAGTGGGCCAGACTGCGGATCGACGCAAAATCAGAGTTGCGCTGAGCGAGCTCCAACGCCTTTCGATTACGCTCAAGATCACTGAAGAACAGGCTGATGAGCTGTTGCAGGGCGGCCTCATCGCCATCAAGCAACTCCCGGGTGGCACCGATGTCGGCGATCGCCGCATCCGCCCCCACATCAATACAGCTCGCCGCCCGGGCGCCGCCCACCTGCGGAGCATCGTCGATATCCCCCATCACCCGATCTATCACTCCATGCAGCTCCACAGGCTTGATCGGCTTAGCGATGTAGTCGTCCATGCCCGCCATCAAGCAGCGATCCCTGTCGCCTTGCATCGCGTGGGCGGTCATTGCCACAATCGGAGTTGACTGCCACTTTCCCCCGGCCGCCCAGCTTCGCCGGGCCTCACGGGCACGGATGGCCTGGGTGGCCTCCAACCCGCCCATCACCGGCATCTGCACATCCATCAGAATGAGGTCGAAGCGCTCCTTGTCGAACAAATCAAGCGCCTCCCGGCCATTGGCAGCAACGATGATGGTGTGCCCCACTTTTTCAAGCATCTTCACAGCAACCGTCTGATTGACCGGATTGTCTTCGACCAACAGAATCTTGAGGCGCTGGCCTGTACGCGATGGGGGCGGCGTACAGGCAAATGTCTGCTCGGCCTCAAAAGCCAGAAAGCGCTCTTCCGCCGCCGTAGCCCCATGAAGCGCCAGACCGAGAGCATCAATCAGATCACTGCGCGAAAAAGGCTTGATCAGACGCGCACCAACCTTGAGACGCTCGCACTTGACCGTATCCCCGCGCTGCGTATTGGCATCAAGCATCATGATGACGCGATCAAGGCGCGGCCAGCCCTGGAACAGCTTCTCCGCCAGCGCGTAGCCGCCAGGCGCAGGCATCGCCGTCTCCATGAGAACCCAGTCATAAGGCGTATTGAGCTTGCTCGCCAAAGCCAGCATCTCCTCCAACGCCTCGCCACTATCAGCTTCCCGTACATCCAGCCCCAGAGACCGCAACTGAGCTCCAACACTACGACGCAGGGCCGAATTACGGACACCCAACAAGGCCCGACGGGCACCCAGCACCGGCACCTCACTCCTTCGCGCCAGCCCCACACCCACATGCACAGAGAAACGGAAGGTGCTCCCCTCTCCGGGCCGACTGCTCAAGGTGATAGCCCCCCCCATGAGCTCTACAATCCGCCGACAGATCGCCAGCCCCAGCCCCGTCCCACCGTATTTCCGGGTCGTGGACTCGTCAGCCTGCGAAAACGCACCGAAAACCGCCTCGTGCTTGTCTTCCGGGATACCCACCCCGGAATCCCGCACAGAGAACTCGAGAACACACTCCCCACCCTCAACCTCACGGGCACTTACCGACACCTCCACCTCGCCCCGCTCAGTGAACTTGATGGCATTCCCGACAAGGTTGGTCAACACTTGGCGCAAGCGGGTTGGGTCTCCCAGCAAGAAACTCGGAACCTCCTGAGCGACCGAATAGAAGCACTCAACCCCTTTCTGATACGAGCGCAAAGCCAAGGACTTCATCGTATCGCCAAGAAGATCCGGAAGCGAAAACTCCACCCGCTCAAGGCTGAGATGCCCCGCCTCGATCTTCGAGAAATCAAGCACATCATTGATAATCCGGAGCAGAGAGTCAGCCGAACTCTTGACCGTGTTCAGGTACTCTCGCTGCTCGTCATCCAGCTGCGTATCCAGAACCAGCTCGGTCATTCCAATGATTCCGTTCATCGGCGTGCGGATCTCGTGACTCATATTGGCCAGGAAATCACTCTTGGCGCGATTGGCAGCCTCAGCCTGCTCCTTGGCATGAAGCAGCTCCAGCTCCGCACACTTGGCCTGGGTGACGTCCCAGTAGGTGCCAACCATCCGCGTCCAGCGCCCATCCTCCCCCCGACCGGAAGCCCTGCCTCGAACCAGCATCCAGCGCCAGCCTCCCGCCTTGGGCGCGACACGAAACTGGGTTTCAAAAAAATCCAGCTCGCCCCGGAGATGCGTTACCAACTGATGGCGGGTAATCAACAGATCGTCCGGATGAAGTAGCGGCAACCACGACGAAAAGTCGCTCGAACATTCGGCTTCATCGTAACCGAGAGCCCGCCTCCAGGAATCATCGAACACGATCCCCCCACCAACGAGATCCCAGTCCCACAATCCGCCGTCCGTGTTCTGCAGCGCCAGCTCAAGGCGCTTCCCCGTCTCCACGGCAGTCCGCTCTGCCCGCTCACGTGCAGCCACT
Source organism: Zoogloea sp. (assembly GCF_028689785.1). Taxonomy (GTDB): domain Bacteria; phylum Pseudomonadota; class Gammaproteobacteria; order Burkholderiales; family Rhodocyclaceae; genus Zoogloea. The sequence goes on along the minus strand of NZ_JAQVCN010000034.1, from coordinate 35,251 downwards.
AAACCGCGCACCACCGCCATCAACTCGACCGTCGAGGCATGGACTGCACCCTGCCCCTCAACGAGGCCGTCTGTTGCTGACTGCTCCCGCAGAAAGTCTCTCAGGGCACGCCCGAGATCGGCATCAGCGGCGATGGACTCCAACTCAGGACGATTCACGTAGGCTGCCAGGTATCATGAGGGCACGGCAAAAACAAAGAAGGCGCGCCAGACCAGCCGACACGCCTACCCGGGAATACCTCCTATAACGGCACCCCCCTCCCCATCTTGAGCAGCCCATGCGGGCCTCAGCTACTTCAGACCAAGCACATCCTGCATATCGAACAGACCCGCGTTATGAGCGGCGAGGAAACGCGCTGCGCGCAAACTCCCGGTGGCGTACGGCATGCGACTGGCGGACTTGTGAGTAATTTCTATCCGCTCACCGATCCCGGCAAAAAGAACCGTGTGATCGCCGACGATATCGCCCCCACGCACCGTTGCAAAGCCGATAGTGCGCGCATCCCGCTCGCCCGTCACCCCTTCGCGGCCATAGATGGCACATTCATCCAGATCGCGCCCCAGCGCCTTGGCAACCACCTCCCCCATACGCAGGGCAGTACCCGACGGCGCATCCACCTTCAGACGATGGTGCGCCTCGATGACCTCCACATCGTAGTCCTCATTGAGGATACGCGCCGCCATGTCGAGCAGTTTGAACACGGCATTCACCCCCACCGCCATATTGGGAGCAAAGACCACCGGTATGTCACGCGCCGCGTCGGCAATGGCAGCTTTGCCTTCGGCCGAGAACCCGGTAGTGCCGATCACCATGCCGCACCCGGCAGCTTTCGCCAGAGCCAAGTGCTGCAACGTCGCTTCCGGACGGGTGAAATCGATCAGGCAATCAGCGCGGGCCAAACCCTCGGCCACATCGCTGGTGATAGGCACACCGCACTGCACGCCACCGAACTCTCCTGCGTCCCGGCCGATGAAAGGGCTCTCCGGCCGCTCGAACGCGGCCACCAGCACGGCATCCTCAGCCTTGAGCGTGGTCTCGATCAACATACGTCCCATGCGCCCGGACGCGCCGGCGATCGCAATACGAATCTGGTTCATTTTCTTCCCGGAGTAATACAGTAATGGGGCCCAAAAATCAGGCAGCCCGACGGTGAATCACTGAGCCCCGACCTCCTCGGAACGTACGTCGCCGTCAAGCCGGAGGAGCTTGCCATCCTCGAAAATCACAGTCAGGCGCCGCTCCTGAACTTGCCCCTTGCCCGGCTGAAAACGATAGACATAGTCCCAGCGATCGCTGTGGAAGACATCCATCAGCAACGGTGCACCAAGAACAAAACGCACCTGATCACGACTCATGCCGGGCTTGAGCTGAGCCACCATCTCTTGGGACACAAAGTTTCCCTGGCGGACATCAATCCGATATGGCCGCAAGAAATCAGAAGTGGACGAGCAACCCGAAAGGGCCGCGATCAGAAGTGCAGAAGCAAGCAGTGTGCGCATGGCGTCTCGGAAGGCGGGGGAGAGCGTCGGCGTGGAAGCCGCATTCTCAACGAAGGTCGGAAACTATATCATACGGGGCCGGCTAGGTTTCTGGCCGGCCTCTTCAGTTCTTCGGGGTCTCCATGTCCAACAATTCTCAGAACCTCAAAAACATCGGTCTCAAGGCGACCTTCCCGCGCCTCAAGATCCTTGACCTGTTCCAGAAGGCAGAAAACCGTCACCTCACTGCTGAAGACGTCTATCGCCTACTGATCAGCGAAGATATGGACATCGGCCTGGCCACCGTCTATCGGGTTCTCACGCAGTTTGAGCAGGCCGGCCTGCTTGAGCGTCATTACTTTGAGTCCGGCAAGGCGGTGTTCGAGCTCAACGAAGGTCATCACCATGACCATCTGGTGTGCCTGCAATGCGGCAAGGTCGAGGAGTTCTTTGACCCGGAGATCGAAGAGCGTCAGAACCGCATCGCCGCCGAGAGAGGTTTCGCCGTCAAAGAGCATGCCCTCTATCTGTACGCTGACTGTCAGAAAGCGGCCTGCCCCAACAAGCCCGGCAACAACTGAGCGCAAGGCAGTGGCAGGTCCGGCCACCACGCTCCGGGGACGTGCCCCCTGCCGCTGCCAGCCGATCGCTCCTTAGGCTTGCAGGGAGAGCATCTCCGCAGCATGCCTGCGGGTCGTATCCGTAATATTGACCCCACCCAGCATGCGTGCAATTTCCTCTATCCGGCCGGACGCATCAAGCAAGCGCATTCGAGACAGGGTTTCACCGTTCCGGGTTTCTTTGGAGATATTCCACTGCCAGTCCGCCTGGGCCGCCACCTGAGGGAGATGGGTAACACACAAGACCTGACGATCAACACCCAGCTGATGCAATAGACGGCCGACGATCTCAGCCACCCGCCCCCCGATCCCCACATCCACCTCATCAAAAATAAGGGTTGGCGTTGCGGCGTTACGGCTGGTGATGACCTGAATGGCCAGACCAATACGCGAAAGCTCACCACCCGAGGCCACCTTGGCCATCGAGCGCAAGGGCTGGCTGGCATTCGCCGCCACCAGGAACTCGACGTTCTCGAGACCACAGACTGCCCCCTCCTCCACCTGATGGAGGGCAATTTCAAAGCGAGCCCCGGACATGGCAAGTGACTGCATCGCCTCTGTAACCGCCGACGACAACTCGGCAGCCACCTTGCGGCGCGCCTCCGACAAGGCCTGAGCCGGTACCATGTAGGCTTGGCGAGCCAGCGCTTCGTCCCGGGCCAGCGCCACGGGATCGGACTGACGCCTCAGGCGCTCCAGGCGGCTCACGCTCTCCGCCAGAACCTCCGGCAAGTCTTCCGGTGCCACCCGGTATTTTCGAGCCATTCCAGTGATGGCTTGAATGCGCTGATCAATCTCGCTCAGTCGCAGAGGATCCAGATCAAGCCGATCCCGGTAGCGACGCATCGCATGGATGGCTTCGTCGAGCTGGATGCTGGCACTCCCCAGCAGTTCCTGCACATCGGCCAACTGAGCGTCATGCGCCGCCATCTCGGCAACCCGGCCCAGCAACCGGTCGAGTTGGGGAGCGACTGCGTACTCGCCCTCCACAAGCCCTTCCAGCACTTCGGCACCACCCTCGATCAGACTTGCCGCATGGGCCAGACGGGCTTGCTCCTGATTCAGAGCGCGCCAATCATCGAGATCGAACGCCAACTCGTTCAGCTCACTCACTTGCCAGCCCAGCAACTCACGCTCACGCTCGGAGGACGATGCATCCTCCTCCGCCAGCTCACGAGCACGGCGCAAGGCCGACCAGCTCCGATACAGCTCGGATACCTCCCGGGCTTGCGCCTGCAGGCCGCCGTGGGCATCCACCAGTGCAAGCTGGGCATCCCCACGCAGAAGGGCATGATGGGCATGCTGCCCGTGAATGTCAGCCAGCAACTCCCCTGCCACGCGCAGCTGGCTCAAGACCACCGGCGTGCCATTGAGCCAGGCCTTTGACCGGCCACTGCTCTCGACCACCCTGCGCAGCAACACCGCGTCGTCGTCGCCCCCCAAGGCCTCACCCACCAGCCAACGGTGCAGAGGGCCACCAGCCGGCACATCAAACTCGGCAACGATTTCCGCCTTCATGCAACCTGTTCGCACAACCCCTGCCTCAGCCTTGCCTCCGAGGGCAAGCCCTAGCGCATCAAGAAGAATCGACTTGCCAGCGCCAGTTTCGCCGGTCAGCGCCCCGAAACCAGCGCCAAAATCCAGCTCAAGCTGGTCGACGATGACAAAGTCACGAATGGTGAGATGGCGCAGCATGGGGGGGGAGAAAGAAGAACGAAAAACGAAAAATCAGCTGTGGCGAGGAGTTGAACTCCAGTGCAGCTTCTCACGCAACATCGCGAAGTAGCTGTATCCAACAGGATGAAGCAGACGAACCCTATGGGGCGAGCGGGTGATCCGCACTGAATCACCGGCCCGAGTGTCATATCGGGTTTGCCCATCAAAATGGACCCGCGAGTCATGGGGCGGCAGCAGGACTATCTCGATTTGGCAACGATCGGGCAAGGTAATGGGCCGGGCAGTCAGCGTATGCGGACACATGGGCACAAGCGCGATTCCGTCGACACTCGGGTGAAGGATGGGGCCATTTGCCGACAGGGCGTAGGCCGTGGAACCGGTGGGAGTGGAGATGATCATGCCGTCGGAGCGCTGGGTATAGACAAACTCGCCATCGATGCGCAGATCAAACTCGATCATGCGCCCAAGATCACCCTTGTTAACTACAACATCGTTCAGGGCAACGGTGTGAAACACCCGCTGGCCGTTGCGCAAGATCTCGGCATCCAGCAACACCCGGCTTTCCTCAGTGAAGCGGCCCTCCAGAATTTCACCAACTTTCTCGAGTGCTACCTCGCGGGAAATATCGGTCAGGAATCCAAGCCGCCCCTGATTGACGCCAACCAGGGGCACGTTGTATTCGGCTAACCGGCAGGCACTGTTCAACAGGGAACCATCACCTCCCAGAACGACAGCCAAACAAGCACGGGCACCGATTTCCTCATAGCTGGCCACAGCAAAACCCGCCGTCAACCCGGTTGAACTTGCGGTACCCTGTTCGATCAGAACACTGAGCCCGAGGCCCCTCAAATAACTGGCCAGGCGAAGGACTGCTTCCGCCACTTCCGGGCTCTGATATTTGCCTATCAGCGCTATTGTCTTGAACTCGCAGGTCATGGATTTGATTAAACCACATTCTTCCTCGGCGCCGCAGCCCGCCGCGGTAAAACTCGGGCCACGCCTGCTAACGGTGCTTCTCACGGCCGTCGCCCTTCCTTAGAATCGGGGCGTCCTCAAAAACCCATGACCATGACCAGCCTCGATCAACGCTCGCAAGTCCTGCTCAAGACCCTTGTCGAGCATTACATCACCGACGGACAGCCGGTGGGCTCGCGGGCGCTCTCACGGCACTCCGGACTCAAACTGTCGCCCGCCACCGTGCGCAACGTCATGTCCGACCTCGAAGAGCTGGGCTTCATCGCCAGCCCTCACACGTCGGCTGGCCGGATTCCCACAGCGCGGGGCTACCGCTTTTTCGTCGACAGCCTGCTCACCGTCCAACCCCTCGGGATCGGACAACTGCAAGAAATCAAAGGGCATATCCAGCCGGGAGAACCCCAGCGCGTCATCAACGCAGCCTCCCAGATGCTCTCCGGATTGACGCATTTCGCCGGGGTCGTCATCTCCCCCAAGCAGGATGCGATAAAAATTCGTCAGATCGAGTTTGTCAGCCTTTCGGACACCCGGGTTCTGCTCATTCTAGTCACGACCACCGGAGACGTGCAGAACCGCATCCTGTTCACCAAACGCCCCTATTCGCCTTCCGAGTTGGTAAGCGCTGCCAACTACCTGAACCAGCATTTCGCCGGACTAGCCTTCGAAGAAATACGCACCCGCATTCAGGACGAACTCAAGCAGTTGCGCTCCGACATGACGGAACTCATGAGCGCCGCCGTGGAAGCTGGCAGCGAGGCCCTGGAAGAAACCCGGAGCACCTACGTCATCACAGGGGAGACCAATCTCCTGGATGCAGAAGATCTGTCTTCCAACATGGCGCGCCTGCGGGAACTGTTCAAACTCTTCGAGCAAAAAACGGGGCTGATGCAGCTGATGGACATATCCAACAGGGCCAAAGGTGTGCAGATTTTCATCGGGGGAGAAAGTGGCCTCAGCCCGCTGGATGACTGCAGCGTCGTCACAGCCCCCTATCAGGTTGATGGCCAAGTGGTCGGCTCGGTTGGCGTCATCGGCCCAACCAGAATGGCCTATGAGCGCGTGATCCCCATCGTCGATGTCACCGCCCGACTGCTGACCAGCGCCCTCTCAGGCCAGAACAACTAGAAAGCCTCCTCAATGACCCGATTCTGGCAGGAGCCAGCGTACGTCCACGGCAAGCCGTCGCAGACAGGTATATTGCTGGTCAATCTCGGCACCCCTGCCGCCCCGACTGCAGCAGCACTCCGCCCGTATCTCGCGCAGTTTCTCTCCGACCCCCGTGTCGTCGAGATCCCCCGCCTGATCTGGTGGCCAATTCTCCACGGCATCATCCTGCGCACCCGCCCAGCCAAGTCGGCACAGAAATACGCGAGCGTGTGGACGGATGAAGGCTCCCCCCTCAAGGCCCACACAGAAAAACAGGCCAAGCTGCTGGCCGGTTTCCTGACCAACGCAGGGCAGCGCGACCTGATGATCAGTTGGGCCATGCGTTACGGAGCACCGTCGATCCGCAGCCGCCTGGACGAAATGCGCGCAGCAGGCTGCACCCGGATCCTCGTACTTCCGCTCTACCCCCAGTTCGCGGCAAGCACCACAGCGACAGTCATCGACGAGGTATCCGATTGCCTGCGCCACTGGCGCAACCTCCCAGAAGTCAGATACATCCGCAGCTTCGGCGACGATCCGGGATACATCCAGGCCCTCGCCGCCTCGGTGCGGGCGCATTGGCAACGCAACGGTCAGGCCGAAAAACTGGTCTTGAGCTTCCACGGCATACCGCGGCGTGCTCTTGATCTCGGTGACCCCTATCACTGCGAATGCCACAAGACCGCCCGTCTTCTCGGAGAAGCCTTGCAACTGCCCACCGACCGAATGCTGGTGAGCTTTCAATCGCGCTTCGGCAAAGCCGAGTGGCTACAACCTTATACGCAGCCGAGTCTGGAATCTCTGGCAAAAAAAGGCACTCGATCGGTAGATGTGATGTGCCCCGGCTTCGTGTCCGACTGCCTGGAAACGCTCGAAGAAATCAACATGGAATGCCGCGAGGCTTTCCTTCACGCAGGCGGCGAGCGCTTTGGGTACATTCCCTGCCTGAATGAAGACGACGACTGGATCAGTGCATTGATGACTCTCTCGCTAACCCACCTGGGAAACTGGCTCACCGACCCCCACCCCGACGCAGGTACACTGACACTCCAACGCTCTCGGGCCAGTGCGCTCGGCGCCAACCACTGACATCAGCTCTCACGAGCCTACGCCGGAAACATCACCTCCATGAGACTCATCATCCGCTGGATACTCAATGCTGTGGCATTGATGCTGATTCCCGAAGTGCTGACCAGCATCACCGTTGAGAGTTACACCGCGGCCCTTCTGAGTGCCATGCTCCTGGGGTTTGTGAATGCCATCATCCGGCCACTTCTAATCCTGATCACCCTGCCCATCACCATTCTCACCCTCGGCCTGTTTACCCTGGTGATCAATGCCCTGATGTTCTGGTCGGTGTCAGGGCTGGTGAAAGGTTTCGTTGTGCCAGACTTCTGGACTGCGTTTTGGGGTGCGCTGCTCTACAGCGCACTCACCTGGATGGTCAGCCTTGCCCTGAGCGACAAGGACTGACCGGAGGGTCTCAGCTACCGGCCATCACCTGGGGGCTACGACGGCGAGGGGTTCTGCGCCGGACAGCCCCCGGATCAAAGGCACCGACAAGTTTCCCCAAAGCCGCAGAGCGGGCATCCATGGCCATCCGGAAAGCGCCGTCTTCGCCGTATTTCTTTACCGAAAACTTGACCCGCTTGCGTCGCCCATCCGGCAAGGGCCACGAAGCCACCCAGAACCAGCGCTGCTTTTCCTCAGGCAGATCGCGGGTCTCGGACGCGCAATACCGGCACACACCCACTACACCCGAGCGATTGTTCTTCTTGACGATATTGGAATACTCCTGCATCGACAAAGGAGGGTGCTCAGCGATGATCTGATCCCGATACTCCTTGGCGGCAACAAAGGAGCGCTGCTTTCCGCCGAACACACCGTCGCTGAAGTGCTTGCGATAGATCACGCCACGACGCTGGATGGTTACAAGCCATCCGTGCGTCCGGCTGGTCTCGTTGTCGACACGGCTGATTCCATAAGTGCTGCCTCGGCTCACAAGCCACCTCCTGTCCGATCCGCGAAGATATCGCGGCTTCAGAGGGGATTTCGGCCAGTTTCATGGAAACTTTAGAGCCCGGCTCACACCCCGGTTCATGCATCTGTAGAGATTCAGCTCTTGAAACGGGGCTGCCCCCACCCCACATCAACAACTGGATCTCCAGAGGCACGAAAATGACCGACAGTCTGCTCATCCCCTGCCCTCACTGTGCAGCCATCAACCGCATCCCGGCCACGCGCCTGCACGATCACGGCACCTGCGGACGCTGCAAGAAGGCGCTCTTCGAGGGGCACCCGGTGGAACTGACCACTGCGAACTTTGAGGCGCATGCCATACGCAGCGACCTGCCGTTACTCGTGGACTTCTGGGCCCCTTGGTGCGGGCCGTGCAGAACCATGGGGCCAGCATTCTCCGCGGCAGCCGACACCCTGGAGCCGACGCTTCGACTAGGAAAACTCAACACGGAAGAATTCGGAGAGATCGCGGCGAAATTTGCCATCCGCAGCATTCCGACCCTTGTACTGATTCACCGGGGCCGAGAGCTCGCCAGGCAGTCTGGGGCCATGGGAACTGGCGACATAGTCAGATGGGCGCGCGCCCACTCAGCATGAAGGCGCCTTCCGCCGGAACGAAACTCAGTTGTCAATGAGCTGCAGCTCCATCCCAAAACCGCTCACGGTGATCCTCTCTGCTGGCGGACCGTCCTTCGAGAGCTCCCTGTAAGCCTGCCCCAGGCGGCGTGCCACAATGGTCACGAGCCGAGAGCGAAAGGCTTCCTGACACTCGTCTGTTGCCAGGGACAGGGCTGAGGGATTGACTTCGAGATACACCGTCCCGGTCGTTGCTACCGCGGTAGACGTGTGCCGATGGTCCTGCTGATCCAAATAGGCCAGCTCGCCAAACACCTCTCCATAGGCGAGCTCGCAAACCCGATGCCCATCCACCGACATCTCGACCCGCCCTTCGATGATGATTCCAAAGCGCTGGTCCGAATCCCCCTCTCGGATCAGCAGGGTGTTGGCCTCCACCTTGCGCCACCTCGAGATACGCAGAATTTCCCAGATCTCCACATCCTCAAACTCGGTGAAGAAGGGCATCTTGCGCAGTATTGAATACCGGGTACCGTCCACCGGCGCCGAATTGTCATCCAGGATCTTGTATCTGACCGCTGAAAGATCTTTGGCAAAATCGGCACCGTTCTTGTAACGAGAGTACAGATCCTTCTCGAGGGCGCGGCGGATCACGCCGTCAAGCTGCTCCGGCAGCTCGGAATTGATCTGGGAAACCTGTGGCGGCTCCGCGTTGATGATCTTGTAGATGAGCTGGGCCGGATTTTTTGCCCTAAAGGGAAGACGGCCCGTCAGCATATGAAAAAGAACGACGCCAAGGGAAAACAGGTCAGTCTTCTGGTTAAGCGGATAACCCTTGATCTGCTCGGGGCTCATATAAGCCGGTGAGCCCACGCCCATGATGAAGGTGGAGTCGGATGCGCTTTTCTTGCTGATATTCAGTGCGAGACCAAAATCCGTGATCTTCACGTTATCCTGATCATCCACAAGGATGTTTGCAGGCTTGATATCCCGGTGCACTATCCCTTGCCGATAGGCGTAATCAAGTGCCATGGCGCACTTGAAGATCATTCCTATCACACGATGAAGAGGGAGCAGATTCTGAAATGAACAGTACTGTTCGAGGGTTGTCCCTGGAAAGTACTCCATCACGATATAGGCGTAATCCTTCTCAACCGTGGTGTCGAAGATCTTGATGATATTGGGGTGATCGAGGCGAGTCGACACATCACGCTCGGCGCGGAGGAGCTTCATCAGGCGACGATTCCACTTGGCCTCGTCCTTAGCCTTGTCGTCGAAGCGCACCAGCTTGAGGGCCACGGGTTCGGGGTACTGCGGGTGCTCGGCAAGGTAAACCGTAGCTGTAGCACCTCTACCGACCTCTCGGATCAGCTTGTATTTGCCGATTTTATCAGGTGTATTTTCCATACCCATCCTGCACCGCAGAGGTTTCAACGATGACCGGGCAGCGCCGGGACTCCCGGATTTTACACGCCCGACGGGAACTTTCCCGCTTCAATGCACGCCCCCTCTTGAAATCTTATCCTGCGCCCCCAGCTACTGCGAGTCAAAAAATAGGAGCCATTACCCATGCAAGACCAAGACCCCGCGCTGAGCGCAGAAGACAAGATTGCAGACAAGCTCGCTGAAAACATCGCCGACACGGGCGCTGCGGCTGAAACCACCACCGAGGATACGGCGAGCATCGATACCCAACCCTCCCTCGCCGAGCAGCTTCGCGAAGCCGAACTGAAGGCCCTTGAACACCACGACGCCTGGCTGCGGGCTAAGGCCGAGACGGAAAACGTGCGTCGCCGCGCCCAGGAGGACATCGTCAAGGCAGGCAAATTTGCCGCAGACAAGTTTGCCCAGGCCATGCTGCCAGTCAAGGACAGCCTCGAGGCCGCCCTAGCGACCGACAACGCCACCCTGGATAGCTTCAAGGAAGGCGTCGAGCTCACTCTCAAGCAACTGGTGGCCGCATTCCAGAGCGCCAACGTGACTGAAGTGAACCCGGTTGGTGAGAAGTTCGATCCCAACAAACATCAGGCCATCAGTGCCATCGAAGCTGACGGCGAACCGAACACCGTACTCACCGTACTGCAAAAGGGCTACCTGCTGAACGAGCGCACCATGCGCCCGGCACTGGTCGTGGTTTCAAAAGCCAAATCTGCCGCTTGAAACTCGCGCCTGCATCCCCATATTTGTTAGCAGGCCAAGGGGCAGGACACTTCTGCCCTACTGACAAACAGAATTGAACTGAAGGAAAACTCATGGGCAAGATCATCGGTATCGACCTCGGCACCACCAACAGCTGCGTTTCCGTAATGGAAGGCGGCAAGCCCAAGGTCATCGAAAACTCCGAAGGTGCACGTACCACCCCGTCCGTCGTCGCCTACGCCGACGATGGCGAGATCCTGTGCGGCGCGCCGGCCAAGCGCCAGGCCGTAACCAATGCCAAGAACACCCTGTACGCCATCAAGCGCCTGATCGGCCGCCGCTTCGAAGAGAAGGAAGTGCAGAAGGATATCGACCTTATGCCCTTCACCATCGCCAAAGCCGACAACGGCGACGCCTGGGTTGAAGTGCGCGGCAAGAAGATTGCCCCGCCGCAGGTTTCCGCCGAAGTGCTGCGCAAGATGAAAAAGACCGCTGAAGACTACCTCGGCGAAGAAGTCACCGAAGCGGTCATCACCGTACCGGCCTACTTCAACGACAGCCAGCGCCAGGCCACCAAGGACGCCGGCCGCATCGCCGGTCTGGAGGTCAAGCGCATCATCAACGAACCTACCGCCGCGGCTCTGGCCTTCGGCATGGACAAGAAGCCGGGCGACTCCAAGATCGCCGTGTTCGACCTCGGCGGCGGTACCTTCGACGTGTCCATCATCGAAATCGCCGACATCGACGGCGAGCACCAGTTTGAAGTGCTGGCCACCAACGGCGACACCTTCCTGGGCGGTGAAGACTTCGACCAGCGCATCATCGACTACATCGTCACCGAGTTCAAAAAGGAGCAGGGCGTCGACCTCAAGAACGACGTGCTGGCCCTGCAACGCCTGAAGGAAGCCGCAGAGAAGGCCAAGATCGAGCTGTCCTCCGGCCAGCAGACGGAGATCAACCTGCCCTACATCACGGCAGATGCCACTGGCCCGAAGCACCTGGCACTCAAGATCACCCGCGCCAAGTTCGAGTCCCTGGTGGAAGACCTGGTCGAGCGCACCATCGAGCCCTGCCGTGTCGCCCTCAAGGACGCCGGCGTGAAGGTCTCCGACATCGACGACGTGATCCTGGTCGGCGGCCAGACCCGCATGCCCAAGGTGATCGACAAGGTCAAGGAGTTCTTCGGCAAGGATCCCCGCCGCGACGTGAACCCGGATGAAGCCGTGGCTGTCGGCGCCTCCATCCAGGGTGGCGTGCTGCAGGGCGAAGTCAAGGACGTGCTGCTGCTCGACGTATCCCCCCTGTCCCTCGGTATCGAGACCCTGGGCGGCGTGATGACCAAGCTGATCCAGAAGAACACCACGATCCCCACCAAGGCTTCGCAGGTTTTCTCCACCGCCGACGACAACCAGAACGCGGTCACCATCCACGTGCTGCAGGGCGAGCGCGAGATGGCAGCCGGCAACAAGAGCCTGGGCCAGTTCAACCTGTCCGACATTCCGCCGGCGCCCCGCGGCATGCCGCAGATCGAGGTCACCTTCGACATCGACGCCAACGGCATCCTGCACGTGTCCGCCAAGGACAAGGCCACCGGCAAGGAAAACAAGATCACCATCAAGGCCAACTCCGGCCTATCCGATGACGAGATCCAACGTATGGTGCGTGACGCCGAAGCCCATGCCGAAGAGGATAAGAAGGCTCACGAACTGGTTGATGCACGCAACCAACTCGACACTCTGGTCCACTCGGTGAAGAAGGCCCTGGCCGAGCACGGCGACAAGATTGGCGATGACAAGGCGAAGATCGAGGCAGCGATTGCCGAGGCCGAAGAAGCCATCAAGTCCGGCGACAAGGCCGCCATCGACGCCAAGAGCGAAGCCCTTGGTGCTGTTAGCCAGAAACTCGGCGAGCACATCTACGCCCAAGCCCAAGCCGAAGCCGCTGGTGGTGCTGCAGACAGCCCCAGCGCCTCCGCCGGCGGCAGCAAGGCCAACGACCCGGATGTGGTTGACGCCGAGTTCACCGAGGTGAAAGACAAGAAGTAAGCCTGTCTGGCTGAACGAACTGGTCAGCCGACCCGACAGATCCGGCCGAGCCCCTGCCGGTGCGCCTTGCACCGCTCGGCTCGGCCTTTACGCAAGATAGCCAGAGCACCCAAACATGGCGAAACGGGATTTATACGAGATCCTCGGCGTCAATCGTGACGCCTCCGAGGACGAATTGAAAAAGGCCTACCGCAAGCTGGCCATGAAGTACCACCCGGACCGCAATCCGGACAACAAGGACGCTGAAGACAAGTTCAAGGAGGCCAAGGAGGCCTACGAGATCCTGACCGATGCCAACAAGCGCGCCGCCTACGACCGCTACGGCCACGCCGGAGTGGAACAGTCCATGGGGGGCGGTGGAGGTGGAGGTGGCCAGGGCTTCGATGGCTTTGCCGACGCTTTTGGCGACATCTTCGGCGACATCTTCGGCGGTGGCGGTGGCGGGCGCGGCCGCTCCAACGTCTATCGGGGCGCCGACCTCCGCTACAACCTCGAGATCTCGCTGGAAGAAGCCGCCCGCGGCGCAGAAAAGACCATCCGCATTCCGGCCCTGGAAGAGTGCGACAGCTGCCACGGCAGCGGCGCCAAGCCCGGCACGCAACCCAAAACCTGCCCCACCTGCGGTGGCGCGGGTCAGGTCCGCATCCAGCAGGGCTTCTTCTCCATCCAGCAGACCTGCCCCAAGTGCCATGGCAGCGGGCGCATCATCCCCGAGCCATGCACGGCCTGCGGCGGCGCTGGTCGGGTAAAACGGCAGAAGACACTTGAGGTCAAGATCCCTGCCGGCATCGACGATGGCATGCGTCTGCGTCACGGCGGCCATGGTGAACCCGGCGTCAATGGCGGGCCCGCCGGTGATCTCTACGTGGAGATCCACATCAAGCAGCATCCGGTCTTCCAGCGTGACGGTGACGACCTGCATTGCGAGATGCCAATCAGCTTCACCACGGCAGCCCTGGGCGGCGAGATCGAGATCCCGACCCTCGACGGAGCTGCCAACATCCGTATTCCTGCGGAAACCCAAAGCGCCAAGGTCTTCCGCCTGCGCGGCAAGGGGATACGCAATGTGCGCAGCCACGCGCCGGGTGATCTGATGGTTCACGTGATCGTCGAAACCCCTGTCAAGCTGACTGACCGCCAGAAGGAACTGCTGCGGGAGTTCGACGACATTGCCTCGAGCAACGCAGAGCGCCACAATCCCAAAGCCAAATCCTGGATGGATAAGGTGAAGGATTTCTTCAGCGCCTGAAGCCACGCTAAATTGCTGCATTGCGACACAAATAGTGCTGGCCGCCGCTCCTGGAGCGGCGGCCAGCGTCTTTTACGAAACACTTTCCTTTTTAACCTATACTCGCCTCCGCCAGTCTCCCCATCACTCAAGAACCGCGCCAACCATGCTTATTCACTCCATCAAATCGCTGATCGCCACCGTGAGCACCGGGCTGATGTTTGCCGCCGGCGGAATCGTACAGGCCGCCGACCCGGGTGTCGGCGAGGGTACCGTCACCCTGGGTATGTCTGCCCCCTTCTCCGGCCCCAACGGTGCCTACGGCAAGGAGATGAAGGAAGGCGCGATGGCTTACTTCTCCCAACTCAACGCAGCGGGCGGAATCCATGGCAAGAAGGTGGAGCTTGTCGTATTGGATGATGGATACGAGACCGAGAAGACGGTTGCCAACACCCGCAAGCTCATCAATGAGCAGAAAATCTTTGCTCTGATGGCGTACTACGGCTCCTCCCCCACCACGGAGGCCATGAAAGTTTTCTCTGAAGCGCGAGTTCCGCTCCTCGGCACCATCAGTGGCGCGGGCTCCCTGCGCAGTCCAGTGAATCGTTACATGTTTCACCTGCGCGCCAGCTACGCGGATGAAACGGAAGCCATTGTCAATCACCTGGTTGGCCTCGGCATCACCCAGATCGCCGTGTTCTATCAGAACGACGGGTTCGGCAAATCCGGACTCGACGGTGTTGTCGCCACTCTTGCCCGCCATAAGCTGAAGCCCGTTGCCGTAGGCTCGGTGGAGCGCAACTCCCTTGACGTTGGGGCCGCCGTCACCCAGATCGCAAAGGAAAGCCCCCAGGCAGTCATCATGGCCACGCTCTACAAGCCTACTGTCGAATTTGTCCGCCAGATGCGCAAGGCCGGCCATACCCCCCAGTTCTCCACGCTGTCCCCGATCGGCGCAGACCTGCTCGTCGCGGAGATGGGCGCAAAGGAAGCACATGGGATAGGCATTTCCCAAGTGATGCCCTACCCCTGGAACGACACCACCCCGGTGGTCAAGGAATACCACAAGGCCATTCAGGCCTATGCCAAGCACAGCAATTACAGCTACTACGGCATAGAGGGCTTTCTGAATGCAAAGCTGATGGCCGAAGCCTTGAAAAAGGTGGGTAGAGAGCCCACCCGGGAAAAACTCGTCAACACCCTGGAAGGTAGCAATTTCGATCTTGGCGGCTACCGGGTCGGCTACTCCCCCGCCAGCCACAACGGTTCACGCTTCGTAGACCTGACAGTGCTGGGTCGGGATGGACGCGTACTTCGCTAGCCCAGACGAGGCCCACCGCTGAACGTAAATAAGGCCACACTGGGTGGCCTTATTTACGTTCAGCGGACATGAAGCGCACGCGCTTCGCGAAGATCAGGCGCGGCGCCAGATCGTCCCCTGGGCAGTATCCTCAAGGGCAATCCCCTCAGCGAGCAATTCAGCTCTAATCCGGTCAGCCTCGGCAAAATCACGTGCCTTCTTGGCGGCAATCCGCGCCTCGATCCGGGCTTCAATCGCCGCAGCATCATCACCCGAACTGTCAACGCCGCCCTGCAGAAACGCCGTAGGCACCTGCTCCAGCAAGCCCAACACCTTGCCCAAAGCCTTGAGCAGACCCGCCGCTTCAGCGGACTGGCTCCGATTCACTTCGGCAGCCAGATCAAAAAGAACAGCCAGTGCCTCCGCGGTGTTGAAATCGTCATCCATTGCCAGCTTAAAGCGGGCCGCCATGGGGTCCGACCAATCCACTTCGGACATCGCTGCCGGCGGTACGTTGCGCAAGGCAGTGTAAAGACGGGAAAGCGCATTTCGCGCGTCAACGAGATGAGCATCAGAGTAATTAAGCGGACTTCTGTAGTGCGCGCGCAAAATGAAGAAACGCACAACCTCCGGCGCATACTCCTTGAGCACGTCGCGGATAGTGAAGAAATTGCCCA
This sequence comes from Zoogloea sp., assembly GCF_028689785.1. Lineage (GTDB taxonomy): Bacteria > Pseudomonadota > Gammaproteobacteria > Burkholderiales > Rhodocyclaceae > Zoogloea. The sequence goes on along the minus strand of NZ_JAQVCN010000034.1, from coordinate 19,371 downwards.
AACTCTTGGACATCTTCTCATCGTCCACCCGCACAAACCCGTTGTGCATCCAGTAATTGACGAATGAGCATTGGTGAGCACCCTCGCTCTGGGCAATCTCATTTTCATGATGGGGGAACTGCAGATCTGCGCCGCCACCATGAATATCGAACTGCGCTCCGAGCAACTCTGAGCTCATGGCCGAGCATTCGATATGCCAGCCAGGCCTTCCAGTGCCCCACGGTGAAGCCCATTTAACCTCTTCGGGCTCTTCCGCCCGGGCATGTTTCCAGAGCACGAAATCCAGGGGGTCTTGTTTTCCGCCGGCCACTTCAACCCGCTCTCCCGCCCGCAGCTCGTCCAGCGACTTGCCCGACAACTTGCCATAGCCGTCAAACTTGCGCACCGCAAAACAGACATCCTCATTGTCTGCCTTGTAAGCGAGGCCATGACGGACGAGCTCCGAGATCAGCTTCTGCATCGGCTCGACGTATTCAGTAGCACGGGGCTCATGATCGGGGCGCTGAACACCGAGTGCGTCCGCATCCTCGTGCATCGCGGCGATGAAGCGATCCGTCAGGGCACGGATGCTCTCTCCGTTCTCACCAGCGCGCTTGATGATTTTGTCATCGATATCAGTGATATTACGGACATAAGTCACCGTATAGTCGCTCGACCGCAGCCAGCGCACCACCATGTCGAACACAACCATGACCCGTGCGTGCCCGAGATGGCAGTAATCGTAGACCGTCATCCCGCAGACATACAGGCGGACCTTACCGGGCTCGATGGGAGTGAACTGCTCCTTCTTGCGTGAAAGGGAGTTATGAATTTTCAACATGAGAGGGACCGCATTGAAACCGTAGGATGGAGAATTCGACTGCACGGCCACACTGATGTGGCTGCCTTGCAGACATCGCGCGATTCACGGAACCGTGATCGAAGAAACCGGGAAGCGCTCATGGTAGGCAGCGGAGCTTCTTGATAAAATACGCAGCTGGCAATTAACCTGAAAACAACAGCCAGCGCGTTGCCGCGCGCGCCGGCGAATCATATCACATGTCAAAACGAGCCCTGGCCGCCTCCCTGCTACTCGCAAGTCTGATCTGCAGCCCCGTCCGGGCCGACCCCACCCAGGATCTGCAGGCCCTGGTAAAACAGGGACAATTCTCCCAGGCACTCGAACGCGCCGACAGCATTCTTGCCTCCAAGCCACGGGACGCCCAGGTCCGCTTTCTGAAGGGCGTCGTCCTCTCCGAGCTCAACCGCGGCACGGAGGCCATCGTCGTATTCCAGAAACTGACTGAAGACTATCCCGAGCTCCCCGAGCCCTATAACAACCTCGCCGTCCTGTACGCCCAGCAGCGCCAGTACGACAAGGCCCGCAATGCGCTCGAGATGGCCATCCGGACCCACCCAAGCTACGCTACGGCCCACGAGAACCTCGGCGACATCTACGCCCGTCTGGCCAGCCAGGCCTATGACAAGGCCTTGGCGCTGGACTCCTCCAATGTGGCGGCGCAGAACAAGCTCGCTCTCATTCGCGAAATGATCAGCGTCTCCGGTAGCAAAGCCGGTCGTCCAGCAGCCCCGAACGTTGCGGCTGCACCCACCCAGGCGCCCAAGCCTGCCGCACAAGCTCCGGCCATCGTGCCGTCAGTTCCGGCAGCGGCCAAGCCCGCGCCAGCTCCGGTGACGGCCGCTCCGGCCCCTGCCGTGGCACCCCTGACGAAACCAGCGCCCACACCGGCTCCCAGCATTACCCAGGCACCCACGCCTGTCGCCAAGCGCCCGGAACCCAAGGACGAAGCCCCGCCCCAGGCCGCCGCCATATCCAAGTCCGTACAGAGTTGGGCCAGTGCCTGGGCACGCAAAGACGTTAAGTCTTATCTTGGACACTACGCCCGTGACTTCGAACCTCCCAAAGGCCTGAACCGCAAGGCCTGGGAAGAAGAACGCACTCAGCGCCTCACCAAGCCCGGTACCATCGAGGTAGACCTGGAAAACGTCAAAGTCGTTTCCGTCAACGGTGATCGCGCCACCGTCAAACTTCGTCAGCACTATCGCTCCGCGAACCTGTCCACCTCTTCCAACAAGACGCTCAATCTCATCAATCAGGACGGCAAGTGGGTGATCAAGCAGGAGCGGGTCGGCGGTTGATGCACCATTTGTGGGCCGCCTTGCGCTCGGGGCTGGCTCCAGCCCTTGTATGCGTTCCTCTCGCAGCCTTCGGCTCGGGAGGAGCAAGCGCGTCCGTCGCCGATGCAGACGTCGCTCTGGGCGAGGTAATCCGTGCCATCGAACAACGCAAGACCGACGAAGCCCTTAAGAAGGTGGATGCGCTACTGGTGCGCTACCCCAACTTTCGCCTTGCACACCTGATCCGCGGCGACCTCCTCCTCGCCCGTACGCGCCCTCTTAGTACCTTCGGCGGCTCCCCGGATGCGCCTGCTGAAAAGCTCGCCGATCTTCGCGAAGAAGCGGTTGCTCGGCTCAAGGCATACCGCAATCGTCCGCCCAGCAATTACGTTCCGCGCTATCTGCTGCAGATGGAGCCCGATCAGAAGTACGCGATCGTGGTGGACACCCAACGCTCCCGGCTCTACATCTACCAGAACGATGCCGGACGCCCGCGCTTCGTGGCGGATTACTACATTGCCCACGGCAAGCTCGGTGCAGAAAAGACCCGTGAGGGCGACAAGCGCACGCCCGTGGGCGTGTATCACGTTACTGCCAACCTGCCCCGCCAGAAACTCTCCGATTTCTATGGTAGCGGCGCGTTTCCGATCAATTACCCCAACGAGTGGGATCGGCAGCAAGGGCGTAACGGGCACGGCATCTGGCTGCACGGCACACCCAGCGACACCTATTCCCGCCCCCCTCGCGCATCCGATGGCTGCGTAGTGCTGACCAATCAGGACCTGGAAGCCCTTTCCCCTTACCTTCAGATCGGTCTTACCCCCGTCATCATCAGCAACACTATCGAGTGGCTGAGCCTTGACGACTGGTCAAGCGAACGCACCGCCCTTAATCGCGAGATCGAGGCCTGGCGCAAAGACTGGGAAAGTCGTGATGTGAATCGCTACCTTTCCCACTACTCCCGCTCCTTTCGCAACAATGAAGGTGACTTCGCCCTGTGGTCCAAGCAGAAGCACTTGGTGGCCGCAAGCAAGTCCTGGGTCAAGGTTGAGCTGAGCAAGCTCAGCGTCTTCCGCAACCCGGGCAAGGAAGACATGATCGTCGTCACCTTTGAGCAGGATTACCGCAGCAACAACCTCTCCAATATCCTGAAGAAGCGCCAGTACTGGATCAAGGAAGGTGGTCGCTGGAAGATCATCTACGAAGGCTTTGCCTGACCTCTTAGCTCGCCAAACAACACGGGACACCCATGAAGAAACTTCTCATCGCCGCCGCACTGGCTGGCCACGCCCTCCTTGCCGCAGCCGCCAATCCGCTGGTCGAACTGAAGACCAGCGCCGGCAACGTCGTACTCGAACTCTATCCCGAGAAGGCACCCAAGACCGTCAGCAATTTTCTCGAGTATGTGAAGAGCGGCCATTACAACGGTCTGACCTTTCACCGTGTTATCAACGGTTTCATGATTCAGGGCGGCGGCATGAACAGCGCCATGGAAGAGAAGGCAACCCGTGCCCCGGTCGAGAACGAAGGCAAGAACGGCCTCAAGAACGACGCCGGAACCATCGCCATGGCCCGCACCCAGAATCCGCACTCGGCCACAGCCCAGTTTTTCATCAACCTCGAAGATAACCGGTCCCTCAACTATCCGTCTCCTGACGGCTGGGGTTACACGGTTTTCGGCAAGGTAACGGAAGGCATGGACGTGGTGCGCAAGATCGGCAAGGAGCCGACGACCACCCGAGGCTTCCATCGGGACGTACCTGCGACTCCGATTGTCATCGAATCGGCCCGCCAGTTGCCCGAAAAAGCTGCTAAGTAACGACCCCCCTTTCCAACAGGAGCACTTCATGGCTGTCAAACTCACCACCAACCACGGCGACATCGTTCTCGAACTGGACGCCGAAAAGGCCCCCGAAACGGTCAAGAACTTTCTGGCCTACGTAGAAGCTGGTCACTACAACAACACGGTTTTCCATCGGGTGATCAACGGCTTCATGATCCAGGGTGGCGGCTTCGAACCCGGCATGAAGCAGAAGCCCTGCGGCGAGCCCATCCAGAACGAAGCCAACAACGGCCTCAAAAACGATGCGGGCACCATTGCCATGGCCCGCACCAACGCCCCGCACTCGGCCACCGCCCAGTTTTTCATCAACGTTGCCGACAACGACTTCCTCAACCATCGCTCCCCCGACATGCAGGGCTGGGGCTACTGTGTCTTCGGCAAGGTCAGCGAAGGCATGGATGTGGTGGAGAAGATCAAGGGCGTAAAGACCGGCAGCAGTGGCTTCCATCAGGATGTCCCCAAGGATGACGTGATCATCCAGAGCGCAGAGATCATCTAAACAGGCTGACCAGGGGCGCGAGGCGCATGCAAGTTCATTTCATTTCCGACCTGCATCTCACGGTCGACCGCCCCGCATTGACTGCGGTCTTCGAGCGCTATCTCGTCGGCCCGGCCCGAAATGCCGAATCGCTCTATATCCTGGGTGATCTCTACGAGTACTGGGCGGGGGACGACGATCAGGACGACCCACTCAACAGTAGCCTGGCACAACAGTTGGCTGCGCTTGCCGAAGGCGGCACTCGTATCTACTTCATGCCCGGCAACCGGGATTTTCTGATCGGTGCTGATTTTGCACGCCGGGCCAGGCTCGAAATCCTGCCGGAGCCGTCACTGATCCATCTGGGGGCTCAGCCTGTGCTCCTGTGTCATGGTGACAGCCTATGTACCGACGACGTGGCCTATCAGGCCTTTCGCGCACAGGTCCGTATGCCCGCCTATCAAGCCCAGTTCCTCAGCCAACCCCTGGTCGCCCGTAAGCACTTCATCGCTGGAATACGTGAAAAAAGCGAAGCCGCCAAGGCCGGCAAGAGCGCCGAGATCATGGATGCAAATGATGGGGCTATTGCAGCCCTACTCCGCGAGTACGGCTACCCATGCCTGATTCATGGCCATACTCATCGGCCCGCTCACCATCAAGTCGAGGTAGACGGCCATACCTGCGAACGCTGGGTATTGGCAGACTGGCGGGAAGAAGCAGGAAAAGCGAACGGAGAAGTGCTCGTATGGGCTGACGGAACCCTGTCCCGCCAGCCCCTTGAATGATTGCGTTCAGGCGATAAGTGCCAGACCGCGGGCCAGATCGGCCTTGAGGTCATCCACCGATTCCAGGCCCACCGCAACGCGCAGCAGGCTTTCAAGAATCCCTGAAGCTTCACGCGCCTCGGCCGAGATGCGGCCATGGGTGGTAGACGCGGGATGGGTCAAGGTGGTCTTGGTATCTCCCAGATTGGCGGTAATCGACACGATACGTGTCGCATCCACCACCTTCCAGGCCTCCTCCCGCCCCCCACGCACCTCAAAGCTGACGATTGCACCACCGCTGCGCTGCTGTCGGCATGCCAGTTCGTACTGCGGATGGGACGGCAAACCCGGGTAATACACACGGGCCACCTGGGGCTGGGCCTCAAGCCAGCGTGCCAGCTCAAGGGCAGCAGCAGACTGAGCCGCCATGCGAATACGCAAAGTTTCCAACCCCTTGAGAATCACCCAGGCATTGAAGGGCGAAATGCACGGCCCCGCCGTACGGAGAAACTTGAACACTTCGTCCACCAGCGCCTTACTACCACATACCGCACCACCCAGCACGCGCCCCTGACCGTCCAGATACTTGGTGGCGGAGTGGATGACCAGATCTGCACCCAGCTTGAGGGGTTGCTGCAGGGCTGGCGAGCAGAAGCAATTGTCCACCGCCAGCAGCACGCCGGCCTCATGGGCAATCGCAGCCACGGCCGGAATATCCACCAGCTCGGTGAGTGGATTGGACGGTGACTCGACAAAGAAAAGACGCGTCTTCGGCGTTACCGCAGCCCGGTAAGCACTCAGGTCGGTTGCCGGTACGAAGGTCGTTTCGATGCCGAAGCGGGAAAGGATATTGCCGAACAGCTGTTGTGTCGCACCAAACAGGCCGCGCGACGCAACGATGTGATCCCCAGCACTCAGCAGCGCCATCACCGTCGACATGATCGCCGCCATTCCCGACGCCGTGGCCACACAGGCCTCGGCCCCTTCGAGGGCCGCCAGGCGCTGCTGCATCGCCGTCACCGTGGGATTGGTGAAGCGGGCGTAAACATTTCCCTCCTCCTCACCCGAGAAGCGCGCCGCCGCCTGGGCAGCGCTATCGAAGACGAAGCTGGAGGTCAGGTACAGGGCTTCGGAATGCTCATTGAACTGACTACGTTCAACTCCCGACCGCACGGCCAGGGTATCGAGATCCAGCCCTTCCATGGAATGCTCGCTCAACTTTCACTCCGGGACACAAGATTGAGATCCATCTGACCACCGCCATCCTCATTGACTGGCTTGCCCGCAGCATCGTTACGCTGGGATTCAACCCCGGTGAGGTACTCCTGCGTAACGTCGCCGGTCACGTAGAACCCATCGAAGCAGGAGGTCTCGAACACAGAAATTGCGGGATTGATCGCTTGGACAGCCAGCTTCAGATCCCCCAAATCCTGGTAGATCAGGGCATCGGCACCGATTTCGGCGCAGATTTCTTCCTCCGTACGGTCGCTCGCAATCAGCTCACCCTTGGTCGGCATGTCGATACCGTACACATTGGCATAACGCACCGGAGGGGCTGCCGAGGCCATGAACACCTTGCTCGCACCCGCATCCCGGGCCATCTGGACGATCTCGCGGCTGGTCGTGCCCCGAACGATCGAGTCGTCCACCAGCAGCACATTCTTGCCTTTGAATTCCTGATGGATCGTGTTCAACTTCTGGCGCACCGATTTCCGCCGAATGGCCTGCCCCGGCATGATGAAAGTGCGACCGATGTAGCGGTTCTTGACGAAACCCTCACGGTAGGGGACGTTCAACTGATGCGCCATTTCCATGGCCGACGGGCGGCTGGAGTCGGGGATGGGAATCACCACATCCACCTTCAAGTGCGGCATAGTTGAGCGCAGCTTGCGTGCCAGGAATTCACCCATCTTGATCCGCGCGTCGTAGACCGAGATCCCGTCGATCAGCGAATCCGGGCGGGCAAGATACACAAACTCGAACATGCAAGGCGCATGCACCGTATGGCTGGCGCACTGACGGCTGTGGAAACGACCTTCCGTATCGATCAGGATGGCCTCACCCGGAGCAACATCACGAACGAGCTTGAAGCCCATCACATCAAGGGCCACGCTCTCGGACGCCACCAGCCACTCGGTACCCTTGGGCGTGTCATTGCGTCCGATGACCAGCGGACGGATGCCATAGGGGTCACGGAAGGCCAACAAGCCGGTGCCGGAGATCATGGCGACCGTGGCGTAGGCGCCACGGCAACGGCGATGCACACCTGCCACTGCCGTGAATACGGTTTCCTCGTCCAGACGGAAGCTCTTAGCTGCGGCCTGAAGTTCATGCGCCAGCACGTTGAGCAGCACTTCCGAATCCGAATTGGTATTGATGTGCCGCAGGTCGGAGAGGAACATCTCCCGCTTGAGCTCTTCGGAGTTGGTGAGGTTGCCGTTATGGGCCAACATCAGCCCAAAGGGCGAATTCACATAAAAGGGCTGCGCCTCCGCGGCGGCGGAAGCCGAGCCTGCCGTAGGGTAGCGGACATGCGCAATCCCCCAGTTTCCCGGCAAATCACGCATATTGCGCGTGCGGAACACATCGCGGACAAGACCGGAGGCCTTGTGCATGTGGAACTTTCCGCCCTCGGCAGTGGCAATGCCAGCCGCATCCTGCCCCCGGTGCTGAAGCACCTGAAGACCGTCATAAAGAAGCTGATTGACGGGTGTCGTCGCTACTACGCCCAGAATCCCACACATTTCAAACCACCTATCGGTATCTAAGTCTATTTGCCAGAAGCTCGGGGAGCCATGGTCTGGAAGCCATCACGGCGGTTTCTAGCGGGGCCGACAACTGGGCCGCCTGCCACCACGCCTCCTTGGCAAAGCCGCCGATGCCGACGAGCAAGGCCACTGCAAAAACGATTATGCCGCCACGCAGCAAGCCGAAACAGGCACCCAGAAAACGGTCCGCGATACCCAGCCCGGCAGCTCGAATCAACTCACTTAACAACCAGCGCACCAGCGCCACCACAATCAGAATGGTGACGAACACCAGCAGAAAAGCTGCAGCCCCCTGGAGCATGGGTTCCTTGACCCAGGGGGACGTGTACGGCTGAATATCGGCCATGAACGCCTTCGCCGCGAAAAACGCCGCTATCCAAGCCCCCAGCGCCACAACCTCGGACAACAGGCCACGCCAGAACCCTAGCGCAGCCGACAATCCGAGCAGGCCCAGAAGGGCGTAATCAAGACCGTTCAAGTTTCAGACGCTGTCAAGGTTTGGCCGTCACGGACGCAGATACGCCCAGAATCTTGCTGATCCGCGCGGCCGCCTTTTCGGCAGCGGCCTTGTTGGGAAAGGGGCCAGCCCGAACCCGCACCTTGTCACCCAGCGGTTCCACGTAGGAAGAATAGCCTTCGGCCTTCAACTTGGCACGGAGTCCGGAAACGTTGGCTGCCTCACGATAAGCCCCGAGGGAGACCACGTGCGGGCTGTCCGGCCCACCGGCCTTGGGAGGGGCGCCTGCAAGCAGGGCCTTCGCCCGCGCGGCTTCCGCCTGCGCTCTCTCCTTCTCTCGCTCCCTTTCCCGCTCTTTCTCTCTTTCCCGCTCCTTCTCCCGCTCGCGCTCCTTCTCTTTCTGCTTTGCGGCTTCTAGCTTGGGATCAGGCTTTGGCGGCGCCTCGGCGCGGGCCTCCGCCTTCGGCTGATCCGCCTTGCGGGGAGGAGGAATAAGCTCTTCACCAGGCTTGAACACCGGGCTGTCCGCGTCAAGCTCCGACTTGCGACGCACAGAGTCATCCATTTCGGGAGGGGCGGTTTCCTCTGCCACCGCACCCGCAACAGGCTGACTCGGCATAGGCCCTTTGCCGGTGATCACACGGGAAGTGAAGTTGCTGCCCTCCTGGCCTGGGATGCGAATCTGCACATCCTGCAGGGGCGTGCGAGGCTCATGATCCATCACCATCGGAAGCACGATGGCTGCCGCGAGGGCGAGCGCAGCGGATCCGACTAGGCGCCTGCGGGCGCGCTTCTTGAGGTCGACCTGGGAATCGTTGTCCGCCATCTTGCTGCTATACCAATTACTGGGTCTTCCGGGTGGCGAGCACATCTGCCACGGTCAGGAAAGAGCCAAAGACCACGATTCTATCACCCTCGGCCGCCCGCCCATGCGCCAGCGCGTAGGCTTCCTGAGGCGAGCCACACTCCAAAATGTCAGTGGCAACACCACACTCGCGGAGAATCGCGGCAAGCCCTTGTGCGTCCAGCCCCCGGGGGCCAGGCAGGCTCGCGACAACCCAATGATCAACCCGATCCCGCAGCAAACGAACGGAGCCGGCCACATCCTTGTCGGAGAGCATACCGACGACCGCCCAGGTTTCGGGAAAGAAACCCATGCTGGCAAGGTTCTCGCTAAGCACGCCAGCCGCTTGAGGGTTATGGGCAACGTCGAGCACCACCGTGGGCCTCCCCGGCAATACCTGAAAGCGCCCAGGCAGATCTACCAGCATGAACCCTTGGCGCACAGCCTGCATGGGCACAGGAAGCAAGTCGCGCACGGCCTCACAGGCCGCCATCACCGCTGCCGCATTGAGCAATTGATTGATGCCCCGCAGCGACGGATACGCCAACCCACCCCGCCGACTGCCACCTGCGATCCAGAACGCCCACTGGTTCTGGTCACCGGAAAACCCGAAATCACGGCCACTGACCCACAGCTTTGCACCAATCGCTTCCGCATGCTCGACCAGCGAGGCCGGCGGCATGGGATCACTGCAGATTGCCGGACGGCCAGCGCGGAAAATCCCGGCCTTCTCAAAACCAATCGCCTCGCGGGTGTCTCCGAGGTAATCCATGTGATCCATGGCCACACTGGTGACAATGGCGCAATCGGGCTCGAAGACATTGACAGCATCAAGGCGCCCGCCCAGCCCCACCTCGAGAATCACCGCGTCCAGCCCGGCGTGACTGAACGCAGCCCAGGCTGCCAGGGTTCCATGCTCGAAATAGGTCAGAGGGATGTCACCCCGAGCCCGCTCGACTTCCGCAAAGGCATCAATGAGCACACGGTCGGAGGCATCACGCCCATTGATCCGCACCCGTTCGTTATAGACCAGCAAATGCGGGGAGGAATACACGCCGACGCGATACCCTGCAGCGAGCAGCACCGCTTCGAGCAGCGCGCAGGTTGACCCCTTGCCATTGGTGCCGCCCACTGTGAACACTGGGCAAGTCTGCGGAAGCTGGAGGGCGTTCCGCACCGCACGTACCCGATCGAGACCTAGCTGTATGGATTGGCCGTGACGGGCCTCCAGCAGGCCCAACCAGCCATCAAGAGTTTCAGGCAACTGCATGTCAGGACGCAGTCGCAACGGACGCCTGCCGGGTCAACAAGGTGATGAGCTCTGACAGCCTGTCCCGCAACTCACGACGATCGATGATCATGTCCAGCGCACCCTTCTCAAGCAGAAACTCCGAACGCTGAAAACCGGCGGGAAGCGTTTCACGCACGGTTTGCTCAATCACCCGGGGCCCGGCAAAGCCGATCAGCGCACCTGGCTCACCAATGACCAGATCGCCCATGAAGGCAAAGCTGGCAGATACACCACCCATGGTGGGATCGGTCAGCAACGTGATGAAGGGCAGCCGGCGCTCTGCGAGCCGAGTGATGGCTGCCGTCGTCTTGGCCATCTGCATCAGCGAGAACAGGCCTTCCTGCATCCGTGCGCCACCCGTTGCGGTAACGCAGATGAAGGGCAGGCGCTGCTCAAGAGCAGCCTTGACACCACGCACGAAACGCTCGCCAACTACCGACCCCATCGAGCCGCCCAGGAATTCAAACTCGAAGCAGGCGACGATGACCGGAACGGTCTTGATCGCCCCCTGCACCACCACCAGCGCATCCGCCTCCCCGGTGTCCTCGTTGGCAGCAGCCAGGCGGTCCGGGTAGCGCTTGGAATCCTTGAATTTCAGGGGGTCGACCGGCACCACTTCGGCACCAATTTCGAAACGCCCCTCCGGATCCAGCAGAAAATCAATACGCTGACGTGCCCGGATGCGTTGATGATGACCGCACTTTGGACAGACATTGAGATTGCTCTCCAGGTCGGAGCGGTACAGCACCGCCTCACAGGCAGGGCACTTGCTCCACAGGCCTTCTGGTATGGACTTCCGGGCGGATGGAGTCTCGCGTTTGATCTTCGGAGGCAACAGTTTCTTCAGCCAGCTCATGCCTGCACTCCCACCGCATCCATGGCCGTCCGAACGCCACGCAGAAAGGCTTCAACCTTGGCCGGAGCCTGTTCACGCGTGCTGCTCTCAATCTCTTCAATGATCCTGCTGCCGATCACCACAGCGTCAGCCAGAACGGCAATTTTTGCCGCCGTCGCACCGTCTCGGATACCGAACCCGACCCCGACGGGCATGCCGACCCGCTGGCGGATCGCCGGGATCCGCCGGGCTACCTCATCCAGATCAAGAGTGGCCGAACCGGTGACACCCTTGAGGGAGACGTAATAGATGTAACCGCTTCCCACCGCAGCCACGTCATCAAAGCGCTGCTCGGTGGAAGTAGGCGCCAGCAGGAAGACCGGATCCAGGCCAAAGGTCTTGCAGATATCGGCGAAACCTCGACACTCCTCGGGCGGATAGTCCACTACCAGCACGCCATCAACCCCTGCCTCGGCAGCAGCCTTGGCGAAGCGCTCGGCGCCCATGGCTTCGATGGGGTTCGCGTAGCCCATCAGCACGATCGGGGTTTCGTCGCCCGTAGCCCGGAAACTGCGCACGATATCGAGCAGCTTGCGCATGCTCATGCCCGCGGCCAGGGCACGCTCGGAAGCGCGCTGGATGGTGGGGCCGTCGGCCATTGGATCGGAAAACGGCACACCGAGCTCAATGATGTCTGCGCCACCCGAAACCAGCGCCTGCATCAGCGGCAGGGTCATTTCAGGGGCAGGATCGCCAGCAGTGATGAAAGGAATGAGCGCCTTGCGCCCCTCACCTTCCAGCCGCTTGAAAGTCTGTTGAATTCTGGACATGGATGGATATCAATGGTCAGTGGCCCTGCCCGGAAACCCGGCCAGGGCCACGAAAATCAGAATTGGATGCCGGACTTCTCGGCAACGGTATGCATGTCCTTGTCGCCACGACCGGACAGATTCACCAGCAGGACCTTATCCTTCGGGAGGGTTGGTGCAAGCTTGGCAGCATAGGCCAGCGCATGGGATGACTCCAGCGCTGGAATGATGCCCTCGAAGCGGCACAGGTTATGGAAGGCCTGGAGCGCCTCGGCGTCGGTGATCCCCACGTATTCGGCACGCTGGATATCCTTAAGCCACGCATGCTCCGGGCCCACGCCCGGATAATCGAGACCTGCCGAAATAGAGTGGGTTTCGATGATCTGACCGTCCTCGTCCTGAAGCAGGTAAGTACGGTTGCCATGCAGGACACCGGGCCGACCGGCTGACAGGGAAGCCGCATGCTGCCCCGTCTCGATGCCGCTGCCCGCCGCTTCGACACCAACCAGACGCACATCGCCATGGCCGATGTAGGGGTGAAAGATCCCCATCGCGTTGGAGCCACCACCCACACAGGCAATTACATAGTCCGGCTGACGACCGGCCATGTCGGGCATCTGCTCGATGCACTCTCTGCCGATCACCGCCTGAAAATCCCGAACCATCATGGGATACGGGTGAGGGCCGGCCACCGTACCAATGATGTAGAAGGTGTTATTAATGTTGGTAACCCAGTCGCGCATGGCCTCGTTGAGGGCATCCTTGAGGGTCTTCGAGCCACTCTCGACCGGCACGACAGTCGCGCCGAGCAGCTTCATGCGGTAAACGTTGGCTGCCTGACGACGGACGTCTTCGGACCCCATGTAAACCACACATTCCATCCCGTAGCGAGCCGCCACGGTGGCAGTGGCCACACCGTGCTGACCTGCGCCCGTCTCGGCGATCACCCGCGGCTTGCCCATGCGGCGCGCCAGCATGGCCTGACCGATGCAGTTGTTAACCTTGTGGGCACCCGTGTGATTCAGATCTTCACGCTTCAGGTAGATCTGGGCACCGCCCAGGAGCTCGGACCAGCGCTTGGCATGATAAATGGGGCTGGGACGCCCCACATAGTGCTTGAGTTCGTACTCGAACTCGGCCAGAAAAGCCGGGTCGCGCTGGGCTTCTTCGTAAGCTTCGCGCAGCTCGGTCAATGCCGGGATCAGGGTCTCCGCGACGAAGATACCGCCGTAGGGACCAAAGTGACCACGTGCGTCGGGAAGATCATAAGGGGCATCAGCCATGTGCATTTCGAACTCCGGCAACAAACTCGGTGATACGGGCGGCATCCTTGATTCCCTTGGCGGCTTCCACACCACTGGATACGTCCACCGCCCACGGTCCGACTCGCCTGACGGCCTCGGCAACATTGCCTGCATTCAGACCACCAGACAGAATCAAGGGCATAGGCAAACCGGAAGGAATCAGCGACCAGTCAAAGGTCTCGCCACCACCACCATAGCCTTCGACAAAGGCGTCGAGGAGCAATCCCTGAGCGCCCGCAAAGGAGGCAGCGTATTTTAACAGATCGAGCCCCGGTCGCATCCGCGCCGCCTTGATGTAGGGAAGCCCGTGCCCAAGACAATCGGACTCGATCTCGTCTCCATGAAACTGCAACAGTTGCAGAGGCACCTTAGCCCGCACCTCTGCCACATCATCCCGTGATGGATTGACAAACAGACCAACCGCAGTGACGAAGGGCGGCAACAGGCGCGCAAGCTCCGCGGCCCTCGCCGGGCTTACATAGCGCGGACTGGGAGGATAAAAGACGAAGCCGATGGCGTCTGCTCCGGCGCTCACGGCAGCGAGAACATCACTCTCTCGGGTCAGACCGCAGATCTTGATTCGGGTGCGATGCACGGCGATCACGGAATAAGGAGTTGCGGAGGCGCGATGATACGCCCCCCACCGGGCAGCGGCCACCGCTCCGGATACTCCACCCCACAAAGATAGAGGCCGTCGGGAGCAAAGGTCGGAGCGGCAAGGCTGCGCTTACGGACCTCGAGAAGCTCCGCCATCCAGTCTACCGGGCGCTTTCCCTTACCGACATATACAAGGGAGCCCACAAGATTGCGGATCATGTGATGAAGAAAGGCATTGGCGTGAAAATCAAAGACAAACACATCCCCCCAACGTTTCACTGACACGGAGTGCATGAGGCGCACGGGGGATTTGGCCTGACACTGGGCGGCCCGAAATGACGTGAAGTCATGCTCGCCCAAGAGACACTGGGCTGCCTCATTCATCGCCATCTCGTCCAGCAGACCGTGCATCCAGCCAACCCGGCCGTTCAGCAGTCCAGGCCTTACCCGCCGGTTGAGCAGCACATAGCGATAGCGCCGGGAGCCGGCGCTGAAACGAGCGTGAAACTCATCATCCACATGGACGGCCCAGAGAACCCCGACACTCGCCGGCACATGACTATTGACGCCACGCACCCAAGCTTCGAGGGGACGCTCGACAGTCGTGTCAAAGTGGGCGACCTGAGCTGTAGCATGCACTCCGGTATCGGTCCGCCCTGCACAGACAAGCTTGATAGGCTCCTGAGCAATGGTGGCTAACGCCCGCTCAAGCGCATCCTGGACAGTACGTCCATGGGGCTGGGTTTGCCAACCCTCGAACGCATTGCCTGCGTACTCGACGCCAATCGCCACCCTCACCAGAACATTCCTCCAAGCCCCAAGAGCACCACCATACCAATTACCACCCTATCCCCCCAATGCAAAGCCACAGATCGAAAGGCCAGCCCTCCTCCGTCCGCCTCTACGCTTGCGGCAAGCAAACCTCTCCAGCCCTCAGCAGGGGGGTTCTCTACATATCGAAAGACCAGCAACAGGCGCACTGCCAGTCGCCTGGACGGCATGCCCAGCAGGGACAGAGGGCTCGTCAGAGTCAGCATTCCGGAAACCAGCGCACGTTCATCCGTGAATTCTAGAAGCAGCGCCACAAGCAGGACGACCGCAACCAACCTCAGCCCCTGGGTCAGTGCAAGCGCTAGACCCTCACGGCTCGGGCTAACCGGCCCCAGCCAGGGGAGTGCGAGTTCGCCAGGCGTAAAGAAGGCAAACAGCACCACCGACACGAGAAGCAGATAGCGGATCCGTAGGAGCAAGGACCACGAACGCAGCGCCGCAAACATCAGTGCCGCGCCCCCAATGAAAAGCCCGAAGCCCCCTAGCAAGGGGCCTCGGGCCAGTTGTACCAGCACGACCAGCGCCGCCCAGACAACGAGGCGGGTGGCCGGATGAAACGCAGGCATCTATCGTCGCTGGTAGCTTCCTTCAGGACATCAGGACAAGCGGGCCAAAATGGCCTGAGCTTCGTTCCTCTGCAGAGCAGAGCCCTCACGCAAGACCTCTTCAACCAGCTCGCGCGCACCATCCTTGTCGCCCATCTCTTCATAAGCCCGGGCCAACTCAAGCTTGGTCGCCACTTCCTGCTGGAGATCGAGATCCAGCGGGGGCTCCGTCGGCGGACCAGCATCCGGCAACTCGATCTGAGTAGTCGCCTGAGTGTTGAGCTCAAGGTCAATGGTGCCGAGATCCGCAGCAGGTGCAAAGGACTTGACGGGAGCCGGGCTTGCATCGGACTTCTCGTCCAACTCAAAGTCGAAATCCAGCAGGCTGCTGTCGAAGCTCGTCTTCTCTAGATCTACCGTCGCCGTATCGAGGGGCAACCGAAGCCCATCATCGGAGAGGGTGGCAGTCAGATCGACATCCACCGTGGCATCCGTGCGCGGAGCCACCTGTCGTTCGCCAAACTCCGAACTGATCTCGAAATCGAGATCACTGGGATCCGGAAGGTTGAAATCTTCCGTCACACGTTGAGGACGGGTGGAGGTCTCCTCGAAGCTTCGTGCGATTGCATCGCCCGCCACCAACGTTGCCCCCGCCCCTGCCGGAACAGCAGAGGTGGTGTCCATGTCGAGCCCGAGATCAAAGTCGAGCTCGCCACCCCCTGGCGAAGCCGTCACCGTGGAAGCTGGAACGTTCGCATCCGCATTGAGATCGAGATCGAAATCAAGCACAGAGGTATCAGGAATGTTCGGCGTGAGTGTCGTCGTCGGAGACGGGGAGGCTGCCCGCTCGATATCCTCAAGACTTGCATACTGATTGAGCTCACCCGGCAAAGCCCAAGTATCTTTCAGCTGGGACGGGGACTCGAGGGGGTCGGAAGCCGTGGCAGCAGTCATGAAATCGGCCTGACTCGGCACCGGCTCGCGCACGACAGGGCGCATCTGCCCTGCCTGCACAAAACCTGTCTCACCCACAACAGCAGCTGCTGCTGCGGCAGCAACAGCCGGCTTGACCTGAGGCGGCGCAGCCGGAGCTGCACCGGGCGCAGGAATACGGTAGAGGGGGCTATCAGGGTCAAACTTTCGCCCCATGGACGCAGCCTTCTCCCAGTCGGGGCCATTGCCACCGGTCAGGGAGTAAAGCTCGGTCGCGGTTGTTTCAAACTGCTTGAGGTTTTTCCTCTGCGCATAGATCTCAAGCAGCTTGAGATGAACACCCGTGCGCCCCGGATCGGTCTTGAGCGCGTCGAGGAGGATCTCCTCGGCTTGGGCATCCCGTCCGTAAGCCATATATACATCAGCTTCGGCAACTGGATCGACGCCCTCGTCCGTATCGATTGACGACAACCCCGACTGGCTGAAATCCGTCTGGATCTGACTCGTGCTGCCGGTATCGACGCTTTGACCGCCAGCACTACCAAACACGGAATTAGAGCCGTCGCCAAACTCGGAGAGTGCTGGCGTCGTGGTCGGCGCCCCTCCACCATTACGACGCTGATAGATCTTGTAACCACCCCAGCCAAGCAGCAGGGCCAGAATTCCGCCACCACCCAACAGCAGGGACATGTCTTCGGGAGCACTGGCCTGAACCTGGGGCGCCTTCGGGGGCTCCTGTGGCACGGGCTTGGTTTCGGGCTGTAGAGCCGGCTTGACCTCAGCAACGGGTTCGGGCGCCTTAGGTGCTTCTGCGGCGGAAGGTGCCGGGGGAGCTGCTTCAGCGACAGGCTGCGGAGCCACAGATGGCTCGACCCGCGACGCCTCAGGCTGAGCCTGGGCCAGGCCTTGGCTCTTCAGCTCCACCAGACGCTGCAGCTCTTTGATGCTCTTTTCAAGTTCGGCCAGACGGGTGTTGGCTTCACGCAGGGCCTTGTCCCTGGAGACGAGATCTTCTTCCAGCGCCTGCAGGCGAGCCACGGATTTCTCCCCTCCCTGCGCCGAACCGGATTTGAGCCCCTCATCACTCTTGGAGACCTTCAACTGATCAGTTGCTCCTGACGCAGCAGGAGCGCGATCTTCCACCTTGGCACCGATCCGTCCGCCACTACCCTGCTGGGCAGGCGCGTCCTTGGCCGGCATGGCGGCAGCCTGCTCCGCGAGCTTCTGGCGATAGCGACTGAAATCAGACGAGTGGGCAACAACCTGCTGCCGTGAAGGATCGCCGGCTAGCTGGCGTGCGCTCTCGGCATCAGGGATTCGGAGGATCTTGCCTGCCTGCAAGCGGTTCATGCTATCCGCGTCGAAGGCAGAACGATTCCCCTGAAAAAGGGCCAGGAGCATCTGCTCCATGGACACGCCATCGGGGCGATTCTCGGCAGCAATGCGATTCAGCGTATCGCCCGGCTGCACCATGTAGGTTCGCCCTGCCCCCGCAGCGGAAGCCGCCGCCGGCCGAGCCACCCTAGCATTGGCCTGCCGCTTGGGCGAGGCGGCAAAATTGCCTGCAACGCCAGGGCGCATCTCTGGAGAGGCTACGGGTGCAGCAGCACGGCTAGAGCCAAGATCGGGCGGATCAAGCAAGAAAGTGTATTCACGGATCAGCCGGCCAGCCGACCAGTTAAGCTCCACAAGCATATCGACGAAAGGCTCGTTGATCGGTCGATCGCTGCTTACCCTGACCACTGCCCCACTGCCCCGCCGCTCGATGGACATGCGCAGGCCACCGACTGATGGCGCAAAATCGATGCCCGCCTGCCTGAAGGCTTCGGCAGAGGCAAGCCGCGCTGTCATGTTCTGGAGTTCTTCAGGCGTTGCGGCAATATCCACTTCAGCGCGAAGAGGCTGTCCGAGGCCGCTGAGAACGGTGATGCGTCCTAGGCCAGCGGCATTGGCGCCCAGAGACAGGGCGCCAATGGCTGCCGCGATCAGGGTGCGTTTGAGCCGGCTTTTCACAAGGTTCTTATGCACGAAAGCTTATCGTCGAAATCGAGTTGCTGATGAACATAACATCATGGGTTTGGTGAGGCAAGTTCAAGCCATGTTTGAAGTTGCCTCACCCTTCCTGCATCAAGAAAAAAGGCGGCCATGGCCGCCTTTTTTGATCAGTCCTCCAGCAACACCCGCAGCATGCGCCGCAGGGGCTCCGCTGCCCCCCACAGAAGCTGGTCTCCCACGGTGAAGGCCGACAGGTACTCTCCCCCCATGGCAAGCTTGCGCAGGCGACCAACGGGAACCGTCAAGGTACCGGTCACGGCAGTCGGGGTCAGGTCACGTACGGTCACTTCACGCTGATTCGGCACCACCTTGACCCAATCGTTGGCGGAAGCCAGCATGCCTTCGATTTCATCGATCGGGATATCCTTGCGCAGCTTCAGGGTCAACGCCTGACTGTGACAACGCATGGCGCCGATCCGCACACAAAGGCCATCGATGGGCACCACCGGGGAGCCGAAGCCCTCGCCACGGCCAAGGATCTTGTTGGTTTCAACACCGCCCTTCCACTCCTCCTTGGATTGACCGTTGCCCAGATCCTTGTCGATCCACGGAATCAGGGAGCCCGCCAGGGGTACACCGAAGTTGGAGGCCGGGAAGGCATCATCGCGCATGGTACCGGCCACTTCGCGGTCAATGTCGAGGATGGCGGAAGCCGGGTCGTCGAGCAACTCCTTGACCGAGCGGTTCAGCTCACCCATCTGGGACAGCAACTCACGCATGTTCTGGGCGCCAGCCCCCGAAGCCGCCTGGTAGGTCATGGAAGTGGCCCACTCGACCAGATCACGCTGGAACAGACCACCCAGGGCCATCAGCATCAGGGACACGGTGCAGTTGCCGCCGATCCAGTCACGACCGCCCTTGGCCAGGGAGTCCTTGATGACGTTGAGGTTGACCGGATC
>NZ_JAQVCN010000097.1 GCF_028689785.1 Zoogloea sp. | reverse complement strand
AAGCGGCCAGCTCGTCCTGGAGGACTACTCCAACCTGTCCTTCAACCTGCGCCTGCTGGCCGGCGCGATGAACTGGCCCTTCGCGCCCGCCACGGTCAATATCGGCTCCGACATCCAGTGGCGCAGCGCCTTCGCCCCCGATGAGACCCCCGCCCGGCACAAGATCCCCACGGTGGTGGACCCCTTCAGCGGCCGCGAGGTCGGCGCCCTCAGCCCCCTCAAGCCCGATGTGGCGGCGATCCACGTGTCCCTGGCCGACCCGCTCGGCAATGCCATCATGCTGGGCACCGAGTGGAGCCGCTTCGAGCTGTCCCGCGCCGCGAAAAAAGTGGTGCTGATCGCCGACGCCATCGTCGACACGGCCTGCATGCGCCAGTACCCCAACCTGGTGCGCATCCCCGACATCATCGTCGAGGCCGTGGTGTATTGGCCCTTCGCCGCTTGGCCCCAGTCCTCGCCCGGCCTCTACGACGTGGACGAAGCCCACATGAAGGCCATGAACAAGGCCCTCGCCACCCCCGAAGGCACCGAGGCCTACATCCGCCAATACGTTGACGGCTACACCGACCTCGACAGCTACCTCGACCTGATCGGCCGCGAGACCGTCGAGCTGCTGTCGAAGACCGGCACTGCCTTCCTCCTCGACCCCTTCCGCCAGTGGATCAAGACGCCGGAAGAAATCCGCGCCCTCAGTTCCGGAGAGGCCCAATGAGCACCGATACCCGCACCAACACCCCGACAGACCTGGATCTGCCCTACACCCGCCAGGAGATGATGGCGATCGCCACCGGCCGCGAACTCCATGACGGCGACCTGGCGATCTTCGGGGTCGGCCTCTCGATGCTGGCCGGCTACTTTGCCCAGGCCTGCCACGCCCCCAACATCCGCACCATGACCGAAGGCGGCGTGTACGGCGCCACGCCCGTCGGCGGCCTGCCCTGGGGCATCGAGTGCAACCGCATCTCCTCCAACGCCACCAGCTTCACCAACGCCCTGGACGCCCTCGGCTGCCTGGTCGCCTCCGGGCGCTGCGACGTGGGCATCATCGGCGCAGCCCAGGTGGACAAGTTCGGCAACGTGAATACCACCGGCATCTGGGACGAGGACGGCGTGATCGGCGACCGCTACCGCCTGCCCAAGACCCGCCTCACCGGCGCCGGCGGCGCCAACGACATCGCCTGCGGCGCCGGCCGGGTCATCATCATGGTCACCCACGAGGCCAAGCGCTTCGCCGACAAGGTGAGCTACATCAGCTCCCCGGGCTATCTCGACGGCGGCAACGCCCGGGAGCGTCACGGCTTCATCGGCGGCGGCCCGTCGGCAATCGTCACGACTCTCGGTATCATGCGTCCCGACCCGGACACCAAAGAGTTCATCCTGGACGCCTGGTACCCCTTCTCCAGCGTCGAGGAGATCCGCGCCAGCACGGGCTGGGACCTGAAGGTGTCGCCCACCGCCCGCGTGGTGCCCGAACCGACGGCCGAAGAACTCGCCGCCCTGCGCCGGGTGGATGAGACGGGCATGCTGCGCAAAAAATAGACAACACCCAAAACCACGAGAACAGCCATGACCGAACCCACCCTGATCAGCCTCGACGACGCCGGCACCGGCGTCCGCACCCTGATCCTCAACCGCCCCCAGGCCCGCAACAGCCTGTCCCAGCCAGCGATCCGCGAGCTGATCGCGGCCTTCCAGGCCATCGCCGCCGACGACAGCGTGCGCGTCGTGATCCTGGCCGGGGCCGGCCCGGCCTTCTGCGCCGGCCACGACCTCAAGGAAATGCGTGGCGCCGACTACGCGCCCGACTACGCCGAAGGCCTCTTCGCCGACTGCGCCGAGCTGATGCAGGCCATCGTCACGCTGCCCAAGCCGGTGATCGCCCGCGTCCACGGCATCGCCACCGCCGCCGGCTGCCAGCTGGTGGCCAGCTGCGACCTGGCCATCTCCACCGACGATGCGCGCTTCGCCACGCCGGGCGTGAACATCGGCCTGTTCTGTTCCACGCCGATGGTGGCCCTGTCCCGCAACGTGGCCCCCAAGCACGCCATGCAGATGCTCCTCACCGGCGATCTCATCGACGCCGCCACGGCCCTGCGCTTCGGCCTGGTGAACGCGCTGGTGCCCGCCGCAGAGCTCGAAGCGCACACGCTGGCGCTGGCCCGCAAGATCGCCGCCAAGTCGCCGCTGACCCTGGCCATCGGCAAGGAAGCCTTCTACCGCCAGGCCCCGCTGCCCCTCGACGAAGCCTACGCCTACACCCGGGGCGTGATGGTGAACAACCTGCAGGCCCTGGACGCCCGCGAGGGCATCGACGCCTTCATCGACAAGCGCACGCCCACCTGGTGCGGCCGCTGACCCGGACGAGACGAGCATGAGCGACATCCAGACCCTCCGCCGGGTTCTCCAGGAATCCAGGACCATCGCCGTCGTCGGCCTGTCGGCCGACTGGTTCCGGCCGTCCTACTTCGCGGCCAAGTACATGCAGGAGCACGGCTACCGGATCATCCCGGTCAATCCCAAGTACCCCGAGATCCTGGGCGAGAAGAGCTACCCCGACCTGGCCTCCATCCCCGAAAAGGTGGATATCGTCGATGTCTTCCGCAAGCCCGCCGACGCCCTGCCGATCGCCGAGCAGGCCATCGCCATCGGCGCAAAAACCCTCTGGCTGCAGATCGGCGTCATCAACGACGAAGCCCGCCAGAAGGCCGAGGCCGCCGGCCTCACCGTGGTGATGGACCGCTGCGTCAAGATCGAATACGCCCGCCTGTTTGGCGGCCTCAACTGGTTCGGTGTGAACACCAAGGTGATTTCCGCCCGCCGCCCCCGCTGGCTTCCCTGATTCAGGAGCGTACCCCATGGCAGACCGTAACTACGGCTTCGATACCCTGTGCCTGCACGCAGGCCAGATCCCCGACGCGGCCACCGGCAGCCGCGCCGTGCCCATCTACCAGACCACCTCCTACGTCTTCGACAGCCCCGAGGAGGCCGCCAGCCTCTTCAACCTGCAGACCTTCGGCAACGTCTATTCGCGCATCTCCAACCCCACCGTGGCGGTGTTCGAGGAGCGCCTCGCAGCCCTCGAAGGGGGCCGCGCGGCGGTGGCCACCGGCAGCGGCATGGCCGCCCAGATGATCGCCCTGCTCAACATCTGCGAAGCCGGCGACGAGATCGTCGCGGCACGCACGCTGTACGGCGGCACCCACACCCAGCTCGACGTGAACTTCCGCAAGATGGGCATCCACACGGTGTTCGTCGATCCGGACGACCCGCAGAACTTCGCCCGCGCGATCACCCCCAGGACCAAGGCGGTGTACGCCGAGACCCTGGGTAACCCATCCCTCAACGTGCTCGACATCGAGGCCGTGGCCAAGGTCGCCAGCGACGCCGGCGTGCCGCTCATCATCGACAACACCTTCGCCAGCCCCTACCTGTGCCGGCCCTTCGAGTGGGGCGCGGCGATCAGCGTCCATTCGGCCACCAAGTTCATCGGCGGCCATGGCACGACGATGGGCGGGGTGATCGTCGAATCCGGCAAGTTCCCCTGGGACAACGGCAAGTTCGCGACCATGACCGACCCCTCGCCGGGTTACCACGGAGTGCGTTTCTACGAGACCTTCGGGGATTTCGGCTTCACGATGAAATGCCGCATGGAGGGTATGCGCACCCTCGGGCCGGTGCTCTCCCCGTTCAGCGCCTTCCAGCTGCTGCAAGGCATCGAGACCCTGCCCCTGCGCATGGACCGCCACTGCGCCAACGCCCTGGCGGTGGCCCGCCACCTGGAATCCCACCCCAAGGTGGCGTGGGTCAACTACCCCGGCCTCGAAAGCAGCCGCTACCACTCCCTGGCCAAAAAATACCTGCCCCGCGGCGCGGGTGCGGTGCTCACCTTTGGCATCAAGGGCGGCGCGGCGGCAGGCCAGAAATTCATCGACTCGGTGGAATTCCTGTCCCATCTGGCCAACATCGGCGACGCCAAGACCCTGGTGATCCACCCGGCCTCCACCACCCACCGCCAGCTTTCCGAGGCACAGCAGGTGGCCGCCGGCGTCCCCCCCGACCTGATCCGGCTGTCCGTGGGCCTGGAGACCCTGGACGACATCCTGTGGGACATTGATCAGGCCCTGGGCAAAGCTTGAATTTTCGGGCGGCAGTGCCAGGTGGCAACCTGGCCTGCCCCCGGAGGGCCGCACTGCTGGCGGGACATGTGCCGCTCCACAACGACGGGGCAGCCACGCGCCAAGCCGGGGCTATACTCACGGCCATCGTCCGCATCGCCTGCCCCCGGTCCCCCCGTGATTGCATTTCTCCAGCCCCTGCGAAAGATTTCCGTCCTGTCCTGGCTGACAGTGATCTGGTTTGCGGTAATCGTGGTGCTTTTCGTCGCCTATGTCCGGGCAGAGCAGCACCACGATCGCATGTACGACCTGCGGCTGCACTCCTTGCTGCTCAGCAACGAACTGCGCCAGTCCTCCGACGACCTGACCCGCATGGCGCGAACTTACGCAGCCACGGGCAACCCTCTCTACAAGCAGTACTACGACGAGCTCCTCGAGGTTCGGGATGGGCTGCGCCCGCGCTCCCTGGAGGCCTTCAGCCGCCACTGGGGTTTCGAGGTCAGGGGCGACGGACAGGTCAGCGCCATTGGCGAACGCATCCCCCTGCTCTCCCTGATGCGGCAGGCCGGCTACACGCGGGAAGAGTTCGCCCTGCTCGATGAGGCCAAGCGCAATTCCGACGCGCTCACCCATACCGAGCGGGCGGCCATGGCGCTGCTGGACGCCACCGCATCACCCGCATCCGACAACCGGACCCGGGCGATTGCCATGCTCTATGGCGAGGATTACCAGGCTGCCAAGGCGCAGATCATGCGCCCCATCAGCGAATGTGCCCAAAGGGTGGATCGGCGTACCCGGGCCAGCGTGGAGGACGCCCTGCACCGGGCCACCCAGGTCCGGATGGCGGTGGTCGTGATGTTCGGACTGCTGCTGTGCCTGCTGTTCTACCTGATCCGTCGTCAGCGGACGGTCGTTGGCGCCGACATCGATGTGGTCCATGAAGCCATCCAGCGTCTGGGCCAGGGCAATTTTTCGGATCCACTCCCGGTCGCCCCTGCCCACCCAGGCAGTATCTTCAGCTGGCTGGCATGCACCCAGCGGGCGCTGGCCGCGATGGAAAGCGAGCGCGCCCAGGCCGTGAACGAGCTGCACAAACTCAACCGGGCCCTGCGTCTGCTGGGGGACTGCAACCTGCTGCTGGCCTCCTGTGACGGGGAGCAGGCCCTGCTCGACGGGATCTGCCGGCTGGTGGTGGATGTGGGCGGCTACCAGATGGTGTGGATCGGCCAGGGCAATGACGACCCGGACAGAAGCGTCCATCCGCTGGCAATGGCCGGGGCCGCCGCAGAATCCTATCTGACGGCGATCCGGATTTCCTGGGATCCCGACTGCGCCACCGGCCAGGGCCCCTTTGGCGTGGCCTTCCGGGAAGGAACAACCCAGGTCAACCAGGATTACGCGGCAGGTCACCGCATGACCCCCAGGCACGCCCCGGCGGCGGCCTACGGTTTTCGCGCCAGCATCGGCCTGCCCCTCCGGGTGCATGGCCGGGTCATGGGGGTGATGTCCTTGTACGCAGCCGAGGCCTGGGCCTTCAACCCGGACGAGGTGATCCTGCTGGAAGAACTGGCGCGCAACGTGGGGTTCGGCATCGAAAACCTGCGCGACAAGAAGCAGCGTCTGGCTGCCGAGGCTGCGAGCCAGGCCAAGAGCGCCTTCCTGGCCAACATGAGCCACGAGCTCCGCACCCCCCTCAATGCCATCATCGGCATGACCGAGCTGGCCCGGCGCACTGGGGACGGTGCCTTGCTGCAGGACCGGCTGGGCAAGGTGCTGCGTGCATCGCGGCACCTGCTCCAGGTCATCAACGACATCCTCGATGTGTCGAAGATCGAAGCGGGCCGGATGTGTCTCGAGCACAACGTCTTTTCTCTGATCGGCATCATCGACGATCTGGTGGGCATGCTCGGCCCTGAGGCCGAGCGCAAGGGGCTGCGCCTGCGTCTCACGCTGGCGCCGGAGCTGGCAGGGGTCGCCCTGCTGGGAGACGTGACCCGGCTGCGCCAGATTCTCCTCAACCTGGCGGGCAATGCCGTCAAATTCACCAGTACCGGCGAGGTCTGCCTGCGCGTCCAGCAGACGGATCGTCACGGCCGCCTGCTGACCCTGCGCTTCGAGATCCAGGACACCGGCCCCGGACTGGATGGTGCGACCCAGGCCAGACTGTTCCAGCCCTTCGAGCAGGCGGACAGCTCGACGACCCGGCGCTTTGGCGGCACAGGCCTGGGGCTGGCCATCAGTCGCGAGCTGGTGCAGCTGATGGCAGGTGACATCGGGGTGACGAGCCAGCCCGGACAGGGCAGCATTTTCTGGTTCACGGTCTGCCTGGAGATGGGCGATGCCGCGGCCCTGCCCCCAGATAATCCGTCGCAGGCGGTGGCTGCAGAGCTGCCTGCCCATCCCTACACCGACGCCCGCATCCTGCTGGTAGAGGATGAACCGATCAATCAGGAGCTCACCTGCGCGCTGCTGGAGGAACTGGGCCTGCAGGTGGACCAGGGGAGCGACGGCGAGCAGGCCGTCCGGATGGCTGCCGTCACCCGCTACGATCTGATCCTCATGGATATCCAGATGCCGGGCATGGACGGTCTCACCGCCACCCGGCAGATCCGGGCCGGCAGCGCCAGCGGAGCCCGGGTACCCATCATCGCCCTGACCGCCAATGCCTTCGATGAAGACCGCCAGCGCTGCCTCGACGCCGGCATGAACGATCACCTGGGCAAGCCCTTCGAGGCCGAGGAGCTGAACCGGCTCGTGCATCACTGGCTGGCAGTGGGCAGGACCGACGCCGCAGACTGACGCCGGCCTGCATCCCGGAGCCCTCAGTCCGGGGACACCCGAACCTTGAGCTGGATCTGCGCGACGGCCAGACGGGCCGACTTGCGCACTTCAGGATCGCCATCCGTCAGCGCCTTCTCGAGACCCTCCAGGGCTGCCGAGTCACCGATTTCGCCCAGAGCGATGGCGGCCTCCTTGCGCAGATTGGCAGAAGAATGGAGCAGGGCGAAGGCCATCAGCGCAGGCACCGCGCGGCCATCCTGGAGGCGCCCCAAGGTCCGGGCCACCCGTTGACGCACCTGCCAGTAAGGGTCCTCCAGAGCCTCGATCAAGGCCTGGACGGCCTCCCCGGCGCGCAGTTTGCCGAGGGTGGTCGCAGCCTCCTCACGGACGCGCCACTCGGGATCACGCAAGGCCTGCAGCAAGGCCGGCAGCGCCTCCCCGTCCATGCCAAGTCCCAGCGCACCCACCGCGGCGCGGCGCACCTCGGGTACCGGATCGCTTTCGGCCAGCCGGGTCAGCACGGGCAAGGCAGCGCCATGCTTGAGCCATCCCAGCACACCCACGGCCTCCAGGCGCACCGACGGATCAGCGGCGGCGGCCTCCGCCAGGGCCGGCACGAGGCTCTCCGGCAGGCGCAACTCCCTCAGGGCACGCAGCACGGCGGCCCTGGCAAAGGCGCTGCCGTGCCCCAGCGCCGGGAGCAGGATCCGGCCGCTCCCGGGCAGGCGGATCTCGGCCAGGCTGTGGGCCGCAGCCTCCCGGACGGCAGGATCGGGATCATGGAGGCAGTCGAGCAGGGCTGTGATCGTCTCCGGACCCTCCCAGTAAGCCAGGCGGCTGGCCGCCTCGGCACGCACGGCCGGATCCGGATCGGCCAGAGCCGCCACCAGCCAGGGGGCATGGGCCTCCTGCTCCAGCTCGGCCAGTTCGATCAGGGCAAGGCGGCGCACTGCGGGGTCAGTGTCGCAGAGCCGCGGGTAAAGCACCGCCAGATCAGCATCCGCGGTGATGGGAAGGGGAAAATGAGTCACGATCGGTCTCTTGGGCTGGGGTGCATGTCAGTCGGAACAGGAAGTGGCGTCTTGGTCATCCCCTGCGGGAGGGATGGGCGAGAGGCGCGCCAGAGGTACCGTCACGCCGGGATCCCGCAGCAGGGCCAGGCAGTGGCGCTTATGCTCGATGAAGCTCGTGCCGGTCAGCCACTCGGCGCTGCGGGGGCGGCCAGCGGGGACGACGATCTCTTCAATCACCCGCCCAGGCCGGGCGCTCATGACGAGAATCCGGTCGGCCATGAACAGGGCCTCGTCGATGTCATGGGTCACGAAGACGACGGTCATGCGCCGCTTGGTCCACAGGGCCAGCAGCAGCTCCTGCATCTTCAGCCGGGTCAGCGCATCCAGCGCGCCGAAGGGCTCGTCCATGAGCAGCACGCGGGGCTGGTTGATGAGCACACGGGCAATCTCCACGCGCTGCTGCATGCCCCCGGAGAGGGCACCGGGGTAATGGTGCTCGAAGCCCTCCAGCCCCACCTCCTTGAGCCAGGTCATGGCCTGGGCATGGCGCTCGGCCCGCCCCACACCGCGCATGCGCAGCCCATAGGCCACGTTGTCACGCACCGACAGCCACGGGAACAGGGTGTGGTGCTGGAACACCAGGCCCCGCTGCGGATCGGGGCCGCCGATGGGCGCGCCATCGAGCCGCAGCTGGCCCCGGGACGGGGTCAGGTGACCGGCCAGGGCCCCCAGCAGGGTGGACTTGCCGCAGCCAGAGGGGCCCAGCAGGCACACGAACTCGCCGGGGGCGATATTCACCGACACGTCGTCCAGGGCGGTGAAGCGGTCGGCGCCGCTGCCCAGCTCGATGGAGACCCGGTCGATGTGGAGGCGCCCGGTGCTCACCTCGGGCGCGAGCTCGGACAGGGAGAGGATGGCGTTCATGGGCGGCCTCCCGGACGGTACCAGGGCATCAGGGCCTGGCCGGCCCGGTGCAGCAGGGCACTGCTGCCCATGCCGAGCAGGCCGATCAGGAGCATGCCGACGATGATGTTGGCGTAGTTCTGCACGGTGTAGGACTCCCAGGTGTAATAGCCGATGCCGTACTGGCCGGAGATCATCTCGGCGGTCACCAGGCAGAACCAGCAGGTGCCCATGCCGATGCTCAGGCCGGTAAGCACCGACGGCGCGGCCGCCGGCAGGATGACCCGGGCGAAGATGGCCCAGCGGCGGGTGCCCAGGCTGCGGGCCGAGGCGATCAGGCGCGGGTCCACCCCATGCACCCCATGGATGGTGTTGAGCAGGATGGGGAACAGCGCACCGACGAAGGTGATGAAGATCATGCTGCCCTCGGAGGAGGGAAACATCAGGATGGACAGGGGAATCCAGGCCACCGCCGGGATCGGCCGGGCCACCTCGAGGGGCGGCATCAGGGTTTCCCGGACCCAGCGGAAGCGCCCGATGGCCAGGCCCAGGCCCACCCCCAGCGCCGCCGCGACGAGAAAGCCCGAGGCCACCCGGCCCAGGCTGGCCCCCAGGTGGTTCTGCAGCTTGGGGGACTGGAACAGGTCCCAGGCGGCATGCACCACCTCCAGAGGCTGGGGCACGTTCTGGAAGGTCACCAGCCCCAGGTGCAGGTGCCGGGACGAGGCCACATGCCACAGCAGCACGCAGACGATCAGCGACAGCAGGGGCAGCGCGCGGCGTGCGACCGATTGTTGTCCGGGGGCTGTCACCTTACGGCTCCCTGCCCCTTCAGGGCGGCGAAGTCGAGGAGCTGGCCCTTGTTGGTGGAGGCATAGGCTGCGGCGGCGTCCTTCTGCAGGAAGGCGCTCACCTCACCCTGGGCGTCCCGGGCGAACCAGGCCTGGGGGCCAAGCAGCTTGATGCCGTGGATCAGGTCGTGCACATACACCGCACGCACCGCCTTGCCGGCCTGCTCCAGCTTGCGCAGGTCCTGCACGGCGTTGGCGATGGTGGCGTAGTGACGCACCTTGGGCTCCCCCGCCACCCACAGGCCGGCCAGGCGGCGGGTGTCGGTGATGGGCTTGCCGGTGACGGCATCGCTGGCCTTCAGGGGCAGCTTGTCGTAGTTCTTCAGGCGGGCGTCGTAGTTGAGACCGGACTGCTTGAAGGCGGCGCGGATGTACTGGTCGTCGATGAAGGTGGCCGGATCGGGCGTGACATCGATGCGGCGCATCAGGTGCAGGGTGTCGATGGAGGTCTTGAGGGCCTGGCGGTATTCCGGCTTCCAGGTGAAGTCCCGGGTCTGCAGGCCCAGGGGGCCGTGGAACAGGTAACTGACGGGCGCCTCGATGCCGGTGTGCTTCTCGATCAGCTCGCTGTACTTCTCCGGGTCACTGGCCATCAGGCGGTCGGCCTCGATGGCCGCACGCAGGAAGGCCACCACCACTTCGGGATACTTGCGGGCGAACTCGGCATTGACCAGGGAGCCGTGGAAGGTCGGGGTGGCCGACTGCACACCGTCGTAGATCTTGCGGGCGAAGCCCCGGTAGGGGAACAGCTCGGCGAAGGGCACGAAGTCGGCGTGGGCGTCGATCTTGCCGGCCTGCAGCGCCGGACCGGCCACTTCCGGCGCCTGGGTGATGATGTTCACGTCCTTCTCGGGGTCGAGGCCCTAGCGCTTGAGGGCCCGCAGCAGCATGCCGTGGGCGGCGGAGGCGAAGGGCACCGAGATGGTCTTGCCGCGCAGCTCGGCCAGGGTGGTGGCACTGGAGTCGCGGGGCACCACCACGCCATTACCGCT
>NZ_JAQVCN010000096.1 GCF_028689785.1 Zoogloea sp. | reverse complement strand
GGCCCGCGCTGGCGGGCCGTGGCGGTGGGGTTGAGGGAGAGGCGCTGCACGGCGTCGCGCAGCAGCGGCGTGCGCCACCGCGGGCGGGGGACGGCCGACACCAGGGCGCGCCAGCGGTCCAGGTGGGTGGCGAGCGCGCCGCAGCCCCAGATGAACACCGAGATGGGCGTGGGGGCCAGCGCTGCACCGAAGCAATAGCGCCGCATCACTCGCCCCCCCGCAGGCACACCGGCTGGGTGGTGTAGATCCGCAGCACGGCATTGACGACCACCACCACGGCCAGCGCGGCCTTGTAGAAGTCGGGCGGCAGGAAGGGCTCGAAGCTGTCGGCCACCGTGAGCAGGGCCGACACGGCCGCGGCCAGGCCATTGAACAGCAGCACCTTGGACTGGCGGGCCGGCTTGGGCTCGGGCAGGGTCTGCGGCTCAGACATGGGCCACCTCGATCGGCACCGCGGCCGCGGCGGCCACGACGGAAAAGCGGATGCTCATAGCGGTCCTTTCAGGGCTTCGAGCCGGCGGCGCTCGGTCTCGATGGTGGAGTCGGAGCAACCCGCGAACATCAGCGCCTCACACGCCCGCCGAACGACCAGCCCACGCAGGCGCCGGCCCTTCGAGAAGATCCATTTGTGGAACTCGCCCTGGGCAGCCTGGCGGTCGCCCTGCTTGATCTTCACGCGCAACGTGGAGCCGTCGAAGGCCTTCACCCCGCAGTTGAAGCAGAACGACACCAGGGCGTCGAAGTGGTGCGGGCGCACCCAGTCGGGCAGCACGGCCGAGAGGTACACCTCGACGGTGCGGCAGTCGTCACGCAGCAAGGCCTCGGCCTCGCCCTGCGTCAGCGTCTTGCTGCGCAGGTGAGGTTCCGAGGCCTTGATGACGTGGCCGTAGCCGATGGTCAGCTTGCCAGCCGGGCAGAGGTAGGCCTTGGGCTCGAACTTCTCGAACGAGCGGATCAGCTCAAGGCCACGGGCGGAGGTAGTGAGGGGGGATTGCATGCGCGCAGTGTCGCGCGCGCGCGGAGGGGGCTAGGAGGCGAAGGGTTTCGGGGATGGGAAGCCCTTTTGATTGCTAACGCTGAAATCAGGGTGACTGCGTTCGCTTGCCCGGCGTAGTACCTTTTCGGTAACTCCGTATGGTATTCACATCCCGAATCTCCCGGTCGGAGGCAGTCTTGATAACGTCAGCTGGCACGAGAGTAAGGATGACAGTCCAAATCTGCCAGAACGTCAATGCTGTGGCTAAGCAGTACGAAAGACCACGACACGTATCGCGGAACTCCAGTAACACTGGAATCTGCTTGAGTAGTGGCGCCACGATTCCGACACAAAGGACAGCACACAAGATCGCGGTTGAATGCATTGCCGGGTGGAGCAACTGCCCCATTTTCACCGGCGCTTCTGAGTGCTTGTTAGGCGCGGCCTTGAATGACAGCTTCAGACGTTCCGGGTAGATGATCGCCAACCACGCCCCAACAACAGCAAAAATGATAGATGCAGTCGTCCTCAGGGCCTCGAAGAGAGGCCATTGCTCAGCGAAAGGAACCTGTCTGCCGAACCAGTACGATGCCCCCAGGGCAGCGAGTATCAGCAGCGTTACGGCCCCCAAGACGACAGATCTGATCAATCCAAAAGTCTCAAAATTGCGGCGCGCTTGTTTTCAAGGGCGTCGATCAGCGATGCCGGATTTACAACCTCATCATTGTCCCTCGCTACATCAAGACCGATCTCAGTCCTGGCAAGACTATGACTTAGCCACCTAATTTTCTGCGATTCGCCCCTGAAACAGAAGCCATAATCGTCCCACTGACGGTCGTGTTCCTCATTCCACTCGTCAATGATCGCGTCGAGATCGGGAAGGGTGACTCCTGTGGACAATTCGTACTGCACTCGAACCTTCTGCAGCGCCTCGGGTTGCTGGCGCAGATTTGTCCACTTGAGGAAACTCTGCCATTTTGTAAGGTCTTCCTCGCGCGCCAAGGTCAGCGTTGTCTTTCTGATGACCTTACGGATGCTATCGACGCTTTTACGGATTAAATCTGTCTCCCCCGGCTTGTAAACGAGACTTGTCCTGAACCGGGGACTAAGGCTTTCCGGCTCATCACCTGGGTGCATCGCATATCCGAGAATTTCAATCTCATCATCGTTGTCATCGTTTGTGATCACGTGACTGGCGAAGTGACTCATGAACGACTCGACGTAACACTGTAGAGACTTCTGTCCAGTCCAAAGATGCTGGAACCGAATGCTTGCGAAGCACTGCTTTGAGGGGATGAACCAGAAGTAGGTTGCGAAACCCGGGATGCTGCCGGCTTCGATGCTGTTCATGACCACCTGTGCCGAGCCAACGCTGGATTCGCCCTTTACCGACGCAACACCCGCTTCGTTTGCTGGGGTTTGATTCCAAGTGGTTACGAGCCAACCATCACCTGCACCTCGAATATCCAGTAGGTAGGCAGGATGAAGATCTTGGCCATCTGCGGGTTCAAAAACCTTGGTCGCAACCAAAGGTCGATCTGCACCCCATGCTTCGAGCTCACGCAACATCTCCGAGAGAGAGCCGAACTCCGGGCTCGCGTTTCCGCGACGGTAGTACCCACATTCCGAAATTTTGTAAAAGGTGATTTTTGCTTGTTCGACCATTGCTTTTCTTTGAACCTAGCGTCTTAACTGTATTTAAACGCGCGCCTCACGCGATGTCGCTTACGCGATTTGGTCATCTACCGTGGCGCACACTTCCCGTTCGGTAGCCGATAGCCGCCACCGCCGCGACAGCCGCAGCCGCGGCAAACCTTGATCAGGCTGGCGTCCTGACGGTTAGACAGGTACACGACCCGGTCAGGCTGGATCGGCGCCGAGTGGGCAAGCGTGGATAGCGCGACCGTTGCGACGCAAAGAATCATTTTGAGCATGCTGTATCTTCTGGTTATCGGATATTCCCGGCGGCGGCATTCGCAACCATCGGCCCCTCTGGTCTCTGGTCCTTCACATTGAAGCTGTTGCACAGTGCCACCGTCTCACCCCATACGACACCCGACGTCACTCGCGCTTCGGACTCGGCACAGCTCATCCATGTGTCGCGTTGCCCGAGGAGGTAGGCCATCCGGGCCCAGACGAGGTCGTAGATGGCCGTGCCTTCGTGTGTCGTTCCCATCACCTTCGGGCGTGGATCATCTGCCCGGCGCGGTGTCTGCCTCGCGGGTGCTGGCTGTGCCACCGACCCGACAGCAAACGTCACAGCAGTGCCGCCCTCGACAGGCCTGACCTTGAAGATCCAGTTATCTGTTCCGGTTGCAAACCCGAGAACGAAGTAGACCGTCCAGTTCCGGGTGGCCATCAATCCATCGCGGTCGCTGTCGATCGCGAAATCGTCACCGTCGGCCAGCCGCAAGACGCGCTCCGCGGCCGCGAGCGCCTGGTTGGTCGTCACGCCAGGAAAAGTCCGGTGTGTAACCGTCGCAAGCTCGTCGGGAGCGAGCAGACGCTGAGGGGCTGCGCAGCCTGCAAGCATGGATGCACCCACCAACAACACGGTCGTTACGCTTCGAAAGGTGTGGCGAGGATTCATTGATCTTGCCTCTCGCTACTGGTGACCGCGCACGTCTCGAACCGATGAGGCGTCTTGCACAGCTTGGCCAGGATGGCCCGGCGCGCCCCATCAACAACCCACACCTGTTCCACGTCCAGTGTCCAGCCCGCAGTCCAGTACGCACTTTCCCAACGCTCGGAGAGCGTCGGCTCGTGGTTCCTCTCGGCCTCGTAGGTGCCGACCGGGTCCATCTGGCCGATGAAAAGTAGGACAGGAACCACCTTCCGTGCATCCTCGGGGGCAATGCTCAGCGTCATCGACTTGCCGCTGAGGCCGCCCAGCCGAGTACCGACGGCGAGCTCGTACTCCCGAGTCCAAGAGAATTTGACTCCCATGGCCGTTTGCCCACGGCCGGGCGAGAGCTTCTTGCGTTCAAGCCGGAAAGGAAGGAAGGGATAGCCGTCGGCGTCGTTGTAGTCCGAGTCGAACAGGAAGGTCATCTGCGCGTTGTCGGCGTCGTACAGCTTGGAGAAATAGGGCGTCCAAAGCGTGGAGATCACCACCTTGCTGTTTGCCGTGACGTTGCCGGTGATAGGCCTTGCCTTCCACGCGGCGAGCCTCTCCTCGAAGGCCGCCGTCGTTTCGTACTGGTCTTTCAAGGGGGGGCGGCGAAGCGCCGCGTAAATAGCTACGGGGTTGTGGCCGTTCAGGTCGGTCGCCGAAAGCGTATCGACCCCTGTATCGAATGGCTCGGTGCTGTAACGCGTGACCTCAGTCTTTTTGCCCACGACAGGTTTTGCCGCGTAGGCAGGCGTAGATAGCGTCGCGCTTGCGAACCCAACCACTAGCGCCACAGCAGCGCCCCCCATCATCCGCATGATTCGCCCCTCTGCAATTCACTGAGAATATACCGTGAACAAATGCGGGATAGTTAGCGTGGGTCGTCTGAGGCAGCCTTGGGCAGTCCCCAAAATGCGCAGCAATGCATCTGAAAGCCTTGCTGGTAACGCTCGCAGGTCTCGTTGGGCAAAGGCATGACGGACAGGGCCTGCTCGATCTCCCAGACGCCCTCCAGACGCCTGCAGGACGGGCAAGCATCGCGCCCGCCGGAAATCTCCGCGTACCGAGAAACACTCTGCAGCTTGAGCAGATCCCGCCTGGCGATCTGACGACCCAGGGCGCGCTGTTGGGCCCCGGTTCTGGGCACAGGTACTCCGAAGGTCTGGATGTGTTGCTCATCCCGCTGGGCAGCGTAGGCCGCTTGCCAGCGCTGCTCGATCGCCGTGGCCTCGGCCTCGGTCACCAGGCGCTTGATGCGATCCTCAGGCGCCGCCTTGACGTAGATCGCCAAGCCACACGCTGGGCAACGGCTCTTGCGCGTGGGCATTTTCGGTAGCGCTGTGCAGCAGTAGGGGCATGTTGGCAGCAGGTCGCTCATGACTTGTCCCGGGGCTCGTCGTCGATGACCACCACCATCCGCTCTACGTGCAATTCCACGATCGTCACGCCACTCAGTTCCACACGCCGGCTCTCGGTACCGCTGTCCTCGCCCAGGTGCGTGGACAGCAGCGCCCGGATGCGTTCTTCGATTCCTGATCCCATCTGCACACCTATAAAAACTGTTTCAACGAAATCATCATATTCGAGTCAGCAGAAAGCCTAAGCCCAAAAGCCGGCGGTTCTTGCAACGAATGCGACGGATTTCGCAACAGTCAGGCGACGAGGCGGATCTGCTTCCTCATCTTCTCTGCATCCACCTTGGCCCCTTCGGCCTGCCAGGCCACCAGCAGGTCCACCAGCTCGAGGAGCTTCTCGCCCGGCAGGCGCTTGCCGGCGGCGTTCAGCTCATCCACCGCGATCACCAGGATCTGGCGCCAGGTGAGGCCGCCGTGTTCGTTGGCAGGCAGCGGCACCACGGTTGCGCGCTCATAGGACGTGACCGCAGGCGCGGGCACAGGCGCTGCAACAGGCTTACCTGTTAGGACGTAGAGGACATCGACGCCGGCTTCGGCAACCGAGGCCAGGTATTGGGCGTCAGGGAACCGTTCGTTTCCCTCGTACAGCATCTGGGTTTTCTTCGTCACCCCACCACGCTCAGCAAAAGCCGTCTGGCTCATTTTGAGCTTTTGACGCTCCTCTCGCAGGCGTTCGCCAATAGAAACCATTTGGTTCTCACAAAACGTTGACATGGAACCAAACGGTTCCTATCATTCACTACACAAACACAGTCATTTCACCGGCAGCACAGCCCCCCGCGCTGCCCGTGAAATCCCACCCAACCACAGGAGATCACAAGTGACCCCCACTCGCTTCAAGGCCCGTCTCCGTGCCCAGGGCAAGACCATCCGCCAGTGGGCGGAAGAGCATGGCTTCCCCGAGCGCGCCGTCTATCGCGTACTCAACGGCCTCGACAAGGGCAACTTCGGCCGCGCCCACGACATCGCCGTCACCGCCGGCATCAAGCAGCCGGAACCCGAGCAACTCGCTGCGTGAGGCCCACCATGCAAACCCTTCGTCAACAAACCGGCGTCGAACCGGACGACCTCAACCTCGCCTTTCTCGAGGCAGCGCTGAAGGTCTGGAACACCTGCGGCATCGACGCCTTCCGCTGCTTTGCCCTCGGAGCCTGACGCCATGCTCAAACACTTCAAACCCCAGGCCGCCGCGCTGTGCGCTGCCGCCATCCTTACCGCTCCGTCGGCCCATGCCGGCGATGACTGGACGCCCGCCCAGCAGGGCAAGGGCCTCGCCCTGGCCACCCTGGTGGCGATCAACTGGGCCCAGGAGCACAGCCGCGCCCGCGATGCCGCCGACACCTCGGCCCCGGTCAGCCGCATCCCCGGCCAGCCGGACCGCGCCTA
The DNA here is from genome assembly GCF_028689785.1 of Zoogloea sp. Taxonomy (GTDB): domain Bacteria; phylum Pseudomonadota; class Gammaproteobacteria; order Burkholderiales; family Rhodocyclaceae; genus Zoogloea. Next base: position 4,287 of record NZ_JAQVCN010000096.1, on the reverse strand, counting down.
CGCGGCGGGCTACTCCAGCCCGGCCAACGTGAGTGTGAGACAGGCCACCGAAAGTGGCGACATCGGCCGGGTGAATCGGCAGTTCCTGCTCGGCTCGCTGGCCGGGGCGCTGATCCTCGACGCGCTGCCCTCCGAGTACCGCGACGCCGCCCTCGATGCCGGCCTGGTGCTGGAGGTGGGCGTGGTGGCCAACAACCTGCGCCTGGGCGTGGGTTTCCGGTTCTGAGCCGTGGCCATGCCCGCCAAGTTGCCGCTCAGCCCTCGTCAGGCCCTTCGTCTCGCTGCCGCTGCCATTCGTCCAGCAGGGCGTCGGCCCCTGCAAACACATGGCGCAGGTCTCCTTCAGCTGATTCGTGCAAGTGGCCTACACGCGCCGTCATCCACAGATCCCGCTCGAGGAGGTCACGGTCAATGAGCCCGTTGTCTTCGAGGTGCGCCACCAGGGAGCTGAGCAACAGCCGCATGGCTGCCATGCGGTCTTCCAGCGGGGTGAAGCGTGTTTCAGCCATTCGGGCCTCCCTGTTGATCTCAAGTTTGCCTTTCAACCCGAAGTTTAGCGGGCTGAAAGCTCGTTTCAGCCTTTCCAACCCGGTTTTTGTCCAGAAATCTGACCCCGCGTCCAATCTCCAATGAACACCAGACATTCGAAACCCGTCCCGAACAGCCTGCGCATGGCGTTCGAAATGGACAAGAGCTACGCGCTCAAGCACCGGCGCCTCTCCATCGAGCGGCTGGCCGAGCTGATGGGGGCCACGCCGGCCACGCTCTACAAATGGATCGAGGCCGAGACGATGCCGGCCAAGGCCGTGCTGGCGTGGCAGCACCTGACCGGCGCGCAGAACGTGGTGCGCTACCTGGCCGCCGCCGAGGGTGCGGTGGTGGTAGTGATCCCCACCGGCCGGGCCACCACGGCCGAGGACGTGCATGTGCTGCAGGCCACGCTGCACGGGGCCACCGGCGCGCTGCTGGACTACATGGCCGGCCACATGGACCGGGAGAGCACCCTCGGCAAGCTGGGGGCCGGGCTGGAGAGCCTGGCCTGGCACCGCGAGAACGTGCGCAAGGCCGACCAGCCCGAGCTGGACCTGGGGTGAGCGCCATGGCTGACAAGCACATCCACGACAACAGCAGCCAGCGCCGCATTCTCGACGCGATCCGGGTGTTGGCCGGGCACGAGCTGCATGGCCTGGCCCCGAAAGACCTGGTGGCGGCGCTGGGCACCAGCCCGGCGTCGATCACCCGCGACCTGCACAACCTGGTAGCGGCCGGCTTTGCAGAGCAGATCGCCGAGACGGGCCGCTACCGGCTGGCGCCGGGGCTGGTGCGGATTGCGATCGCCCACGCCACGGCCATGGAGCGCGCCCAGAACCGCCTGACCGAAACCATCAACCGCTACCGCACGGAGCCCTGAGATGCCCCGCAAACCCACCCCCCTGACGCCACCGGCCGACGTGCCGGAACCCAACCGTGCCGTGATCGAGGCGGACAGCACCGCCATGACGGAGGTTGGCGCACGCGATCGGCTGCAGAGTTCATCGCTTGAGGTCGGCAAGATCGTCGGCCGCATCGAATCGGCGCTTTTTCAGACCAGCGTGTCCGAAAAGATCATTGCCGAATCCTTCATCCAATTGCGTGAAGGTAAGAAATACAAGGACTTGGAGTTTTTGGACGCTCAGGGAAATCGGACACGCGTGTCCGATTTGGAGGAGGCCTGCGAGCTCCTGTTCGGCAAGTCGTACAAGACGTGCTCCCGCATCGCCCAGAAGTACGAATCCCTCGGGCCGGAGCTGTTCGAGTCGGCCGAGCGGCTCGGCCTGCGCCGGAAGGACTACCAGGCGCTGCAGGCACTCCCGTCCGACGACCAGGCGCTGATCAAGACGACCATCGCCGAGGCCACCGACCGCGACAGCGTCACCGACCTGATCGGCGAGCTGACCGAGCGCCACGCCAAGAAGCTGGCCGAGAAGGACCGGGTGATTGCCGACCTGGGCCAGAAGGTGGAGCTGAAGGAGCGCCGGATCCAGGTGCTGGGCGAGGAGCGGGACGGCCTGAAGGAGAAGCTGATCGGGATGACGCTGACCGAGGACGCCACCCGCAAGGTGGCCCTGGAGAAGCGCGCCCGGGCCCTGGGGGCGCTGCGCGATGCGTCCCTGGCCATGCTGGGCTACGTGAGCCGCTTTGACCAGGCGGTGGCCAACGTGATGGCGCTGGACGATGCCACCGCCGCGGCCGAGGCGGGCGACACCCTGCGCGCCACCTACCAGCGCCTGGCTGACCTGGCCAACGCCCACGGGATGCCGGTGGATTTTGCCGAGGTGGTGATGCCGTCCTGGCTGGCTGACCTGACCACAGCCCCCGCGGCCGAGGAAGAGGAGTTCTGACATGGACGCCGCCACGGTGGTGGAACTGGAGCTGCTGCGCGAGCTGGCCGGCCGGCTGAAGGGCGCTGGCCACCGGGAGCGCGGGGCGATCATGCTCGACGCGGCCGCGCGCCTGGGCAAGAGCAAGGCCACGCTGTACGCCCGCCTGAAGGCGGCGGGGCTGTACGACGCCGGCCGCAAGCAGCGCAGCGACGCCGGCAAGCTGTCGGTGAGCGAAGACGTGGCGCTGGCGGCGGCGGGCTTGATCCACCACGGCACGCGAGCCAACGGCAAGCGCAACTTCAAGGTGAAGGCGGCCGCGGAGCTGCTGCACGCCCAGGGCCTGGGCCGGGTCAATGAGGCGACGGGCGAGGTGCTGGCGCCCTCGGCCACAACGATGCGCCGGGCGATGCGGGCCTACCACTGCCACCCGGACCAGCTGGCCGCGGGCCACGCGGCGGCGCACATCAAGTATGCCCACCCCAACCAGGTGTGGCAGATCGACAGCTCGGTGGCGGTGCTGTTCTACGCGCCGGGCGGCGGTATCCGGGGCGTGGAGCTGCTGGACGATGCCGAGGTGTACAAGAACAAGCCGGGCGCCATGAAGCGGGTGCAGGACGATCTGTGCATCCGCTGGATGATGACCGACCCCTACAGCGGGGCGTACTTCGTGCGCTATTACGCCGGGCATGAGGACTCGATGGGCTTTGTGGAGTTTCTCATCGAGGCGATGCAGTGCCGGGGCGAGCCGCTGCACGGGGTGCCGCTCAACCTGGTGCTGGACAAGGGCAGCGCCGGCCGCGCCGCAATGGCCCGGCGGCTGCTTGCGCAGCTGGGCGTCACGGTGCATGAGCACGCGGTGAAGAACTCGCGGGCCAAGGGCAGCGTGGAAGGCATGCACAACATCTGGGAGCAGGTGTTCGAGAGCCGGCTGTTCATGTGGCTGCCCGAGAACATCGGCGCCCTCAACGCCCGCGCCGACCAGGTGCGCGCGGCCCACTGCAGCAAGGCGCCACATACCCGCCACGGGCTGACCCGCTGGGGCATGTGGCAGCGCATCGCTGCCTCGCAGCTGCGCCTGGCGCCGAGCGTGGAGCTGCTGCGCGACCAGGTGGCCGGCAAGGACGAGACCCGGCTGGTGGATAACCAGCTGACGATCAGCTTTGCGGTGAAGGGCCACGGCAGCCGCACCTACTACGTGGGCGGCGTGCCGGGCGTGCAGATCGGCGAGCGGGTGACGCTGCGGGTGAACATGTACCGCGCCCCGGCCATCGACCTGGTGATGTGCGACGCCGACGGCAGCGAGCAGCTCTACACCATTGCGCCGGCCGAGAAGGACGCCGGCGGGTTCTTCGACTTCGGGGTTGACTTTGGCAGCTACAAGGCGCTGCCCAGGAGCGCCGCCGAGAAGCAGCTGGAGCGCATCAACCAGGCGGCCTACGGGGTGCCGAGCGCCCTGGAAGTGGCCACCGCGCGCAAGGCGCGGGAGAACGCCTACGAAGGCACGCTGAACCCGTTTGCCGATTTCGACGCGGTGACGGTGCCCACCTACCTGCCCAAGCGCGGCACCGACCACCCCATGGAGACGGCCGCCCGCGAGCTGCCCCCGGTGGCCACGCCCGACGCGGTGCGCCGCCTGAAGGCCGCCGGCGATACCCGCAGCGATCTTTATGCCCAGCTGATCGCCGAGCACGGCGCCGAGGTGCCGGCCGCGTGGCTGGACGCCCAGCTAGCGGCCCTGCAGGGCGGGGCCGAGGGACGCAAGGCGAGTGGATTTTAAGAAGGTTCCGGCCCGGTGTGCGCCAACACACCGGGCCGGAGAGTGGGGCCTGAATGGGCCCCGTGTGGCAGCAACGACGAGAGGAGGTTAACCGTGAAACACCCAAACCGAGGGCTCAGCCATGAAGCCCGCCTATCGACGACCGGA
>NZ_JAQVCN010000095.1 GCF_028689785.1 Zoogloea sp. | reverse complement strand
TCAACAAGTTCGACCGCAAGGGCGCCGAAGATGCCCTGCGCGATGTGCGCAAGCAGTACCAGCGCAACCGCGAATTGTTCACCACCCCCACCGAACAGATGCCGGTGTTCGGCACCATGGCCGCCCGTTTCAATGACGACGGTGTAACCGCCCTGTTCCAGTCCATCGCCCCGGCGCTGGTGGCCAAGGGCCTCAAGCTCGGCAAGGCCAGGCTGCCCATCGTCAGCGTCAAGGCGTCCAGTCGTGGTCGCGCCATCGTCCCCGCAGAGCGTGCCCGCTATCTGGCCGAGATCGCCGACTCGGTGCGTGGCTACCACAAGCACACTGCGGAACAGGCTCGCGTGGCCCGCGAACGTCAGGCCCTGCGCATCTCCAAGAAGCTCTTCGAGGGCTGCAGCAAAGACGCCGGCTCCTTCGACGAGCTGATCGAATGGAAGGACGGTGAGCTTACCGGCACCTCCAAGAAGCTTCTCGACATGTGGCCGAAGACCGTCGAGCTTTACGCGGCCGACGAGTATGTGGTGAAGATCCGCGACAAGGAGATCCGCACTGTCCTCACCTCCGAGTCCCTGTCCGGCAGCAAGATCCGCAAGGTCGCCCTGCCGACCTACGAGGATGACGGCGAGACCCTCAAGTTCCTGATGAAGGAGAACGTCCCCGGTTCCTTCCCCTACACCGCCGGCGTGTTTGCCTTCAAGCGTGAAGGTGAAGACCCCACCCGGATGTTCGCCGGCGAAGGCGATGCCTTCCGCACCAACCGCCGCTTCAAGCGCGTCTCCGAGGGCATGCCCGCGCACCGCCTTTCCACCGCCTTCGACTCGGTCACGCTGTACGGCTGCGACCCGGACCCGCGTCCGGACATCTACGGCAAGATCGGCAACTCCGGTGTGTCCATCGCCACCCTGGACGACATGAAGGTCCTGTACGACGGCTTCGATCTGGTCAATCCGACCACCTCCGTGTCGATGACCATCAACGGTCCGGCGCCCATCATCCTGGCCATGTTCTTCAACACCGCGCTGGAGCAGCAGCTGGTCAAGTTCCGCGCCCAGAACGAGCGCGAGCCGACCGATGACGAAGTCCAGAAAATCCGTGCCTGGACCCTGGCCAGCGTGCGCGGCACCGTGCAGGCGGACATCCTGAAGGAAGACCAGGGCCAGAACACCTGCATCTTCTCCACCGAGTTCGCCCTCAAGATGATGGGCGACATCCAGGAGTTCTTCGTCCATAACCAGGTCCAGAACTTCTACTCGGTGTCCATCTCTGGCTATCACATCGCCGAAGCCGGCGCCAATCCGATCAGCCAGCTGGCCTTCACCCTGTCCAATGGCTTCACCTACGTGGAAAGCTATCTGGCCCGGGGCATGCAGATCGATGACTTCGCGCCCAACCTGTCCTTCTTCTTCAGCAATGGCATGGACCCGGAATACTCCGTGATCGGCCGTGTTGCCCGCCGCATCTGGGCCGTGGCCATGAAGAACAAGTACGGTGCCAACGAGCGCAGCCAGAAGCTGAAGTACCACATCCAGACCTCCGGCCGCTCGCTGCATGCCCAGGAAATGGACTTCAACGATATTCGCACCACGCTGCAGGCCCTGATCGCCATCTACGACAACTGCAACTCGCTGCACACCAACGCCTACGACGAAGCGATCACCACGCCGACCGAGGAGTCCGTGCGCCGTGCCATGGCCATCCAGCTGATCATCAACCGCGAATGGGGCCTGGCCAAGAACGAGAACCCCAACCAGGGCGCCTTCATCATCGACGAACTCACCGATCTGGTCGAAGAGGCCGTGCTCAAGGAGTTCGAAGCCATCAGCTCTCGCGGTGGCGTGCTGGGCGCCATGGAAACCGGCTTCCAGCGCGGCAAGATCCAGGAAGAGTCGCTGTACTACGAGCACAAGAAGCACGACGGCTCCTACCCGATCATCGGCGTCAATACCTTCCTCAACCCGAAGGGCATGGCCCAGCAGGAAATCGAGCTGGCCCGTTCCTCCGAGGACGAGAAGCAGAGTCAGCTGACCCGCCTGGCCGACTTCCAGGCCCGCAACGCCGACCAGGCGCCCAAGTGGCTGGCCCTGCTCAAGCAGACCGTGATCGAGAACGGCAACGTGTTTGCGGTGCTGGTGGATGCGGTGAAGTACTGCTCCCTGGGTCAGATCACCACCGCGCTGTACGACGTGGGTGGGCAGTACCGCCGGAGCATGTAAGCGGCAAATAAAAGAAACCCTCGGTAAGAGGGGAACAGCACAAAGGAACGGCGCCGAAAGGCGCCGTTCCTTTGGAATGACATTCTGCCGTGTGTCTGCTGTCGAACAGTAACCGTCCGCCCATCCCACCTTGACGTGAGTTTGCCCAGTGAGGCTGTGGCGTTGGCAGATTGCCAGCGATGCCGCAGCAACTCCCCGATTCGGTCGCCTTGTGGGTGGGCAAGCGGGGATCGCGGGGGGCTTGTCGTAAGCGTACGGTCGGTCCCCGTCGTACCCACTCCAATGAGTGCAAACAGTCCCTGATCGAAGCCTGCGGCGAGCCCGGCATATCGGTCGGCAGGGCGGCCCCGGGGAAGGGGATACAGATACGCTCCGGCGCAAAAGGGCAAAATTGCCCAGTCTTCAGGGAGGGCAGCTGGAGAGCTTGAACTCGACCCGGCGGTCCAGGGCATCCCGCGCATCGTCGCTGCCAGTGCCGACAAGGGCTTGACGGAAGCCTTGGCCTGAGGCGCGGGTACGTGGCCCCAGTTCGGGGGCTTCGGCTTCAAGGCGCTGTTTGATGAACTGGGCGCGTTGTTGGGATAGGCGGTCGTTCGTTTGTTCCGAGCCTGTCTTGCTGGTGTGACCGATGATGTTCATACATACCTTGGCGGCGGCACTTTGGCGGGCGATCTGCCGGAGCCAGAAGGTGTAGGGGCCGCTGATCTTGGTGTCCTGCCAGAATTCCGTGGAGCCCGGCCGGAACAGGAATTTGACTCCTAGATTGTTATTGGCAAGCCCTGATGAAACGATCTTGCCGAACGCGGCTTCGGCCTCTCCGTTACGCCCGAGTTTGAGGTTGGACAGGTAGATTCCGGTGTGGACGCGCAGCTGGTCTCCCCCTGAGGAGGCAAGGGCGCGTTGATACAGGTGGAGCGCTTCGGCGTAGTTTTGATCGTTGTAAGCGCCCAGCGCTTCCTCGATCAGCGCGGCAGTGACGATTTTTTCAAGGTAGGCAGGGTCGGCGGCCTGGCCGGGAGGCGTTTCTGCTGTCTTTACGTAGCCGTCTATGGTGCGGTCGTGGATGATCACCGGGCTGTCCTGGTAGAAGGGCGTCGGCTTGGTGTCGAGGCCGTCGTCGCGGGTCAGCGAGTTGGCCTGAGCGATGACTTTGCCGGTTTTCAGGTCGGTCAGCGCTAGTGCAAGGCGCAGTCGCTTCGACGGGGTGCCGGTGGCGTTGTCACGCGTGAGGGTGCCGGTGAGGATCAGGCTGGTTTTGCCCATGCTGCTGCTTTGGAAGGGCAGCACGTCGAACTGCGGATGGGCAGTCTTGATCTTTTCAGTGATGCTCTTCTCGATGCTGCGGGTGACGGCAGTCTGCTGGCCTGTACGGCCATCCAACAGTGGATCGATGGCAATGGTGCGGCGAACCAGCTTGCTTTCTACCTTGGACAGCAGATCGGCCTGGGTCTGTTTGAAGAGATCTTCGGTGGCCTGGGCGACCGCCTGCTCAAAGGGCAGCTCTTTGGTGGTGGTGGCCTGGGGCGGGGTGGCGCAGGCGACGAGCAGGGCGCAGGCGGCAATGCTGAGCCGGGTCCGCAGCCAGGAGGAGGTCGGTTTCATCGGCATTCTCTCTTCATCACGTTGTCGTCTTCGGGAGTCAGCGTTTCGCCCAGGGTGATCCGATGGAGAAGGTCTGAACAGCGGGATGACTTTCGGGCAGTCTGGGGTTTGGGCGAGCGGTCGGCGTCCGGCGCGGAGCCTTTCTCGTCTGCGGACGAGGTCGTGTTCCGGCCGGCGGGCTTGTGGGGTTCGGGCGGGCGGGCGGTGGTCGGGGTCTCGCCCGGGGGGGCTTTTTCGGACGGCTTTTCAGGCGGCTTTCCTGCCGCTTTCTCCACAGGCTTTTCGATGGGCTTCTCTGCCGGCTTGGCGCTGGCCGGGGGCGGAGTGAGGGCGCTCGTCCCGGGAGCTGCGTCAGCCGGCGATTCTTTGGGCTGCTTTGGCGCAGCGGGTGGGGGCGGAGGGGCTTGAGCCGGCCGCGCTTCCGGCGCAGGCGTCGATTCCCGAATGAGGGCTGGCTGGGGTGTCGGCGCTTGTAGCGGGGCAGGGGTAGGCTGGGGGGCTGGGCGGTCACCACCCTTGGTCAGGTAGGCTGCGGCTGCGGCGAGCAGGGCAAGAATGAGAAGCCCGGCGCCGATCAAGCCGCGGTGGCTGCCTCGCTTGCTATGGGGCGCTGCCGCGGTGGCGGGGGCCGGGGCTGGCGCGGTGACCGGGGCAGTGGCCGGCGCGGGTGTGACCATCTGGGGCGGCGGCGCCACGGAAACGGGAAGGGGGGAGGCGGGCTCCGTGCGGCTTGGGACGGCCCGGGAAACGTTGTCGAGCTGCACTGTGCGCTCGGGGTCGAGGGTCGTTCGCGGGCCGCCGGGCCTGGACTCGTTGGAAGGCGCTGCCGTCGTGCTGCGGGCCGGGATTCCAAGCAGCACGCGCATCTCGGCCACCGACTGGGGGCGCTGGTCGGGGAGTACCGCCAGCGCCGCGTCGAAAGCATGCAGAAACTGCTCGCTGTAACGCCCCGCCGCGGTTGTAGCGAGGGGCTGCAGCGGATCGGAAATCATCCGCGTGACCGAGGTGGGCGGAGGCTTGCCGTGGATCGCGAAGTACACCACGGACGCCAGCGCATACAGATCGGTCCAGGCGCCCTGACGCATCTGCGCCACATCGGCATATTGCTCGATGGGGGCGTAGCCGGGCTTGAGGATGACCGTCAGGGCCTGGGCCGACTCGCTCAGCACCCGGCGGGCGGCACCAAAATCCAGGAGTACGGGCTGGTGGTTGCCCAGGACGATGATGTTGTCCGGCGCAATGTCCCGGTGAAAGCACTGGGCCTCGTGCAGGATCTCCAGGGCATCCAGCAGGGGGCGGACGATCTCCAGCAGCCAGGCTTCGTCGGGAGGCACATCCTGTTCTTGCAGGATCTGGCGCAGGGAAGGCCCGTCGTAGAAGGGCATCGCCATATAGGCGGTGCCGTTTCCCTCCCAGAAACGGAACACCTTGACCATCGACGGGTGATCGAAGCGGGCCAGCAGCCGGGCTTCATTGATGAAGCTAAAGAGGCCTTTCTGAAAGGCCTCTGCTGTCCGGTCGGAGCTGGGGTGGATGCTTGTGCCGTCCTCGGCCCGGCTGGCCAGGGAGGCCGGCATGTATTCCTTGATGGCGACCTTGCGCTGAAGGATATGGTCGTAGGCGAGATAGACGATCCCGAAGCCGCCCTCGCCGATCAGGTCGGTGATCTCGAACTCGCCGAGGCAGGTGCCCGGGGGCAACACGTTGTCGCGTGCCTTGCTTGCGTGGGACAGATGCCCCATGCCACTCACCATGCTGGTGGATGGCATGAGCGATAAGCCCTTGGTGGGCTTGCTTGAGTCAGCTTTGCCGGTCTGGGGGGAGCTCATCGTCATTCAAGGCGGATTATGGACAGAGCATCGCTGCTCGCGGCGCGACCCATAACGAAGCACTGGGGCGCATTTTGTATCAAATTCCGCGCACCGTCACCGTTCCGCGGAGGAATGGCTGCACGCCGGATCACATTGCCGCTATTTCACAATTCCGTACATTTGAAAAACAGTTGAGCAAACTTGGTTTGTAAAACTGGCCGTCAGCAAAAAAGACAATCCGTCGCCACTTGCCCGGCCTTGCAGGGATGGGGGTGCAGCGACGGAGATGAGACCGAGACAAACCGGAGGAGGATGGGGTATGTCCAATACCCGAGCGACAGCCGCAGATTCTGCGAGCCTGGATACCTTTCCGCGCCTGCTGATGCACCACGCACGGCAGCGGCCCAACCGGCCGGCGATGCGCGAGAAGGAATACGGGATCTGGCAAACCTACACCTGGGCCGAAGTGGCCGAGAGGGTGAGGTCGATTGCCAGTGGTCTGGCAGAGTTGGGCTTCAAGCGTGGCGATCGTCTGGCGGTGGTAGGAGACAACCGGCCGCGCCTGTACTGGTCGGTGGCCGCGGCCCAGTGTCTGGGTGGTATCCCGGTGATGATGTACCAGGATGCGGTGGCCCAGGAGATGGCTTACGTGATGCAGGATGCGGAGATCCGCTTTGCCTGTGTCGAAGATCAGGAGCAGGTGGACAAGATGCTCGAGATCAAGGGCGATCTGCCCCTGCTTGAGCATGTGATCTACGACGACCCCCGCGGTCTGCGTCACTACAACCAGGCCTTTTTGCATGGCCTGGATGCCGTGCTGGAGATGGGGCGCATCCATGACCAGAACCATCCCGACTTTCTGAGCAACGAGATCGACAAAGGCAGCCCCGAAGATGTCTCGGTGATGCTGTACACGTCGGGGACCACCGGCAAGCCCAAGGGGGTGTGCCAGAGCCACGCGGCCTTCATTGCCGCGGCTCGGGGGGGCTGCAGTTTCGACAAGCTGACAGATCAGGACGACATCCTGTCCTACTTGCCCATGGCCTGGGTGGGCGACCACCTGTTCTCCTACGCCCAGGCCCTGGTGGCCGGCTTCACCATCAACTGCCCGGAATCCGGCGAGACGGTGATGGGCGACCTGCGCGAGATCGGCCCCACGTATTACTTCGCCCCGCCGCGGGTGTTCGAGAACCTGCTGACTCAGGTGATGATCCGCATGGAGGACGCCAGCAGCATCAAGCGCAGCGTCTTCCAGCACTTCATGGACGTGGCGAAGCGCTGCGGCGCCGACATCCTGGACGGCAAGCCGGTGTCGGCCGCCGACCGCCTGCAGTACGCCCTGGGCAACATCCTGGTTTACGGCCCGCTCAAGAACGTGCTGGGCATGAGCCGAATCCGCGTGGCCTACACCGCCGGCGCGGCTATCGGGCCCGACCTGTTCCGCTTCTACCGCTCCATCGGCATCAACCTCAAGCAGCTCTACGGTCAGACCGAGACCTGCGCCTACGTGTGCCTGCAGCCCGATGGCCAGATCAAGCTGGATTCCGTCGGCACCCCGGCGCCCAACGTCGAGGTCAAGCTGGCCGACAACGGCGAGATCCTGGTCAAGGGCCCGATGCTGCTGAAGGCCTACTACAAGCGCCCCGATGCCACCGCCGAGTCCATCAACGCCGAGGGCTACTTCATGACCGGCGACGCGGGCTTCTTCGACGAGGACGGTCACCTGAAGATCATCGACCGGGCCAAGGACGTGGGCAAGCTCACCAATGGCGGCATGTTTGCCCCCAACTACATCGAGAACAAGCTCAAGTTCTTCCAGCACATCAAGGAAGTGGTGTGCTTTGGCAACAAGCGCGATTTCGTTACCGCCTTCGTCAATATCGACCTGGAAGCCGTGGGCAACTGGGCCGAGCGCAAGGGCATGGCCTACGCCGGCTACACCGATCTGGCCAGCCAGCCCCAGGTGTACGAGCTGATCCGCGAGTGCGTCGAGCAGGTCAATGCCGATCTGGCCAGCGACCCGAACATGAGCGAGTCCCAGATCAAGCGCTTCCTGGTGCTGCACAAGGAGCTCGATGCCGATGACGGCGAGCTGACCCGGACCCGCAAGGTGCGCCGCAACTTCGTGGCCGAGAAGTACGAGGTGCTGATCGAGGCCCTCTACGCCGGCCGCAAGGAGCAGTTCATCGAAACCCAGGTGACCTACGAGGATGGCCGCACCAACAAGGTGTCCGCCAACCTGCGCATCGAGGACGCCAAGACCTTCCCGCCCCAGGCGCGGAAGGCGGCCTGAGACGGAGACCGACATGGCCAGACAGATTGGCGACGTGATCGTCGACCTCCAGAACATCTCCCTGCGCTTCGGCGGCGTGAAGGCGCTCACCGACATCAGCTTCAACGTGAAAGAGCATGAGATCCGCTCCATCATCGGCCCCAATGGCGCCGGCAAGAGCTCGATGCTCAACGTGATCAACGGCGTGTATCACCCCCAGGAAGGGCAGATCTTCTTCAAGGGGGCGCTGCGCAAGAAGATGGAGCCCCACGAGGCCGCCGAACAGGGCATTGCCCGCACCTTCCAGAACATCGCCCTGTTCAAGGGCATGACCGTGCTCGACAACATCATGACCGGGCGCAACCTCAAGATGAAGTGCAACTTCCTGCAGCACGCCCTGTACTGGGGGGCGGCCCAGAAGGAGGAGATCGCGCACCGCATCAAGGTGGAAGAGGTCATCGAGTTCCTCGAGATCCAGGACATCCGCAAGACCCCGGTGGGGCGTCTGCCCTACGGCCTGCAGAAGCGCGTCGAGCTGGCTCGGGCGCTCGCTGCCGAGCCCCACATCCTGCTGCTGGACGAGCCGATGGCCGGCATGAACGTGGAGGAAAAGCAGGACATGTGTCGCTTCATCCTCGATGTGAATGACCACTACGGGACCACCATCGTGTTGATCGAGCACGACATGGGCGTGGTGATGGACATCTCCGACCGGGTCGTGGTGCTGGATTACGGCAAGAAGATCGGTGACGGCGAGCCGGAAGAAGTGAAGAACAACCCGGAAGTCATCAAGGCCTATCTGGGCACTTCACATTAAGGCGGGGAGAAAAGACAAATGCAATTCTTCATCGAGGTACTCGTCGGTGGCTTGCTGTCGGGCGTCATGTACGCCCTGGTGGCCCTGGGCTTTGTGCTCATCTACAAGGCGTCCGGCGTCTTCAACTTTGCCCAGGGGGCGATGGTGTTCTTCGCTGCCCTGACCTTCGTCGGCTTTCAGGAGGTGCTGCCGGGCTGGCTCGGGCTGGAGGCGGATAGCAGCGTGGTGTTCTGGCTGGCCTTTCTGTTGGCCTTCATCGCCATGGTTGTGCTGGGCATCGCGACCGAACGCATCGTGCTGCGGCCGCTGGTCAACCAGCCCCACATCACCCTGTTCATGGCCACCATCGGCCTCACCTACGTGGTCGAGGGCATTGCCCAGATGGTATGGGGTGCCAACGTGCGTGGCCTGGATCTGGGCATCGTCGATGAGCCCATCGCCTGGTTGATGGACAACTACGAGATCGGCGTTTCCAAGTTCGACATCTTTGCGGCCGGTGTGGCTGCGTCCCTGGTGGCCCTGCTGGCCATCCTCTTCCAGTACACCAAGGTGGGGCGGGCCCTGCGGGCAGTGGCCGATGATCACCAGGCGGCCCTGTCCATCGGTATCCCGCTGCAGACCATCTGGCGTGTGGTGTGGGCTGTGGCCGGTTTTGTGGCCCTGGTGGCCGGGATGATCTGGGGGGCCCGCAACGGTGTCCAATTCGCCCTGACCTTCACGGCGCTGAAGGCCCTGCCGGTGCTGATCCTGGGTGGCTTCACCTCGGTGCCCGGTGCCATCGTCGGCGGCCTGATCATCGGTGCGTCCGAAAAGCTGGCCGAGGTGTACGTCGGGCCCTTCGTCGGTGGTGGCATCGAGGGCTGGTTCCCGTACATGCTGGCCCTGGCTTTCCTGCTGGTGCGGCCGGAAGGGTTGTTCGGCGAGAAGCACATCGACCGCGTCTGACAGAGACAAGGAGCAACAACAATGCTTTACCGTGAAGCCGGCCAGTTCAAGGCCACTTACGCCGAAGATTCCCAGATCTTCCCGATCCGTCAGGACAAGATCGGGTTCTGGCTGCTGATGCTGGTGTTCGGCGTGGGCGTGCCCCTGCTCACCAACGAGTACTGGCTGAAGGCCATCCTGATCCCGGTGCTGATCTTCTCCCTGGCCGCCATCGGCCTCAACATCCTCACCGGCTACGCCGGCCAGCTGTCCCTCGGGTCGGCGGCCTTCATGGCGGTGGGCGCCTTTGCGGCCTACAACTTCATCCTGCGCATCGAGGGCATGCCTTTTCTTGTGGCGCTGGTGCTGGCGGGGCTGACGGCGGCGGCGGTGGGCATCCTGTTCGGTCTGCCCAGCCTGCGCATCAAGGGCTTCTACCTGGCAGTGGCCACCCTGGCGGCCCAGTTCTTCATCGTATGGGCACTGGTCAAGTTTCCGTGGTTCTCCAACAACTCGTCCTCCGGGGTGGTGACTGCCCAGGATGTGACCATCCTCGGCTACACCTTCGCCTCGCCCGAAGCCAAGTACGTGCTCACCTTCCTGATAGTGGCCTTCATGGCCCTGCTGGCCAAGAACATGGTGCGCTCCTCCACCGGGCGGGCCTGGATGGCGGTACGGGACATGGACGTGGCGGCCCAGGTGATCGGCTTCCGCCTGATGCGCACCAAGCTGCTTGCCTTTGCCGTGAGCTCCTTCTACTGCGGCGTGGCTGGTGCCCTGTATGCCTACACCTACATCGGTACCGTCGAGCCGGAGGGCTTCAACCTGGATCTGTCCTTCAAGATCCTGTTCATGATCATCATCGGCGGCGTGGGTTCGATCATGGGTTCCTTCCTCGGGGCGGCCTTCATCGTGCTGCTGCCGATCTTCCTGGACAACGTGGTCCCGGCGATCTTTGGTGATTCCCTGGGAGCGGGCTTCGTGTCCAACTTCCAGCTCATCGTCTTTGGCGGCTTGATCATCTTCTTCCTGATCGTCGAGCCCCACGGCCTGGCCCGCCTGTGGCAGATCGCCAAAGAGAAGC
>NZ_JAQVCN010000033.1 GCF_028689785.1 Zoogloea sp. | reverse complement strand
ACTGGCCTTGGGCTGCGGTCCATTCCTCCAGGGCACGGGCTTCCAGGCGCACCAGCGGGGCCAGGGCCGCCATCATGGCGGGGCTCTTCATCATCCCCGGCCGGCCCACGATGCAGCCCCACAGGTTAGGGAACTCCTGCCAATCGCTGCGGGCCTGGGGGCGGATGGCGCAGCGCCGGCCCACCAGGTTGCCCAGGGCGGCCACCATGGGCACGGCAACGAAATCCGGCGGGCACTGCATGCGGTCGGCCACGTCCTGCACCCAGGGGCGCAGGCGGTCGGGCAACAGGGCGTAGTCGAAGGGCGCCACCGGGGCCAGACCCTCGGGCAGGGGCTGGGGATCGGGCCAGGAGGCGACTGGCCAGGTGCGTGGGTCGCCGATGGCCGGGGCCAGGGTGGCGCGCTCATCGAGGCGGGCGGGCTCATAGGGCGGCGGGGCCTTCATGGTTGCACCTCCACCCCGCGGGCTTCGCTGATGATGAACTCGGCAGCCGGCACCCTGCCCGGGCGCAACAGGATAAGCCGCTTGGGGCGGGCGGCCACCAGCTCAGCCAGCAGGTGGCGCAGGCGCTCCGGGTCGGGTGCTGGCGAGGTTACCACCAGCACCGACAGGGCGGCCAGGTAACGCCAGTCCAGGCGCCCGGGGTGGAAGTCCGGCGGGCAGCAGATGGCCGGCCCCAGGCCGGTCACCCGCCCCACTGGCCAGCGGTCCAGATACACGGCCACCTGCCGCTGGGCCGGCACCAGATCCCGCGCCCGGGCGTCGGCCAAGTCGCGGGCGTAGGCCGGCAGGCGCCGGCCCGGGGAGCAACGCCAGAAGATGCGGGGGTCGGAGTGGGGCGCGCTCATGATGCCGGCCTCCCGGGCGCCAGCACCACACCCCGGGCCAGATCCAGGGCACGCAGCAGCTTGCACAGGGCCACCGCTTCGGGGTCGGGGCTGTCCAGGCGCCACTTGCCCTTGGCGAGCACGGCAGCAGCGGCTTCGGCAGCGGCAAACAGATCCGGGGCGGCGGCGATCAAGGCTTCGTTGGCGTCCGCCTCGGAGCAGTTGCCCCACGAGTACAGCTCGCAGATGGTGACCCGGCTGATGCCCACGCCGGCCGCGATGCTGCGGTGACCGGCGCGGCGCCAGGGGGCGGGGGTGAAGGTGGGGGCGGTCACAGCAGCCCCCTTTCAGCGAAGCTGGTGGGGCGGGCGGCTCCACCCACGATGAAGTGATCGAGGACACGCACATCGATCATGGCAAGCGCGCTTTTCAGCGAATTGGTAAGGGCGCGGTCGGCCATGCTGGGTTCCGTCACACCAGACGGGTGGTTATGGGCAAAGATGACTGCAGCGGCATTCAGCTCAATGCATCTTCTAATCACCTCACGCGGGTACACGCTGGTTTGGTCGAGCGTCCCAACGAATAGCGGTTCGCACGAGGTGACCCGGTTCTGCGAGTCCAAGAAAATGACGTAGAACACCTCCCGGGCCTCCTCGGCCAACTCGAAGACCAGAAAATCCCGGACTGCCTTCGGGCAGTCAAAGACCGCCCCAGGCTCGCCCAGGCGCCGGGAAAGCACCTTTTTGGCGCGGGCAATCAGCCGGTCTTCACGGGTCATGGTGGCCGGGTCCAGTACGCATCGGCTGATGGGTGAGGCGTAGAGCGCACTGGCCTCCCGCACCAGGTAGCGGCGTTGCAGCAGGGGGGCGCCCTCCGTCCCGCGGTGTGCTTTGGGTTGAGCCCTGGAGGTCATGCTGCGGACCTCCAAGCGAAAGCCGCACGCCAGGCGAGCACGGGGCCGACCAGGGGGCGCAGGGCGCGGTAAAGCTGCAGGGACAGAATGGGAGATGTGGGCGCGTGCAGACGTCTGCACGCCAAGGCGAGTGTTGCCATGGTGTGATGCTCCTAGGATTCGGACTGAATCCGCTCCCGCTGCTAAACGGGGGGCGGGCCAAAGTGGGGTTAGCAGACCGGCATCCTAGGAACCGGCAGCCCGTGAGGGCTCCCCACCCGGCCCACCATAGAACAGGCGCACCATGGGTGCTACGGACGTAAAAAAAGCCGCGGGGCGGCAGTGTCCGCCTAGGAATGTTCGGGCTGCTAAACCCGGTCACCACTGTCTAGGTGACGTCAGCATGATGGGGGCTGCCACGCGCCCACGTCAAGCCCTTGCGCGCGGAATCCGGGGGAGGAAGGCTTTACGCCAGTTTGCGCAGGCGACGGACGAAGGCAGGGGAATGTTCCCGCTGTTCCCTCTATGTTGACTGAGAGAGGGAACAATCATATCTACTGGGAACCCGCGCCCCGCTTGGGTTTCGGCGAGGTGTTCCCGCTGTTCCCCGTGTTCCCATGCAATCCGGCCTGTCCGGACAAGCCACCCTCCCCCCTGTCCATTTCGCGGTGCTGCGAACAAAGAGTACCGGCCGGTCTCATTGGGGGGCAGGCTGGACTTTTCGATACCCCCCTCTTGGGGCTGCCAGGAAAAAAATTCCCAAAACTCGCGCACGTAAAAATGTGCCTAACCGTCCGGTCCTGCAGCCAGGTCGGCCAAAGATTGATACCCCCCCTCCCACATGGAGGGGGGGCACCAGAACGGATGCAGTGCCCAGGCATGGCAGTCGGCCCCGTGGTTGGGGGGCAACCGGCGGAGGGGATGCCCAGGCCCGAAGGTGGGGGGCAGGTCGGGCCGACCACCACACAGCCCATCCGAGAGGCCGGGTCGGGCGAAGTGCCCGCAGCTCCGGCACGTGTGTTCGTGGGTTGCTTTTGCTGGCGCAGATTTTCCGGGAAGCCCGCCCCCACCCGGTACATTAAATGACGTATGACTTGAATTTTTGTGTTTCTCTTCCCTTTCCTCTTCAAAAACGATGGGGACACTGGGAACGTGGGAACATAAAACACTATTTCCTTTTGAATCAATGTCTTGAGTGGTCTGATCTGTTCCCAGTCCCTGGCCTGTGTTCCCTCTGTTTTGGAGGGAACAGGCCGTTTTAAGGGCGCAATCGATGGTTTTTAGCCATTCATCCATGGTCAGAATCCCATTCGAGCAGCTCGGGCTTCAGGCAGAACATCCAGCCCGTTCCTTTCGCGCCTGGCTCCCTTACCTTCACTTGATGGCGGGTCTTCTGCCCGTCCTGCGTGATCTGCAGTAGCTCCCGTTTGATCAGCTCCCGCTCTACCTGCTTGGGGTCGAAGCCGTTGCACAGCTCATCCCGGAAGACCGTGGGATAGACCAGGTACTCGAAGACGTGATCACGTTCGCTCAGGGATGCGGTTTCCTTGGTCGGGCGCCGCCAGCCGGCCCGGTTCATCGTCCGCGGGGCGTGGCTATCGACCACCGACGGCCGGCGCCAATCCTCCAGGCGGGTGCCGGCGTTGGCCTGAATCCAGGTCTGAACCTGCTCCACCATCTTGCGGGGCTCGCGGTTCTCCTCGCCACCGTAGGCCGTGAGCCAGTCCCTGAACATGCGCATGGCGGCGGCGCCTGCCTCCCCGGTCCGCCAGCCGGTGATGCCCCAGCGTGTGGCCAGCTCCCCGGCGTAGGCCACCGCCGCAAAACGGGTGGCGGCCCGGATGGCCTGGCCCCCGGCCTTGTCGGTGAGGGCATGGCGTTCGAAGGTGGCGCGGAGGGCTTCAAACTCCCCAGGCAGGGCGCCCCGGTGGGCGATCACCTGGCGGATGAACTCCGGCCAGACGGTGCCGTAGTGGCGGGCTGCCCGCCCCTGGATGGCATCGGTGAAGCGGGCGCCATCGGGCTGGCCGTGCAGGGTCTCCCAGCAGCCAAAGCCCGCCCCTGCATCAGCCGGCAGCTCGCAGAAGCGCACTTCCTGGCCGGCATAGGCCCGTTCCCCGTTCTCGGCCAGGAACTGGGTGAGGCCGAGTTCCCCGTTCGATTGGAACAGCAGGCTGAAGGACGCGGTTTCCCGCAGCCCGCCAGCCGCCTGGCCCCGCCCCTTACCCTGGCCGCTGGCCAGCATATAGGCGGCCTGCGCCACGTCCCGGGGGTTGCCGGCCTGCTTGAGTTCATCGAGGAGCAAGGGGGCGTCACAATGCCCGGCCGCCAGCCATTCGACTGCCGTACCGGTCTGCATCCAGGTGCGCCGGTATTCCTTGGGGCCGCACAGGCTGGCCGCGGCGAACAGGAGGCCGGATTTGCCAAGGGACGAACCACCCGACCAGTGAAAGCCCCCAGCCACGTTGGGGTGCAGCCAGCACAGGGCGCCCGCAAAGGCGGCCGAGATGGCAAAGCACAGGCGGGAGTTACCTACCGCCAGGGCGGCCACGTTGTCCCGCCAGTCGGCCAGGGTGCCGGCCTGCTTGAACTGGGCATGGCCCGCCCCGCTGCCCGCGTGCATCCACAGTTCGGCGCCCTCCGGGCTGATGGGGTCAAGATCGCCCGGCAGCACGTAAGACCAGCGGCCGGGTTCGATCACATCATCGTGCCAGCCGATCCGGCTTGTGCAGCGGGCGCGGGCGGGCGGCCTGGAGCGATTCACGTACATCTTGAGCAGCCCGCCCTTGTTGTCGCCGATGAACAGGCCGTGTGCCCGCAGCAGCTTGGCCAGGGCGGCCCCGTCGCCTTCGAGCATCTCATCGGGCACCAGCACCCGGCGGCGGCGCCCGTCGTGGTCGTTGAAGGTAGCCAGGCGCTGCCAGCCCTCGCCCTTGGCATCGCGGACCATGTGGGTGATCTCCAGCGGGGCGCAGACGAACTGCTCGATTGGCGCCCAGCCATCGCCCCGGCGCTCGACCTTCAGGCGATACACACCCTGCCCCTCGGCGCCGTCGCGCAGCTCGAACAGATCACCACCCGGTGCAGACGCCTCGACACCGGCCGCCTTGCCTTTGCCCTTGCTGGCCGGCTTTGCCTTGGGTTTACGGGCGGGCGGCGCCTTCGCTCCTTCCGGAGCGGCCTCCGGTGTCGATGAGACCGGCTCCGGATCGGTCGGCAGCACCGCTTCCGCGGAAAGCGCAGCGAGCTCGGCCGCGTCCTTCAGGGCTGTTCGTGCGGTAGCCAGGATCTGGCGCACGGCATCAAGCCCGCCGATCTGATGCAGGTCGTTGAAGTCAGTCGGTGCCTTGCCGGTCTGCTGGAAGCCCTCCCACCTGGCGGCCGGATCGGGCCACTCAGGTGAGGCAACCACACCGCCCACCGCTTGGGCAGCTTCCCGTGCGCGGATCTGGCCCGCGTTGCGGCGTTTGTGGGGCTGGCCACAGGCCGGGCAGGTGTCGCCATCCTCTACCCGCACCGGGGCCTTGCAGGCGAAGCACTCGCCGAAGGCATCATCGTCGGCACACAGGATGAAGCGGGCGGCCGGGTAGGCCTCCTGCAGGGCCTTGGCGGCCGCCTCCAGGCTGCCCGCATCGAAGGCCACGGCAACGGGCCAGCCGGTGGCCTGGTGGATGCTGGCGGCCGTGGCGTAGCCTTCGGCCACGCACAGGGACAGATCCGGCGACACCTCACCAATCAAGTGGAACTTGCCGGCCTTCTCGCCACCAGGGAGGAAGTCCTTGTCGCGGCCGTCCACCTTGTCCTGGTAGATCGCTTGCAGGCTGTGCAGGGTGCCCGACGGGCTGCGCATGGGTACCAGCAAGGCGCCGGGGATTCGTTCCTCCCGCCATTCGCCGGGGCAGACCTCCACCCACTTGGGCCAGGCGCCCACGCGCAGGCCATGCGCCGGCACGCCCTTGCGGAGCAGGTAGGGGTGATCGTCCGGGGCCAGCTTGGCGTTGTTCCAGATCGCGTTCGCCTTGCGGCGTGCCTTGGCCCGTTTGGCTTTGGCGTCGGCCTCGCGGGCAACCCGCTGGGCTTCGATCCGGGCACGGCTGGCGGCCTCCTCTTCGGGGGTGAGCTGGCGGCCAATGTCGGCTCGCCAGTTCTCCCACTCCAAGCCATCCTTGAAGTTCTGGAAACCACCGGCCGGCACACCATCCAGGTGCAGCAGGTAGGCGCCATCCTTCCTGCCCTTGGGGCCGTCCCTCAGCTCGCAGCGATGGAGCTTGCCGTCTGTGTCGAGATGGTCGGGGAGAAGGAGTCCACGGGCCCCGGCAGCCTGGCGGAACTGGGCCAGGATGGAGGTGGTATCGATCATGCCCGCCCCTGTACTTTCAGCGCCTCGGCAAGGCGGGCACGGTAGTCCGGCATTCTCTCGCCCGGGCGTGCTTCAAGGCCGAGTTCTCGCCCCTTCACCAGTGTTGCCGCTTCACTGGATTGCCAGGCATCGGCCGATGCAGACGCCTGCACGGCTTGTCGAAGACGCTCGACGGCAAGCCAGATTGCCGCCAGCAGGAGGAGAACAAGGTGAGCTGTCCGCCCTGGCTTGTCGAAAATCGGTGTAAGCAGGGCTTCTGCCTGGTGAAGATCGTCAGTCAGGGACGGGGCAGGGCGCTTGTCGGAGGTCATTCCCAGGCCTCCCCTTTGAGTGCCTGGCGGATCTGCCCGACGTTCCAGGCAGTGACGCCTTCAGACAGCTTCCGGGGTGCCGGCAGGGTGCCCTTTTTTACCCTTCGCCAGACCGTTGCTGGCGAGCTAGCAAAAAGGGCAACCACCGTAGGCAGCCGAATGTATCCCGCATCAGGTAGATACGGAAAGTTGCTGAGGGCGTCCGGTACGGTTGCCCCTGCAGGGGAGGGCCGTTTTCTGCCATTCAGTCTTGAGGCGTCTTGCATTTCTGTGCTCTCCGATGAGTTGAGACGAGAGCACGAATATTCAAGCTACGACAAACAGCAGAAGCCCTGAGTAATTCACATGATTTTTGGGTGCAATCTGGGGCCTGATTTAACCTTATTCAGGGGAGGGCATTACTCCCCCCCTGAACAAATAGGACAAATTCTCGTGACTATTTCAGGGGCTCAGATCAAAGCCCTTTAGCGCGGCCTCAACATCGCTTTCTGACAGCGCCTCATGCCAATCAAGCCCGACCGCCACCAGTGTTGCAACAGTGCCCCTGAGGACCATTCCCGTTCTGGGATGCAAGGCCTTAACGATTGCTCGGATTGCATGGTTTGCGCGTCTGTTCTTGGTATCCCGCTCGACAAGTCTGGGTTCCTCGGCAGCGCGCGCAGCAATCGTAGAGGCGCGCTCCGCGAGACTCCTTAGCACTTCGGATACCGAGGGCCAATACATGGGGCTTGCGGGCGCCGTAGGCCTGCGGTCTTCCATGTAATCGAGGAACGAGCCGTACAGATCCCTTGTCAAGGGCAGTCCATACCCTACCGTCTCGCCGCCGCTGTCGTGGATATACCTGTCTGGGGTGTAGTTCTCCGGGAGCGGGTCGGGGCTCAGAAAGTGCCACGTATCGCAGTAATCTCCATCGAACCGTTTTGGATCAAACCTCGATAGGATTGCCGCTAGGGTCTTGTCTGGAAGTAGGTGCATGGCACCACCGAATATGTAGTCCTCGCCCAACTCCGTGAGATCCAATTGCGCGGCTAAGTTGTTCGCCGCGGCGGCAATAGATTCGTATCTGTCTCTTTTTGCCGCACGGCTTTCAAAATCTCGATTCGCATCGAAGGCCGCTTTGACGACTTCCATTGCTACAAAGCGAAGCCAATCGTCTTCGCTTCGGTGAAGCGCTGTCGCCCAAATCCCCCTTACTGTTCCATCCGGCTGAGGGCGGTACTTAGAAAGCTCGGGCCACGCGTGCTTCATGCGGTCGTCGGAAACAAGACGGCGGTAGATCGGCTCTTCGAAATAGCTGGGCCTGAACTGGGCTGCCCCATCGTGAGGATGGCTCATCCTCGCAACTACGCGCTTATGTAACTCACAGACCGCAGGCGGCGCCCACTCGGGGTAATTCATAATGCGCTCCATCGTGCGCCCCATCGAAGAAGGTGCCGCGCCAGCGGGGTGAAGGTGTCCCCGTTTTCGGTTGGCCGACCTAGGCGCGGCGTGCTGCTCGGTTGATCCTCAGTTCATGCGGCCCGCCCCCGCAGCGGGACGACCTTCCCACCTGGTGGCAACCACTCCCGGCCCTCTTCGCAGGCCTGGAGGAAGGCTGCCCACAGCTCCAGGGCGGCGCGGCGTTCAGTCAGGTAATCGTGCTGGTCATACACCGCCACCAGCCCCCCCAGGGCGTGATTGAGGCAACGCTCGGCAATGAGCACGGGCACGCCCAGGGCGGCCAGGTGGCTGCGGGCGGTGCTGCGGAGGTCGTGGGGGGTGAAGCGGCGCACCGTGTCGCCCAGGTGGTCACACAGCTTGTGGAGCATGGCGTTCATGGTGCGTTGCTCGAAGTGCCTTTCCTCTCCGGCGCGCTTGTGGCGTTGCTGGCGCGCGGGGAGTACGTAGCGGGAGCCACAGGCCAGGGCCTGGAGCTCTTGCAACCACGCCACCGCACAGGGCGGCAGCGGGATGGTGAAGCCCTTGCCCGACTTGCTGTTTTCGTCGGGGATGAACCATTCGGCCTGCTTCAGGCTTACGTCTTTCCACTCGGCGCGGGTCAGCTCACCAATGCGCGTGCAGGTGACGAGCAGCAGCTTTACCGCCAGGGTGTTCTCGGTGCCGATGAAGGGCAGGGCGGGGAGCAAGGCCCGCAGCTCGGCCTCTGTGAGCTTGAGACGAAGCCGGCGGGGCGCCGGCCGGCCACAGATGGCAGCCACGGAGATGCCGCTGCAGGGGTTGGCGGCCACCACGTGGCGGGCCATGCCGTGCTTGAAGATCTCGGAGACTGCGGAGAGGACCATCTCGGCCACGTTGGCGGACTTGGCGCCCACGCTTTCGAGGAGGGCGACCACATCGGCGGTGGTGACTTCCCGGGCAGGAATGGCCCCGAGGTGCTTGGCGATGGGGCCGTCGATGTAGCGGCGCCGCTGCTTGATGGTGCTCTCCGACAGGCGCGGAAAGTTCTTCTCCATGTAGTCGGTGGCCAGCTCGCGGAAGGACTTGGCGGCAGCCCGGGTAATGCGGGTCTGCTGTTTCTCGCGGGCCACGTCGGTGCCCTGCTGGATCTTGGCGCGGGCTTCGGTGGCCAGGCCACGGGCCACCGCCAGGGAGAGATCCGGGTAGCGCCCCAGGGTGAGCTCCCGCCCCTTTCCGTCGAAGCGGTAACGGACAATCCAGGAGCCGGCTTTGTCCCGGGCCTGGTTGGCGGACATGGTGAAGTAGAGGCCGCCGCCGTCAGACTTGACGACGGGCACGCCTGCCTTGATCCACTTGCGGAGCTCGATGTCTGTGAGCCTGGCCAAAACCACCCCCTAGGGAACGTCCATTTGCTAGCTACAAACGTAGCTACACACATTGTACGCGCTTGGGCGGTTCTGGATGAAACGGCGTGATGCGGCGATTTTGAGGAAGTGATTGAATCCAAAGCAATCAGGCCACCGCATGGGGCGGCCTGATACATCATTTGAATTTATGGATGGCTGCGTTGATTTCCCGGATGGCGCGTTCGATCTCGTCTTCGCTGAGATCTTCCTGGTCGCGCTTGTTGCGACCGAAGCCTTCCATCTGGGTGGTGAATGCGTCGGCGGGCATGGTGCGGGTAGAGACGGTATCGGGGGTGTCTTCCTGGTGGTCGTCGTGCCAGGTCATGGCGATCAGGGACATGTTGTCGCACTGGGCACCGCCTAGGGCTTCGGCCTCGTTCATGAGTCGCGGCACGCCGTCCATGACGCGGCCGTCGGCCAGGGTCTGGACCAGGACGTCGCTGTCGAGGGGGCCCCACACGCCGTCCGAGCAGATGGCAATGACGTCACCGTTGATGAGGGGGGTGCCGCGGGAGAATTCAATCTGGGGCGGATGGCTGCCTCCCAGGCAGCTGAAGATGCGGTTGCGTCCGGGGTGCACGGCGGCGCTTTCCGCATCAAGGAGCCCCTGGTCGAGCATCAACTGAACCCGCGAGTGGTCACGAGTCTGGGTGGCCAGCTTGCCCTTGCGGATCAGGTAGAGGCGCGAGTCGCCAGCGTGGGCCCAGTGGGCGACGCCATCTTGAACCAGGCACGCAACGATGGTGGTGCGGGGAATGTCGGCCAGGTGCTTGTCGAAGGCGTAGTCGAGGATGGCATGGTGGGCGTTGCTGAGCACCCGCGACAGAAACAGGATCGGATCGGTGACCTTGGGGCGGGCCTCCTGCTGGAAGGATTGGGCAATGAACTGCACCGAGATCTGCGCAGCCACCTCGCCATACAGGTGGCCGCCCATGCCGTCCGCCAGAACCAGCAACAAGGCATCGCGGGTGTAGGAATAGGCGACACGGTCCTGGTTGGTGCGCCGCTTACCGACCCGGCTTTCCTGGAAAATGGTGAATCTCATGTACGGCCTATCATTGTTTTGAGTCGGGAGCCCAGCCCTTCTAGCCAGGTCTTCTGCGGCGGGGGCGCCTCGCGGTGGCGTTGGGCGAGCACCTTTTGCAGTGCGAAGCAGCTTTGAGGGCGCTTCAGAGGGTCAAGTTGCAGGCACCAGTCGATGGTGGCCAGAAAATGATGGGAATACTTGCCCGCCCATTGTTCGGTGGCCGGGACGACGGTGTCGTGATTGATGCGTTCGTCGGAGCGCTGGGGGGAGTTGCCGGCCAGGCAGGCGTACATGCTGGCGCCAACACTGTAGATGTCGCTCCACGGGCCGAGGGCGTCCCGGTTGTTGAACTGCTCCGGCGATGCGAAGCCGGGCGTATACATGGGTTTCAGGATCGGGGTGTCCGACATCAGGGTTTGCCGGGCCGCGCCGAAGTCGAGTAGCACCGGGGTACCGTCGGCGCGCAGGTAGATGTTGGAGGGTTTGATGTCCAGGTGCAGCAGCTTGTGGGCGTGCACCTCTCGCAGGCCGTTTAGCATGCGCGTGAAGACGCCGCGGATGAAGCGCTCGCGGACGTTGTTCTTGTTTTTGTAGGCGTAGTCGTGAAGGGTTCGACCCCGCTCGAACTGCATCACCATGTACACCGTGCCGTTGGCCCGAAAGAAGTTGAGCACCCGCACCACGTTGGGGTGTACCAGCTTGGCCAGGGCCCGGCCCTCTTCAAAAAAACACTTCATGCCGTAGCGGAATGCGCCCTGGTGGGCTTCCGTGACGTGGGGTGTCACTTCACCTTCAGCCCGCAGGGCCAGGGAGTTGGGCAGGTATTCCTTGATGGCGACAGGGGTGCCGTCCTGATCGTAAGCCAGGTACACAATGGAAAAACCACCCAGCGAAAGCTGCCGCTCGACCCGGTAGTGGTCGAGCTGAAATCCGGACGGGAGGGCGCAGTTCTGTTGAGTGGCCATCAGGCGGGGCGCTACACTTCGTCTTTTGGTGGCAATCTGGCTCGCTAGTGTAGCTGCGGATTGCCGCTCTATCTCGGGAAAAAATGATGATTCACAGCATGACGGGTTACGCCGTCCAGACTCGCGACCTGGGCCGCGTGGCATTGCATCTCGAACTGCGGAGCGTCAATTCCCGCTATCTCGACCTTGCCTTCCGGATCAATGATGACCTGCGCCAGGCTGAACCCATGTTGCGCGAGGCGATCACCGCCAAACTGCGGCGGGGAAAGGTGGAATGCCGTTTCAACCTGCAGTCGAAGGATAACGCAGCCCGCGACATTTCCATCAACGGCACGGTACTGGGCCAACTGAAGCTTGCCCAGGCCGCCATCCAGGCCGAGTTGCCCCAGGCGGCCCCCCTGTCTGTGGTTGAGGTGTTGCGCTGGCCCGGCATCCTGGCCGACGACAGCGTGACCTTCGAAGCCATGCAACCGGAGATCGCGGCGACTATTGCCGTTGCCCTGGACGAGCTGATCGCCACCCGGCGACGTGAAGGTGACAAGCTGGCCGATATGATCCGCGGCCGTATTGCCCGCATGCGCCAGCTGGTGGCTACGGTGCAGCCCCGGGTTCCGGCGCTGGTTGCCGAATACCAGGAAAAGCTCGCCAGCCGACTGCGGGATGCTGCGGCCACCCTCGACGACGACCGTATCCGGCTTGAAGTAGGCCTCTTTGCCCAGCGCGTCGATGTGGCAGAAGAGCTGTCGCGCCTGTCCACCCATCTGGATGAGGTGGAGCGCATCCTGAAAGTCGGTGGGTCGGCCGGCAAGCGCCTGGACTTCCTGATGCAGGAGCTGAACCGCGAAGCCAACACCCTGGGTTCCAAGGCCATGGCTGCGGACATGACCGCCATCGCCGTCGAACTCAAGCTGGCCATCGAGCAGATGCGCGAGCAAGTACAGAACATCGAGTAGGAAGAGGCCTTCATGCCCGGCACTCTATTCATCGTCACGGCACCTTCAGGTGCCGGAAAGACCACCCTGGTAAGCGGTCTGCTGGCCCGCGATCCTTTGGTGAAGCTCTCTGTGTCCTACGCCACCCGTGCTCCGCGCGTTGGTGAAGTGGATGGCACGCATTACCATTTTGTCGATGTGCCCACCTTCCGCGCCCTGCGCGATAAGGGTGAATTCCTTGAGTGGGCCGAGGTTCACAGCAATTATTACGGGACTTCCCGCGCGTGGCTGGAGGCGCAGATAGCTGCCGGCAACGATATCCTGCTGGAGATCGACTGGCAGGGGGCGCAGCAGGTGCGCAAGGTCTTCCCGAAGGCGGTGGGCGTGTTTATCCTGCCCCCGTCGGTGGAAGAGCTGGAGCGCCGCCTGCGCGGCCGTGGCACTGACACGGAGGAGGTCATCGCCCGCCGAGTGCTTGGCGCCCGGGGCGAGATGCGCCATGTGGCCGAGTTCGACTACGTTATAATCAACGAAGACTTGCCTGCCGCGCTCGAAGATCTGGTTGCGGTGGTGCGAGCATCACGGCTTCGCTACGCCAACCAGGAGGCACGCAAGTCGGAGTTTTTCCATTACCTGGAACAGGATTGATATGGCCCGCGTTACCGTCGACGACTGTCTGAAAAGAATCCCCAACCGCTTCCAGCTGACGCTGGCGGCGACCTACCGTGCCCGTCAGCTGACGGCCGGGGCTACCCCCCAGGTCGATCTGGACCGTCACGACAAGGACAAGCCCACCGTGATCGCGCTGCGCGAAATCGCTGCCGGCAAGGTCGGCGCCGAAGTTCTCAACCGCGGTCAGGCTTGAACGCCTGTCCCGAGAGAGAGATGTCATGGAATCCGCCGCCCCAGTCCCCGTCAGTGGTAGCGGCGTTTTCCAGCCTCCTCCCTCCTGTGTCCTCCCCCTTGATTTCGGGCGGCTGAGGGCACAGGTTGCGGTTTACCTCCGCCCGGAGGACGTAGGCCGCATCGAAGCGGCATACCATTTTTCTGCTGATGCCCACCGTGGGCAGGTGCGCAAGAGTGGTGAACCCTACATTTCCCACCCGGTTGCCGTAGCCGAGATTCTTGCCGGCTGGCATCTGGATGCCCAGGCCCTGTGTGCGGCGCTCCTTCACGATGTGATGGAGGACACCCATATCACCAAGGCCGAGATCTCCGAGCGCTTCGGGCGTACCACGGCAGAGTTGGTCGATGGCGTCTCGAAGCTCGACAAGATCGAGTTTCAATCCCAGGAAGAAGCCCAGGCCGAAAACTTCCGCAAGATGCTGCTGGCCATGGCCAGCGATCTGCGGGTGATCCTCATCAAGCTGGCCGACCGTCTGCACAACATGCGGACGCTCGATCACATGCGCCCCGACAAGCGCCGCCGCATCGCCCGCGAAACCCAGGAGATCCATGCCCCCATCGCCAACCGGCTGGGTCTCAACAGCCTGTATCGCGAGCTTCAGGAACTGGCTTTCAAGCACCGCTACCCGCTGCGTTTCGGTGTGCTATCCAAGGCCATTCTTGCAGCCCGGGGTAATCGGCGTGAGGTGGTAGGCAAGATCCTCATCGCCATCGAGGAGCGCCTCCCCCAGTGGGACATCCAGGCCGAGGTCCGGGGGCGCGAGAAGCACCTCTACAGCATCTACCGAAAGATGGTCGAGAAGCGTCTGAGCTTTTCCCAAGTGCTCGACATCTACGGTTTTCGCGTCATCGTCCCCGATATCCAGACCTGTTACCGGGCCCTCGGGGCGCTGCATGCCCTCTACAAGCCGGTGCCCGGCAAGTTCAAGGACTACATCGCCATCCCCAAGGGCAATGGCTACCAGTCGCTCCACACCACGCTCATCGGGCCTTTCGGCACCCCGGTGGAGGTGCAGATCCGCACCCACCAGATGAACCACATCGCCGAGAGCGGAGTGGCCTCCCACTGGTTGTACAAAGAAGACGAAAAGACACTCACCGAGCTCCAGCACAAGACCCATAGCTGGTTGCAGTCTCTGCTTGAGCTTCAGTCCACCTCGGGTGATTCCAGCGAGTTCCTGGAGCACGTCAAGGTTGATCTCTTTCCCGGCGAGGTTTACGCCTTCACCCCCAAGGGCAAGATCTTTGCCCTGCCGCGGGGAGCGACAGTGGTGGATTTCGCCTATGCGGTGCATACCGACGTGGGCAACCGCTGCGTGGCCGGGCGCATCAACGGTGAGTTGATGCCCCTGCGGACCGAACTGCATAACGGTGACCAGATCGAGATCATCACCGCCGCCCACGCCAGCCCCAACCCGGCCTGGTTGAGCTATGTGCGAACCGGCAAGGCCCGCGCCCAGATCCGTCACTTCCTCAAAAACGCCCAGCAGGAGGAAGCCTCCACTCTGGGCGAGCGCCTGCTCAACCAGGCCCTGCGCCCCCATGGCCTGACCCTGGGCCAGGTAAGCATGTTTGCCTGGGAGCGCTTCTTGAAGGAGTTCACCCTGCCCAGCCGCCGTGAGTTGATGACCGACATCGGCCTTGGCCGTCGTTTGCCGGCCATTGTGGCGCGCCGTCTGGCGGAGATCCAGGATGTGGAGTCGGGCCGTGCCGATGTGGTCAAACCCAAGCCCGCCGGCGCCATCCTGATCCGCGGCACCGAAGGTGTGGCGGTGCAACTGGCCCGGTGCTGCCGGCCCATCCCGGGTGATCCCATCGTCGGCATCATCCGCAAGGGGCAGGGCCTTGAGGTGCACCTCCACGACTGCCCCCAGGCCCGCAAGCTACGCAGCGAGCGGGATCGCTGGATCGACGTGGAATGGGAGGCCTCGTCAGACCGCCTGTTCGACGTCACGCTCAAGCTGCTTACCCAGAACGTGCGCGGGGTGCTGGCCAAGGTTGCCAACGCCATTTCCGAGCAGGACTGCAATATTCAGAACGTGAGTACGGACGGGGAGCAGGGGGCCTACTCGACCATCTACATCACCCTGCAGGTCACCCACCGCCTGCATCTGGCCAAAGTTATCCGCGGGGTGCGCAACATCCCCGAGGTGGTCCGCATCAACCGTCTCAAGGGCGACCAGAAAAGCGCCTGAGACTGCTAGAATCCACGCCGCTAAAAGGGAGATCAAACATGGCAGGTTACGAATCCGAGCACACCAAGTTCATGCGTGAATGGATGGAGAAGCATCCGGAAGAGCGCGAAGAGCAGAAGAAGGGCCGCGCTTTGTGGTGGGACAAGCCCCAGGATGCAGAGACCACCCGGCAGTACGCCGAGGGCCAGGTGCCGGCCAAGGCCTATCCTTACTCGACTGAAGCTTAAGCGGCGGATTGTTCGCGCCACGACTCGCCTTCATTGACGTCGAAACCACCGGAGCCAATCCGGTGGTCGACCGGATCACCGAGATTGCCGTCCTGCGGGTTGAGGACGGTAATCTCGTTGAGCGCTGGTCCAGCCTGGTGAACCCAGGCATTCCCATTCCCGACAATATCCAGAGCCTGGTTGGCATTACCGATGAAATGGTGGCCAACGCACCGGCCTTTGCCGAACTGGCTTCCCGGGTAAGGCTGTTGTTCGCCGATTGCATTTTCGTCGCTCACAATGCCCGTTTCGACTACGGTTTCATCAAGAACGAATTCCAGCGCATCGGTGAGCGCTTCGAGGCGCCGGTGCTGTGTACCGTCAAGTTGTCCCGGGCGCTGTATCCGCAGCATCACAAGCATGGGCTGGATGCGCTGATTGAACGCCATGGCCTCAGCTGTTCGGCCCGCCATCGGGCCATGGGCGATACCGAGGCTTTGCACCAGTTTGCCGGTATCGTGACTGCCAGCTTCGAGCGGAGTGTGCTCGACATGGCCATCGTCAAGGCCATGAAGGCGCCGAACCGGCCGGCAGGGCTGCCTGAAGGCGTGCTCGAAGGCATCCCCGAAGGTCCGGGGGTGTATATTTTTTACGGCGAGGATGATCTCCCGGTCTATGTGGGGCGTGGGGTCAGCCTGCGTTCCCGGGTGATGAGCCATTTCTCGTCCGACCACAAGGGCAGCAAGGAAGCCAAGATCGCCCAGCATGTGCGTAGGGTGGATTGGCGGGTGACTGCGGGGGAGCTGGGTGCCCTGCTCCTTGAGTCGCGCCTGCTCCGTGAGCTGAAGCCTGCCGAGAATCGCCAACAGCGGGATTCGGAGGGCGTGTTCGGACTGCGCTACGATGCAGCCCGGAAGCGTGGCCCGGTCTTGCAGCGAGAGAGCCTGAACGGGCTTGACCCCCAGGCGGGGGTCGCGCTTTACGGTGCGTTTCGCAGCAAGAAAGAGGCAGACAGTGCGTTGCGGGAATTCGCCAGCCTCTACCGTCTGTGCCCCAGGCGCCTGGGTACGGAGCCCTGGAATGACGGCCCCTGCCTGGCCCACTCGGCAAAACGCTGTGCCGGTGTGTGCGCCGGCAAGGAAAGCCCGGCGGAACACGACCAGCGCCTGCTCAAGGTGCTGGAAAGCCTGCGCCTGAAGCGCTGGCCCTGGGCAGGGCCGGTGATTGTTCGCGAGGCGCATCCGGAGTCCGGCCGCCTGGCCTTTCATCTGCTGGACGGCTGGTGCGTGCTGGGGTCGGTGGAGGATGAAGCCGCTCTGGCCGCGCTCATCGCCGCAGCACCGCCGCGGGTCTTTGATCTGGATACCTATCGCATCCTGCTGCGCTGGCTGGATACGCCGGCCGGGAAGGCGTCTGTCAGTGTCGTGCCCGGGGCGCCGGAAGCCACGCCCTGATTCCGCTCAGCCGAACGTCGGCTCGGTAGCCTTGTGGCGCCGCTCACGCCAGCCTTCCACCAGTGAATACACCGCCGGCACCACCACCAGGGTGAGCAGGGTCGAGCTGATCATGCCGCCGATCACGGCAATCGCCAGAGGCTGATTGGTCTCGTTGCCGGCGCCAAAACCCAGCGCGGCCGGGGCCAAGGCCAGGATCACCGTTGCCGAGGTCATCAGCACTGGACGCATGCGGATCGGACAGGCATTGCGCAGGGCCGCGTCCACGGGCAGACCTTCACTCCGACGCTGGTTGGTGAGGTCCACCAGCAGGATCGAATTCTTGGCCACCAGGCCGATCAGCAGCACCAGACCGATCATGGAATAGATGTTCAGGGTGTGGCCTGTGGCCCACAGGGCTGCCACGCCCCCGACGATGGCCAGAGGCTGGGCCAGCATGACGATGAAGGGCTGCACGAAGCTGTTGAACTGGCTGGCCAGCACCATGTAAAGCAGGGTGAGGGCCAGGGCAAAGGTGAAACTCATGTATTTCTGGGTCTTGCCGAACTCCTCGGCCTGGCCGATCAGCTTTATCTGGTAGCCCGGGGGCAGCAGCTCTGCCGCGCTGCGTTTGACCAATTCGACCGCCTCGCCCAGGGGTAGGGTTGGAGATGCATAGAATGTGGCGGCGTATTGCAGGTCGAATCGCCCCACGACGGCCGGCCCCAGGGTTTCCCGGAAGCTGGCCACGCTGTCGAGGCGCACCAGCTGGCCCGACTTGTTGCGCAGGAAGATCTTCGACAGATCCGAAGGTTGGGTGAAGCTGCCCTCCCGGGCCTTCACCCGGATGTCGTAGCGCTGGCCGTCACCGGGCTCGTCGCTGTACTTGGCGATGTCCACCCCGCCGGTGAGCATGTTGATGGCCAGGGCCACGTCCTGGGTGCTCAGGCCGGCATCGGCGATGCGCAGGCGGTCGGGGGCGAAGGCCAGCTGGGGGAGATCGAGCTGCAGGTCAGTGTCCATGCGGCCGATGCCGGGGATGGTGGCCAGCTTGCGTTGCAGGGCCACCGCATGGCGACCGAGCTCCTGCAGGTTCTCGCCGGTCAGCACGAACTGCAGCGGCTCGCCACGCTGCCCCTGGACCATCGGATAGGGTGCGGCAAAGACCCGGGCGCCGGCAATCTGACTGAATTCCTTGCGCAGCAGCGGGATCACGTCCTGCTGTTTCACGCTGCGTTCCTCTCGCGGAACCATGCGCACCACCACCGTTCCCTGATTCACCTGCCCGGCGGTGCCGAGGCCGATCAGGGCGAACTCGGAGCGGATCTCCGGGTGTTGGTCGAGGATGGCCTCCACCTCGCGCAGCTTGCTGTCGGTGTAGTCGATGCTCGATCCCAGGGGCGTGCGCAGGGACACCAGAAAGCGTCCCTCGTCCTGCTCCGGGGTGAAGGCCTTGCCTACTTGAGTGAAGAAGAAGGCACTGGAGCCGACCACGGCCAGGGTGGTCAGCAGCACCCATAGGCGATGGCTGAGGGCGCCTTCCAGCAGGCGCACGTAGATGGCGTCCAGGCCGGCGAACAGGCGATCAAAAGCCCGGTAGATGGGGCCGTGCTGCTTCTCGACCCGCAGGTAGCGGGCGCACAGCATGGGCGTCAGGGTGAGGGATACGAACAGCGAAACCAGCACGCCGAAGGTGACCACCAGGGCAAAACTGCGGAAGAACTGGCCGATGATCCCGGAGATGAAGGCCACCGGCGCAAAGATGCACACCAACGAAAGGGTGGCCGCCATGACCGCAAAGACCACTTCGTTGCTGCCGTTGATGGCGGCGGATACCGGGTCCGGATCCAGCTCTTCCCGGTGCCGGAAGATGTTCTCCAGCACCACGATGGCGTCGTCCACCACCACTCCGATGAGCAGCAGCAGAGCCAGCATGGTGAGGGAGTTGAGGGTGAAGCCAGCAAAATAGATCACCGCGATGGCACCCATCAGGGAAACCGGGATGGCCAGGGCGATGATCAGGGTGGAGCGCACGGAGCGCAGGAAGAACCACACCACCAGGGAGGCCAGCAGGGTGCCCTCGATCAGGTGCTCCTTCAGGGAGTCCACGATCTCGAGGATGAAGACCGCATCGTTGGAGACCACCGACAGGCTCATGCCCGGCGGCAGGGCCGGGCGCAGCTCCTGTTCCACACGTTCCAGGATGCGTTCGGTGATGGCCACGGTGTTGGCGTTGGCGATCTTCACCATGCCCAGGCCTACCGTGGTCTTGCCGTTGAAGCGGGCCAGCTGGCGGTTGTCGGTGAGGCCGTCCTCGATCTCGGCCACGTCGCCCAAGCGGATCGGTGCCTTGTTGCGCCAGGTGACTATGAGGCCCCGCAGTTCATCGACCTGGTGGAACTCCAGGTCAAGCTTGAGCAGGCTTTCGGTTTTCTGGCCGACCACGAAGCCACCGGCGAGCTGCACGTGCTCCCGGGCAAAGGCGTCGCTGATGTCCTGGGCGGTGATGGTATGGGCGGCCATGCGCTCCGGCAGCAGGTTCACCCGGATGGTGCGGTCACGGCGCCCGCCGAGGCGCACCTCACCCACGCCATCGATGGTCTCCAGGCGTTTCTTGAGCACGTTGAGGGCGTACTGGTTGAGCTGCTGCTGGGTGCGGTCGCCCTGCAGGGCCAGCCACATGATGGGCTGGGCGTTGGTCTCGACCTTGGCGATGACCGGTGGGTCCGCGTCCTTGGGCAGGCGGCGCAGCACCTGATTGACTTTGGACTGGACCTCGTTGAAGGCGACGTCCACTTTCTTTTCGAGGGCGAAGGTGATGTTGACCACCGAGACGCCGGGAGACGAGGTGGACTGCACGTGCTCGATGCCCGGCACGCTGTTGACTGCCGATTCGATCACGTTGGTGATGCTTGAGTCGACAATGTCCGGGTTGGCACCCTTCAGCGCGGTGGTGATGGAGATGACCGGAAATTCAATATACGGAAAGCGGTCCATGCCGATCCGCTGGTAGCCGATCACGCCGACCAGCACCAGTACGGCGCTCATCATCCACGCCAGCACATGGCGTTTGATGGACAGCTCGGGCAGGGTCATGGCTTGAGGCTGGGCGGGGCCTTGATATTGACGCTGGCGCCGTCACTCAGAAAACCCGCGCCATCCTCGGCCACTGTTTCGCCATCGGCCAGGCCCTTGACGATCTCCACCCGGCCATCGCGTTTGGCCCCGACTTCAACCACCCGCTGGACGGCCTTGCCATTGGCGATCACATAAACCACCTTGCCGGCCGGTCGCAACACCACACTCTGTTCAGGGACCATCACCGCCGCGGCCTTGTGTCCCGTGATGATCGATGCATTGACGGTGCCTCCCGACAGTAGGCTGCCGTCGTTGCGGAGCCGAACGAGGACGTCCAGAGCCCGGCTGCTGTCGTTGATGGTGGGCTTGACGTCCTCCACCGTGCCCTCGATCACCTTCCCGGGTAGATGGGGCAGGCTCAGACGCACAGCCTGGCCGGCGCGGATGCGCCCTGCCGCAGACTCCGGGTAGGGCAGGTGGGCGCGCAGAATGCGGTTGGAGATCAGGCGGAAGAGCGGGTCGCCCACCTTCACATAGTCGCCGGGGGAGACGATCTGGGTTTCGATTATGCCATCCACCGGCGCCACGACCCGGGTGCGCCCGAGATCGTTGCGGCTGCCACTCTCCCGTGCCCGTGCGGTGGCCAGTTGGGCGCGCAGGGCATCCCGCTGGGCCAGGCTGTCTTCAGCGCCGTTGCGCGAGATGAAGCCCTTGGCGACCAGGCCCTGCTGACGCTCGGCAAAGCGCTCGGCCTGGGCCGCCAGGGCTTCCAGCCGGGCAATCTCGGCGCCATCGACCCGGGCCTGGGTGGTGAAATCGGTTGCGTCCAGTTCGGCGAGCAGTTGGCCACGCCGGACCTTGTCGCCGCTATGGGCCAGAACCCGGGTGACCCGAGCCGCCACCTCGGCGCCGATGCTGGGATCAATCAAGGCTTCCAGCGTACCCAAGGTGTCCTCGGTGATGTCGAGGGCCAGGCTGCGTGAGGTGGTGGTGGTGACCAGCGTGGGGGGCGGGCCGGAAGGTTTGTCCGGGATTGCTTCGGGTTTGTTGCCGCAGCCGGCGAGCCCGAGGGCGAGGAGCAGGGTGACGCGGGAAGCGAAACGCATGATCGTGGCCATCGGGCTGGGGGTTGGGCGGGGTCAGGGAAGTGGGCGCTCGCCTTTGAGCAGATGTTCGAGGGTTTCCCGCTCGCGGATGACATGGACCGTGTCTCCGTCCACCAGCACCTCGGCGGCCCGGGGGCGGGTGTTGTAGTTGGAGCTCATGGTCATGCCATAGGCGCCGGCAGAGAGGATTGCCAGTAGGTCGCCGGTGTCCACTGCCAGGTCCCGGTCGTGGCCCAGGAAGTCTCCGCTCTCGCAGATCGGGCCGACCACCTCGTAGCGGGTGGCGGGCAGGCTTCGCGGGGCGACGGCGACGATCTCGTGGTAGGCGTCGTAAAGCGCCGGTCGGGCCAGGTCGTTCATGGCCGCGTCGATGATGGCGAAGTTCTTCTCTGCGCCGGGCTTGAGATATTCGATGCGGGTCAGCAGCAGGCCGGCGTTGCCCACCAGGGAGCGGCCCGGTTCGAAGCACAGGGCTTCATCGCGGCCGGCAAAGCGTTCCAGCAGGGGCTTGAGGTATTCGGTGGGGGTGGGCGGTTCTTCGTCGCGATAGCGGATGCCCAGGCCGCCGCCCAGGTCGATGTGATCGAGCTTGATGCCTTCGCTGGCCAGCTGGTCCACCAGGCCGAGGATCTTGTCGGTGGCTTCGGCCATGGGGGCCGGGTCGAGGAGCTGGGAGCCGATGTGGCAGTCGATGCCGCTGATCTCTATGTTGGGCAGGACTGCAGCCTTGCGATAGAGATCCAGCGCTTCGGTGAAGGCCACACCGAACTTGTTGCTGCGCAGGCCGGTGGAGATGTAGGGATGGGTGTTGGGATTGACGTCCGGGTTTACGCGGAAGGCAATCGGCGCACGCTTGCCCATGCTGGTGGCCACTTCGTTGAGCCGGTCGAGCTCGGCGGCGGATTCGACGTTGAAACAGCCGATGCCGGATTCGAGGGCGTAGCGCATCTCGTCGCGGGTCTTGCCGACGCCGGAAAAGATCACCTTGCCGGCGTCGCCACCGGCCGCCAACACCCGCGCCAGCTCGCCTCCCGAGACGATGTCGAAGCCGGCGCCTAGGCGGGCGAACACCGACAGGATGCCGAGGCTGGAGTTGGCCTTGACGGCGTAGCACACCAGCGCCTTGCGCTGGCCGAGGGCCTGCTGATAGGCCTCGTAGGCGGCGGTGAGGGCGGCGCGGGAGTAAACGTAGGTGGGCGTGCCGAAGCGCTCGGCGATGTCGGCAAGGGCGACCCCTTCGAGGGTCAGGCCGGCGGGGCCGGCAGTGAGCGTCGGCACGGGCAGGGCGGTCGTCATTGGGCGGGGTCCTGGGAGACGGGTTTGTTATGATCCATGTCAGGCACCCGGCTGGGCGCAGGCGTGGTGTCGGCAGGTGTGGCGGCCTTGGCTGCAGGCTTGGGGATCTGCGGGTAGTGCAGCGGGCCCTTGATGCCGCAGGCGCTCAGCAGGAGTGCGCCGCAGGCCGCGGCGGCGATGGCGATGGCGAAGGTTCGCATGGGTTCCGCGCAAAAACGGGAATGTTAACAGAACAAGGGATCAGACGATGGATGAAGCAGACTTCAATGCCCTGGCGGAAGCGGAGTTGGACCGCCTGGAGCATCTTCTCGATGCGTGTGCCGCGGATATCGACTATGAGGTCAAGCCGGGGGGAATCGTCGAGATCGAGTTCGAGAATGGCAGCAAGATCATTGTGAATCGCCACTCGGCCGCTCGGGAGATCTGGCTGGCGGCCAAGTCCGGGGGCTTTCATTTCCGTCCCGTCGAGGGGCGTTGGGTTGGGACTCGCGACGGCGCCGATTTCTATGCCGTGCTGTCCCGCTGCATGTCGGAGCAGGCTGGGGAGGCGATCAGCCTGGCGGGCTGACATCCTCCCTTCTGATCAGTTAGTCCCGACCCCGGGGCTTGCAGGCGCTTCCTCCGTGGGGGTGCCAGAAGGCTCAGGCGGTGCTTCGGGGGGCGCTGCGGGCAGGTTCTCCTGGTAGATCATTTCCTCATTTGGGCTGCCGGCCGGCTGGATGCGGATCAGACCCTTCGGTGCCTTCGGATAGCTTTCGGGTACGTTGTCCAGGGCCTTGCGCATGTAGTTGATCCACATGGGCAGGGCTGCGGCACCCCCGGTTTCCCCGTTGCCGAGCTTGCGTGGTTGGTCAAAACCAATCCAGGCGACGGCGGCGACGGTGGGTTGATAGCCGCAGAACCAGGCGTCCACGTATTCGTTGGTGGTGCCCGTCTTGCCAGCCAGGTCGCCCCGCTTGAGCACCATGGCCTTCGTTGCCGTGCCCCGGCGTACAACGTCCTTCATGATTGAATCCATGAGATAGGCGTTGCGTTCGTCGATGACCCGTTCGGCGGTTTCACCGGCGATCGGGGGGTCTACGCGGGCGAGAACGTTGCCGGCTTCGTCGCGAATTTCCTTCACCAAGAATGGCTCAACCCGGTAGCCGCCGTTGGCGAACACGGAGTAGCCGCGCAGCATCTGCCAGGGGGTTACCGAGCCGGCGCCGAGGGCCATGGTCAGATAGGGCGGATGGCGTTCCGGATCAAAGCCGAACTTGGAGATGTAGTCTTGGGCGTAGCGGGGGCCGATGGACTTGAGCAGGCGGATCGACACCATGTTTTTTGAGCGCGCCAGGGCTGAGCGGAGCGAAATCGGGCCGTCGTAGCGGCCGTCGTAGTTTTTCGGCTCCCAGGACTGGCTGCCAGTCTCCCCGGCCGGGAAGGATAGGGGGGAGTCGTCCACCACACTGTTCGGTCCGTAGCCTTTTTCGAAGGCCGCCGAGTAGATGAAGGGCTTGAAGCTTGAGCCGGGCTGCCGCCAGGCCTGTGTGGCGTGGTTGAATTTATTGCGGTTGAAGTCGAAACCGCCTGCCAGGGCGCGCACGGCGCCGGTCTGGGGATCGGCGGCTACCAGGGCGCCTTCGACCTCGGGTAGCTGGGTGATCTCCCAGCGGTTCTCGCCGCGGGTGATGCGGATGATCGCGCCGGGACGGA
This sequence comes from Zoogloea sp., assembly GCF_028689785.1. Taxonomy (GTDB): domain Bacteria; phylum Pseudomonadota; class Gammaproteobacteria; order Burkholderiales; family Rhodocyclaceae; genus Zoogloea. The sequence goes on along the minus strand of NZ_JAQVCN010000033.1, from coordinate 25,102 downwards.
TGCGCTTGTTGGGCGGGGCCTTGTCGCCGAGCATGCTGGAAGCAAAGCGCAGGCCGTCGCCACTGATCCGGATGGATTCCCCGTAACGGTAAACTGTGACCGATCCGCCTCCCGCCTGGGTGACGATGGCAGCCAGCATGTCGTCGTAGTCGGGGATCTCGGAAAGGATCTCGTCCATGGATTCGGTGTGCTGGGTATTCAGGCGGCCCGGGTCGGCGTAACTCTCTGCGCCGCGGTAGCCGTGGCGTCGGTCGTAGTCGAGGATGCCGCGGCGGAGCGCCTTGTATGCGGCCTCCTGCTCGGCCTTGAGAACGGTAGTGATGACTTTTATGCCTTTTGTATAAGTCTCGTCCCGGTACTGTTCATAGGCGATCTGCCTGGCCATTTCGGCAATGTAGTCGGCACTGCCGCCCAGGTCGGCTGCACTGCTGACCACCTTGAGGGGTGTGTCTAAGGCTTGTCGGTGTTCGGCGTCGCTGATGAAGCCCAGTTCGGCCATCCGGCGCAGCACATACTGCTGGCGCTGTGCGGCCCGCTTCGGATTGACGACCGGGTTGTAGGCGGAGGGTGCCTTCGGCAATCCGGCGAGCATTGCCGCCTCGGGTACGTTCAGATCGCGGATGGATTTGCCGAAATAGGTGTGCGAGGCCACGGCGAAGCCATAAGCCCGCCGCCCGAGAAAGATCTGGTTGATGTAAACCTCAAGGATCTGGTCTTTGGTGAGGTTCTGCTCAATCTTGAAGGCGAGGAGAACTTCGTACAGCTTGCGAGAGTAGGTCTTCTCCCGGGTCAGGAAGAAGTTGCGCGCCACCTGCATCGTGATGGTCGACGAACCCTGGCGCTTGCTGCCGGTGGCCAGGTTGGCGCCAGCGGCGCGCAGGATGCCCGCGAAATCCACGCCGGGGTGTTGGTAGAAGCGGTCGTCTTCTGCGGCCAGGATGGCATGCTTGAGTACGGGGGGTACATCCTGGATGCGAATGAAAGCACGACGTTCTTCGCCGTACTCACCGATCAACTCACCGTCCGCGGTGTAGACCCGTAGTGGGATCTTGGGGTGGTAGTCGGTAAGGGCTTCCAGCGAGGGTAGGGTCGGCCAGGCGAAGGCCACGGCGAGGGCAAGGATTGCCATGCCGATGGCGATCAGGCCGAGGAGGGCAACGAAGGGGTAGAGTACCCAGCGCATGTCAGGGGCGGGAGGCAGATTAAAGTCCTGCATTATACGAGGCGGGGCGTTTTGACGCCCGTTGCATGAATCGGTGTTTTACCGGCACTTGCTTTACACATGTCATGGTTGTTGTTAGGATTTGAAGTAGATTGTTGTAATTGCGCCTAACGTGAAGAATTTTCAGGACTTTTTGTGATCGACCTATCCTTTCTCAGCCCTGGGGCGCGCCCCCTGATCGGTGTCGACATTTCGTCGTCATCGGTCAAGATGGTCGAGTTGGCCGCCGCTTCCGGGGGAGGGTTCCGGGTAGAGCGCTACGCGATCGAGGCTCTGCCCAGAGATGCGGTCTCCGATGGCAATATCGCTAATCTCGAGGCGGTGTCCGAGGCGATTCGGCGGGGGTGGCGCAGGCTCGGCACCAACACCAAGTTCGTTGCCTTGGCACTGCCTGCATCGGCGGTCATCACCAAGAAGATCATTTTGCCGGCAGGTCTGCGTGACCAGGAGCTTGAAGTTCAGGTCGAGTCGGAGGCCAACCAGTACATTCCCTTTGCTCTCGATGAGGTCAATCTCGACTTTCAAGTTGTCGGGCCGGCCGCGTCGGGTGCCGATGAGGATGAAGTGCTGATAGCAGCGTCGCGCAAGGAGAAGGTGGAAGATCGGGTTGCCGCGGCAGAGGCGGCGGGTCTGAAGGCGCTCGTGATGGATGTCGAGTCCTACGCGGCGCTTTCCGCTTTCGATCTCGTTCAGGCGGATCTCCCCGATGCGGGGCACGATAAGATCATTGCTCTTGTCGATGCTGGTGCCAATGTCATGAATGTGTCGGTCCTGCGGAATGGCGTGCAGGTCTATGCCCGGGAGCAGGCCTTTGGCGGTTTTCTTCTGACCCAGGACATCATGCGGCACTTCGGCATGTCGCTTGAGGAAGCCGAGGGCAGTAAGCGTACAGGGGCTCTCCCGGAAAGTTATGAGGCGGATCTGCTGAGGCCGTTCATGGATGCTCTGGCACTGGAGGTGTCGCGTGCCTTGCAGTTCTTCTTTACTTCGACCCAGTTCAACCAGGTGGATCACATCGTCCTGGCCGGGGGCTGTGCAGTGATCCCGGGGCTTGCTGAAACGGTTGCCGGTCGTACCCAGGTCGATACTCATATTGCCAATCCTTTTGCGGGAATGAGCCTGAGCCCCAAGGTCCGCCCCAAGAACCTGTCGGCGGATGCTCCGGCGCTGCTTGTGGCCTGCGGCCTTGCCCTGCGGAGGTTTGATTCGTGATCCGCATCAACCTGCTTCCCCACCGGGAGGAAAAGCGCAAGGCCCGGCGCCAGCAGTTTGTCCTGCTGGCAGCGTTGACGGCAGTGGCGGGTCTGGCCGTCTGGTTTGTCGGCCATTCCATCATCGCCGGCTATGTCGAAGGGCAGGAGGCCAAGAACGCCTTTCTCAAGCAGGAGATTGCCGTCCTCGATAAGGAGATCGCCGAGATCAAGGGCTTGCGCGAGCAGGCCGAGGCGCTACTGTCGCGCAAGCAGGTCATTGAGTCTCTGCAGACCAACCGGACCGAGACCGTGCAGATATTCAACGAGCTCGCCCGGCAGATGCCTGAAGGTGTCTATCTCAAGTCACTGAAGCAGACGGGTTCGAAGATCAATCTGGTTGGTTATGCCCAGTCCAATGCGAGAGTCTCCAATTTGATGCGCAATCTCGAGGCGTCACCCTATCTAGAACGCGCCGATCTCGTCGAGGTCAAGGCTGCTGTGCTGAATACCCGTCGTGTGAGTGAATTCAGCCTCAACGTTGATATTGAACGTGCCAAGGCTGCAGATACCGATCTGGCCAAGGAAAAGGGTGCGTCGGCCGCGGCCCCGAAGGGAAAACCATAATGGGCCTCAAAGATTGGCTGGAGAGCCTGCGCAATCTCGATCTGCAGACCCTGCAGCGGGAATTCAGGGGGCTTGATCCGAATGATCCCGGGCAATGGCCCCTGTTGCCGCGGGTGGTGACGCTGGTGGCCTTGTTTGCTGCCATTGTTGTGGGTGGGTGGTGGTTCGATTGGAGCGATCAGTTTGCTACATTGGATAACCGCGAGCGGGAGGAGCTGACCCTCAAGGAGGACTGGCTGGGCAAGAAGCGGCAGGCGGTCAATCTGGCGGAGTACCGCAGGCAGCTCAGCGAGATTGACCGGCAGTTTGGCGCTCTGCTCAAGCAACTGCCCAACCGTTCCGAAATCGAATCCCTTCTTGCCGACATCAACCAGGCCGGGTTGGGGCGTGGCCTTCAGTTCGAGTTGTTCAAGCCGGGCTCCGAAGGCTCTAAGGATTTCTATGCCGAATTGCCGATTGCCGTGCGTGTCACCGGCAACTATCACGATCTCGGCGAATTTGTCAGTGACGTGGCCCAGATGCCTCGTATCGTGACCCTCAACGACATTGCGATCGAGGCCATGAAGGAGGGCAACCTGAAGTTCGACGCCACTGCCGTCACCTACCGCTATCTGGACGACGAGGAAGTTGCCCGGCTGCGCAGGGAAAAAGCCAAGGAAAAGGCGGCCAAGTGAGGATCATGCGACTGACTTTGATGCTGCCGCTGGCGGCTTTCCTCGTCCTGCCGGGCTGTTCGGATCAGCAGGACGACCTTCGGCACTGGATGACCGAGTCTTCGAAAGACCTCAAACCCAATCTCAAGCCCCTGCCTCCGATCCAGCAGGCAGTGCCGGTGGTTTACGAGGGAGCGGCAAAGATTGACCCCTTCCGTGCGGCGAAACTCGAGCCGGACAAGAAGTCAGGGATGTTCATGCCCGATGCCAACCGCCGCAAGGAGCCGCTGGAGTCCTTCCCTCTCGAATCCTTGAAGATGGTGGGGGTCTTGATCAAGCGGGGCCAGTCCCACGCCATTGTGGCGGCGGACAAGACCTTGCACCAGGTCAAGGTCGGAAACTATCTCGGACAGAACTACGGCCAAATCACGGCCATCTCCGAGTCGGAAATCACATTAAAAGAGCTCGTCGAGGATGCCGGCGGCGAATGGACCGAGCGTATCAGCACGCTGCAACTGCAGGAGCAGGCGCCTCAGGAGGCGAAGAAATGAAAATGGGACGTTGTAGCTTCAGGTTTGGCGCATTGGCTGTCGTGGCAGTGCTGGGATGCATGGCCCCAGTGGCGCCTGTGTTCGCCCAGACCACTCAGGCTGCTGTGCCGGCGGGGAATCGGATCGAGAAGATTGTTGCCGCCGAGCAAGGGGGGAGCATCATCCTCAAGCTGACTATGGCACAGCCGCTGGCGGTGGCGCCGGGTAGTTTCAGCGTTGCAAGTCCTGCACGGATTGCTTTCGACTTTCCGGATACCGCCAATGGCCTGGGCAGGAACAGTCAGGTTCTCAATACCGGCGATCTGCGCAGTGTGAATATCGTACAGGTTGGGGATCGTACCCGGCTGGTGCTGAACCTCTCCCGGGTTTATCCCTACGAGACACGGATTGAAGATCGAGAGATCTACATCACCCTGGCCGCCGGATCTTTCAAGGAGGCCTCGGGGGCCGCGCCCCAGTCCACCCAGTTTGCGCCGGCAGTGGTCGGGGAAAACGAAAAGCATGCCATTCGTGATGTCAATTTCCGGCGCGGGAAGGACGGGGAGGGGCGCCTGGTGGTCGATCTGTCCGATCCCAATGCGGGCATCGACATTCGCCAGCAGGGCTCCAGCCTGATCGTTGATTTCCTGAAGACAGATGTTCCCGAGCAACTGCGTCGCAAGCTTGATGTCGTGGACTTTGGGACGCCCGTGTCCTCTGTGCTGACCCAGGCTCAGGGGGGCAATGTACGGATGACAGTGACGCCTCGGGGGTTGTGGGAGCACAACGCGTATCAAAGCGACAATCAATTCGTGCTTGAGGTGAAGCCTGTCAAGGAAGACCCTAACAAGCTGACCCAGGGGGCAGGCAAGGCACGTTTCGGTGGAGAGAAGCTCTCCCTGAATTTCCAGAATATCGACGTACGCTCGGTTCTCCAGGTGATTGCCGACTTTACGAACTTCAACATCATCACCAGCGATTCGGTCCAGGGAAACCTTACCCTGCGCCTCAAGGATGTTCCGTGGGACCAAGCCCTGGACATTATCCTGCAGGCCCGGGGTCTTGATCTGCGCAAGAATGGCAACGTGATCTGGATTGCGCCGCGGGACGAACTTGCGGCCCGTGAGAAGCTTGATCTTGAATCCAAGGCGCAGATTGGTGATCTGGAGCCCTTGCGGACGGAGAGCTTCCAGATCAACTATCACAAGGCCAAAAATGTCGCTGAGTTCCTCAAGAGCAAGGATCAAAGCGTGCTCTCGAAGCGCGGCAGTGTGGTGCCTGATGAGCGCAGCAACAAGATCTTTGTCAATGATGTGGCATCGCGACTGGAGGAGTTGCGTCGCCTGATCGCTGAAATCGACGTAGAGGTCCGCCAGGTTCTGATCGAAGCCCAGATTGTCGAAGCCACGGACACCTTCACCCGGAACCTTGGTGTACGCCTCGGTTTTGGTGCCAAGACCGGCGGGTTGCTCGGCAAGACCGATGGTGGCGTTTCCGTGTACCGGAACACTTTTGGTTCCGGTTCCCTGACTTCAACGGGTTACCAGGCGGGGCAGATCTCCACGGTGCCCAATTTCACCGATTCCTTGGCAGTCAATCTGCCGGCTTCCACCATCAATGGCAAGCAGGCCGGTGCCTTCTCCCTTGCCTTGTGGAACAGCGCGGCTACCCGGTTCATCGATATGGAAGTGTCTGCACTGGAGGCTGATGGCCGGGGCAAGGTGGTTTCCAGGCCCCGGGTCATGACTGCAGACAAGGTTGAGGCACTCATTGAGCAGGGTACTGAAGTGCCCTTCCAGACCCAGGGTGGTGGAACGACGGCGCCGACTGTGTCGTTCAAGAAGGCCAACCTGGCGCTCAAGGTCAAGCCGCAGATCACGCCGGACGGCAAGGTAATGATGAGCATCGAGGTCAATAAGGATCAGCCGCGTTACGATCGTCCGGTGGCCAACGGCAATGTGCCGATTGATACCAAGCACGTGAAGACCGAAGTCGTAGTGGAAAATGGTGGCACCATTGTGATTGGCGGCATCTACACGCAGGACGTATCTAACAATACGGTTAAAATTCCGCTTCTCGGCGATCTTCCTGTCCTGGGTTACCTGTTCCGCAGTAACGAGCGGACCGACAACAAGACCGAGTTGCTCATTTTCATTACGCCCCGCATCATCAACGATCAGCTGGGTTTGCGCTGACCACTGGCCAGAATGGATTTTTCAATGCGTGAATTTTTTTCAGGGGCTGCCCGCTCCCATGTCCGACTCATCGCCCCGTCACTGATTGCTCTGGCACTGGTCAGTTGTGGTGGCGGAGGTGGCGGCGGTAGTGGTTCCACCAGCTGCCCGGGTGGATTTTTGACCTGTAGCGGCACAGGAACCGACAATGGCAGCACCACCCAGACACCGAAGGTCACCTTGACCTTGGTGGACGCAGGGACAGGAACCGCCACCAATAATCTCACCTCCGGGAAGCCGCTGACGGTTCGTGCCGTGCTTGTGTCACCCACGGGGTTGCCGCTTGCGAATCGGGTGGTCACCTTCACGACAGATAGTTCTCTGGCGGTTTTTGATCCGACCTCTGGTACCCGCCTGACTGATGCAAATGGGCTTGCCACGATCAATCTGCTGGCTGCGGATCTCGCCTCCAGCGGTGCAGCTCAAGTCACCGCCACGGTGGATGTGGATGGTGCTTCGGTCACTCAGAAGATCGCCTATGCTGTCAGCCCAGGGGCGGTGACTTTGTCGAATCTGACGGCGAATTCCAACTCCCTGAGTGCCTATGGGAGCACTTCGGTGTCTGTTCAGGTGTTCTTTAACGGTGTGCTGACGACGACGCCGCTCACCGTCAATTTCTCGTCGGGCTGTGACAGTAACGGTAAGGCCAGCATCACCAAGAGTGTTGCAACCATCAATGGTGTTGCGACTGCCACCTATACCGACAAGGGTTGTGCCGGTTCGGACATCATCACGGCCTCCCTGCAGGGCACATCCGCCCAGACCACGATCGCGGTTGCTGCGCCGAGGGCTTCGAATATCGGCTACGTTTCGGCCAGTCCTTCGTCGATGGCGCTCGCAGGTACTGGGGGAGCCGGGCTGTCTTCCAGCTCTGTCGTAACCTTCAAGGTGGTGGATAGCACCAACAATCCGGTCGCATCCAAGGCGGTCAGCTTTGACCTTTCCACCCGTGTGGGCGGTATCAAGCTCAACAATCAGGCGTCCGGTCCGGTGCAGGCAACCTCGGATGGTTCCGGTCTGGTCAGTGTGACGGTGTCTGCCGGTTCTGTGCCGACCCCCGTCTGGGTCACGGCCACTCTGGTGGACGATCCGACCATCGTGACCCAATCCACCAATCTCACGATCTCCACGGGGCGTCCGACTCAGGATCGTTTCTCCCTGTCGATCGGAACCTTCAACATTGAAGGCTGGAGCCGGGACGGCACGACGACAAGAGCCAATGTGTATGCGTTCGACCGGTTGGGTAATCCGGTGGCCGATGGCACGGTGATCAATTTCATCAGTGAAGGCGCAGGCATTCAGCCGTCCTGTGTAACAGCAGCCGGTTCCTGCAGCGTCACCGTTACTAGTGGCGAACTCCGTCCGCGGGTGGACAGCGAACCCTCCAACTTTGCGGTCAAGGCCGGTCGGGTGACGATTCTTGCTTATGCTCAGGGCGAGGAAAGCTTTGACGATCTGAATCAGAACAACATCTACGATGCAGGCGAGGTGTTCCGTGATTTGGGCGACGCTTTCGTTGATAACACGGAGGACAGGGTTTGGGCTTCAGGTGAGCGGGAGATCCAGTTCAGCGCGCTGAACACCTCCGCGTGCCCGGCTTATCCGTCCGACGGACGATATGCCAATGCGCCCTACAAGGCGGGCACCTGCGATGGCGTCTGGGGTAATGCTCACGTGCGTCGGAACATCGTGCTGGTCCTGTCCAGCCATGTGATCGGTACCGTGACCCCGTCGACCTTCACCATAACCCCTAAGGCCAACCCGACGGCAGTGCCGCCGGTGGCTCCGGTTTGTTCGGCCTCCTTCACGTTCAGGATGTCTGATATCAACAATAACCCGTTGCCTGCCGGTGCCGCCCTCACGGCGACCTCCAGTGTCACTTACAAGAACGATACGGGTGATACGGTGAAGGCAACCGTTTCCTTCCCGCCGGGGTCTGACACTGTGTCCAATACCAACGCTCCGGGTGGAACGTTCCATACTGTGCTGATCGAAGGTTCCAAGTGCGCAACGGACATGGCCGGCAAGATCGGTATCACCGTGACTTCTCCGAGCGGGGATGCGAGCAGCGCCGAACTTACGATCAACTGATGACTGTTCCGGGGATTCCTAGCCGAGCCCCGGTCCTATGGGGCGGGGCATGAATCATCCGAAATGTATCGTCCTTGTCGGAATGCCCGGTTCCGGCAAGACAACCGTAGGCCGAGAGCTTGCCAAGCGTCTCGGCCTTCGGTTTGTAGACAGTGATCACGAGATCGAGCTGCGCACTGGCGTCAAGATCCCGACAATTTTCGAGATCGAGGGTGAGGAGGGCTTTCGCAAGCGCGAGACCTGTACCCTCGATGCTCTCACCCAAGAGGCTGGCCTGGTGCTGGCCACGGGTGGTGGGGCGGTGATCAGCCCCACCAACCGTGAATTGCTCTCGGGGCGCGGCGTGGTGATCTACCTCAACGTGCCTCCGCACATCCTGTGGGAGCGCACCCGTCACGACCGCAGCCGTCCGTTGCTGCAGGTTCCCGATCCGCGGGGGCGGCTCCAGCAGCTTTATGTCGCCCGTGATCCTCTTTACCGCGAAGCCGCACACATCATCGTCGAGGGTGGGCGGGGAACGCCCCACGCCATGGTCCGGATGATCGAGAAAGAACTGCAGATCCTATGCGCACACTGAATGTAGAGCTTGCCGAGCGCAGCTATCCGATCCGTATCGGTGCCGGGCTGGTGGGCGACCCAGCCCTCCTCCTGCCTTACCTGAAAACAAAGCGAGTTGCGGTGATCACCAATGATGTGGTCGGGCCACTCTACCTTGCACCCTTCGTGGCAGACCTGCATGCCCTGGGGCTGCAGGTAACCGAGATCGTTCTGCCGGATGGCGAGGCCAACAAGGACTGGCCGACCCTCAACCTCATCTTCGACGGGCTGCTGGCGGCGCGCTGTGACCGCAGCACAACTCTCATTGCCCTGGGCGGAGGTGTTGTCGGTGATATGGTGGGATTTGCCGCCGCGACCTATCAGCGTGGCGTGCCCTTCATCCAGGTGCCGACAACGCTGCTGTCCCAGGTGGATTCTTCGGTGGGTGGGAAGACCGCCATCAATCATCCCCTCGGCAAGAACATGATTGGTGCCTTTTATCAGCCCCGACTGGTGCTGGCTGATACTCGCGTGCTCAATACCCTGCCTGATCGGGAGCTCAGGGCGGGGCTTGCGGAAGTCATCAAATACGGCCTGATCCGTGACCTGCCCTTCCTCGAATGGATCGAGTCCCACCTGGACAGCCTCCTCGCAAGAGACCCTGAAGCGCTTGCGGAGGCGGTTGAGCGCTCCTGCCGCAACAAGGCCGAAGTGGTTGCTGCTGATGAAACCGAGCAGGGTGAGCGGGCTACCCTCAATCTCGGTCACACCTTTGGCCACGCCATCGAGACGGGGATGGGCTACGGCGAGTGGCTGCACGGCGAGGCCGTGGCCGCCGGCACCATCATGGCCGCCGATCTTTCCCGGCGAATGGGCTGGCTCGGCGACGCCGATGTGGCCCGCATCCGGCTCATTCACGAGCGCGCCGGGCTGCCGGTGCTTGGGCCGGCGCTCGGTGCCGATCGCTACCTGGAGCTCATGTCCCACGACAAGAAGGTGTCGGACGGCACGCTCCGGCTCGTGCTCCTGAAGGGCCTGGGGCGCGCGGTGATCAGCGCCGAGGCGACGCCTGCGCAGATGCGGGCCAGCATCGAGGCGTGCTGCGCCTAGGCGCGGTTGCGCAGCCATGACTCAGCTCGCATCCTACGCCGTCACTGAAGCCAACAGCCGGGGCCGCCAGCTTGCTGAGGCTCCCCCTACGGCCCGGGGCGAGTTTCAGCGTGACCGGGACCGCATCGTGCACAGCACCGCGTTCCGGCGGCTGGAGTACAAGACACAGGTGTTTGTGAATCACGAAGGAGATCTGTTCCGAACCCGTCTGACCCACAGCATCGAAGTTGCCCAGATCACCCGTTCCATTGCCCGGGCCCTGCAACTCAACGAGGATCTGGCCGAGGCTGTCGCCCTCTCCCATGACCTCGGTCACACCCCCTTCGGTCATGCCGGTCAGGAAGCCCTCAATGCCTGCATGAAGGACTTCGGCGGCTTCGAGCACAATCTCCAGTCCCTCCGCACCGTGGATCTGCTTGAGGAAAGTTACGCCGAATTCAACGGCCTCAACCTCATGCATGAAACCCGGGAAGGCATTCTCAAGCATTGTTCTCCCAAAAATGCCGAACTGCTCGGTGACATCGGCCGGCGTTTTCTCGAGGGGCGTCAGCCCTCCCTGGAGGCCCAGCTGGCCAATCTGGCGGACGAGATTGCCTACAACAACCACGATGTCGACGATGGCCTGCGTTCCGGCCTGATCACGCTCGAACAACTCGAAGCCGTGCCGATCTTCGCGCTCAAGCGCCAGGTCGTCGAGGAGGCCTATCCCGGCATCAGCGGTCGGCGGCTGATTCACGAAACCATCCGGCGCATGATCAACATGATGGCAGTGGACCTGATCGAGCAGACCCATCGCAATATCGCCGCTGCCGGCGTAGGCTCCCTCGATGAAGTCAGGGCTGCTCCGCGCCTCGTGGCTTACAGCCCCGATCTCCTGCCAGCGCTGCGCGTCCTCAAGACCTTTCTGCGGGACAACCTCTATCACCACTACCAGGTGCTGCGCATGACCGACAAGGCCAGGCGCATCATCCAGGATCTTTTCGGGGCGTTCATGAACGATCCCCGTCTGTTGCCGCCCCAGTACCAGCTGATGGCCCGGATCGACAAGCCGCGTGCCATTGCCGACTACATCGCCGGAATGACCGATCGCTATGCGATGCGGGAGCATCGGCGCCTGTTTGCCGTCGGCGAGATCCATTGAGCCGCAGCTGCCATGCGGCAGCGCAAAAATTCCTTGAAGAACGGGCGCCTGCGGCGGTATATTCGACCCTCGCCCAATGTGTTTGAACGGTCTCCTCGCCGGGATCGAGCGTAGCCGGCTGGCCAGCATCCGCCGGCTTTTTCACGGTTCGGACGGGGCGACTTTCCGCAGTTTGAATGTCCGGCGCCGCAGGAATGCTAGCGCCGGTGTGTGTTGTGTCGAGGAAAAACAAGATGGATCTTCCCCTGGAGCAGGGTCTTTACGACCCCGCCAACGAACATGACGCCTGTGGTGTCGGCTTCATTGCACATATCAAGGGCAACCGAACTCACGAGATCGTAAATCAAGGTCTCGAGATCCTCAAAAACCTGGATCACCGGGGTGCTGTTGGCGCCGACCCGTTGCAGGGCGACGGTGCCGGTATCCTGATCCAGATTCCGGATACCCTTTTCCGCGAGGAAATGGCCAAGCAGGGCGTGACGTTGCCGCCCGCTGGCGATTACGGTGTCGGCATGGTCTTCCTGCCGAAGGAGCACGCTTCGCGCCTCGCCTGTCAGGACGAAATCGAGCGTGCTGCCCGTGCCGAAGGCCAGGTCGTGCTCGGCTGGCGTGATGTGCCCACCGACCCGGCCATGCCCATGTCGCCGACCGTCAAGGCCAAGGAGCCGGTGATCCGTCAGGTCTTCATCGGTCGTGGCCCCGACGTGATGGTGACCGAGGCCCTTGAGCGCAAACTGTACGTGATCCGTCGCCGCGCCGCCAATGCCATTGGCAGCCTCAAGCTCAAGCACTCCAAGGAGTTCTATACGCCGTCCATGTCGGCGCGGACCATCAACTACAAAGGTCTGCTGCTCGCCGATCAGGTTGGCCAGTATTACCTCGACCTCCAGGATCCGCGCTGTGTTTCCGCGCTGGCCCTGGTGCACCAACGCTTCTCCACCAACACCTTCCCCACTTGGCATCTGGCCCATCCGTTCCGCTACATCGCCCACAACGGCGAAATCAACACCGTACGCGGCAACTACAACTGGATGCGCGCCCGCGAGAAGGGTACCCACTCTCCGTTGCTGGGTGATGACCTGCAGAAACTGTGGCCGTTGATCTACCCGGGTCAGTCCGACTCGGCGTCTTTCGACAACGCCCTCGAACTGCTGGTAATGAGCGGTTACTCCCTGGCCCACGCCATGATGATGATGATCCCCGAAGCCTGGGAATCCCACACCCTCATGGACCAGAAGCGCCGCGCCTTCTACGAGTATCACGCCGCCATGATGGAGCCGTGGGACGGCCCCGCCGCCGTGGCCTTCACCGACGGTCGTCAGATTGGCGCCACCCTCGACCGCAACGGTCTGCGCCCCGCCCGTTACTTCGTCACCGACGACGACTACGTGGTCATGGCCTCCGAGTCCGGCGTGCTGCCCTTCCCTGACGAGAAAATCGTCAAGAAGTGGCGCCTCCAGCCGGGCAAGATGTTCCTGATCGACATGGAGCAGGGCCGCATCATCGACGACAAGGAAATCAAGGATTCCCTTGCCGCCGCCAAGCCCTACCAGGAGTGGATCAGCCGCATCAACATCCGTCTCGACACCTGTGCCGAGCCGGAGAGCGCAGTGGCCCCCGAGTACGCAGCATCCCTGCTGGATCGTCAGCAGGCCTTCGGCTACACCCAGGAAGACGTCAAGTTCATCCTTGAACCGATGGCCAAGAGCGGTGAAGAGTCCACCGGCTCCATGGGCAACGACAGCCCGCTGGCCGTGCTGTCCGCCAAGTCCAAGCCGATCTACAACTACTTCCGCCAGCTCTTCGCTCAGGTGACCAACCCGCCGATCGACCCGATCCGCGAACAACTGGTCATGTCGTTGGTGTCCTTCGTCGGCCCGCGCCCCAACCTGCTCGGCATCAACGAGATCAACCCCCCGTACCGCCTGGAAGTTCCCCAGCCGGTGCTGACCTTCTCCGACATGGCGAAGCTGCGGGAGATCGCCCGTTATACCGAGAACAAGTTCCGCTCTGCCGAGCTGGATATCTGCTACCCGCTGGCCTGGGGCAAGGAGGGCGTCGAAGCCCGCCTGGCCTCCCTGTGCGCGGAAGCCGAGAACGCGGTGCTCAGCGGCTCCAACATCCTGATCATCTCCGACCGTAAGGTGGATGCCATGCACGTGGCCATCCCGGCCCTGCTTGCAACCTCTGCGGTTCATCAGCACCTGGTGACCAAGGGCCTGCGCACCCGCACCGGCCTGGTCGTGGAAACCGGCTCCGCCCGGGAAACCCACCACTTTGCCGTGCTGGCCGGCTACGGTGCCGAAGCCGTCCACCCCTATCTGGCCCTGGAAACCCTGGCCCAGATCGCCGGTGGCGATGCAGAGACCGCCGAAAAGTACACCAAGCACTTCATCAAGGGTGTCGGCAAGGGCCTCATGAAGGTCATGTCCAAGATGGGCATCTCCACCTTCATGTCCTACACCGGCGCGCAGATCTTCGAAGCCATCGGCCTGCAGAAGGGGCTGATCGAGAAGTACTTCACCGGCACCTCCTCGCAGGTCGAGGGGATCGGCGTGTTCGAGGTCATGGACGAGGCCATCCGCCTTCACCAGCAGGCCTTCAGTGCCGACCCTGTGCTGGCCAACATGCTCGATGCCGGCGGCGACTACGCCTACCGTATCCGCGGCGACGAGCACATGTGGACGCCGGACGCCATTGCCAAGCTGCAGCATTCCACCCGCTCCGGCAAGTTCGACACCTACAAGGAATACGCCAAGATCATCAATGATCAGAGCAAGCGCCACATGACCCTGCGCGGCCTGTTCGAGCTCAAGCCCGCCGGCACCCCCGTGCCGCTGGAAGAGGTCGAACCCGCCAAGGAGATCGTCAAGCGCTTTGCCACCGGCGCCATGTCCCTGGGCTCCATCTCCACCGAAGCCCACACCACGCTGGCCATCGCCATGAACCGCATCGGCGGCAAGTCGAACACCGGTGAAGGCGGCGAAGATCCGAAGCGTTTCATCCCCATCGCCCAGCCGACCAAGCTGTCCGAGATCATCGGCGCCAGCCGCATCGAGCGCGACATCGAGCTGCAGGCCGGCGACAGCCTGCGCTCCTCGATCAAGCAGGTGGCGTCCGGCCGTTTCGGTGTCACCACCGAATATCTGGTCAATGCCGACCAGATCCAGATCAAGATGGCCCAGGGTGCCAAGCCCGGTGAAGGCGGTCAGCTGCCCGGTCACAAGGTCTCCGAGTACATCGGTTTCCTGCGTCACTCCGTGCCCGGCGTCGGCCTGATTTCGCCCCCGCCGCACCACGACATCTACTCCATCGAAGATCTGGCCCAGCTGATCCACGACCTGAAGAACACCAACCCCGTGGCGGATATCTCCGTCAAGCTGGTGTCCGAAGTGGGTGTGGGTACCGTGGCGGCCGGTGTGGCCAAGGCCAAGGCCGACCACGTGGTGATCGCCGGTCACGATGGCGGCACCGGTGCCTCGCCCTGGTCCTCCATCAAGCACGCCGGTTCGCCGTGGGAGCTCGGCCTGGCCGAAACCCAGCAGACCCTGGTCCTCAACCGTCTGCGCAGCCGTATCCGCGTGCAGGTGGACGGCCAGATCAAGACCGGTCGCGACGTGGTCATCGGCGCCCTGCTGGGGGCGGATGAATTCGGCTTTGCCACCGCTCCGCTGGTGGTCGAAGGCTGCATCATGATGCGCAAGTGCCACCTCAACACCTGTCCGGTGGGTGTGGCCACTCAGGATCCGACCTTGCGCAAGCGCTTCTCCGGTCAGCCCGAGCACGTGGTCAACTTCTTCTTCTTCATTGCCGAAGAAGTCCGCGAGCTGATGGCCCAGCTGGGCGTCCGCAAGTTCGATGACCTGATCGGCCGTGCCGACCTCCTCGACATGCGTGCCGGCATCGAGCACTGGAAGGCCCGCGGTCTGGACTACAGCCGCATCTTCCACATGCCCAACGTGCCCGCCGATGTGCCGCGCATCCACACCGAAACCCAGGACCACAACCTGGCCAAGGCGCTGGACAACAAGCTCATCGAGCTGGCCAAGCCGGCTCTCGAGAACGGCGAGAAGGTCTCCTTCGAGATCCCCGTGCGCAATATCAACCGCACCGTCGGCGCCATGCTGTCCGGGCGTTTCGCAGCCAAGTACGGTCACGCAGGCCTGCCTGACGACACCGTGCATATCCGCCTCAACGGCACCGCCGGCCAGAGCTTCGCTGCTTTCCTGTCCCGTGGCCTGACCCTCGAACTGGTGGGTGAAGGTAACGACTACGTGGGCAAGGGCCTCTCCGGTGGCCGCATCATCGTGCGTCCGGCGGCGGGTTTCCGTGGCGATACGCCGAGCAACATCATCATCGGCAACACCGTTCTGTACGGTGCCACCGAAGGTGAAGCCTACTTTGCAGGTGTCGGCGGCGAGCGTTTTGCCGTGCGTAACTCCGGCGCCACCACCGTGGTGGAAGGCGTGGGCGACCACGGTTGCGAGTACATGACCGGCGGCACCGTGGTGGTGCTGGGCATGACCGGCCGCAACTTCGCGGCAGGCATGTCCGGCGGCGTGGCCTACGTGTTCGACGAAGACGGCACTTTCGAATCCCGCTGCAACATGGCCCAGGTGGCCCTGGAGCCGGTCGAGGAAGAAATCGAAGCCCGCAAGGGTTCCGAGTCCGGCGACGAGCTCGAATCCCACGGCCGCGTCGATGTGCGTCACCTGGGCATGGCCGACGAAGCCCTGCTCAAGATGCTGATCGAACGTCACGCCACCTACACCGGCAGCGAGCGCGCCAAGTCCATTCTTGCCGACTGGGCCACCTACCGAGCCAAGTTCGTCAAGGTGATGCCGCACGAATACCGTCGCGCGCTGGCCGAGATGGCCGCGCAACAACAGAAAGAACTGGAGGCCGCGTAACATGGGCAAGCCAACTGGATTTCTCGAGTACCAGCGTCTTTCCGAGGCCTATGCCCCGGTCGAGCAGCGTCTCAAGCACTACAAGGAGTTCGTCGAGCACCTGAGCGACGACGAGGCCGCCAAGCAGGGCGCCCGCTGCATGGACTGTGGCGTGCCCTTCTGCAACAACGGCTGCCCGGTGAACAACATCATTCCCGACTGGAATGACCTGGTTTTCCGGGGCAACTGGCAGGAGGCCATCGCGGTTCTGCACTCCACCAACAACTTCCCGGATTTCACCGGCCGGATCTGTCCCGCCCCGTGCGAGGCCGCCTGTACGCTGAACATCAATACCGATGCCGTGGGCATCAAGTCGATCGAGCACGCCATCATCGACAAGGCCTGGGAGAACGGCTGGGTCAAGCCCCAGCCCGCCGCCGTCAAGACCGGCAAGAAGGTTGCCGTGGTTGGCTCCGGCCCCGCTGGCCTGGCCGCGGCCCAGCAGCTGGCCCGTGTCGGCCACGACGTGACCGTGTTCGAGAAGAGCTCCCGCATCGGTGGCCTGCTGCGTTACGGCATCCCCGACTTCAAGATGGAGAAGTCCCACATCGACCGTCGCGTCGCGCAGATGGAGGCTGAAGGCGTCACCTTCCGCACCAAGGTCTGTGTCGGCACCAAGCCGGGCGTTACCGGTATCAACGACGATGCCGTCGAAGTGGTGACCGCTGACCAGCTCAAGTCCGAGTTCGATGCGGTGATCCTGGCCGCGGGCTCCGAAGTGCCCCGTGATCTGCCTGTTCCGGGCCGCGAGCTGGCCGGCGTGCATTTTGCGCTTGAGCTGCTGGTGCCCCAGAACAAGGAAGTGGCTGGCGACGACAAGAACCCCATCTCCGCCACCGGCAAGCATGTCATCGTGATCGGCGGCGGCGACACCGGTTCCGACTGCGTGGGCACTTCCAACCGCCATGGTGCGGCATCCGTGACCCAGTTCGAAGTCATGCCCGAGCCGCCGAAAGAAGAGAACCGTCCGCTGACCTGGCCCTACTGGCCGATCAAGCTGCGCACCTCTTCTTCCCACGAAGAAGGCTGCAGCCGCGAGTTCGCCGTGTCCACCAAGGAGTTCATCGGCGAGAACGGCAAGGTCAAGGCCCTGCGTACCGTCGAACTCGAATGGA
Organism: Zoogloea sp.; assembly: GCF_028689785.1. Classification (GTDB taxonomy): domain Bacteria; phylum Pseudomonadota; class Gammaproteobacteria; order Burkholderiales; family Rhodocyclaceae; genus Zoogloea. The sequence continues at coordinate 7,703 of NZ_JAQVCN010000033.1, read as the reverse complement.
AGGATGGCAAGCCGTCTGAAGTTCCGGGCTCCGAGCGTGAGCTGCCGGCCGATCTGGTGCTGTTCGCCATGGGCTTCACCAATCCGGTGGCCTCTCTGCTGGAGGCTTTCGGTGTCGACAAGGATGCCCGCGGCAATGCCAAGGCAAGCACCGACGGTGAAGGCTGTTATGCCACCAACGTGGCCAAGGTCTTTGCTGCCGGCGACGTGCGCCGTGGTCAGTCCCTGGTGGTGTGGGCCATCCGCGAAGGCCGTCAGGCCGCCCGCGAGGTGGACAGCTTCCTGATGGGCAGCAGCGTCCTGCCGCGCTGATCAGAAACAGGCACCCAGCAAAAAGGCCCGGTTCTCCGGGCCTTTTTGTTTGAGCGGGGTGTGTGGCCGGGTAAGCGATGTCCGGCCAGCGCCTGTGCTAGCCGAGGCCCAGCAGATTCACCGCATGGTGGCCGATCATCCATTCCTCATTGGTGGGTACCACCAGCACTTCGATCTTGCTGTCCCTGGCGTGGATGCGGGTGGCGTGGCGTTCGTTGGCGGCAGGGTAGAGAGACAGCCCCGTCCATGCCAACCATTCGGCAATGCGGGCACGCACCGGCGCTGCGTGTTCGCCGATGCCACCGGTAAATACCAGGGCCTCAAGCCCGCCGGCAGCCATGCTGAGCTGGCCGATCATGCAGGCAGCGCGGTAGCAGAACAGTTCAATGGCCTCCTTCGCGGATTCCTCATCCGACTCCAGCAGGGCGCGCATGTCCTGGCTCAGGCCGGAGACGCCGAGCAGGCCCGACTGCTTGTAGAGCAGATTGCTCAGGGCTTTGGCGTCCATCCCCTTTTGCTCGACCAGATGCAGGATCACACCCGGGTCCAGGCTTCCGGTGCGGGTGCCCATCATCAGGCCGTCCACCGCGGTGAAGCCCATGCTGGTGTCCCGTGACTGGCCGTCCCGCAGGGCGCACATGCTTGCGCCATTGCCCAGGTGGGCGATGACGATGCCGCTCCGCGCTTTCTCTTCACCCAGCAGATCGGGCAGCTGGCGCGATACGAATTCGTAGGAGAGACCGTGGAAGCCGTAGCGCTTGATGCCCTCGTTGCTCAACGCACGGGGGATGGGAAAGCGGCTCGCCACCGGCAGGCGGGTACGGTGGAAGGCAGTGTCGAAGCAGCCGACCTGGCGCACATTGGGCATCAGCCCGAAGAGCAGCTTGATGGCGCGCAGGTTGTGCGGTTGATGCAGGGGGGCCAGGGGGATCAGTCCTTCAAGTTCGGTAACCAGCTCGGGCGTCAGCATCACCGGCGCGCCGTAATGATCACCCCCGTGGACGATGCGATGGCCGGCGGCCACGATCTCCACGCCTGGGCTGTGGCGGTTGATCCAGTCGAAGATGAACTCCAGGGCCAGGCGGTGCTGGCCGTTCTGGTCGGTCCCTTCCGGCACGCTGAGCGCCTCGGTGAAACGTTCGCCGGTGTGGGTGTCCTTGGCGTGCATCAGGGGTTCGGCGCCGATGCCTTCCACCTGGCCCGACAGGCGCGGCGTATCGGCCAGGCGCGGGGTCATGGGGAAGAGGGCAAACTTCAGGCTCGAAGACCCCGCGTTGAGGATCAGGACGGCTTTCATAGACGGACTCCAAGGCGACGTTTGTGGGCCATGAGCTGTGCGATGGCACAGGAGGCGGTTCGGGTTTCGGCGGTATCGGCACGGCTGGTGAGCACGATGGGGACGCGGGCGCCCAGCACCACGCCGGCCATCAGGGCGTCGGCGAGATATTCGAGCTGTTTGGCCACCATGTTGCCGGACTCCAGGTCAGGCACCACCAGAATGTCCGCCTGGCCGGCCACGGCCGAGCGGATGCCCTTGGTCTTGGCGGCTACCAGGGACACCGCATTGTCGAAGGCCAGCGGGCCATCCAGCAGGCCGCCCTTGATCTGGCCGCGATCGGCCATCTTGCACAGGGCAGCAGCATCAAGCGTCGAGCGGATTTTTTCATTCACCGTTTCGACTGCCGACAAAATGGCCACCTTCGGTTCGGGCACGCCCATCATGATCGCCAGTTCGATGGCGTTCTGGATGATGTGCACCTTGTCGGCCAAGGTTGGTTCGATGTTGATCGCCGCGTCGGTGATCAGCAGCGGATGGGGGTAGGTCGGCACGTCGGCCATGAACACATGGGACAGTCGTCTTGCCGTGCGCAGGCCGGTTTCCTTGGCAACCACCTCGCTCATCAGCTCGTCGGTGTGCAGGGAGCCCTTCATCAGGGCCTCCACCTCGCCGCAGCGGGCCAGGCGCACGGCCGTCTCGGCCGAGGCGTGGCTGTGGGGCACGTCAACGATGCGCACGCCGCGCAGGTCGATGTGCTCACGCTCGGCGACCTCACGGATCTTGTTCTCCGGGCCAACCAGCACCGGGATCACCAGTCCGGCATCGCGGGCCTGGATGGGGCCGCGCAGGGATTCGGTGTCGCAGGGGTGGGCCACCGCGATGGGAACCGGCTCCATGCCCTTGGTCATCTCCAGCACGTGCAGGTAACGCTGCTGGCGGTCGGAGATGGTGACCTCCGGCAGGGCCATGCGCGGGCGCTTGACCTTCTCGGTGGGGGCCATCACCTCGGCAGTGCCGTCGATGACCTTCAGCCCGTCCTGGTTTATGCACTGGCAGTCGAGCAGCAGATGGTGGTTGTGCTCGAAGCGCTGGGTGCAGGTGATGGTGACGGTGAGGGTGTCGCCAATCGTGATGGGCCGCCAGAACTTGAGGGTCTGGCCCACGTATACGGTGCCCGGCCCGGGAAACTCGGTACCGAGGATGGATGAGATGAGCACGCTGCCCCACATGGAGTGGCCGACCACCTCGCGGAACTGGCTCGAACGGGCAAATTCCGGGTCCACATGGGTTGGGTTCACGTCGCCCGACATCACAGCGAACAGATGGATGTCTTCGGGGCGAAGGGTGCGAACCAGTAGCGCGGAGTCGCCCACGGCGATCTCGTCAAAGGTGCGGTTCTGGATGAAATCGCTAGTGTCGGTTGTCATGGTGTGTCCTGAAGTTGCAATGCAGCATGAGCAATTCTACGGAAGTAGCCTTGGGGAACTTTAGTATTAGATCAAAGGAGTGTTGCATTGCATCACCCGTGCGGACTTTGTGGGCGTATGTAGTCCGAGAACTGCGCCGCAAAGGCTCAAAAATGCCCCATGTTAGAATTTGCCGGAATGTCATCTCACCCTATCAAGGGCTCTTATGGAAGTGATCGTACTGGCCGCCGGCCAAGGTAAGCGCATGCGTTCGGTGTTGCCCAAGGTTTTGCAGCCGCTGGCTGCCAAGCCGATGCTGGCACACGTTCTGGATACCGCCCGCACCCTTGAAGCACGCCGTATCGTGGTGGTGTATGGCCACGGTGGCGAGGTGGTGCGTGATGCCCTCGACGCCCCCGACCTGGCCTGGGCCCGGCAAGACCCGCCCCAGGGCACCGGTCATGCCGTGCAGCAAGCCATGCCCCTGGTGGAAGACGGCGACATCGCCCTGATCCTCTACGGCGACGTGCCCCTCATCGGCGTGCCCACCCTGCAGCGCCTCGTGGCCGCCGCGGGGGGTTCCAGCCTGGCGCTGCTCACCGTGTCCATGGACAACCCCACCGGCTACGGCCGCATCCTGCGCGACGCCACCGGCAAGGTCACACGCATCGTCGAAGAGAAGGACGCCACCCCCGACGAGCGCCGGGTGACGGAAGTGAACACCGGCATCCTCGCCGCCCCCGTGGCCCGCCTGCGCCAGTGGCTGGGCAATCTCACCAACGACAACGCCCAGGGCGAGTACTACCTCACCGACATCATCGCCATGGCCGTGGCCGACGGCCTGGCGGTCATCACCACCCAGCCCGACGCCGTCGAGGAAACCCTCGGGGTGAACAACAAGACCCAGCTCGCCGAACTCGAACGCATCCACCAGCGCAACATCGCCCGCCGCCTCACCGATGCCGGCGTCACCCTCATCGACCCGGCCCGCCTCGACGTGCGCGGCACCCTCGAATGCGGCCGCGACGTGGAGATCGACATCAACTGCATCTTCGAAGGCAAGGTCGTGCTGGGCGACGGCGTACGCATCGGCGCCAACTGCATCGTGCGCAACGCCACCCTGGGCGCCGGCACCCGCGTGGCCGCCTTCTCCCAGATCGAAGACACCACCATGGGCGAAGCCTGCGTCATCGGCCCCTACGCCCGCACCCGCCCCGGCACCGTGCTTGGCAATGACGTGCACCTGGGCAACTTTGTGGAAGTGAAGAACAGCGTGATCGCCGACCACTCCAAGGCCAACCACCTGGCCTACGTGGGCGACGCCGACATCGGCCAGCGCGTCAATGTGGGCGCCGGCACCATCACCTGCAACTACGACGGCGCCAACAAGTTCCGCACCATCATCGAAGACGACGTCTTCATCGGCTCCGACACCCAGCTCGTCGCCCCCGTGCGCGTCGGCAAGGGCGCCACCCTCGGCGCCGGCACCACCCTCACCAAGGACGCCCCCGCCGACCAGCTCACCGTCTCCCGCGCCCGGCAGATGTCCCTGGCCGGCTGGCAACGCCCGGTGAAGATCAAGAAGTGAAGCTTTCCCTTGGGGGCACCTGTAGGGGCGACTTCAGTCGCCCACCCCGCGTCCCTTGCAGGCATGCCGCCGATCAAAGTCCGCGGGCGACTGAAGTCGCCCCTACGCGAGGCCGACGGCGCCCCCCTCGTCTTGCCCTGACAACACCCAACATCTGAAAGGCCCCCACCATGTGTGGCATCGTTACCGCTATTGCCCGTCGCAACATCGTCCCCGTACTGCTCGAAGGCCTGCGCAAGCTGGAATACCGGGGCTATGACTCCGCCGGGCTGGCCGTGCTCAAGGACGGCCAGCTCCAGCGCCTGCGCGCCGTCGGCCGCGTCGCCGAACTCACCGCCCAGGCCGACGCCACCGGGCTGGCCGCCGAAATCGGCATCGCCCACACCCGCTGGGCCACCCACGGCGTGCCCTGCGAGCGCAACGCCCACCCCCACATCTCCGCCGGCCTCGCCGTCGTCCACAACGGCATCATCGAGAACTTCGAAGCCCTGCGCAGCACCCTGCAGGCCAAGGGTTACGCCTTCACCTCCGACACCGACACCGAGGCCATCGCCCACCTGCTCCACGACACCCTCAAGACCACCCCCGACCTCTTCGAGGCCGTGCGCGTCACCATCAACCAGCTGATCGGCGCCTACGCCATCGGCGTGGTCAGCGAAGCCGAACCCAACCGCGCCATCGTCGCCCGCAAGGGCTCGCCCCTGCTCCTGGGCATCGGCGAAGACGGCCACTACGCCGCCTCCGACACCGCCGCCCTGCTGCAGGTCACCCGCAAAGTGGTGTACCTGGAAGACGGCGACGTGGCCGAGCTGACCCTCGAAGGCTTCCGCGTCACCCTCTCCGACGGCACCCCCGTCGAGCGCCCGGTCAACATCTCCAGCCTCTCGGCCGACGCCGTCGAGCTGGGCAAATACCGCCACTACATGCAGAAAGAGATCTTCGAGCAGCCCCAGGCCCTGGGCAACACCCTCGAAATGATCGCCGGTGGCGGCGGCATCTCCCCCCAGCTCTTCGGCTCCGACGCCGTCGGCATCTTCGGCGCCACCCGCCGCGTCCTCATCCTCGCCTGCGGCACCAGCTACCACGCCGGCCTCGTCGCCCGCTACTGGATCGAATCCGTCGCCAAGCTGCAATGCACCGTCGAGATCGCCAGCGAATACCGCTACCGCGAATCCGTGCCCGACCCCGACACCCTGGTCGTCGTCATCTCCCAGTCCGGCGAAACCGCCGACACCCTGGCCGCCCTCAAGTTTGCCAAAGGCCTGGGCATGACCAAGACCCTGGCCATCTGCAACGTGCCCGAATCCGCCATCGTCCGCGAAACCGCCCTGCGCTTCGTCACCCGCGCCGGCCCCGAGATCGGCGTCGCCTCCACCAAGGCCTTCACCACCCAGCTCGCCGCCCTGGCCCTCCTCACCCTGGCCCTGGCCAAGGTCAACGGCCACCTCAGCGAAGTCGCCGAAGCCGAGCACCTCACCCAGCTGCGCCACCTCCCGGTGGCCGTCGCCAAGGTCGTCGAGCTCGAACCCGAGATCGAACGCTGGGCCCAGCGCTTCGCCGACAAGCAGCACGCCCTCTTCCTGGGCCGCGGCGAGCACTACCCCATCGCCCTCGAAGGCGCCCTCAAGCTCAAGGAAATCTCCTACATCCACGCCGAGGCCTACCCCGCCGGCGAGCTCAAGCACGGCCCCCTGGCCCTGGTGGACAAGGACATGCCCGTCATCTCCGTGGCCCCCAACGACAGCCTGCTCGAAAAGCTCAAGAGCAACCTGCAGGAAGTCAAAGCCCGCGGCGGCGAGCTGTACGTGTTCGCCGACGCCGGCAGCGAGATCCCCGAGAGCGAAGGCGTGCACATCCTGCACCTGCCCGAACACTACGGCATGCTCTCCCCCATCCTCCACGTCATCCCCCTGCAACTGCTCAGCTACCACGCTGCGCTGGTGAAGGGTACGGATGTGGACAAGCCGCGGAACCTGGCGAAGAGTGTGACGGTGGAGTGAGGTGGGCTGAGGTTCTGAGTCGCTGAAGTCGAAAGTTCGATTGCTTCGTTAAAACGCCCGGCATGCCGGGCGTTTTAACGTCTGATCGGTGGATGGCAGGCTTTTGATGTCCACGTAATTGACGTTCCAACCAACTCCGAAAGCAGGAGTTGTCGTCAGTCCACTAAAACCAGCCTCTGCTAGACTGATGACGATTTAAAACGACTTTAGGGCTTCAGTCGGAGCGCCAATGCCATGAATTCCGAACCGTGGGTCACTGCCATTGATGTTGCCCGTCATCTGGGCGTCGTCAAAGACACTGTCTATCGCTGGCGCGAGCGCAAAGGCTTGCCTGCACACAAGATTGGCCGGCTCTGGAAATTCCAGCTGTCCGAGGTCGATGAATGGGTGCGTACCGGTGGCGCGGATGAAGATTCAAGCAACCCCGTGCAACAAGAACAATAAGGGAGATCGGCACTGATGATTTTCAGCGAAGACTCACGGGTCAAGATTCCGTGCATTCTGCATCTGGCCCGGCTTGGCTACCGTTACCTCTCGCTCAAGAATGCTGTCTGGGACGATGAAACCAATATCTTCCCCGCGCTTTTCAATGAAGTCATTGCCCGCATCAATCCTGATTTGAGTGCCGAAGACCTCACTCGATTGCTGGCCGACGTCAAACTCCTGCTGGATAACGAAGACCTCGGTAAAGCCTTCTATGATCGGCTTAGCGAGCGTTCTGGCGTCCGTCTGATCGACTTCGAGAACTTCGACAACAACAGCTTTCACGTCGTTACCGAACTGACCTGCAAGAACGGCGACGATGAGTTCCGGCCCGACATCACCGTGCTCATCAATGGCATGCCGCTGGCCTTTATCGAGGTCAAGAAGCCCAACAATCGCGAAGGTGTGCTGGCCGAGCGCAACCGCATCATCACGCGCAGCCGCAATCCAAAATTCCGGCGCTTCATCAACATCACGCAGTTGATGGTCTTCTCCAACAACATGGAGTACGACGACGGCTCGCCGCAGCCTATTGAAGGCGCGTTTTATGCCAGCCCATCCTATGACTCGCCCGTCTTCAACTATTTCCGTGAAGAAGAAACGCTGGACCTCAGCCAGCTTTTGGCGGAGGAGGAT
>NZ_JAQVCN010000094.1 GCF_028689785.1 Zoogloea sp. | reverse complement strand
CCGGCGGCAGCAATCTCGCCACCGCCCTATCCTTGAATTCCTGTCCGTATCGCGCCACGTCGTTCTCTCATCATCGCCCCCGAATTTAGGATTCTATCGAGGCGACAACTAGTCTGACGCGGGGGGGGATCGTTGCCAGTGCAATCGGAGAAACGTTGGGCCTGCCCGCGCCAACCCTGTCCTTTCACCTGGCCCACCTGAGCCGGGTTGGACTCATCCGCGGACAGAAGGAAAGCCGCTTCATCCGCTACTCCGCCGAGTACGCCACGATGGACGAGCTGATCGCCTTCCTGACCAGCAACTGCTGTCAGGGCGAGGCCTGCCTGCCCAGGGCAGCCACCTGCGACACCACCGAGAGGCGTCGACGGCTTGCGACAGAAACCTCAACGTCCGACAAGGAGCCATCGTGACTGATCACCCCCTGAACGTTCTCTTCCTGTGTACTGGCAACTCCGCACGCAGCATTCTTGCGGAATCCATCCTCAACGCCGCGGGCAAGGGCCGCTTCAAGGCCTACAGTGCGGGCAGCCACCCGGCCGGCCAAGTGAATCCCCTGGTGCTTGACTGGCTCAAGAAGCAGGGCCTGCCCACCGGAAGGCTGCGCAGCAAGAGTTGGGATGAGTTCGCAGCACCGGACGCCCCCAAGCTCGATTTCGTGATCACGGTTTGCGACAACGCCGCCGGCGAGGTCTGCCCCGTGTGGCCGGGACAGCCGATGACAGCCCATTGGGGCATCGAAGATCCCGCTGCTGTTGCAGGGAGTGAAGAAGCCCGGCGACACGCGGTGTCGATGGCCGCGATGATGCTCAATCGCCGGATCGCGCTGTTCACGAGCCTGCCGCTCAACAAGCTTGATGCCCTGTCCCTCCAGCGTGAGCTGAAGGCCATCGGCGAACTTCGCAATACCGGCGACTGACCCTGCTTTAGCGAGAAACAGAGCATGTCTCAACTCAAGACCGTACTGGTGCTGTGCACCGGTAACTCCTGCCGCTCCCAGATGGGCGAAGCCATCCTCAACCACGAGCTGGCCGGGCTCGTGCGCGGCATCTCGGCCGGCACCGAGCCCCAGCCCAAGGTGGCCGACGGCGCCATCGAGGCTTTGACGCTCGCCGGCCTGCCTACCGCCGGGCTGTACCCCAAGACAGTCGAAGATGTCATGGACCAGGACATCGACCTGGTGGTCAGCGTCTGCGACAACGCCAAGGAAAGCTGCCCGATCTTCCCGCGCCCGGTGAAGCGCATCCACGTGGGCTTCCACGACCCCCACGGCGAGCCGCTGGAGAGCTTCATCGCCGTGCGCGACGACATCCGTGCCCGCCTGGTGCCGGCGGTCCGCGAAGCGCTTGGTCTGTAAGGAGGCGTCATGTCTGTTGTTCAATGTGAAGTGACTGCCAAGGCGGCTGCCGGCACGCCCATGAGCCTCTTCGAGCGCTACCTGACCCTGTGGGTCTTCCTGTGCATCATCGCCGGCATCGCCCTGGGCCAGCTGGCGCCTGGCGTGTTCCAGACCATCGGCCGCATCGAGGTGGCCCAGGTGAATCTGCCGGTGGGGCTGCTGATCTGGGTGATGATCATCCCGATGCTGGTCAAGGTGGATTTCGGTGCGCTGCACGAAGTGAAGCAGCACATCCGTGGAATCGGCGTGACCCTCTTCGTCAACTGGCTGGTCAAGCCCTTCTCGATGGCCCTGCTGGGTTGGCTGTTCGTGCGCCACCTGTTTGCCCCCTGGCTACCGGCGGAACAACTGGACAGCTATGTGGCGGGGCTCATCCTGCTGGCGGCGGCCCCTTGCACGGCGATGGTCTTCGTGTGGAGCAAGCTGACGGACGGTGATCCGCTGTTCACCCTGTCCCAGGTGGCCCTCAACGACAGCATCATGGTGTTCGCCTTCGCACCGCTGGTTGGCCTGTTGCTGGGCATCTCGGCGATCAGCGTGCCGTGGGACACCCTGCTGACCTCGGTCGTGCTCTACATCGTGATTCCGGTGGCGCTCGCCCAGTTGTGGCGCAAGGCCCTGCTGGCCCGGGGGCAAGCGTCCTTCGACGCCGCCATGGCGAAGATCGGTCCGTGGTCCATCTCCGCGCTGCTGGCCACGCTGGTGCTGCTGTTCGCCTTCCAGGGCAAGGCCATCCTGGAGCAGCCGCTGGTCATCGCCCTGCTGGCAGTCCCTATCCTGATCCAGGTGTTTTTCAACTCGGCGCTGGCTTACTGGCTCAACAAGGCAGTCGGCGAGAAGCACAACGTGGCCTGCCCGTCGGCCCTGATCGGTGCCTCCAACTTTTTCGAACTGGCCGTGGCCGCCGCCATCAGCCTGTTCGGCTTCGAATCGGGCGCCGCCCTCGCCACGGTGGTGGGGGTGCTGATCGAGGTGCCGGTGATGCTGCTGGTGGTAAAGGTCGTCAATGCATCAAAGGACTGGTATGAACATGCGTGAATCCCGCATCAGGCGAGCCTCTTCGGAAGACTTCGAGGCGGTATGTCGCCTGCTGACCGATAGTGCCCTGCCAGCCGGCGACCTGACGCCCCAAAGCCTCGAGAGCTTCTATGTCACAACCGACGAGGGGCGCATTGTCGGTGTGGCGGGATTGGAGGTGGCGGGTGACTTTGCACTGCTGCGCTCGGTCACCGTGCAGCCCAAGCTGCGCCGAACGGGGCTCGGCGAGGCGTTGGTGGGCACCTGTCTGTCTCGCGCCCATCACCTGCATTTGAAGGCCCTCTACCTGATTCCAAATGACGAAGAAGCCGGCGTCTTTTTTGCCAATCTCGGCTTCTCTCCGGTCAGACGTGAGGCCGTTCCTGCCGCGATCTGCGGACTCGCGGAGTTCACCCATCTCTGCCCACAAACGCACCCCTGCATGCATCGGGTGCTTGATCCTGGATTTTCCGAGGAGACCCTCATGAAAAAGCTCGAAGTGTTCGACCCGGCCATGTGCTGCTCGACCGGCGTGTGCGGTGTGGACGTGGACCCGGTGCTGGCCCAGTTTGCGGCCGATCTGAAGTGGGTGGAGGCGCACGGCGTGACGGTGAGCCGCCACAACCTCGGGCAGGAGCCCCAGGCCTTCGCCGCCAATCCCGCGGTGGTGAAGGAGATGGAGGCCGGCATGGACCGGCTGCCCATTCTGGCGGTGGACGGACACATCGTATCCACCGGCATGTACCCTTCGCGCCAACAGTTGGTGCAGAAGCTCGGCATCGTACTGACGACCGAGGAGAAGCCGCGTATCAAGATCAGTGCGGCCGGTGGCTGCTGCGACCCGAAATCGGGTTGCTGCTGACCCAGGGAGACAGATCATGGCCCTCCCGAACACCAACACGCGTTACCTGTTCTTCACCGGCAAGGGCGGGGTCGGCAAGACCTCCCTGTCCTGCGCCACCGGTCTGGCGCTGGCCGAGGCCGGCAGGCAGGTGCTCATCGTGAGCACCGATCCAGCCTCCAACCTGGACGAGGTGCTGGGTGTGACGCTGGGCCAGGCGCCCACCGCGGTGCCGGGCGCGCCGGGGCTGTCGGCCCTCAACATCGACCCGGAAGCGGCGGCCCACGCCTACCGGGAGCGGATGGTGGCCCCCTACCGCGGCATCCTGCCGGCGGCGGCCATCCAGAGCATGGAAGAGCAGTTCTCCGGCGCTTGCACCGTGGAGATCGCTGCCTTCGACGAGTTCTCCAAACTGCTGGGTGACCCGGCCGCCACCGCAGCCTTCGACCATGTCATCTTCGACACGGCCCCCACCGGCCATACCCTGCGCCTGCTGACCCTGCCCTCGGCCTGGGACGAATTCATTTCGTCCTCGACCGGCGGTGCCTCCTGCCTCGGCCCGCTGGCTGGTCTCGAGAAGCAGAAGGCCTTGTACGCGGCGAGCGTGGCGCGCCTGTCCAATTCCGCCGAGACCACGGTGATCCTGGTCAGCCGGCCGGAAACCTCGGCCCTGCGGGAAGCCGAACGTACCCGGGGGGAGCTGGCGGAGCTGGGCATCTGCAACCAGATGCTGGCCATCAACGGCCTGTTCGCCGTGGTCCAGAGCAAGGACCGTATCGCCACTGCCATGTCGCAGCGTGCGCGGGATGCCCTGGCCGGCATGCCGTCCAAGCTGGCCGAACTGCCGGGCTGCACCATCCCTTTCCTGCCCAGGGGAACCGTCGGATTGGAGGCGCTGCGCCTGATGATCCATCCGGAAACGGCCAGTCCTGCCCTGTCGAACAGCATGCCATCCACCCCGCTGCCGCCCGGTCTGGCCGGCCTGGTGGATGAGATCGCCGGTGCCGGCCATGGTGTCGTGATGACGATGGGCAAGGGCGGTGTGGGCAAGACCTCGGTGGCCGCGGCGATTGCCGTGGCCCTCGCGCGGCGCGGCGGCAAGGTCGTGCTGTCCACCACCGACCCGGCCGCCCATGTGGCGGCCACGCTGGATGGCGCCGTCACGGGCCTGAGCGTGACACGCATCGACCCGCGCCAGGAGGTCGCCGACTACACCGCGGAAGTCCTCGCCAAGGCCGGCAGGAGTCTCGACGCGGGTGGCCTGGCGATGCTGGAGGAAGACCTGCGCTCGCCCTGCACCGAGGAGATCGCCGTGTTCCGCGCCTTCGCCCGCACCGTGGATGAAGGTAGGGACGGCTTTGTAGTGCTCGACACGGCGCCAACCGGCCACACCATCCTGCTGCTCGATGCCGCCGAGGCCTACCACCGGGAGGTCATGCGCACCCAGGGCGACATGCCGGAATCCGTGCGCCAGCTGCTGCCGCGCCTGCGCGATCCGGCCTACACCCACGTGCTGATTGTGACGCTGCCCGAAGCCACTCCCGTGCATGAAGCCGAACGCCTGCAAGGCGACCTGGCCCGGGCCGGCATCACGCCCTACGCCTGGGTCATCAACCAGTCCCTGCTCGCCAGCGGCACCACCGACCCGCTGCTGGGCCAGCGCGGCGGCTACGAAGTGCCTTTCATCCGACGTGTCGCCGACGACCTGGCGCCCCGCTGCGCTCTGATTCCGTGGCTCGCTGAGGCCCCTGCCGGTGAGATGGGGCTCGCCCCGATGGTGCGCTGAACACCGCAGATCTCGCACCCGCCTGTGGGGGAGCCGGGGCAACCTATGTATGTCTGGACCGGATCATCGAAGTCAGAAGGCTCCATTCACGAACATCTCGCCAGATACGCCTCGTAGCATTGACCAGCGTTGATCTTTTTCGGTCTTGATATTTGAAGATCAGCGCTGGTCAACAACACGGTCAGCCCGTGATCTCCCGCGAAGATTTGCTGCTAGAATCCAGGCAAAGGAGATGGCATTCCTCCTACTCAACCGCCCTTAGGGCTGATGATGCCTACATGGTCCCTGGTTCATCGGGAAGATGTAGGCGTTCGTCCATACTCTATCCGCATGTCCAGGTTTGCAAAGCCAAACTCGCAGGACATGCATGAATCCCTCGAAACGCCTCGAACAGATCGACCTGCTGCCCTATCTGGGCAAATGGATATTACTGGCCACTGCGGTCGCAGCCCTGGCCGGCTCGGCATCGGCCTTCTTCCTCACCGCGCTCGACTGGGCAACCGAAACCCGTAACGCCCATCGATGGCTCATCTGGCTGCTGCCATTGGCCGGGTTTGGCGTTGGCTGGCTTTATCTGAAGTTCGGTCAGCACGTCGAAGCTGGCAACAATCTGCTCATTGACGAGATTCACGATCCTCGGAAGGTTGTGCCCTTGCGCATGGCGCCGCTGGTCCTGGGGGGGACGGTCATCTCCCATCTGTTCGGCGCCTCGGTCGGGCGGGAGGGGACGGCGGTCCAGATGGGCGGCGCACTGGCCGACCAACTCACCCACCTCTTCAAACTCCGGCATGAAGATCGACGCATCATCCTGATGGCCGGGATCAGTGCGGGCTTCTCCTCGGTGTTTGGCACGCCGTTGGCCGGTGCCGTGTGGGCCCTGGAGGTCCTGGCAATTGGTCGCCTGCGCTACGATGCGCTCCTCGCCTGCACGGTCGCCGCCATCGTGGCGGACCAGGTGTGCGGCCTCTGGGGGGTTCACCACACTCACTACCTCATCCCGGAGATTCCTCGCATCACGGCATGGGGGCTGTGCGCCATGGTGCTGGCCGGTATGGTCTTCGGGCTGGTGGGCAAACTTTTCGCCGATGCCACTCACGTGCTCAGTGCCTGGGTGAAGAAGACGATCAGCTACGGGCCGCTGCGCCCCTTGCTGGGTGGGGCCGTCCTGGCTGCGATCGTCATGATCTTCACCGCCGACCGCTACATTGGCCTGGGTATTCCGGTCATTCTGGAGGCCTTCGAGAAGCCCCTTCCTGCCTACGACTTCCTCGGCAAGATGGCCTTCACGGTGTTTTCCCTGGGTGTCGGCTTCAAGGGCGGCGAAGTTACCCCCTTGTTCTACATCGGCGCCACCCTGGGCAATGCCCTCGCGCCCATCCTGAGCCTGCCGTTTCCGCTGCTGGCCGGGATTGGTTTTGTGGCGGTCTTTGCGGGTGCCGCCAATACACCGATCGCCTCCACCCTGATGGCGATGGAGCTGTTCGGGGCCGAAATCGGGGTGTATGCCAGCATTGCCTGCGTCGTCAGCTACCTGTTCTCCGGACACACCGGCATCTACCGCTCACAGCGCGTCGGCCAGGCCAAGCACCGACACGCGCCCGAAGGCATGAAGCTGGGCGAACTCCCGGCCTACCGCAAGCAACTCCACGTGGACGCAGCCGCGCACGCTGCGAAGAACGATACCAAGGACGATCAATCATGAGTGACATGGCAGCCCTTCGCCTTTACTTTCCCCAGGCTGCGCGCGCCAGGCCCACCCGCTTCTGGCACCGCCTGACAGCACCCGCGTTGAGTCATCGCCTGATTACAGCGGCCAAGCGCGCTGGCATCCAGCAAGCGCTCATGCACAGCGTCCACGCGGGATTCCTGCCCGGCCAGAAGCTCTCGCATCACCACGTGGAAGCCGTGCCGGCCCAACATCCGCTGTGTATCGAACTCATCGACTCGGAGGCGCGGCTGAGGGATTTTCTTCACCATCATGCGGAAGAGCTGCATCACGTCCGTGCCGTCCTGTTCCGTTGCGAACTCGCGCTCGCATAGCCGCAGCAGTCTTTGGAGGTGTGTATGTGGAAACCCATCCTGGCCATTTCCGTGGGGGCTGCCTTGGGAGCACTGATGCGCTGGCAGTTGGGTGTCCGTCTGAACGGTGTCCTGCCCGGGATGCCTCCGGGCACCCTGGCAGCCAACGTGATTGGTGGGTTCATCATCGGTCTCGCCATCGCCTATCTGGCCCAGAGTCCTACGCTGTCACCTGAGTGGCGGCTTTTCATCATCACGGGCTTCTGCGGCGGTCTGACGACCTTCTCCACGTTCTCGGCCGAGGTGCTGGCCTTGCTTCAGGAGGGGCAGATGGCATGGGCGATGGGGACCATCGGCCTGCATCTGTGCGGCTCACTGCTGAGTACCTTCGCCGGCTTGATGCTTGGCCAGGCATTCAAAACCCTATGAGGAGTAGGCCATGAAAGGCTATCAAGTCACGTTCTTCACCCAGCAGGACCGGCGCCATGGCCACAAGCCGGTCTCGGAATGGTTGATGTTGGCCGCCCGGGATCTCGGCATTCGCGGCGCCACCATCCTTGCTGCCAGCGAAGGGTTCGGCCACGACCGCCGTATCCACTCTGCACACTTTTTCGAGCTGGCTGACCAGCCGCAGGAAGTCGTCATGGCCGTGACGGAGGAAGAGCTGCAGCGCCTGTTCGAGATCATCGAGCAGGAAGGGGTGCAGGTCTTCTACGCCAAGACCGAGGTTGAATTTGGCGTTCTCGGCGAACCCAAGCAGCAATAGCGAGGCACAGACGCTCCGATGTTGAAAACGATTCGAAGTCTCCCCAGTACGGTCTGGCTGATCGGCCTCATCAGCCTGGTCAATGACAGCTCCAGCGAGATGCTCTACCCGCTGATTCCCCTATACCTCTCGTCAGTCCTGATGGCCGGCCCGAGAGCTTTGGGCATCATCGAAGGCATCGCGGAGGCCACCGCCAGCCTGCTCAAGCTGTTCTCCGGAGTCATCATTGACCGAACCCGACACTCCAAACCCTGGGTTGTCGTCGGCTACGCGCTGGCTGCATTCGGGCGCCCCCTGATTGCTTTCGTCACGAGCTGGCCCTTGCTGCTGGTCATCCGCTTCGCCGATCGTATCGGCAAGGGGCTGCGGTCCTCACCCCGCGATGCCTTGTTGGCCAGCAGTGTGGCTGCAGAACAACGCGGCGTGGCCTTCGGCTTCCATCGCGCCATGGACAATGCCGGTGCTGTCATCGGCCCCCTCCTCGCATCGGCGCTTTTGGCCGCCGGCACGTCCCTTCATGACATTTTTCTCTGGTCGGTTGTGCCTGCTTTGCTGTGCGTGGGTTTGGCGCTATCGATCAAGGAGCCCCGCGACGGTCCCCCTGTTTCCCCCAAGTCGTTTCAATGGAAGCTGAGCGACATGCCGGCCTCCTTCAAACGCTACCTGGTCGTGGTGGCCGTTTTCACGCTGGGCAACTCCTCCAACATGTTCCTGCTCTTGCGTGCCAAAGAGCTTGGCGTATCCGAAGCGAGCGTGCCCCTCCTCTGGGCTGCAGTTTCGCTGGTGGCCATGCTCTTCTCTACGCCGCTCGCGGGCTTGTCGGACAAGGTGGGCCGGATTCCACTGCTCCTGGGCGGCTATGTGGCCTATGCCCTCTTCTATGCAGGCCTGGGCCTGATGACGCACGACGGCACCGTCCTCTTTGCCTTGTTTGGCTTCTACGGCCTCTTCATGGCCGCCACCGAGGGCGTCGAGAAGGCGCTGGTCGCCGACATTGCACCCGCAGAGCTGCGAGGCACGGCCTTTGGCTGGTTCAACCTGACCGCCGGGCTGTTCCTGCTGCCGGCGTCCGTCGTTTTTGGCTGGCTGTATCAGGCGTTTTCCCCGTCGGTGGCATTCGGGTTCTCGGCGGGCTGCTCCCTGACGGCGGCAGTATTGCTCTGGAGCTGGGCCTTCCGTGAGAAGGTGAACGGCGTATGAGCCCACGCTCCTCATAAGAAAGTCATGAACCTCCAGATGCTGGATTGGCGCGCCTCCGCTTCGCGTTGCAGCAGCTACTCCGTGGTGCTGGGGCTCCAGAATGCTTGAATGATGAAGGGTTGTTCGGCCAACTGCTGGGCGATTTGATCAAGTTCCTCTCCATCGACGCCTGTCGCTAGCAACACAGCCTCAATTTCGACTGCATCGGCGCCGAAGGCATGGACGACCAAGTCTCGTGTGGAGTAGTCGGCAGCCTCAAGAGTGTCCTCGAGCAGGCGCATCGCCTTTTTCTGATGGTCGCGCTGGGCGATGACGTAGACAGTATTCGTGACTTCGACCACCAAGGTGTCGATGGGCTGCCGATTGATGCGATTGACCACAGGGCGTAGCAGTGTATTGGCGGCAAGAACAAAGATGGCACCTAGCACCGCCTCTAGCAGCAGGTCTGCCCCTGCGCAGGCGCCGAGCGCCGCGGAGCCCCAAAGTGTGGCAGCCGTATTGAGTCCCCGAACATTGCCTTCCTCGCGCATGATGACGCCAGCACCCAGGAAGCCGATGCCCGACACGACATACGCCACGACATGGACAGCGCCTTCATGCCCAGCCAATCGGTTGGCCATGTCCACAAAGATGGCCGCACCCACCGCAACCAGAACGTTAGTCCGCAGGCCCGCTGTTCGCTGTCGAGACTGGCGCTCGAAGCCAATCAATCCGCCCAGAATGAAGGCCGTAGTTAAGCTCAGCATGGTATCGGCCAGCGAGTCGATATTGATATTGTGAACGGCTTCCAAGGCCATGATTCAGAACTCCGCGTGGAACCGCACTACATGGAAATTGGCCTTGCGGCGGTCGGCGTTATAGGCTGGACGCAACAGGCGCTGGTCGTGAGCGGTCAGGAGGGTGTTTTTCCAGACATTGAGGCTGTAGTCGATGCCCAGCGTATCCGTACCGCGGCCCCAGGCACCGCCCTGAAGCGAAAACCCCATGCTTAAGGAGTCATCTGTCTCCTCGAAGGCATAGGTTTCGGTACGGCCATTAGCTTTCATGGCACACAGCAAGAAGCCAAGGGCGCGCAAAGCCGACACTAGGCGTTGGGCCATAGTCAGTGGCCAGCACTTCTCGAAAATTTCAGGACGCATTTCTTACCTCTGGGCTGAAACTCAAGCCCCCAGGCGAACCTTGCGCATGACCCAATCCGTAGGGCAACGCGGCCGGAACCCGGCACTGGGACAGCCAGCCGGAATAACGGCAGAGAAACAAGCCGACGGCCAACGCCGACCAGCTACTACCTAGTCGCCCCTGAAATATTCAATTTCCCGCACCGAACCGTCCGCCAAGCGGCGAGGCCGCGTTGCCACTGACCACCCACCCAAGCATCCCGACCAGCACGCAGAGCACAAGAAGCGCCTTCAGCCCCAGGCGGACCACTGCCCGCATCAGCCAGCGCAAGTTGTAGCCGGCGGCACACAGTACCGGATGCAGCACATCGCCTTCCGACCCTTTGAGCCAATTCCGCCGTAATCCGCAATCGTCCTTCAGGTGTCCGATCACCGGCTCCACCGCCTGGCGGCGTTTGAGCAGTCGGCGTGCCTTGGCGCTCAGGCTCCTAATCCGACCGCGGTGGATGATCTCAACCCCGGGCACCTCCATACCCCGATAGCCGAGATCAACAATGGCGGTGTGAGGCTTTGGGGCACCTTTGACGTCCTGCATCAGGATCCAGGGCAATCGCACCGTTACGTCATAAACCCGAGCACCTCCGCCCGGAACTCATCGGAAGCGGAGGCGAGCAGGCGCTTGTTCTTTATTCCGGCCTTGACCGTCGAATTGAGCCGTAGGAGATTCA
>NZ_JAQVCN010000093.1 GCF_028689785.1 Zoogloea sp. | reverse complement strand
CGGATAACGCGATCTCGTGCAGCTTCGAGTTTCTTTTGGGGGCCGTGTTCCACATCACGAAATCAAACTGTGGAAAACCCTAACCAAAGCAAATATGTCGTTGTATGAGTTGCGGGTAGTGATCTATACTTTTCGACATATAACGAAAGTTATATCCCACAGCAGCTAGTCTGTTGTTAAAACTGACAAGAGCAACCCCTTGAGGATGGCAAAATGAAAACTACTGAAAAAGTCGATGTCCGTGAGATCCGTCGCAAGCTGGGCATGAACCAGTCCCAGTTCTGGTCCAAGATCGGCGTGACCCAGAGCGGTGGCTCCCGCTACGAAAGCGGCCGCAACATTCCCCGCCCTGTCCAGGCCCTGCTGCGCCTTGTTCATATCGAGCAGGTTGATATCAGCAAGATCAAGAAGGATGACGTGGAAGTTGTCGAATACCTGAAGAGCACCAACCCGGAGCTGTTCAAGACCTTGAAGAAGGAAGCGCGCGCCAAGAAGAAGGAACGCGTGGCCCACTGATGCGGGCTCGGGTCAGGGGCTGACCGTCACCGTCAGCCCCTCGTCCTTCAATATATGGGCAATGCCCTCGAGCACGTCAGGTTCCAGGCGTTGCAGATGCACGGCTTCCGGCTGGAAGGACTGGCGGGCCACGCCGTACAGGTGAACGCCGCGTAGAGTCGCAATTCCAGCCATCTTCAGCAGATCCACATAGGCATCGATGAATGCCTGTGTCGGCACGACCCCGTCCCACCCGAACAGGCAGGTCTGCACCCAGGCCGGGCACAAGGACGCGCACAGGGCCAGGCGCCGCGCATGGGCCTGTGGCTTGATGTCTACGCCGTTGATGCGCGCGATGTCGGCCTCCGTTCCTGCATCCAGCTTGAACCACACTTCTCCTCCCGCAGTCGCAAGCGCCTTCAGGGCCGCCTGAACCGCCGGCCGATCCACCAGGCTGCCATTGGTGATCAGGCGGATCGGTACTTCGCCGAGGCCTGCAGTGTCCCGGATCGCCACGACCCGCTCGACGATCTCCCCGAAATTCCTGCACCCGGTCGGTTCGCCGTTGCCCGAGAAGGCGATGTCACGTATCACCCGCGCCTCGGGCGGAACATGTTCGGCCATGAAGCGGCCGTGGATCAGCTCGTCGAGAAACCCGGCCAGCTCGCGCTCCAGCTGGGGAAGATTGATCTCCGGCGCCGCACCGCGCACCAGCCCGGGTACCTGGCAGTAGGCACAGTGCCAGTTGCAGGCGTTGTTCGGGTTGAGATTGATGCCCACCGAAACGCCACCGGCACGCCGCGACACCACCGGGTAGACATAAGTCATGTCGATGAAGCTCCGGTTGTGGTCGCTGACCGTGAGCATCTGGCCATTCGTGAGCATGTGCGTGTCCGGGTGTAAATGGAGGTCGCGTATACTACGGGACCTTTTTTCACGACCGGTGTACCCCATGCGTATCACGCGCCGCCTGGAATTCGACGCGGGCCACCGCATTCCCGACCACGCCAGCCAGTGCCGCCACCTGCACGGCCACCGCTACGCGCTGGAGATCACCCTGTCCGGGGAGATCATCCAAGCCTCCGGTGCGGCGGTTAACGGCATGGTGATGGACTTCGCCGACGTCAAGGCGGTGGCCAAGCAGCATCTTGTTGACGTGTGGGATCACGCCTTCCTGGCCTACAGGGGCGATACCGCCGTGGTGAGCTTCCTGCAGGGCATGCCCGGCCACAAGACGGTGGTGCTGGATGTCGTCCCCACCGCCGAGAACCTGGCCGCCGAGGCCTTCCGCATCCTCGATCCGCTGTACCGGGACGTGTATGGCAATCACCTGCGTCTGGAGCGGGTGCGTCTCTACGAAACCCCCAACTGCTGGGCCGACGCCCTCCGCACCGAGCAGGGCTGATGCGCCGGGCAGGGTGAGCGCCCTGCCCCGTCGGCTTCAGACGATGCGCAGCGACAGGCTGCCGAGCCCGTCCACGCCGGCCTCGATCACATCTCCCGCCACCACCGGCCCGACACCCTCCGGCGTTCCGGTGAAGATCAGATCGCCCGGCTCCAGGCGGAAGTAGGTGGACAGATTGGCAATGATCTCCGCCACCGACCAGCTCATGTCCGCCACCCGTGCCGACTGGCGCAGCTGCCCATTGACCTTCAGCCAGATCGGCGCCTGCTCCACCGGGCCGGCTTCCGCCGCCGGCACAAGGGGCGCGATGGGGGCCGAGCTGTCGAAAGCCTTTCCGAGCTCCCACGGGCGCCCCTTGTCGCGCAGCGCAAACTGCAGATCCCGCCGGGTCATGTCCAGCCCCGCACCGTAGCCCCACACGTGGGCGGCCGCCTCATCCACCGGAATGTTCACACCGCCCTGCCCGATGGCCACCACCAGCTCGATCTCATGATGAAGGTTGGCAGTGGCCAGCGCATAGGGCAGCGCGACGGTCTGGCCGGCCGCCACCGGGACCAGCGCATCGGCGGGCTTGCAGAAGAAGAACGGCGGCTCGCGGCTCGGGTCGGAGCCCATCTCGCGGGCATGGGCCGCGTAGTTACGCCCGACGCAGTAGATCCGACGCACCGGAAACAGCGCATCGCTGCCGGCGACAGGAACAACCGCCTGAGCAGGCTGGGGGATTGCATAGGCCATCAGGGAACTCCGCGCAAAGCCGCCATCATGACCAAACTGCGCCCGCCCGTCAGCCCTCCCGGGGCTCTGCAGTAACCGGCTACCACCCGGCCCTCCAGCGCCCGCGCCACACTGCCTCCACCCCCTATCACATGGAGACAGGCATGGCCAAAATACTGATGATCTGCGGCGACTTCTGCGAAGACTACGAAACCATGGTGCCGTTCCAGACCCTCATTGCCGTTGGCCATACGGTGCATGCCGTATGCCCGGACAAGAAGGCCGGCGACACCATTGCTACCGCCATCCATGATTTCGAAGGCGACCAGACCTACACCGAGAAGCGCGGTCACAACTTTGCCCTCAACGCCACCTTTGCCGAGATCCGTGCCGAGGACTACGACGCCCTGGTGATCCCCGGCGGCCGTGGCCCCGAGTACCTGCGCATGTATCCGGCCGTGATCGAGGCCGTGCGACACTTTTTCGCGACCGACAAGCCGGTGGCCGCCGTCTGCCACGGGGCCCAGCTCCTGGCTGGCGCCCGGGTGCTCGAAGGTCGCATCTGCTCGGCCTACCCCGCCTGTCAGGTCGAGGTCGAACTGGCCGGCGGCACCTATGCGGCCATCCCCATCGACCAAGCCATCACCGACCGCAACCTGGTCACCGCACCAGCCTGGCCGGCCCACCCGGCCTGGCTGGCCCAGTTCCTGGCCGTGCTCGGTACCCGGATCAGCCACTGATCAGGATTGTCCCCAACTCGGCGCATGCCCCCGCAGCACCTACAATGGTCTGGCGGGGGCGTTCCCCGTTTCAGGAGCCACGCGACGATGTGCCAGATCTTCATCAACGCCGACCCGGAGCTGTACGCCACCCGCAGCCGTTCGATCCGTCTGCACGGTGTTGCCACCAGCCTGCGCCTGGAAAACCTGTTCTGGGCAGTACTTGAGGAGATCGGCGAACGGGATACCCTCAGCGTCCCCCAGCTTGTCAGCCGCCTTTACGACGAACTGGTGGCGAGCGGCCGCCTTGATGAGCACGCGAACTTTACGTCCTTCCTGCGGGTCACCTGCATGCGCTACCAGCAACTCCAGCTGGCCGGCCGCATCCCAACCGACCCCCGCATTCCCATTCGCGGCCTCGACGCTGCCTGGGTGCTGGCCACCGAACACCGCCCTGCCGCCTGAGTACACTGACCATGATCGACCTCTACTACTGGACCACGCCCAACGGGCACAAGATCACTCTCTTCCTAGAGGAGAGCGGCCTACCCTACCGGATCCTGCCCATCAACATCGGCAAGGGTGAGCAGTTCCATCCCGACTTCCTGCGCATCGCCCCGAACAACCGCATTCCGGCCATCGTCGACACCGACCCAACTGGTGGTGGCGAGCCGATATCCGTCTTTGAATCGGGAGCCATCCTCCTCTACCTGGCTGAAAAGAGCGGGCGCTTCCTGTCCGCCGATCCGCGCGTGCGCATCGACACCTTGCAATGGCTGTTCTGGCAGATGGGCGGCCTTGGCCCCATGGCCGGCCAGAACCACCACTTCGTGCAATACGCCCCCGAGAACCTCCCCTACGCCATTGAGCGCTACGTAAAGGAAACTGCGCGTCTCTATGCCGTGCTCGACAGGCGCCTGGCCGACAGGGATTTCGTCGCCGGCCCCGACTACTCGATTGCCGACATGGCCTGCTACCCGTGGATCGTGCCCCATACCCGTCAGCGTCAGAACCTCGACGACTTCCCCAACCTGAAGCGCTGGTTCGAGGCCATCCAGCAGCGGCCGGCCACCCAGCGGGCCTATGCCCTGGCTGCGGACATCAATACGGCACCCTCGGTCAGTGAAGAATCCCGCCGGATTCTCTTCGGGCAGGACGCAACCATCGTCACAAAACCCTGAACCACTCATGGGACGGGCGCGCCAGCTTCCGGTAAAATCGCGGTTTATCTGAAGCCGCTTCTTTCACCGGGCCCAAGACTGCTTCACCTTTCACCCGGCCCGCGCCCCGCTCCCATGACCGCTCCCATCGAACGTTTCGACCAGCTCGATCTCCAGGCCCCCATCCTCGCGGCCCTCGCCGAGATCGGGTACGAAACCCCCTCGCCCATCCAGGCGGCCTGCATCCCGCACCTGCTGGCCGGCCACGACATCCTCGGCGAGGCCCAGACCGGCACCGGCAAGACTGCCGCCTTCGCCCTCCCCGCCCTCGATCGTGTCGACATCAGCAAGCGCAACCCGCAGGTGCTGGTGCTGGCCCCCACCCGTGAGCTTGCCATCCAGGTTTCCGAAGCCTTCCAGCGCTACGCCAGCAAGATGCCGGGGTTTCATGTGCTGCCCATCTACGGCGGCCAGAGCATGGTCGTGCAGCTGCGTCAGCTCCAGCGTGGCGCCCACGTGGTGGTCGGCACCCCGGGCCGGGTCATGGACCACATCGAGCGCAAGAGCCTCAACCTCGATGGGCTGAGCACCCTGGTGCTCGACGAGGCCGACGAGATGCTGCGCATGGGCTTCATCGACGATGTCGAGTGGATCCTCCAGCACCTGCCCGCCGAACGTCAGACGGCGCTCTTCTCGGCCACCATGCCGGACGCCATCCGCCGGGTCGCCCACCGCTACCTGCGGGATCCGAAAGAGGTGAAGATCAAGGCCGCCACGGCCACCGTCTCCACCATCCGCCAGCGCTTCCTGCAGATCGCCGGCGCCCACAAGCTCGATGCCCTGACCCGCATCCTCGAAGTCGAGGATGACTTCGACGCCGCCATCGTCTTCGTGCGCACCAAAACGGCCACCGTCGAACTGGCCGAGAAGCTCGAAGCCCGTGGTTACGCCGCCGCCTGCCTCAACGGTGACATGACCCAGCAGCTCCGCGAGCGGGTTATCGAGCAGCTAAAGAACAAGACCCTCGATATCGTCGTCGCCACCGACGTGGCCGCCCGCGGCATCGACGTGCCGCGCGTCAGCCATGTCATCAACTTTGACATTCCCTACGACACCGAGGCCTACGTCCACCGCATCGGCCGCACCGGCCGCGCCGGCCGCGCCGGCAACGCGATTCTCTTCGTCGCCCCGCGCGAGACCCATCTCCTGCGGCAGATCGAGCGAGCCACCCGCCAGCCCATCGAACTGCTCAAGCTGCCCAGCCGCGAGGCTGTTGCCGACAAGCGCGTCGCCGCCTTCCGCCAGCAGGTGGCCGAGGTGCTGGAGTCCGAAGATCTGAGCTTCTTCGTCGACGTGATCGCCGGCATGGAAGCCCAGCACGACACCGAGATCCACGAAATCGCCGCTGCCCTGGCCTTCCTCGCCCAGAAGGATCGCCCCCTGCAGATGCCCGAAACCGGCCGGCCCGACATCGCCCAGCTGGCCGGCGGCAAACCTGACGCACGTACCCCGCGGGATACCCGTGAAACCCGGCAGGCGCGTGAGCCCCGCGAGAACCGGGGCGAGATCCTCGAACGGCGCCGCGACTATGCCGAAGGCCGCCTGGCACGCTACCGCATCGACGTGGGGCGCGAGCACATGGCTTCGCCAAAGGACATCGTCGGGGCCATTGCCAACGAAGCCGGCATCGAAAGCCGCTTCATCGGCCAGATCAACCTTTTCGAGGACTACAGCACTGTCGAGCTGCCCTCTGATCTGTCCAACGACACGATTCAGATTCTGCGTCGGGCGCGGGTTCGCCAGCAGCCTCTCAACCTCCGCCTCGCGAGCCCTGAAGAAGCTGCCCGCGAACGCGGTCGCTCCGGTCCTGGCGGTCGTGGTGCTCCCCCCAAGAAGCCTTTCCGCAAGGAAGGCGGCTTTGATCGCCCGGGTGGCGACTTCAAGTCCCGCAAGCCCAAGCCCTGATCCCGCGGCGGCCTCGATCAGTTCAGGTCGAGGCCGCCAACGATCTGCTTCAGGGCATCGAAGCAGCGGGCGTCGATGGCACGCCCCACCTCTTCACCCATGATCACAAGGGTCTTCTCTACCGGCACCGCCCCGCGATAGGGGCGCTCGGCAGTGATCGCGTCAAAGATATCCGCCGTCGTGATGATGCGGGTTTCCAGGGAAATCGCATCTCCCCGCATTCCCCGCGGGTAGCCCTTGCCGTCCAGGCGTTCGTGGTGCGCCCCGGACACCCTCGCCAGCTCCTCGAAGGCATCGATTCGCGACAGGATGGATTCGGTGTAAAGGGCGTGGCGCTGCACTGCTGCCCACTCCTCCTCGTCCAGCTTGCCCGGCTTGTCGAGGATCGTGTTGCTCACCCCAAGCTTGCCCATGTCGTG
Source organism: Zoogloea sp. (assembly GCF_028689785.1). Classification (GTDB taxonomy): domain Bacteria; phylum Pseudomonadota; class Gammaproteobacteria; order Burkholderiales; family Rhodocyclaceae; genus Zoogloea. Next base: position 4,134 of record NZ_JAQVCN010000093.1, on the reverse strand, counting down.
GAGCAAGGCCCCGCGCCGGAGCCAGCGTCGGCGTGCCGGATCAAGCTCCAACGCCTCCGCGATCCGGTCGGTGTAAAGCGCCACACGGCTGCTGTGGCCCGCCGTATAGGGGCTCTTGGAGTCCACCACCTGACCGAAGGCGGCTGCGATTTCGTCCAGATAGTCTTCATCCAGCGGAACCACAAAACGCCCCGGCTCCAGGGCAAACACCGCGCGATCCAGGCCAGGCTCCACCAGTCGTTCCCAGAATGCCGCCGACTCCGCTACCCGCCGGAAGGCCGCGACCACGGCCGGGTCGAACCAGCCACCACTACGGTCCTCCACCTCCCAGCAGGCCGCATCCCTGCCATCGGTGACGTTGAACACATCCACGACCTGGGCCAGCAAGGCGATCCGCGAGAAAATCGGGATTGCCTCACCCGCCAGCTTCGCCGGCCGGCCGCCGCCATCCCAATGCTCGTCCAGGCAGTGAATGCCCATCGCCACCGCTTCGCTGAAGCGTAGCTGCCTCGAGATGCTTGCGCCCCGGGTGCAGCGGGTTTCGATCAACTCTTGGGCGATGTCCTCACCATTCCGGAAAATATGGGCGATGGCTTTGAAGCGGTCACTCAAGCCTGCGCCCAGACCGGTGTGCCCGATGACGAACTTCAACACCTTGGGCAGGCTTCCATCCACAGATTTGAAGTCGTGCTTGAAGGACAGGTCGTCGGTAAGGTACAGCTCGCAGATCCGAGCTGCGTTGCTGCTGCAGCCCAGATCTTTCAGTAGCAGCGTGTAGTAGAGCTCCCACAAGGTCTCGTCGGAAAGCCCCATGGCCCGGCCTACGTGCATCCCGATCCAGCAGCAGCGCACACAGTGCCCTTCCGGCTGCCCTTCAGTGATGTCAAGGGCGTGGCTGAGGGCCCCGATCAGTTCCGACAATTTCAAACCCTTCAGTGGCATTGCGCTGCTCCAAGCCAGATACGTGTCTGCCCGCCGTGCATCGGGTGGCGGGTTCATTCCAGCCTAACGGCAGCAGGCGGGGGGACTGAAGAAGGGCAATACGTTGTAAGCGCCCTACAGTCGGCGCGTGTTGGTGCGTGAGCTTCGGGCGCCTCTGTTAAAATGAAACATTACAGTCATTCGATTGCCACATAACCCATGTTCGGACGCCTACTGCCCCAAGAGGGCCGTTTTTTTGAACTCTTCAACTCCCATGCGGAGCAAATTGTCCTCGGCGGTCAGGCACTCGTCAGCCTGATGGAGGATCTGGCCAGCGCAGAGCAGCACATCGGCGCCATCGAAGTCATCGAACAAGCCGCAGACAAGATTACTCATGAAACCGTCGCCCAGCTCCACAAGAGCTTCATCACCCCTCTTGATCGCGACGAGATCCACAGCCTCATCAACGCCATGGACGACATCCTCGATACCGTCCAGGACGTCGCCGAGTGCACTACGCTCTACCATATTCAACGCATCACCCCGGAAGCCCTGCAACTGGCCAACGTGAGTCTGTCCTGCTGTACCCGGGTGAAGATCGTCGTCGGGCTCATCTCCAACATGGACAACGCCAGCGCCATCCTCCAGACCTGCCAGGAAATCGACCGACTCGAAACCGACGCCGATCGCATCATGCGCGGCGCCATGTCGCGGCTCTTCCGCGACGAGCGTGACGCACTTCAGGTCATGAAGTTGAAGGCCATCTACGAGCAGCTCGAATCGATTACCGACCGCTGCGAGGACGTCGCCAAGATCGTCGAAGGCATCGTGCTCGAAAACGCCTGAGCACTGCCATGGAAACCGTACAGATCGGGTTCTGGGTCATCGCCGGGCTGGTTGTGGTCGCCCTGCTTTTTGACTTCATGAACGGCTTTCACGACGCGGCCAATGCCATCGCCACCGTCGTCTCCACTGGCGTGCTCAAGCCCCACCAGGCGGTGGCCTGGGCAGCCTTCTTCAACTTCGTGGCCCTCTTCGTGTTTCAACTGAAAGTGGCCAGTACCGTCGGCAAGGGCATCATCGACCCTTCCGTGGTGGATCACTACCTGATCTTCGGCGCCCTTCTGGGGGCTATCGCCTGGAACGTGGTGACCTGGTACTACGGCATTCCGTCCAGCTCATCCCACGCTCTCATCGGTGGCATTGTCGGTGCAGCCATTGCCAAGGCGGGTACCGACCCGCTGATCTCGTCGGGCATCTGGAAGACCGTCGCCTTCATCATCATTTCGCCACTTTTCGGCTATGTGCTCGGTTCCCTCATGCTGGTGATCGTGGCCTGGGTCTGCCGCAACAAGACCCAGCGCCGGGTAGACAAGTGGTTCCGCCGCCTGCAATTGGTCTCCGCGGCCATGTACAGCCTTGGCCACGGCGGCAACGATGCCCAGAAGACCGTCGGCATCATTTGGATGCTGTTGCTGGCGGCGGGTGTCACCGCCCACGGCGATCCGGTTCCCATGTGGGTCGTGGTGCTGTGTTACCTGGCCATCGGCCTCGGCACCCTGTTTGGTGGGTGGCGCATCGTCAAGACCATGGGTCAGCGCATCACCAAGCTCAAGCCCGTGGGTGGCTTCTGTGCCGAGACTGGCGGGGCCATCACCCTGTTCCTTGCCACCAGCTTGGGCATTCCGGTATCTACCACCCACACCATCACCGGGGCCATCGTCGGGGTCGGTTCGGTGCGCCGCACCGCCGCCGTGCGCTGGGGGGTGGCTGGCAACATTGTGTGGGCCTGGATACTCACCATTCCCTGTTCAGGCTTGATCGCCGCCGGCGGCTACTGGCTGGGCAGGTTCATTCTTTAGGGCGCCGGGGTGCTTGACGAGGACGGAGAGAAGCCCGATCCTCGCGCCACTCCGGTTTCCTGAATCTGCGCCCCCATGTCCTCACCTTCCCTCAAGCAGCAAAAGACCTTCGCACTGGTGCGCATCATCGGGGGCTTCGCCGCCGCCATGGTTCTGGGGTATTCCTTCGTCGCCAACGTGCTGGCCGGCCAGCCGGCCGAAGGCCCCGTTCTTCTTACCGGCGTCATGGCGCTGGTTGGTCTGGGCTATGCAGCCTTCTATACCCGTAGCCTGAGTCGCGTTGCGCGACTCGAAAAGGACACGGAGAAGGCTTGAAGTCCGCAGCACCCTTCCTTGGCGTGCTGATTGCCGTATCGCTGCTGGCGGGCTGTGCCAGCAGCGGGCCGGTCGAGTCACGCCCGTCACCCACGCTTCCGCCTGCGGTGCCACCCGCGCCAGGCCAGACACCAACGCCCCCACCTCGCCCGCCCGCCAGTGTCGAGCCGGCGCCCCCCCCAGTGCAGGTGCAGCTGCCGCCAATTGCGCCCGTGCCGCCTCCGCCCCCCCGGCCTGCCGCTGCAAGCTACCCGGACGAGCGCGAAGGCCGCGCCCTTGTCGCCAGCTATCTGCCCATGCCGCTGAAAGACCGGGACGGCTGGGCCGCTGACATCTTTACGGCCTTCAGCGCGCTGCGCCTACCACCTACACCCGATAACATCTGCGCCGTCATTGCGATCACCGAACAAGAATCCACCTTCCAGGCAGACCCGGAAGTCGCAGGGCTGTCACGCATTGTCTGGAAAGAGATAGAGGCGAGGCGGGAGCGCCTGCATCTGCCCAAGCTCTTGGTCGATGCGGCCCTGCTCAAGACCTCACCCGATGGCCGCAGCTACAAGGCGCGTATCGACAGCCTGCGTACCGAAAGGCAGATGAACGCACTGTTCGACGACATGATTTCCGAGCTGCCCGCGGGCAAGACCCTTCTCGGAGGTTACAACCCGGTCCGGACCGGCGGCCCCATGCAGGTCAGCGTGGCCTTTGCCGAAGAGCATGTGAAGGAGAAGGGCTACCCCTACCCGCGACGTGGCAGTGTGCGTGACGAGGTATTCACCCGTCGTGGCGGCCTCTACTTCGGCATTGCCATCCTGCTCGATTACCCCGCCCCCTACACCCAGCCCCTGTACCGTTTTGCCGATTTCAACGCTGGTCGCTACAGCAGCCGCAACGCGGCATTTCAGGGCGCCGTGTCCAGGCTTACCAACCAGTCCCTGGCCCTCGACGGCGATCTCCTGCGCTACACCGATGGAGCTCCTGCAGCGGAGCCCAGCGCGACCCTGACCGCACTGCAGAGCCCGGCAGGCCAGTTGGGCCC
>NZ_JAQVCN010000032.1 GCF_028689785.1 Zoogloea sp. | reverse complement strand
AAGCGTTCCCGGCGGGTCTGTTTCTTCTTTTGCTCGAAGGCCAGGGAGGCGAAGGTGGCTTGCTTCATGGCGTCAGCACGTTTTATGACTTTAGTATTTTACCAGCTCCGAATTGATCAGAGATTCCTTAGCCGTTGGCTATTGCTTTGGCCGTTCATTGTGTGTTTCTGCGAGGAACACTGCTAATGTTGATGCGGCACCAGCGGCCAGCTTGGCGTGGCGGGGCTGCAAACCTTTGGCTGTGGCGACCTTCCCATGGCCTGTGCCATAGTGATTTCGAAGTTCTGCGACACCTTGAGTAATTGTTGCCAAATTACTTAGAAGGCGCTTGATCGTGTCAGATGCCTTGGCTTTCTCTGGGATGTCTTCTGGTGTGAGTTCCAACTCTTTGGCGGTTAATTTGACTAACTCTGGGATGTCTGCATTCTTTGAGAATTGTACGCCCCGTTCTGTCAGAATCGTCTTACAGCATGTCTCTACAAGCTCTTTTGCTGTGCCAATTGCTAGTGAAGGATCATTTTGAATAGCGGCTTCAATTCTTGTGATCTGCTGTGATACGTAGGACGGATCTGTTCCAACGAGTGCTGCTCGCGCTGCATTTAGGCCAGGAGTGGTTTGAAGGCCAACGTACCGCCCGACATAGACAGGTTTTCCTGAAAGCCTTGTGCGTTCAACCAACTGAAAGCCATCGCATTTTAAGAACTGGTTGAAGAGTTGCACAAGCCTTTCTGCTTCAGTGACATCGGAGCGGACGACTGGGTGGAGCATTTCTGCCAAAAACCGAAGAAAGACCTCATCGTCACCATTCATGAGGTTAAATCGAATGTCATGGAAAACCCAGTCAGCGTCCCAGTCATAGTTGTTCATTCGATGCTGCCAGATGTCACCTGCAGCATCCTTGAAGCGTGAGTCTGTTGAGGGAAGGCTACTTAAGTCGAAGATTCTTGAAAGGAATTCAGTCTCTTCTAGGTGGCCGCTCCATTCGACATTTTCCGCAGCGATTGAATCAATGATGTCCCGACGAGTGAGCTGACTGATTTTCATGGCTTATGGCCTAGTTGCGTAAACTTGAGGCAGCTAAAAGTTATTCAACGAACCAGCTTTTCCGCATGTTGATAATCGCGAAAAATGATATTTTCATGGGGCTGATTGGTTCATTTACGGGCTGCTCTGAAAGACTGTCCGCATATGCGATGATAATACGATCCGGCGAAAATCCTGCCGGCAAACAGCAAGAATATTCTGGCGAATGGCAGCTATGGAGCAGTTTCTTGAAGGTCCGCTCATGGCCGACAGCCGTCATCTTGGCTCATCGGCATGACCGTCCGTATCGGCCGAACGACGTTCATTCACCCCACAACTTCCTGCGCTACCCCCGACGAATACGGCCTCTCAAGGGTGTCGTTATGGTGAGCGCCGGCTGTCATGAACAGAGCATGACACTTGTGCCTGCGGGGGGCAGTGAAGTGGTTCACTTGCTCGGCCGCCAGAAGAGGGCGTTCTTACCCCAACCGCCCAATCCTCTCCCCCGCCGCTTCCCCATGCGCCACCAGCGCATCAACACACCCCACAAACCGCGCGCTAAACCCCTCCGCCGCCCGGACCCGCGCCACGAAGTCCCGCGCCAGCTCTTCCGCCTCCCGCCAGATCCCGTTGCTTACTCTGGCGTGGATGTTTGCCGCTGGCAGGGTGTCGGGCAGGCTGCCGCTGTTGCGGGGGGCGAAGGCCATGGGGGTCATGTCGTAGGCGGGGGCGAGGGCATAGGGGCGGCCTTGATCGGTGATGAAGCTCAGGTTGCCGCTGTGCATGTCGGTGTTGCCCATGAGGGTGCCAAAGGCCCACAGGCGGGCGGCGTTGTGGGCGGCGCCGGGCTGGATGTGGCGGCTGGTGGCGAGGCGTTGGACGAGTTCTGGCCAGGGGCCGCGGCCGGCACCAAGGAATTCGGCGTCGAGGGCGGCGAGGGAGAGGATGGCACGGCGGCCGAGGGTGCCGATGCGGTCGAAGCGTTCGACTTCGAGGAAGCGCTGGCCATGGTGGTCGATGATCCGGCTGGCGGCGGCGGGGATGCCGGCGTGGCGCAGGGTTTCGAGGGCGAGGTGTTCGGCGAGCAGGATGTCGCGCCAGCGTTCGGGCACGGGGCCGGCTTCGGCTTCGGAGAACTTGACGATGACGTGCCGGGGGCCGTCGGGGGTCTGGGCGCAGGCGGTGAACTTGGGCTGCTCGCCGCCGGCGGAGGAGCCGGGTAGGTCGCCCTGGGCGGCTTCGCGGGCGAGTCGGACGTAGGCCTCGGCCTTGTCTTCCGGAAGGATGGGGGTGGGCTGGGGGGCGGCGATGAAGTGCTCCCGGGCCTGGTCGCCGGTAAGCAGGTTGCCGATGAGGTCGTGGCCGTGGGCGAGCAGGGCGCGCAGGGCGTGGGTGTCGGTCCAGTCGCCCAGGCGCGGGGGCAGGCCCAGGGCGTGGCCGTGGCGGGCGGCGTAGGCCCGGCCGAGGTAGCCCTGGGGGCGCATGTCATACAGCCACCATGGGAGGCCGGGGCTGTGCAGATGGGGGCCGTCGACAGGCTGCATGACGAAGCCGTCCGGGCAGACGGGGATGAGTGTGCCGATCAGCTGGATACGCCCCTCGGGGTCGACCCGGTGAATGGGGATGTCCGGGAGCCCGCGGCGTGGGTCGCGAAGGGCATATTGAATAGATCTTGCCGCGCCGACGCGCACCACCTCTGCCGCCATTGTGCCCAGCAGGCGGGACAGGCTGGGCTGGCTTATGCCAATTTTTTCAGTGAGTTGGCGGGATGTCTGGGGGCCGCGGGTGAGTCGCAGCCTGACGGCGTCGGCGTGCGTGTCCATGTTTTTGAATGGATTCGTGAATCGATAGTCTGGTCCATTCTAGGGTGTCGTTTCAGGTCTGACCAGCCGGGTGGTCGCGGGCCATGGCGACCATGCCGGTGATGGCGGACGCAAACTTACCAGATCTTCACCCGGCTCCTTGGTGCGGCTCGGGTTCAGGCCGCCCCGAGGAGGAACTTGAGCAGCATCGGCCCCTGGGCCGACATACCCCAGGCCAGCAGGCCGCCGTTTAGCGCGACGGTGGTCCAGAAGACGCCCTGGAAAGACGACTTGGACGATTTGTGGCGGAGGAGGCGCTGGGCGGCCAGCCCACCGGGCCAGCCGCCTGCCAGGTCGAGGAAGTGCAGGGTGCTTTCGGGTGTGCGCCACTCGCCCTTTTCGGCGGCGATCTTGTCGAAGCCGTAGGCGATGAAGGTGACGATGCTGACGCCGGCATACACCGCCGGCACGATATAGGACAGGCGCCCTTTGAAGGCCAGGGCGGCCAGTACGGCGATGAAGACGACGGCGAAGACCGCGGCAAGGGGGCCGCCGCCGTGGCGCTTGGGTTTGCGTTGATGTCGCGTGCTCATGGGAAACCGGTGGTGCGCCGCGGGGCGCGATGGCGCTTATTCTAAATGCATTCGGTCTGCCGGGCCGGGCTCGGCGGCCACCTCGATGAGCCACTTCTTGAGGGCAAGGGCGGCGGGGCGCAGGGGCAGGGCGCGGGGGTGGATCACATGGTAGCCGGCGGCCAGGGGCAGGGCGTGATCGAAGGGGGCAAACAGGCTGCCCTGGGCGAGTTCTTCTTCCACCAGCAGGGGGCTGGTGAGGATCAGGCCTTGCCCCTGCTTGGCCGCTTCGATGGCCATCACGCCCTGGTCGAAGCGGATCTGCGGGAGCGCATCGATCTGCGCTGCGCTCAGCGGGGTGAAGCGCCCCAGCCAGGTGGGCCAGTGGGGGTGCATGGTGGTGGTGAGCAGGGTGGCTCGGGCGATGTGCTCGGGCTGGGCGAGGCCGATGGCGGCGGCGTAGCCGGGCTGGCAGTAGAGCCGTGCTTCGTCGCTGTGGAGCAGGGTGGTTTCCAGATCGGGGGCGTGGCCGTCGAAGTAGCGGATGGCCAGGTCGATGCCGTCGCGCTCGAACTCCACCAGGGTGGTGGTGGAGTTGAGGTGCAGGGCGATGTCCGGGTGGCGGGTGAGGAAGCCGGCCATGCGCCGGGGAAACCACTTGGCGGCGAAGGTGGGTGGCATGGACAGCGCCACGCTGCGGCTGCGCTGGTGGCGCACCCGCCGGCTGGCGTCGGCGATGCGGGCCAGGGCGGGCTGGATCTGCTGCCAGTAGGCGAGGCCGTCGGGGGTGGGGCTGAGCTGCCGCACCTGACGCACGAAGAGGGGCAGGCCGAGCCAGGCTTCGAGCTTCTGGATCTGCTGGCCGACGGCGCCGGGGGTGACGCAGAGTTCGGCCGCGGCTGCAGAAAAACTGCTGTTCCGCATCACTGAATCAAGAAAAACGAGCGATTTGAGGGGTGGGTAGCTGTTCATGGAATAGAAAAACTATTGTATGGCGCATCTTAAATGATTTGTGGCGGCGCGCGCGCGGGCGACACAATCGGGCTCACAAGGAGGTGAATCGTGTTTCAGAGCGTGCGTCGTCCCGATGTGCTGGCCGTGACCCTGGCGGCGGCTGGCATCCTGATGGTCACCATGGGCATCCGGCAGTCTTTCGGCCTGTTCGTCAGCCCCATCAATACATCCACGGGGCTGGGGGTGGCCACCATCAGCTTCGCCCTGGCCGTCGGGCAGTTTGCCTGGGGGGCGATCCAGCCCATTGCTGGCGCGGTGGCCGATCGCCACGGCCCGGCGCCTGTGCTGCGGGCGGGGCTGGTGCTGCTGGCCCTGGGCTGCCTGCTCACGCCTTTCATGGAGAGCGGCTTCGGGCTGGCGGTGACGCTGGGGCTGCTGGCGTCCATCGGGTCGGGGGCCGGTGCCTTCTCGGTGCTCATCGGGGCTGCGGCCCAGCGCCTGCCGGCCACGGCCCGGGGCACGGCGTCGGGCATCATCAACGCAGGCGGGTCGTTTGGCCAGTTTGTGTTTGCGCCGCTGCTGCAGCGCCTGATCCAGTCGTTTGGCTGGATGGGGGCTTTGTGGTCGATGGCGGTGGTGGCCTTGGCCACCCTGCCCCTGGTGGGGCGGCTTACCACCGCAGCGACCGTGCCGGCCGCCGATGCCGGCGGGCAGGGCGGCCTGGGGCAGGCGGTGCGCGACAGCCTGCGCGACCGCAGCTATCTGCTGCTCCACGCGGGCTTCTTCACTTGCGGCTTCCACATTGCGTTTCTGGTGACGCACCTGCCGGGCGAGGTGGATCTGTGCGGCCTGCCGCCCAGCGTGGCGAGCTGGTCCCTTGCCATCATCGGGCTGGCCAACGTGGCGGGCAGCCTGTATGCCGGGGCCTGCGTGACGCGCTACCGGAGCAAGCATGTGCTGGCCGTCATGTATGCGTCGCGGGCGCTGCTGATCGGGCTGTATCTGCTGATGCCCCGCACCGAATGGACCTACTACCTGTTTGCGGCCGGGCTGGGCTTTACCTGGCTGGCCACGGTGCCGCCCACGGCGACCCTGGTGAGCAAGCTGTTCGGCACGCGCTACCTGGGCACCCTGTTTGGGCTCACCCTGCTGTCGCACCAGATCGGCGGTTTCCTGGGGGCCTGGCTGGGCGGGCTGGCAGTGACGCAGTTCGGCGATTTTTCGTGGATGTGGTACGCCGACATGGCTCTGGCCGCTCTCGCCGCGCTGGCCAATCTGCCCATCCGCGAAGCCCCGGTGCAGCCCGCCGCCCAGCCCGCCTGATCCCTAGCCCGTGGGGTCGAATTCATCCTACTTTCCTCAGTTTGAAGTCGTTTGCCACCTAAGGCGCCATGGCCTTTCCCGTGGGGTCGAATTTATTCGACCGCGGACGGTGGTGAGCGCCATGCCGATGATCAAGGTGCCGAGGTCGAATGAATTCGACCCCACGCCTTTCGTACCCCCCCCCAACCACAAAGGAAAGACCGCACCGTGAGCACACTCCGAGACGACATCTCCATCGGCCACCTCAACGAAATCGGCCAGGAATACCTGCCGGGGGCCCTGGGCCTCGAGATGGTCGAGTTGAGCGAAGGCAGCCTGAAGAGCCGTATGCCGGTGAAGAAGCTGCACTTTGCCCCCAATGATTTCTTGCATGCCGCCAGCGTGGTGGCCCTCGCCGACACCACCTGCGGCTACGCCACCGTGGCCCATCTGCCGGCCGGGGCTACGTCGTTCACCACCATCGAGCTCAAGAGCAACCACCTGGGCACGGTGAAGGAGGGCAGCATCGCCTGCCATGCCACAGCCCAGCACCTGGGGCGCAACACCCAAGTGTGGGATGCCGTGGTCACCGATGAAGGCACTGGCCGGAAGATCGCCCTGTTCCGCTGCACTCAGATGATCCTGTGGCCCCGTAGCTGAGCGCGGCAGCCCCATGGAGTCGAGTTCATTCGATCTTCGCTGGCAGGATCATGCTCAGGCCCTGGGGCGGGCAATTTGCCCGGTGTCGGGGGCGATTTTGCCCATTGTGGGGACGGGGGCTATCGGCCTGGCGCGGGGTGTCTAGAATCTGGAAGAACACTACAACGCCGTCCAATACACGGAGACAAGCCCCATGCGCCCCACCCGACGTTACTTCTCCCTGGCGCTTGCCGCCTCCTTGCTGACCTGTTGCCTGCCGGCCCAGGCCGATGAGCAGATGGACACCATCCGCAAGCGCGGGCGGCTGAAGGTGGCGGTTTATAACAGCTTTCCGCCGTATTCCGATGCCGGCAAGGGCATCGACGTGGAGCTGGGTCAGGCGCTGGCCGCAAGGCTCGGCGTGGAGGCCGAGATCATCAGTTTCATGAGTGGCGAGGACATGGGCGACGATCTGCGCAACATGGTCTGGAAGGGCCACTACCTGCGCGGTGATCCGGCCGATGTGATGATGCGGGTGCCGGTGGATCCCGTGTTTGCCGAGGCCAACGACAAGGCGCGCATCTTCGGCGCCTATCAGCGCGAGGTGATGGGCATGGCCCGGGTGGCCAGCCGCGTGCCGGTGCCCAGCGGCTCGGCAGCCATCGCGCTGGAGGTGTTCACCCGGGAGAAGGTGGGTGTAGAGGGTGATACCCTGGCCGACTCCTTCCTGGGCGGCGTGATGCAGGGGCGCATCCGTTCCAATGTGGTGCATTACCGCTCGATCGAGGAGGCTGCCAAGGCCCTGCGCGAGGACGGCATCGTGGCCATCATGGCACCCATCGGCGAGCTGGAGGCGGCCCTCAAGGGCGACCGCCGCTTTGTCATCGACGAGGTGAAGCTGGGCGAACTGAGCCAGAAGAGCTGGCCCATCGGCATGGCCGTCAAGGCCGAGTCGGAAGAACTGGCCGGCAGCCTGAGCACCGCCCTGGCGGCGCTGCAGCAGGACGGCACGGTGGAGGCCATCTTCAAGCGCCATGGCGTAAGCCTGCGCTCCGCCCGTTGAGCGCGACACGAAAGGGACTGATGATGCGTTTCCCCAGCTGTCTGCTCGCCCTTGTGGGCTCCCTCGCGCTCGTACCGGCCTGGGCCGCTGACATCGACTGGCCGACCTACGGCCTCGATCACAGCAACCGGCGCTATGCCGCCATCGACCAGATCAACACCGGCAACGTGGCCCGGCTGGTCCGGGCCTGGACCTACCGCAGCGGGGTGAAGGCCACCTTTCAGGCCACCCCCATCATGGTGGATCGAACGATCTTCCTGTCGCTGCCCTTCAACCACGTGGTGGCCCTGGATGCGGTGACCGGCAAGGAGCTGTGGCGCTACGAGCACGCGCGCAAGAAGGATTACCCCCTGTGTTGCGGCCCGGGCAACCGGGGCGTGGCGGTGGCGGATGGCAAGGTGTTCATGGGCACTGTGGATGCCCGGCTGGTGGCCCTGGACGCCAGAACCGGCAAGCTGCTGTGGGATATCGAGGTGGCGGATGCCGGCAGCGCCCCGGCCGAGTCGGTGAACACCCTCACCGACTCGGACCCCCTGCGCAAGGCCAGCATTGCCGGCACCTCGGGCGTGGGTATTGCCATGGCGCCGGTGGTGTACAAGGGCAAGGTGCTGATCGGCGTGACCGGCGTGGGCTACGGCCTGCATCTGGATTCAGACCGGGACGGCGCGCCCCTGGGGGCGGTGGTGGGCTTTGCGGGCAACTACGGCCGCTCGGGCTTTCTGGCGGCCTTTGATGTGAACACCGGGCGGCGGGTGTGGCAGTTCGACACCATCGCCCCGGTGAACTGGGAGGGCGAGTTCCGCGCCACCACCCCCGACGGTATGCCCCTGCACCGGGACATCGCCCGGGAGCGCGCCGATCTGGCCAAATACCCCGACGCGGCCCGCTACGGTGGCGGCTCGGCCTGGTCCACCCCGGCCATCGACGCCCGCCACGGCCTGCTCTACTTCGGCACCGGCAACCCCTCGCCCCAGATGGATGGCACCTCGCGGCCCGGGGACAACCTCTACAGCGTGTCCCTGGTGTGCCTGGACGTGGACACCGGCAAGATCCGCTGGCATTACCAGCAGGTGCCCCACGACCAGTGGGGTTACGACGTGGCCAGCCCGGCGGTGCTCTTCGACTACCCCCACCAGGGCAGGATGGTGCCCGCCGTGGGGCAGGCCGCCAAAATCGGCTGGTACTACATCCACAACCGCCTGACCGGCGAGCTGCTGCGCAAGTCGGACGAATTCGTGGAGCACCGCAATACCTTCACCCGGCCCACGCCGGAGGGGCAGGTGATCCTGCCCGGGGTGCTGGGCGGCATCAACTGGTCGCCCACCTCGGTGGACGAAGCGCGCCTGACCGCCTACGTGCCGGCCATCCACTGGCCGGTGAAATACACCAAGCAGCTCATCCCCGCCACGGCGAGCAAGCCGGCCGTGGAGTACACCACCCTGGAGCCGCTGATGGACGTGCCGCGCTGGGGTGTGCTGTCGGCCATCGACCTGGCCTCGGGCCGGATCAAGTGGCAGAAGAGAACCGAGCAGCCCCTGGTGGGCGGCCTGCTGGCAACCGCCGGCAACCTGATCTTCATGGGCGAGGGCAGCGGGCGCTTCAATGCCTACGACGCTGCGAAGGGCGAGTTGCTGTGGAGCGACCAGCTGGACGCCGGGGTGAACGCCCCGCCGATCACCTACCAGATCGATGGCGTCCAGTATGTGGCGGTTGCCGCGGGCGGGAACCAGATCTTCGGCTACAAGACCGGGGATCGCTTCCAGGTTTACAGGCTGGGGAAATAATCGCGTGAAGGATCGAGTCCTCCGAACCAAGGTGTGACAAAAGCTGTCAATGGGAATTGCCTTTACAGGAGAGAATCCGGGGCCTTGCGCGGGGTGTCTCAAAGCCGGTGCGCGCAGCCTCCCTGACTTCCCATGATCCACGTCACTCCATTCCGTCATCGGGGCCTTGCCCGGTGAGCGCCAAGTTTCTGTCCTGCGGCCTGCTCATCATCAATGAGCGGGCCGAGCTGCTGGTGGGGCATTCCACGGGCAACGAGCACTGGGATCTGCCCAAGGGCCTGATCGAACCTGGCGAGGCGCCGATCGACTGCGCACTGCGCGAAACACACGAGGAGTTCGGGCTGGCCTTCGAGCCGGCCTCCCTGATCAACCTGGGGCGCCACGCCTACTATCGCGGCAAGGATCTGCATCTGTTTGCGGTGGGCGTCGATTCCACCGAGATCCGGCCGGAGCAATGTACCTGCACGAGCTATTTTCCCCATTACCGTACGGGGGAGTCGGTGCCCGAGGTGGACGCGTACGCCTGGGCTAGCGACGTGAGCCTGGGGGTGCGTCTGGCGGCGAGCATGCGGCGGCTCCTGTTGGGCCGGAGCCTGCTGATCCAGGCGCGGCAGCTGCTTGGCGTACCCAACCCGTCCCCGCACGACGGGACTGGCCGGCTGGCTTTCTGACCGGATAGCGGTGCTTTCATGGCTTTCAGCATTGCCGCACCTGTTTGCAGCGAACTGCTCATCAAGAAGAGCCGCTTCATTGGCTGCGTGCAGGCCGTGCCCGACCGGGTGGCGGCTCAGGCCATCGTGGCCGCCCTGCGTGCCGAGCATCCGGGCGCCGCGCATGTATGCTGGGCGCTGCTGGCCGGCGGGCATTCTGCCGCGGTGGACGACGGCGAGCCCGGAGGTACCGCGGGCCGCCCGATGCTCGACGTGCTGCGTCACCAGGATCTCGAAGGGGTGCTCGCCACCGTGGTGCGCTATTACGGTGGCGTCCGGCTGGGCGCCGGCGGCCTGGTCCGCGCCTATACCGACAGCGTCGCCCAGGCCCTGAAGAGCGCCCGCAAGATTCCCCTCGTCCGGCTGCGTACCCTGCTGTGCGCCGTGCCCTACGCCCAGGAGGGCTTGTTCCGGCGCGAGATCGACGCAGCCGGCGGCAGCCTGCAGGGCGTGCAGCACGGCGAGCAGGTGGAGCTGAGCTTCAGTGTGGCTGAAGGGGAGGCGGAAGCCTTGGTGGCCCGCTTGAACGAAGTCGGGCAGGGGCGGGTGAGCTGGCACGCCTGAAAGGCCGGAGGTGGACATGAAAAAAGGCACCCGAAGGTGCCTTTTTTGCTGCGTAATTTTGCCAAACAATTGAAAAAATTACGCTGAATCTGGTGGGCGGTACTGGGATCGAACCAGTGGCTTCCACCGTGTGAAGGTGGCACTCTACCGCTGAGTTAACCGCCCGGTAGGTGAAGAGCGCGCATTGTAGTAAGCGCTTTGCAGGCTGTCAAGCGCTGCGTCGATATTGCCTCTGCCGGAGGTGGTCGTCGCGGACGGCAGAGCGCCGCTCAAGCGCTAGCGGCCCGGGCCACACGACGGCTGTCGATGGCAATGAGCACGCCAGCCATTCCGATCACCAGCATGCCGCCCAGGGCGATCCGGTCGGGGAGCTGCCCGAACACCAGCCAGCCGAACAAGGTGGCCCACAGCAGCTGTACGTAGAGCAGCGGCGAGAGCAGGGAGGCGGGGGCTTCGCGGAAGGCGCGGGTTAGCAGGAAGTGCCCGCAGCCGGCCAGCACGCCCATGGCTGCCATGGCCAGGTAGTCGGGGAGGGCGGGTTCCGGACCGTGGTTCATCCAGGGCAGGGCGGCGGTGGTCAGCGCGCTGCCGATGAGGGCGGTGTAGAACAGCAGGGTGACCGGGCTTTCGGTGTTCGACATTTTGCGGGTGAGGATCTGGTACAGCGCATACACCACGGCGGCGGAGAGGGCGAAGGCGATGCCTTCGGGCACCAGGCCGCTTCCGGGCCGGGCCACCAGCAGTACCCCGCCGAAGCCCAGGATGACGGCCAGCCAGCGCAGGGCGCCGATCCTCTCGCCGAGGAGGGGGCGGGCCAGCAGCACCACAATGACCGGCGAAGCGAAGATGATGGCGGTAGCTTCGGCCAGGGGCATACACTGAAATGCTGCCACGCCGCACAGACTGGTGGCGAGCAGGAGCAGCCCACGCACCAGATGCATACCCGGCCGCCGGGTAGCGAAGAGCCGGCTGCGCAGGGCCGGGCCGAGCATCACCAGCATGAGTAGCAGGTGTACGGTGTAGCGCGCCCACACCAGCAGTGGCACCGAGAAGCGTGTGCTCAGGTGCTTGGTGGTGACGTCGAGCATGACGAAGAGCAGCAGCGAGACCATGGCCAGGCCGATGCCGAGCAGCGGACGCTGGGTATGATTCACGCGCCGAGGGAAAACATGAAGAGGGCGCCCTGGTTGGGACGGCTCTCGGCACGGATCCAGCCGCCGTGGCGGCGCACGATGCGATGCACGGTGGCCAGGCCGATGCCGCTGCCCTCGAACTCGGCGGCGGCGTGAAAGCGCTGGAAGGGTGTGAACAGCTTGGTGGCGTCGGCACGGTTGAAGCCCACCCCGTTGTCGGCCACGAAATACGCCGTGCCCTCCGGCTCCTGGCGCTGCCCGAAGCGGATGCACGGCCGGGCCACCGGGCGGGTGAATTTCCAGGCGTTGCCGATCAGGTTCTCGAGCACAGTGCGCAGCAGCACCGGATCGCATTCGGCATGGATACCGGATTCGATTTCGAAACAGACATCGCGCTCGGGAGACGCGTCGGCAAAATCCCGGGCGATGCTGCTGGCCGTGGCAGAGAGATCGGTGTCGCGGCGCTGTAGAGGCTTGCGGACATGGCGTGAAAGATCAAGCAGGTCGTCGATCAGGCTGGCCATGCGTCGGGCGGCCTCGCGTACCCGGTTGAGGTGGTCCATGCCTTCGGGGCCGAGGGTGGCGGCGTGTTCATCCATGACCACGCTGGAGAAGCCCTCGATGGCCCGCAAGGGGGGGCGCAGGTCGTGGGAGACGGAATAGCTGAAGGATTCAAGCTCGGCCAGGGTGGCGCTGAGTTCGTCGGTGCGTCGGGCCACCCGTTCTTCGAGGGTGGCGTTGAGGGCCCGGACCTGCTCTTCCATCTGCATTCGGTCGGTGATGTCCCGGCCCACCACGACCAGCATCTGGCGGCTACCGTCCGGGTTGAAGACCGGGGTCTTGATGACGTCCAGGTGGCACATGGTGCCGTCGGGCCCAGGCAGGCGGTCGATGTAGCGGCAGCCCTCCGGGGTGAGCCAGGCCTGCTCGTTGGTGGCGGCACAGTTGAGCAGGGGGGCTGCCCGGGGGGGCTCGGTAAGCCCGGCCAACTCCTCTTCGGTGTGGCCGACATAATTGACGCCCGTGAGCCCAAAGAACTCTAGCCCGGCCCGGTTTGTGATGAGCCAGCGGTTCTCCCCGTCTTTAACAAGGATCACGTCAGGTGTGGATTCGATGATCCGGTGCAGGCGTTCCTCGCCTTCTCGCCGGGCCAGGCGTACGCGCTGGTCGATGAGCTCCTGCTCCTGCTCGGCGATGACTTCCCGCAGGAAGGCGACGTAGCGACCCTCCAGGCTGGTCACGATGTCGTGCTCGGAGAGGATGCCCACCAGACTTCCGCCGTGCATCACCAGCAGGTGGCGGATGCGGGCCTGCTGCATGGTCCGGGCTGCAGACCAGACCGAGGTGGAGGTCTGGATGCTCAGCGGGTTCGGGGTCATCACCTGGGCCAAGGTGATGTCGGCGATCCGCGCGTTGCGGGACAGCAGCAAGGTCAGGTCGTGAAAGGTGAAGACGCCCACCGGCTGCCCGGCGGACTCGGCCACCACACAGCCGATGTTGTACTGGCGCATCTGGCGAATGGCCTGATCGACCCCCGAGGTGGCGGGGATGGTGTGGAGGCGGGGGCTCATCACATGGCCCACGGTGGCCAGGTGGGTGAAGTGCTCCACGCCCAGGGCGCCCAGCAGCTCGGTTTCGGAGATCAGTACACCGGGGTCGTCAGGGGTGTCCTCGATGCGGATATGCCGGCTGCCGTGGCGCACCAGCAGGCGATAGGCCTCGCGCAGATCGGTGTCGGGGTGGCCGACGGGCAGGTTGGGGTCGCAGGCCTCGCCGAGCATCAGGCTGGCGGGGTCGCCATCCAGGCAGGCACGGGCTGCGCTGCGTTCGGTTATGATGCCCACGTAGC
Organism: Zoogloea sp.; assembly: GCF_028689785.1. Lineage (GTDB taxonomy): Bacteria > Pseudomonadota > Gammaproteobacteria > Burkholderiales > Rhodocyclaceae > Zoogloea. The sequence continues at coordinate 37,030 of NZ_JAQVCN010000032.1, read as the reverse complement.
CTTCATCGCACATCACGATGGCCCCCGAGACCCCATGCTGCAGCAGCGTGTTCAGGGCTTCGGTCAGGGGCATCTCTGCCGGCAAGCGCAAGGTGATGGGGGAGCGGATGTCCTTTAGCGTGCCGCAGTGGGGGGCTTGCCAGGGCGGCGTCATGACACTCGGCCCGGGGGGCGTAGCCACTGGTTCAGCACCCCGCGGGCGGCGCCGGCCATGTCGTCGGCCAGCAGGCCGGTGTCCAGGCCCAGCTGGGCGCACAGGCTGTCGCCGGCCAGGCCGTGGAGATGCACGCCGGCCAGCAGGGCATCCCGGGGCGGCCAGCCGCGGGCGAGAAGGGCGCAGACCATGCCGGTGAGTACGTCGCCCATGCCAGCCGTGGCCATGGCCGGGTTGCCCGTGGTGTTGATCCACCAGGCGCCATCGGGCCCGGCGATCACGCTGCCGCAGCCCTTAAGCACCACCCAGGCTTGGTAGCGGCGGGCCAGGGCACAGGCTGCAGCGATACGGTCAGCCTGGATGTCGGCGGTGGCGCATGCCAGCAGGCGGGCAGCTTCGGCCGGATGGGGCGTGAGCACAGCCGGCAGGGTCCGCCCGGCAAGGGCGGCCTGCAAAGTGGTATCGCGGGCCACCAGGTTGAGGGCGTCGGCATCGAGCACCACGGGCGTTGCCGCTGCCACGGCGGTGGCCACCAAGGCGCGGGCTGCCTGGCACTGGCCAAGGCCTGGGCCCATGGCGAGAGCGCCGAGGCCGGCTTCGGTGAGCAGCGCGTCGGCGCTGCGGAACATCAGCTCGGGGCGCAGCAGGTCGACGGCCAGGGCCGCCGGGTCGAGCAGGCCGACGAGCACCCGGCCGGCCCCCAGGTAGGCTGCTGCCCGCCCGGCCAGGAGCGCTGCACCGACCATGCCCGGAGCGCCGCCGATGATCGCGGCGTCGCCATAGCTGCCCTTGTGGCTGTTGCGCTGGCGGGGCTGCAGATGCCCCGCAAACAGGGCCGGGCGCACCGTGTGGCCAGGGGCCGGGGCCAGTGCTTCGGCGTCCAGATCGAGGGTTGCCAGGTGGAGGGTGCCGCACTGGTCGGGCCCGTCGAGGGTGAGCAGCCCGGGCTTGAGGGCGATGAAGGTGAGGGTGTGATCGGCCTGGAAACAGGCGCCGGGGCAATGGCCGGTGTCGGCATCGAGGCCGCTGGGGATGTCGAGGGCCAGACGCAGACCCGGAGTGGCTGACATCTCTGCGATCCAGTCACCGTAAAGGCCCTCGATGGGGCGCTGCAAGCCGATGCCGAACAGAGCATCGATGACCAGTGCCCAGCCCCCCTCGGGGGGCGTCGGCAGGGTGGGGTGGATGGTGCCGCCGAAGGCCAACCAGCCTGCGTGGGCTGCCGCCGCGTCGCCGGGCAGGCGGGTGGGGTCGGCGGCAAATGCCACACTTACTCGGTAGCCGGCGGCATGCAGGCGGCGGGCGACGACAAAGCCGTCGCCACCGTTGTTGCCAGGCCCGCAGGCCACCAGAACGGGTGCGCCTTGGTCGGGTAGCAGCTCCATGGCCAGCGCCGCTGCGGCTGTACCGGCCCGTTCCATCAGGGGCGGTACGGCGCCGGGCAGGGCCAGGGCTTCTATGGCGCGGATCGCTGCGACAGGGTAGATGGGCGGGACAGGCATGCTGGTATGGAGTTCAGATGTCTTCCATTAGTTCGAAGCCATTTTCCGCAGCCATGAAACGCACCTTGGCCAACGAAGGCATTCGACATCGACAGGGACGGGAGTGGGCGTTGGTGCGCACGCGGAACGGAGCGCCTTGATTCTAGCCGAGGCGGAGGGCTACGTAGCACCTACGCAATCTGACGTATTTCGGCGGAAGAGGGGGCTCCGTAATCTGGCGCCATTGCTGCACCGCATTACACACACTCAATTTAACTACCGAGGAGTCTTCGATGCAAAACCGCCGTTCCTTCGTCAAGGCCGCCGTTCTTTCCGCCTCCATCGCCGCCATCGGTGGTTTGTCCAGCAGCGCCTGGGCTGCCGACACCATCAAGGTCGGCATCCTGCATTCCCTGTCCGGCACCATGGCCATCTCCGAGACTGCGCTCAAGGAGACCGCGCTGATGACCATTGAGGAAATCAACGCCAAGGGCGGCGTGCTCGGCAAGAAGCTTGAGCCGGTCGTCGTCGATCCGGCCTCCGACTGGCCGAAGTTCGCCGAGAAGGCTCGCCAGCTGCTGTCCCAGGACAAGGTGGCGGTGACCTTCGGCTGTTGGACCTCGGTGTCCCGCAAGTCGGTGCTGCCGGTGTACAAGGAACTCAACGGCCTGCTGTTCTACCCGGTGCAGTACGAGGGTGAAGAGCTCGAGAAGAACGTCTTCTATACCGGTGCGGCCCCCAACCAGCAGGCCATCCCGGCAGTGGAATACCTGATGAGCAAGGAAGGTGGTTCGGCCAAGCGCTTTGTGCTGCTGGGCACCGACTACGTGTATCCGCGCACCACCAACAAGATCCTGCGGGCCTTCCTCAAGAGCAAGGGCGTGGCGGATGCGGACATCATGGAGGAATACACCCCCTTCGGCCACTCCGACTACCAGACCATCATCGCCAAGATCAAGAAGTTTGCCGGCGAGGGCAAGAAGACGGCGGTGATCTCCACCATCAACGGCGACTCCAACGTGCCCTTCTACAAGGAACTGGGCAACGCCGGCCTGAAGGCCAAGGACGTGCCGGTGGTGGCCTTCTCGGTGGGTGAGGAAGAGCTGCGCGGCGTGGATGCCAAGCCGCTGGTCGGCCACCTGGCCGCGTGGAACTACTTCATGTCGGTGAAGAACCCCGAGAACGACAAGTTCATCAAGATGTATCGCGACTGGGCCAAGAAGGCCAAGCTGCCCAAGGCCGATACCGTGGTCACCAACGACCCGATGGAAGCCACCTACGTGGGCATCCACATGTGGGCTCAGGCCGTGGAGAAGGCCAAGTCCACCGACACCGACAAGGTCATTGCGGCCATGGCGGGGCAGACCTTCAAGGCGCCGTCCGGCTTCACCCTGAAGATGGACGAAACCAATCATCACCTGCACAAGCCGGTGTTCATCGGCGAGATCAAGGCCGACGGCCAGTTCAACGTGGTGTGGAAGACCAAGGGCCCGATCCGCGCCCAGCCGTGGAGCCCCTTCATCCCTGGCAACGAAGGCAAGCAGAAACTGTAAGCGGCAGGCCTGCAGGGGCCCTGCGGGGGCCCTGTAGGGGCGGCTTCTGCCGCCCGCGACCCGCCAAACCGGCACGGTCCGTTGATCGATGTCGGCGGGCGGCTGAAGCCGCCCCTACACCACCCGCATCCGGGGAACACCCATGAAACGACTCCTCTTTTTGATCAGCCTGTATCTGTGGGCCGGCGGCGTGGCCGCTGCTCTCGACCCGGCCAGGCTCAAGGACCTGGCCTCGGACGACTTCGACGTCAAGCAGGCCGCCGTGGCCACCTTGGCCGCCGCTGGTGACGACACCGACGCCCAGCGCCTGCTCAAGGCCTTGTCCGAGGATGCGGTGGCGGTGGCCGGTGAGCGGCTCGTCATCGTGGCCGGTGACCAGGTGCTGGACGCCGCCACGGGCGCGGCGATCAAGCCCGCGCCGGCCAATCCTGAATCCATCAATCTCAACAACAGCCTGCGCCAGCAGGTGGATGGCGCTCTGGCCGCCGTGCGCCTGCTATCCACCGACCGGGCCGAACGCCTCACCGCTGCGCGGGCCCTGCTGGCCGACATGGGTGAGGGCGCGCCCCTGCTGCCCCTCTTCGACAAGGCCCTGGCCCAGGAGCAGGACCGTGAGATCAAGCCCATCCTGGTGCAACTTGCCGCCCAGGCCGCCCTCGGCAGCCCGGACGTGGCGCGCCGCCTTCAGGCCGTGCGTGACCTGGCCGGCTCAGGCAGCCCGGCAGTCAAAGCCCTGCTCCTGCCCCTGCTCGACCCGGCGAACGAACCCGAAGAAAAGCTGCGCCTGGAGGCCGGCACGGCCATCAAGGCCATTGACGCACGTCTGGCCTGGAGCGACACGGCGGGCCAGATTTTCACCGGCATCTCCCTGGGTTCCATCCTGCTGCTGGCGGCCCTGGGGCTCGCCATCACCTACGGGGTGATGGGCGTCATCAACATGGCCCACGGCGAGCTGCTGATGGTGGGGGCCTACTCGGCCTACGCCATGCAGGCCCTGTTCCGGGCGAAGTTTCCCGAGTTCGTCGATTACTACGTCCTGGCGGCGGTGCCGGTGGCCTTCTTCGTGGCGGCGGCCGTGGGCATGCTGATGGAGCGTACGGTGATCCGGCATCTGTATGGCCGGCCGCTGGAAACCCTGCTCGCCACCTGGGGCCTGTCCCTGGTGCTGATCCAGGCGGCGCGTCTGCTCTTTGGCGCCCAGAACGTGGAAGTGGCCAACCCGGCGTGGATGTCCGGCGGCGTGCAGCTGGCCGAGAACCTCTCCCTGCCCTGGAACCGCCTGGTCATCGTGGCCTTCTCCGGCTTCGTGCTGCTGCTGGTGTGGCTGATGATGAACAAGACCCGCCTGGGCATGTTCGTCCGCGCCGTCACCCAGAACCGCCCCATGGCCGGTTGCGTGGGCGTGCCCACGGCGCGCATCGACACCCTGGCCTTCGGCATCGGCTCCGGCATTGCCGGGCTGGGCGGGGTGGCCCTGTCACAGATCGCCAACGTGGGCCCCGACATGGGCCAGGGCTATATCGTCGATTCCTTCATGGTCGTCGTGCTCGGTGGCGTGGGCCAGCTGGCCGGCGCGGTGTGGGCGGCCCTGGGCCTCGGCATCGTCACCAAGTTCCTCGAAGGCTGGGCCGGGGCGGTGATCGCCAAGATCCTGGTGCTGGTCTTCATCATCATCTTCATCCAGAAGCGACCCCAGGGGCTGTTTGCCCTCAAGGGCCGGTTCGTCGATTGAGCGGAGGGCACGCCCATGCGCACACCTTTGACCGTCAAACTCTTCGCGGGCCTCGGCCCGCGGGGCTGGCTGGCCGTGGCGGCCATCGCCTTCATCGCCTGGGTGCTGGTCCCCGTGGCCCACCTGATGCTGCCGGAGAGCCACCCGCTGCATGTATCCACCTACGCCATCACCCTGATCGGCAAGATCCTGTGCTACGCCGTGGTGGCGGTGGCCATGGACCTGATCTGGGGCTTTGGTGGCATCCTGAGCCTGGGCCACGGGCTGTTCTTTGCTCTGGGCGGCTACAGCTTCGGCATGTACCTGATGCGCCAGATCGGCCGCGAGGGCAGCTACCAGAGCGACCTGCCGGACTTCATGGTCTTCCTGGACTGGAAGGAGCTGCCCTGGTACTGGACCGGCTCCGATCACTTCCTGTGGGCTCTGTTCCTGGCCATTGCTGTGCCCGGCGTGGTGGCCTGGATCTTTGGCTACTTCGCCTTTCGCTCGCGCATCAAGGGGGTGTATTTCTCCATCATCACCCAGGCCATGACCTACGCGGCCATGCTGTTCTTCTTCCGCAACGAGACCGGCTTCGGCGGCAACAACGGTTTCACCGACTTCAAGCGCATCCTCGGCTACTCGATCACCGCGCCGGAAACCCGGCTGGTGCTGTTCGGCCTTTCGGTGGCCCTGCTGCTGGCGGTAATCATCCTGGGCAAGGTGCTCATTGCCTCCAAGTTCGGCAAGGTGCTCACCGCCATCCGCGATTCGGAGAACCGCGTCATGTTCATCGGCTACAACCCGGTGCATTACAAGCTCTTCATCTGGACCCTGTCGGCCATGCTGTGCGGTCTGGCCGGTGCGCTCTACGTGCCCCAGGTGGGCATCATCAACCCCTCCGAGATGTCGGTGGCCAACTCCATCGAGATCGCCATCTGGGTGGCGGTGGGCGGGCGCGGCACCCTGGTCGGGCCGGTGCTGGGCGCGGGCATCGTCAACCTGTCCAAAACCTGGTTCACCACCAGCTTCCCGGAATACTGGCTGTTCTTCCTGGGCCTCCTGTTCATCCTCGTCACCCTCTACCTGCCCCAGGGCGTGGTCGGGCTGTGGGCCAAGATCAAGGCCCGCCGGGCCGAGAAGGCCGCCATCGCCGCGTCCCGGGCCGAGGTGGCGGCAGCACCGGCGCCCCGCGCCCCGGCTGCCGATTCCAAAATACCCAACGGCACCGCAGCCAAAGGAGCCTGAGCATGCGCGTCGAATCCTCCATCTCCCGCAATGCCCCGGCCGACGGCCAGAAGGAACACTGGGACGGGGCCGCCAACACCGGCCACGTGCTCAAGCCCGGCGAGCTCGACCTCTCCCACGGGGTCATGCTCTACCTGGACGACATCACGGTGAGCTTTGATGGCTTCCGTGCCCTCAACAAGCTGTCGCTGCAAATTGACGCCGGTGAGCTGCGCTGCATCATCGGCCCCAACGGCGCGGGCAAGACGACCATGATGGATGTCATCACCGGCAAGACCCGTCCTGACTCGGGCAAGGCCTTCTTCGGCCAGACCATCGACCTGACCCGCCTCACCGAACCGCAGATCGCCCACGCCGGCATCGGCCGCAAGTTCCAGAAGCCCACCATCTTCGAGAACCACTCGGTGTTCGAGAACCTGGAGCTGGCCCTGAAAACCGACAAGCGGGTCAAGAAGAGCCTGTTTGCCCGCCTGTTTGGCGACGACCTGGACAAGATCGCCGACACCCTTAAGCAGATCCGCCTTGCCGACCAGGCCGACCGGCCCGCCGGCCTGCTCTCCCACGGCCAGAAGCAGTGGCTGGAGATCGGCATGCTGCTGGTGCAGGACCCGAAACTGCTGCTGCTGGACGAACCCGTGGCCGGCATGACCGACGACGAGACCGAGCGCACCGCCGAACTCTTTGTGAGCCTCAAGGGCAAGCACTCGCTGATGGTCGTCGAGCACGACATGGCTTTCGTCGAAGCCCTGGGCGGCAAGGTCACGGTGCTGTGCGAAGGCTCGGTGCTCGCCGAAGGCGACCTGGCCACCGTGCAGGCCGATCCACGGGTCATTGAGGTGTATCTGGGCCGATAACGAGGCCTGTGGGGTCGAATTCATTCGACCTGCATGCGTCGATGAGCCACCGAGGTCGATTGAATTCGACCCCAAAGGGAATATTGAAAGAGGAACACGCAATGCTCACCGTCACCAACCTGAACCAGTACTACGGCGGCTCCCACATCCTGCGTAATGTCAGCTTTGACGTGCCCATGGGTAAGGTCACCACCCTGCTCGGGCGCAACGGGGTGGGCAAGACGACCCTGCTCAAGACCCTGATGGGCCTGGTGCCCGCCGCCACCGGCAGCATCCAGCTGGGCGGCGAGGACATCACCCGGGCGCCCAGCTATGGCCGCGTGCGCGCCGGCATCGGCTACGTGCCCCAGGGGCGCGAGATCTTCCCGCGCCTCACGGTGGAGGAGAACCTGCTGATGGGCCTCGCCACCCGGCCCGCCGGCAGCGAGGTGCCGGCCCGCATCTTCGAGATGTTTCCGGTGCTCAGACAGATGATGCGGCGCCGCGGCGGCGACCTGTCGGGCGGCCAGCAGCAGCAGCTCGCCATCGGCCGCGCCCTGGCCCCGGGGCCCAGGCTGCTGATCCTCGACGAGCCCACCGAAGGCATCCAGCCCTCCATCATCAAGGACATCGAACGCGCCATCCGCGCCCTGGCCGAAACCGGCGAGATGGCCATCCTGCTGGTGGAGCAGTACTACGACTTCGCCCGCTCCCTGGCCGACCACTACCTGCTGATGGAACGCGGCGAGATCATCAGCGCCGGCCGCGGCGACGAGATGGAGGCCAAGCAGGTGCGGGAGATGCTGTCGGTGTGAGGGGCTGCGCTGTCTTATTGGCTGCTCTTGATGGTGAAGCGCTCTGACGCCTGCCGGGTGGCGTCCAGAAAGAAGCGCTTGTCGTCGTCGCCAAAGGCCGCGAGCTGATGGAGGACGCCTTCGGTGCCGTCCTGGTAGCGGAGGGTGAAGCGGAAGACAAAGGCTGACAGGCCCTTTTGCTGCAACCAGCCATTCTGTTTGGCCATGGGGTCACCATTGTTCGCCTGTCCGATCCAGTTGCCGTCTTTCAGGCGGGGGGCCTCATCGGTGTGCAACAGCACGGCCGGGTCGCTGGGAAATACGTTTTCCACGGTAATCCGGGTGATGGGGTCGGAGGTCTTGGCCTCGAGGCCAAAGGACCACACCAGCGACGGGTGGCCGTCGAGGGTGTCGGGCGGAGTGATGATGATCGCGGCGGCTGTGATCCTGACGCGCTCGTTTTCGGCAGGCTTGGCGCCTCGCGGCCCGACTTTGACCTGAACAGTCTGACCGCCCGCGATCCGGATGGGGATCTCGCGGACGTCCGGGGTTTGAGATGCCGCGAGCCCGGGTACGAGGAGGAAGGCACTGAGAAGGTATGACCGGATATGTTCCATGGAGTGTATGAAAATTCAGTTTTTGGATCCATTGAATTATATTCAATTTAAATATTCTGAAAAGACTCCTTGTTATTGCGGTCGTACCAGGCTTCATCTCCGTCCCCGGCATGCCTTTTGCTGTCTGATGCTCCATGTTGGTGACAATTTCTTCCCCCGACGGGGTGAGGCCTTCCGAGGCCGCTGATTTATCAAACAATAACGCCCGCAATTGGTGCGCCCGCCTGGAGCTTGGCTTCGAGGCTCGCGCTGGCCATGGCACGGTATTGGTGCATAGGCGCCATGAAGGCCCCTTGAGGGTGCAGAAGGCGCTCTATCCCGAGGGCCCGGAGGTGTGCCACGCCCTGATGCTGCACCCGCCGGCAGGGATCGCCGGGGGGGATGCGTTGACGGTGCAGGTGCGGGTGGGCGAGGGGGCGAAGGCCCTGATCACCACGCCGGGGGCCGGCAAGTGGTATCGCAGCAATGGCCCGCTGGCCACCCAGCGCCTGGACTTCGAGGTGGGGGCGGGCGGGGTGTTGGAGTGGCTGCCCCAGGAGAGCATTGTTTTCGCCCGGGTGAATGGGCGCACCGAGACCGTCGGGCGTCTGGCCGGCGACGCCACCTTCATCGGGCTGGATCTGCTGTGCCTCGGCCGTACCGCGTCCGGCGAGCGCCTGACCCGCGGGCAGCTGCGGCTGGCGTCGCGCATCGAGCGGGATGGCCGGCTGATCTGGAGCGAGCAGGGGCTGATCGAAGGGGGCTCGCGCCTGCTGGATTCGCCGGTGGGCCTGTGCGGGCAGCCGGTCACCGGCAGCCTGCTGGTGGCGTCTGAAGCGCTCGATGGGAGCCTGCTGGAGGCCTGCCGGGCAATTCGGCCGCAGGTGGGGGAGGGCGCCGTGACTCGTCTGCCCGACCTGCTGGTGGCCCGCTACCTGGGGCCGTCGGCCGAGGCGGCCCGGGCCTGGTTCGTCGCCCTTTGGGCGGTGCTGCGCCCGGCCATCGTGGGGCGCCCGGCAGCGGTGCCCCGGATCTGGCATACCTGATATTCACGGGCGCGGATGGCCAGCTGCCGGCCGGTGCCCCACACTGACACGAAAGGAAGGATTCACTATGGAACTGACCCCCCGCGAGAAAGACAAGCTGCTGATCTTCACCGCCGGCCTGCTGGCCGAGCGGCGCAAGGCCCGCGGCCTCAAGCTCAACTACCCCGAGGCCGTGGCCTACATCAGCGCCGCCGTCCTCGAAGGGGCCCGCGACGGCCGTACCGTGGCCGAACTGATGAACTACGGCACTACCCTGCTGACCCGCGCCGACGTGATGGAAGGCGTGCCGGAGATGATTCCGGACATCCAGGTGGAGGCCACCTTTCCCGACGGCACCAAGCTCGTCACCGTCCATCAGCCCATTGTGTGAGGCGCAATCATGATCCCCGGTGAAATCGACACCCTTGACGGCGAGCTGGAGCTCAACGTCGGCCGCGCCACCCTGACCATCACGGTGGCCAACACCGGCGACCGCCCGATCCAGGTGGGCTCCCACTACCACTTCGCCGAGACCAACCTGGCCCTGGATTTTGACCGGGCCGCGGCGCGGGGCTACCGGCTCAACATCGCCGCCGGCACCGCCGTGCGCTTCGAGCCCGGCCAGACCCGCACGGTCGAGCTGGTGGCCCTGGCGGGAGACCGCAAGGTCTTTGGTTTCAACGGGCAGGTCATGGGGGCGTTATGAGCGGCAGGTACGCAGTTGTTGTGGGGTCGAATTCATTCGACCAGCACACGTCGATCCACCACCGAGGTCGAATGAATTCGACCCCACGGGATCGGCATCGCCCCTCAATCCACCTGGAGGCCTGACATGGCAAAGATCTCGCGCCGCGCCTATGCGGAAATGTTTGGCCCCACCGTGGGCGACCGGGTGCGCCTGGCCGACACCGAGCTGTGGATCGAAGTGGAGAAGGACTTCACCCTCTACGGCGAGGAAGTGAAATTTGGCGGCGGCAAGGTGATCCGCGACGGCATGGGGCAGGGCCAGCGCCTGGCGGCGGAAGTGGCCGACACCGTCATCACCAACGCCCTGATCCTCGACCACTGGGGCGTGGTCAAGGCCGACATCGGCATCAAGGGCGGGCGTATCAGCGCCATCGGCAAGGCCGGCAACCCGGACATCCAGCCCGGGGTGACCATCGCCATTGGCGCGGCCACCGAAGTCATTGCCGGCGAAGGCATGATCGTCACCGCCGGCGGCATCGACACCCACATCCACTTCATCTGCCCCCAGCAGATCGAAGAGGCCCTGATGAGCGGCGTGACCACCATGATTGGCGGCGGCACCGGCCCGGCCACCGGCACCTACGCCACCACCTGCACCCCGGGGCCCTGGCACATCGCCCGCATGCTGCAGGCGGCGGACGCCTTCCCCATGAATCTGGGCTTTCTCGGCAAGGGCAATGCCAGCCTGCCCGAGCCCTTGCGCGAGCAGGTGGAGGCCGGCGTCATCGGCCTCAAGCTGCACGAAGACTGGGGCACCACCCCGGCGGCCATCGACAACTGTCTGACCGTTGCCGAGGAGATGGACATCCAGGTGGCCATCCACTCCGACACCCTCAACGAGGCGGGTTTCGTGGAGGCCACCGCCGCCGCCTTCAAGGGCCGCAGCATCCACACCTTCCACACCGAAGGGGCGGGTGGCGGCCATGCGCCGGACATCGTCAAGCTGGCCGGCCTGCCCAACGTGTTGCCCAGCTCCACCAACCCGACCCGGCCCTACACCATCAACACCATCGACGAGCACCTGGACATGTTGATGGTGTGCCACCACCTGGACCCGGCCATCGCCGAGGACGTGGCCTTCGCCGAGAGCCGCATCCGCCGCGAGACCATCGCCGCCGAGGACATCCTCCACGATATCGGCGCCCTGTCCATGTTCTCGTCTGACTCCCAGGCCATGGGCCGGGTGGGCGAGGTGGTCATCCGCACCTGGCAGACCGCCCACAAGATGAAGGTCCAGCGCGGCGCGCTGCCCGGCGACACGGCCAGGAGCGACAACTTCCGCGCCCGCCGCTACATTGCCAAGTACACCATCAACCCGGCCATCACCCACGGCATCAGCCACGTGGTGGGCTCCATCGAGCCGGGCAAGCTGGCCGATCTGGTGATCTGGAAGCCCGCCTTCTTCGGCGTCAAGCCCAGCCTCATCCTCAAGGGCGGCATGATCGCCGCCGCCGCCATGGGCGACGCCAACGCGTCCATCCCCACGCCCCAGCCGGTGCACTACAAGCCCATGTTCGGCGCCTTCGGTGGCGGCCTCAAAACCTCCCTCACCTTCGTCTCCCAGGCCGCCCTGGCCAGCGGCAACCTGGAGGAACTCCGCCTCCAGAAGCCCCTCGAAGCCGTGCGCAACATCCGCGGCGTCACCAAGTCATCCATGATCCTCAACAACTGGCAGGGCGAGATCAGCGTCGACCCCGAAACCTACGAGGTGCGGGCTGCAGGCGAAGTCCTCACCTGCGAACCGGCCAGCGTGCTGCCCATGGCCCAGAGGTATTTCCTGTTTTAGACTTTCGGTCACTATGACAAATGTGACTGTTCTGAAGTTGGGCTATCTCCGGGTATTTGATGTTTCACGGAGCATTATTGGAAGAGATGAGGCTTGGGCTTTCTCGGTGGAATACGATGGGCGCAAGGAATGGAGCCTCTTGATGATCGACAAGCCAGAGGAGGGGCAGTGGCAGGATGTGCCTGCGCTGGTCCGAATGTCTGCCCGAGGTGAGCCGGAGGGGCTGCTTGCTTGGCGAGACCAAGGGCGAGGAAAGCTGACGGGTTCGCTTGTCTCCATGGTAAGCCGAGCACGTAACAAGGCATGGGTGATGTTTTTTGTTGGTGCACTGTTTGCAATACCCGCGATGATTCCTGACCCTATGAACGCAATTGAAATCGGGATTGTGTCGCTCTTATTTTCTATCGGCATATTGAATGCGCTTTCGGTGCGTCGCAACGGACGGCTTCTGGCACGCTTGGACAGTACGGAGAGTTGACCGTGTTGCTGATAGAACCCTTGTGTCACGGTAATACCGCAGCCAGTGTTGCAATCCGGGCTCACACATGGGGCTCGCACCTTGCGGGTGCAGCAGTGACCTTCACCGCTGTCCGTAAAAGCAGGGGCCTCAATAAACTAAACAAGGAAAGCTGAATCTTGCTCCTGATCGAATCCCTCTACACCGGTGACGTGGCCCCGGCCGCGCGTCTTGAACTCAACTTCGATGCCCGCACCAAGAGCCGCCTGCGCACCCAGTTGGTGGGCGGGGAGGAGGTGGGAATGTTCCTGCCCCGGGGCACCATCCTGCGCGGCGGTGACCGCCTGCTGGCCCAGGACGGGCGGGTGGTGGAGGTGGTGTCGGCGCCGGAAGATCTGCTGGAGGCGCGCTGTGCCGATGCCTTCGCCCTGGCCCGGGTGGCCTATCACCTGGGCAACCGCCATGTGGCGGTGCAGGTGGGTGAGGGCTGGCTGCGCATCCAGACGGATCATGTGCTGAAGACCATGCTCACGGGGCTGGGGGCTGAGGTGCATGCCCTGTCGGCACCCTTCGAGCCTGAAGCAGGCGCTTACGCCCATGGTCACCACCATGCGGAGCGGGGCGCTACCGAGGCGAAGATTCACCAGTACAAATGAGCTGTGAGTCCAGTTCAAAGCCCACCTCATGGGGGCAGCATCATTCGACCCCACGGGAAGCTGCGGTAGGCCGGGGGCTGACCCCACTCAGGCGGGCGCGTGAGTCATGAGCCTGCCGCTGATCCGCCTGATGCAGCTGGTCAGCCCGGCCTTGCCGGTGGGGGCCTACACCTATTCCCAGGGGCTGGAGTGGGTGGTGGATACCGGGGCGGTGAAGACCGAAGCCCAGGTGGGCGAGTGGATCGGCGATGCTCTCGCCGGGGCCTTTGGCCGTTACGAACTGCCGCTGCTCGCACGCCTGATGGTGGCCTGGCAGCAGGGGGACAAGGCCGCCGTGGGCGAACTCAACGCCCAGTGCCTGGCCAGCCGGGAGACTTCCGAGTTGCGGGCCGAAACCGTGCAGATGGGCTATTCCCTGGTGCGGCTGCTGGTGGATCTGCCGGCCTTTCGTGATCTGCCGGCCTTTCGTGATCTGCCGGGCTGGGTCGAGCGCCTGAGGGCCCTCCATGAGCCGGTCTTTCCCACCGTGTGGGCTGCGGCGGCGGTGGCCTGGGGCGTTGCGCCCGAGCCGGCCCTCAACGGCTATGCCTGGGCGTGGATCGAGAATCAGGTGATGGCGGCGGTCAAGGCCGTGCCCCTGGGGCAGGCCGCCGGGCAGCGGCTGCTGTCGACGCTGGCCGAGGCGGTGCCGGCGCGGGTGGCCGAGGCGCTGAGCCTGCCGCCCGAGGCGTGGTGCAATTTTCAGCCCGGGCTGGCCATTGCCAGTTCGCAGCACGAGGTCCAGTATTCCCGGCTTTTCCGATCCTGACACCATGCCAACTGCAAGCCGCCGCGTTCCCCGACTCGCCATCGCCTGCCAAGGCGGCGGTGCCCACACCGCCTTTACGGCAGGCGTGCTGGCCTACCTCTTCCTGTCCTTCGAGCATTTCCGCAGCCAGGGTGAGGAGGGGCGCTGGTTCGAGCTGGTGGGCCTGTCGGGCACTTCGGGCGGCGCCATCACCGCGGCCATGGCCTGGAGCGAGGCGCCGGACGGCAGCTGGGCCGAAGGCGCGCGCCGGGTATTGCGCTACTGGAACCGCAACAAGGCCAGCCTGGACCCCCGGGGCAAGCTGGCCTTCTGGTGGGGCGAGTATTTCAGCAACGCCACCAGCCGGGCCCTGGCGGCCTGGCAGGACTACCTGCCATCGGTGAGCCTGCCGCCTTCGCCGTTCATGTCATCCCTGGTGCAGTCGCGCATGAAGGACGACCTGCGTGCCGTGACCGGCGTGCCCGATCACGCCGACCGCTTCACCGGCCGGCCGGGGCTGGATCTGTTTGTGGGGGCGGTGGATGTGGTCAATCCCGATGGCGAACCCCAGACCGCCTTCCGTACTTTCCCCGACCGGCCGGCCGATGGCCTGCGTCTTGATGAACTCCTGGCCAGCGCTTGCATCCCCGAGCTCTTCGTGGCCCAGCCCCTCATTGTGGACAGTCGTGACGGTACGGGCCGGCGGGAGGCCCGCTATTTCTGGGATGGCCTGTATTCCCAGAACCCGCCCATCAATGACTTCTTCATCGGCCGCCCGCGGGACTGCAAGCCCGACCTGCTGTGGGTCATCCAGATCAATCCGAACCGCTATGAGGGGCCCGACACCGGCCCCCTGACGCCCGACGAGCAGGCCGACCGGCGCAACGAGCTGGCCGGCAACCTGTCCCTGGCCCAGGAGCTGCGCGCCATCGACGTGGTCAATCGCATCGCCTTCGAGCTGGCCGAGCTGCCGAAGCTGGAGGGCCCGCTGGCCGACTACAAACCGGTGACCGTCTCCTTCGTGCGCCTTGGCCAGCGGGACGAAGGTCCCCTGGCCCCGTACCGCCTCGACTACGCCTCCAAGCTCGACCGGGACCCGGACTTCATCGACGCCCTGATGGCCGAGGGCATTGCCGCTGCCCATCGGGCCGCTGTGGCCGGCGAGCTGATCCGCCCCCACGCCTGCATGAACGAGGTGTGCGCCTTCTCCTATCCCAACCCCGCCTGGCCCGCGCCGGCCGCCCTGGAAGGGCTGCTCGACGATGCCGGGCTGGCCCGCCAGTGGCAGGCCCTTGTTACCCGCTGACCCCTCCCGAATCCACAGACAAGACCTCACAAGGACATTCCATGAAAGGCCAACCCCTCCGCGTCGGCATCGGCGGCCCCGTCGGCTCCGGCAAGACCGCCCTGACCCTGGCCCTGTGCCAGGCACTGCGGCAAAAGTACGACCTGTGCGTGGTGACCAACGACATCTATACCGCCGAGGACGCCCAGTTTCTGGTGCGCAATGAAGCTCTCACGCCCGAGCGTATCATCGGTGTGGAGACCGGCGGCTGCCCCCACACCGCAATCCGCGAGGACGCCTCCATCAACCTGGAGGCGGTGGACCGGCTGATCCGCCTGTTTCCCGACGTGGAGCTGATCTTTGTGGAATCCGGCGGCGACAACCTGGCGGCCACCTTCTCCCCTGAGCTGTCCGACCTGACGATCTACGTGATCGACGTGTCGGCCGGCGACAAGATTCCGCGCAAGGGCGGCCCGGGCATCACCAAGAGCGACCTGCTGGTGATCAACAAGATCGACCTGGCGCCGCTGGTGGGGGCGTCCCTGGAAGTGATGGACCGGGACGCGAAGAAGATGCGCGGCGAGCGCCCCTTCATCTTCAGCAACCTCAAGACCGGCCAGGGTCTCGCCGAGATCATCGCCTTCATCGAAAAACAGGGCCTGCTGGTGGGCGCTTGAGCGCTTGCCGTCTCAAAGCCGTCACGGCTTTGCGGTATGCTGCGGAAGTGTCCCGGGCAGGCTGTTGATGTGCCTTGGGCCACACGGCTTCACCCTATCCAATAACACGCGCAAAGGGAGCAGCAATGAGCGAGCAGACAAACGACTTCGAAGAGTTTTACGGCGCCAAGTTCGAAGACCTGGCGGTGGGGCAGAGCGGTGTTTATGCACGCACCGTGACCGAGGCTGACATCCTGGCCTTTGCCGGCGTCACCGGCGACTTCAACCCCGTGCACGTCAATGAAGAGCTGGCCGCCGCCAGCATGTTCGGGGGCCGTATTGCCCACGGCATGCTGTCCGCCGGCTTCATCTCCACCGTGTTCGGCACCAAGTTCCCCGGGCCGGGCTCCATCTACCTTTCTCAGACCCTCAAGTTCAAGGCGCCGGTCAAGATTGGCGACACCGTGGTGGCCCGCTGCACCATCAAGGAACTCACCCCCGAAAAGCGCAAGGCCAAGTTCGACACCGTGTGCACGGTGAAGGGCAAGGTGGTGCTGGAAGGCGAAGCGGAGATCATGGTGCCGAAGCGCTGAGCGTCTTCGACATCGTGTGACCGCGGGGGCCGATATGCGTATCGGCCCCTGTCATATGGGATCAGGCTTTGCGCCAGGCCCGCTCAGCGCTGCCGGCGCCGCCGGATTGCGGCGAGTCCGGCCAGGGCCGTGAGTGCCAGGCCCCCGGGTTCGGGCACGGTCTGGCTGGCGATGCTCTGACCGACAAAGCGATAGCGGAACGAATCGAAGATGCCATTGTTGGGGTCGGTGCCTTCCACGCTCAGGGTATGCCCGTCATAGGTGGCCTCGAAATCACCGAAGCTGCCCATGGACATGCAGCTCACGCCCTGGAGGAGCATCAGGGTGCAGGGGTCTTCCTTGCCCACGTAGGTATTGCCGTTCAGGATCCCGACAAAGGTCGGGAAGGAGAAACCCAGGGCGTCCGCGCCATTGAGGTTGAGTGCGACAGGGGTGAATTGAATCAGGTCCACCTCGATGGTCGGGTCGGTCGGGAGGAAGCCGACGGTGAATGTCTTTCTCTGCACGTCCACCTGCAGGGCGCCCGACAGCGTGAAGGTTTGCGGAGCCGGAGGGGCACAGCCGAAGGCGTCGCAGATCACGAAGGTGCTGCTGTAGGTCACCTGGCTCTGGCTGGCGTCCAGCTGGATCAGGCTCGCCTGGGCCTGATGGGATGCGCAAGCGATGAGAAGGCTGCAGATGCCGCCTGCAAGTCGGGATTTTGAGTTCTTAAGGGTGCGCAGCGGGTTCAACATGCTTTCCTGTCCTGAAAATGACGGTCGCAAGGGGTGCGACCCCGTCAGTTCCGGATTGATGCAATTTACATACCCTTTGTGAATTTCCCAGCGCCGGCGCGGCTGTCCGGGCGTATTGGGCATGGCCTTCCTGTCCATGTGTAAAAATGGTCGACACCGAATACACGGGGCAGCCGTGCCTTCCATCAGGGCATTGAGACGTGGCCTGCCTTACTTCCACGCTGCGATTGATCCTGGCCACGCTTCATCGTGGGAGGGAGCGGCGTTCCAGCAGTGCTTCCCTCGTCACCGGATCGGCCAGGCGGGCCTGCCACCAGACCATCGCCTTGCCGGATAGCCCGGACGACCGTTGCCAGGCATAGCGGATGTGGGCGACACGTTCCTGGCGGGCCACCGGTGGGGCCACCAGGCGGCCGGATTCGATATAGGGGCGCGCCAGGCATTCGGGCAGAAAGCCCACGCCGATGCCTCGCAGTTGTGCTTCCAGCTTTTCGGCGAGCCCCGGTACGGTGAATACATCCTGACCACCCAGCAGGCCGATGGTGATGCCGCTGCCCCGGGTGGTGGAGTCGGCGACGGCCACCGCCCGATGGCGGCCGATGGTCGCGTCGTCCAGCGCTGAGGTGGCCGTGGCCAGAGGATGGTGGGGCGCGACGGCGAAGATGAAGCGCTGACTGCCGAGGGGCAGGGACTCGACGTTCTCGGGCATCACCGTTTCGGCGACCACTCCAATGGCCAGATCGGCCTGTCCGGAGGTGAGGGCCTCCAGGGTTCCCGACAGGATCCCGTCCCGCAGGCGCAGGCGTGTCGGCGGTTCGAGGGCGAGAAAGGCCTCGCACAATTCGAATAGGGTTGTCCGGTTGATGACGCCATCCACCGCCAGCGTGAACTGGGCTTCCCAGCCCGTGGCGATCCGCTTTACCCGGTTGGCCACGGCGTCGAGCTCGTCCAGCAGGCGGGCACCTTCCCGCAGCAGTTCCGCCCCTGCCGACGTAAGCCGGGCATGGCGCGAACTCCGGTCAAACAGCAGCACATCCAGCGCATCCTCGATCTGCCGGACCCGGTAGGTGAGGGCGCTGGGCACCATGCCCGCTGCCCGGGCCGCGGCTGCAAAGCTCCCCGCCTCGGCAATGCGCTGGAGCATGGCGAGGGCGTCGGGGGTGAGGACATCCCGGGGCGAGAGACGAAATTTGGACATCGACAGTTGTTTTGATTCAAATTAATTGAATGATGCCATCAAAGCCCCTGGATCATCGGGGTTGGAACGGACGCTACACTGGGCTTCATTACAGGAGGTCACACCATGCTTACCCTGCGTAAATCCGAAGACCGCGGCCTTGCCGATCATGGCTGGCTGCTCAGCCGTCACAGCTTCTCCTTCGCCGGCTACCACGATCCAGCCCATATGGGCTGGGGCAACCTGCTGGTCATCAACGAGGACCGCATCGCCCCGGGCAGCGGTTTCGGCACTCACGGGCATCGGGATATGGAGATCATCAGCTACGTGCTGTCTGGTGCCCTTGCCCACAAGGACAGCATAGGCAATGGCACGGTGATCCTGCCGGGCGAGGTGCAGCGCATGAGTGCCGGCACGGGCGTACGCCACAGCGAGTTCAACCACGCGGCCGACGCCACCACCCACTTCCTGCAGATCTGGATAGAGCCTCGCCGGGTGGGCATGGCCCCGGGTTACGAGCAAAAGTTGTTTCCGGTAGCCGAGAAGCTGGGTCGCCTGCGTCGGGTGGCGGCACCCGACGGCGCCGACGGGGCGGTGACCCTGAACGCGGACGCAACCCTTTACGCTGGCCTGTTCGATGGCGACGAGTCCGCCCACCTGGCCCTCGACCCTGCCCGCAAGGCCTATGTATATCTGGTTCGTGGTGCCCTGACCGTCAATGGCCAGCCCCTCCGGGCCGGGGATGCATTGCTGCTGGCCAACGAGCCCGTGCTGGGCCTGGCCGACGGACACGATGCGGAGGTTCTGGTCTTTGATCTGGCACCCTGAAGGGCTTCGCGTCCAGCGGCTGCGGCAATAGGCCGCAAACCCGTTGCCGGACATGTTTCTAGAATCGCACCTTCCGCAGGGCCGGCGGCTGTTGCCGGCCCTGCCATCCAGATTGCGTTCAAAGAGACTGTCTTCATGCATATTCCGCTGCGATTTGCCGCGCTGATCGGTGCCATTCACTCCGGAGGCGCCATTGCCTCCCCGACAGAGGGGGCGCCTGGGCCCGCTCCGATCCTGCCCGAAGTCAGGGTGGAGGCATCAAGGGTGTCGTCCTACGGGGCCGAGACGGCTACGGTGGCCGGCAAGCTGCCCCAGTCGCCTCGGGAGATTCCCAACTCGGTATCGGTGCTGACCCGCCAGCAGATGGACGACCAGAACATGGTCACCCCCTGGGACGCCCTGTCCCAGATCACCGGTGTTCAGGCCATCGCCAACGACATCACCCAGGGCCAGTTCCATTCGCGGGGTGGCGCCCTCGAAGTCCAGCAGGACGGTCTGCCGTCCACCCTGCCCCTCTCCGGCTATCAGCAGTTCGACCTGGCCCTGTACGACCGCGTTGAGGTGATGCGTGGCCCGGCGGGCCTGCTCCAGGGGGCTGGTTCCTTCTCGGGGGCAGTCAACCTGGTGCGCAAGCGTCCGAATGATGTGTTCGCCGCATCGGCGCTGGCCTCCACGGGGACCTGGAACAACAACCGACTTGAGGCAGACGTGAGCGCGGTCGTGAATGAGTCCCGCAGCCTGCGCGCCCGGGGTGTGCTGTCGGTGGTGGACCGGGATTACGTATTCAATCGCGTCCATGACCGCAAGTGGCTGGGCTATCTGACCGTGGACTATGACTTCTCCCCGGCGACCACCCTCAATCTCTTCGTGGCCAATCTCACCAATGACTCGACCGGGTTTTCCGGTCTGCCGACCTACACCGATGGACGCCAGCTGTCGGTGCCCCGCTCTTTCAACCCGTATCCGGACTGGAACCGCATCGAGTGGGACACCACCGATATCGGCGCCGACCTGAGCCACCGCTTCGGTGATCGCTGGACCGCCACCCTGAAGCTGCAGCGGCGCGATCAGAGCCAGTTCTTCAAGGACGGCTATGCCAATGCCGGCGTCAACCCGGCGACCAACGTGATTGCCAGCTATGCCCGCCGGGAGTTCATATACGACTACGTGCATGAAGCCGTGGATGCCTACGCTGGCGGTCCGTTCAGTTTGTTCGGACGTGAGCACAACGTGTTGGTCGGGGCCAACTTCAGCAGCTTCGACAGCCGCGGCCGGGGTGCCAATCCGAACTCGCCGGGCAGTTCCAGCCTGACCTACACCAACGTGCTCCTCGCCGACCCCCCGGCCGTGCCGGAGCTGGAAGTGACGTATCGCACCGGCAGCCACAGCGTAACCACTCAGACCGGTTTGTATGGCCGCCTGACACTCAATCTGGCCGACCCGCTGAAGCTCATCCTGGGGGGCCGCTTCTCGGACTACACCTACAAGTCCCGCACGACAGCCCCCAACCCCACCCCCACGGCATGGGCGCGCGGCGCACGGGCTGAGGGCGAGTTCACCCCCTATGCAGGGCTCACCTGGGACGTAAGCCGTCAACTCACCCTCTACGCCAGCTACGCCGACATCTTTGTACCCCAGACCCAGAAGCGGGTGGACAACAGCATCCTCGATCCGCGAGTCGGGCGTCAGTACGAGATTGGTGCCAAGGCCGGGTTGCTGGATGACCGCCTGTCCGTCAATGCCTCGGTGTTCAACATCCGCGACACCAACCGGGCCCAGTCCGATACGGCCAATCCCGGCTATTTCACCACCGCCGGCGAGCTGGAGAGCAAAGGCCGCGAGCTGGAGCTGGTGGGGCAGATCATGCCTCGCTGGGACGTCTCCGCCGGTTACACCTGGATGGACACACGTTGGGTGAACAATGGCGCCAGCACCGGCTTGCCGGTGAGCTTCTGGTATCCGAAGGAACTGATCAAGCTGTGGTCCCGCTACCGCTTTGCGGACAGCGGCCCCCTGCGCGGCTTCAGCATCGGGTTCGGCCTCCAGGGGCAGGGGACGAGTGCCAGCGGGGCCGCCACCTCCACGGTGGCGGCCCGCACCCAGAATGCCTACACGGTGTACAAGCTGCAGGTCGGCTACGCCATCGACCGCAACTGGTCGGCGACCCTGGACGTCAACAATGTCTTCGACAGCGACTACTACACCCGGCTGGGTGGCACCAACACCTACAACCTCTATGGCGATCCGCGAAACGTGGTGCTGACTGTGCGGGCCCGTTACTGAGCGATGGATGGCCAGGGCCAGGGGGTAGGGATCGCATCAAGCTCGTCATGCCTGCCCGGCTCGATGATCTGGTTCAGGTTGCCGCCCGCCACGGCGGGGGCCATCGCTTCGGCCCTTGTCCTTCTTGTGTATCAGCATGATTGGCGCACATCGGCCGGCATCGTGGTAAATGCCGACGCAGTCGAGGCACTGGAAGCAGCGCTCATAGCGAATGGCGCCGCTCTTCTCGATGGCGTCGTAGGCGCAGCGGTGGCGGCAGGTCTGACAGGGTTGGCCGCATTCGCTGCGGCGGGGCAACCAGTCGAGCAGGCGTAGTTTGCCGCCCAGAGCCATGGCGGCGCCCAGGGGGCACAGGTAGCGGCAGAAGAACTTGTAGTATAGGCCCCCGAGCACGAGCAGGATCAGTGCATAGGCGACGAAGGGTGCGCTGCGGTCAAAGCCCACGGTGATGGCGGTCTTGAAGGGTTCCACCTCGACGCCCTTCTCGGCCCACTGGGGGGCGATGGCGGCCAGCGCGGCGAGGGCAGCCAGAATGACGAAGCGGCCCCGGTCCAGCAGGCCAGCCAGCTGAGTGGGCAGCTTGAGCTGGGGCAGACGCAGGGCGCGCGCGAGCAGGGCAGCGAACTCCTGCAGCGCGCCGAAGGGGCACAGCCAGCCGCAGAAGGTGCCGCGGCCCCACACCACGAAACTCATCAAGGTGAAGGCGATCAGCAGCAGGCTCACCGGGTCGTAGAGAAAGCTCTTCAGCCCGGCGCCGGCCACCAGGGATTTGATCGCCCCGGTGATCTGCACGATGGACAGCTGCCCCTGGGCATACCAGCCGATGTAGCCCAGGGTGAAGGCCAGAAAGGCTAGGCGGAAGGCCTTCAGCCGGGGCGCCGATACGGAGATCCAGCGGGGCCGGGCCAGCACCACCGACAGCAGGGCCAGGGCGGTGATGATGATGCCCAGCTCGACGCGGCGGTCTTTCCAGGCGATGAGCCAGTCGGGCAGGGGGGGCGGGGGACGGTAGAACAGCGCTTCCGGCGCCTGGTAGTCCAGGTGGGCGCTGCGTTGCGTGATCACCGGGAGCATGGAGCCCTTGGCCCGGCTCAGGGTGAGCTCAAAGCGCACCGGGCTGGCCGGGTCGATGCCGGACATGGGGGGGACACGCAGCACCAGCGCGGCGTTAAGGGGCGGTGCGCCGCTGGGTGGGCGGGGTGACAGGTCCAGGTCGCGCAGCTCGACCGGCGCACCGCCCTGACTGAAGGCGAGGCGGGCGGGTACGGTGCCGCGGGTGAAGTTCTCGTCGATATAGGCGTCGCGCCCGGCGCTGGCCACCCACCAGGCGTGCTGGCCAGGCTCCAGCCGGCGCATCAGGTCGGCGTGGCCGGCGTCGCCAAGAATGGCCCGGCCGATGGTGGGGGCGTTGAGGTAGGCCACGTACAGGTCGATGAAGGTCTCACCGGGGCGGGCCAGGGCCTCTGCATCCACGCCGGCGCCGTCGCTGCCGGCGAAGCGCTGCTCCACATCGGCATTGCTCAGGTGCAGACGACCGATGGCGCCAGACTTGAGTAGCGCGTCAACGCTGCGGGCCTCGTAAAGATCGTCCCGGACGCGTGCCAGTGGCCCCTTTTCTGCCGGCGCGGCAAAACCCAGACGGGCGCGGGCCACGGCCAGGGCCGAGGTGAGGATGGTCTGGTTGACGATGCGCACCGAGGCGGTGGCCTTGCTCACCCCGTCCAGCACCACCCGGTTGCCGCCGGCACCGGCGCGGGTGTTGCCGTACAGGCTGGAGACGGTGATTTCCTGCTTGAGGCTCTTGTTGGCGTACTGGGCCAGGAAGTCGCGCAGGGGGCCTTCGCCCAGGCCGGACAGGAACACCGGCTCGTGCTGGCGCAAGAGCTCCACGTCCATGAAGTTGCCCTTGCGGTCGATACTGACCAGCAGGTTCATGGGGGTGCCCTCGAAACCCGGGATGGGGGCCAGGTCGATGGATTCGAAGGCGTAGGCCACCGGGCCAGCTTCGGGTTCGAGTTCGCTGGTGATGGGCCAGGCTGGGACATCGCGCAGCTTGTCGCCCACATGCAGGGGGGGCTGGAAGCGCCGGGCGATGTCGGCCTGGTTCAGGTCGCCAGCCAGGGCCGGCAGACCCAGGCTGGCGAGGAGCAGGGCGGCGCCGGATGCAGCGCGGCGCAGGAGGCGGCGTGCATCCATGGGCGTCGTTGGGGCTTACTTGGCTTCGAGCTGCTGCTTGAGGGCGTCCAGACCGCTGGTGTAGATGCCGGTGACCGCCTTCTTGGCGCCGGCGTTGTCAGCCCCTTCGGCGGGCTTTTCGTCCTTGCGCTTGAAGGTGGACGACCACTCCACGCGGCTGCCGCCCTTGGCGGCCTTGACCTTGAGGGTGGACACGTAGTCGCTTACCGGCAGCGGCGAGTCGATGATGCGGTATTTGAGGCTGCGGGTGGAGTCCTGGTGGCTGAGCAGTTCTTCGACCAGCTTGGCGCCGTCCTTGGTGGTGACGGTGCGCACGGCACCGCGCTTGTCCTTGACGCCCTTGTCGATGGTGGTGCTGCCCACGGCCGGATGCCAGGCCAGGTTGCCGAAGTCGCGCACGACTTCCCACACTTTGGCGGGCGGGGCGGAGATGTCGATATGCTCGGTAACCTTGAGGGGCTGGCGGGCGGCCAGGGCTGGGGTGGCTGCGGCCAGGGCGAGGGTGGCAATGAGGACTGCGGCTTTGTTGTTCATGGAGCTCTCTCAGGTGGGGAAAGGAGGGGGGCGGCAGGCCGTGTGGCTTAAACCTCGATCAGGCCGGAGCGCACGGCAGCCATGGCCAGTTCGGCCATGTTCTGCACGCCGAGTTTCTGCTTGATGTGATAGAGATGGGTGCCGACGGTGTTGGGGCTGAGGTGGAAGGTTTCGGCCACTTCAGCTACCGAGCGGCCCTGGGCCAGTTGCAGGAAGACGCTGAATTCTTTGTCGGTCAGGGTCTCGGCGGGGTGTTCCGGGCGATCGGCACGGCGCAGGGCTGCGGCGATCTCCGGGTCAATGTAGCGTTGGCCGACAGCCACCAGACTCACCGCCTTGAGCAGTTCGTCGGGGGGGCTGCGTTTGCACAGATAGCCGGCGGCACCCACCTTGAGGGCCCGCTCGGCGGTGAGGGCGTCGGCGTGGGCCGAGGCGATCAGCACCTTCTGGCCGGGCTTGCGGGCGAGGATGCGCTCCAGCGCGGCAAGGCCGCCGCAACCGGGCATGGAGAGGTCCATCACCAGCACGTCGGGGTCGAGCTCGTGCATCAGCTGCTGGGCGGCCTCGCCGCTGTCGGCCTCGGCCAGTACCCGGGCGCCGACGCCCTCCAGGAGCAGGCGGAAGCCCATGCGGACGATGGCGTGGTCATCGGCAAGGACCAGTGACAGGGTGGACATGGGGGCGGGTGCGCTCATGAGGGGCGGCCTTCCGGGAGGGGGGCAGGGGCAGGGGGCTCCAGCGGGGTGAGGGGCAGGCGGGCGCGGATGCGCGTGCCACCGCCCGGCGGGCTGCTGATGTCCAGGTCGCCGGCCAGGCCGATGACCCGTTCGCGCATGCCGGCGAGGCCGAAGCCCGCCTGGCCCGGCGCGGGCAAGATACCGCGTCCGTTGTCGCTGATCTCGATGGTCAGGGTGTCGCCCTCGCGCAGCAGGCGCACCCGGGCCCGGCTGGCCAGGGCGTGGCGGACGATGTTGGTGCACGACTCCTGAACGATGCGCAGGGTGGCCAGGGTGATGTCGTCGGGCAGGGGCTGGGGGCCGGCGAAGAGCTCGGTGGACAGCTCGATGTCGGCGTGATGGCGGCTCCAGCTGGCGAGGTAGCTGCGCACCGCGTCGTCCAGGGTTTCGCGCTGGGCACTGCTGCCAGGGGGGCGCAGGCGGGTGAGCAGGGCGCGCACATCGCCCTGCATGCGTGAGGCCACGTCGCGGATGACCTCGGCGCTCTGGTGGATCTGGGGTGTGTCGGTGCTGCGCTGGACGATGGCGCCGGCGAGGGCGGCGACGGCGGTGATGCTCTGGCCGAGTTCGTCATGGAGATCCCGGGCGATGGCCAGGCGGTCGGCTTCGAGGCGCTCGGTGATGGCCCGGGCCACGGCCTGTTCGTGGGTCAGGCGGACGTTCTCGATCACGGCTTCGTTTAGGCGTCGGGCCATGCCGTTGAAGGCGTGGCCCAGGCGGGCCAGCTCGGCGGGGCCGTCGGTGGGCAGGCGGGTGTCGAACTTGCCCTGGCCGGTGCGGTCCAGGGCGGCCATCACGTCTTCAAGGGGTTTGAGGGCATGGTGGATGGCAAACCAGCTGCCGATGAACAGGCCGGTCAGGGCCAGCAGGGCGCGGGCCGCCGCCGCGCTGACGTCGTCCCACAGGTCCACCAGGGCTCGCGAAGGGTCGGGCTGCAGGTGCAGGGTGAGTTTGCCGGCATGCAGGGTCATGGCCGGGATGCCGGGCTCCATCCAATGGGTGAACCAGTCGGGGGCGTCGCGCCCGGGCTTGTAAGCGGAGGGTGGAGAGGTGTACAGCAGACGGCCTGATTCGTCGCGAGCTTCGAGCTGGTGGGCGCGGATGCGGCCGACGGCGTTGAGGTGGGCGAGCAGTCGGGCCTCCGTCCAGGCCGGATCACCGGCAGCGGTGCCCTGTGCGGATACGGACAACCATTGGGCGGCCACCCGGTGGGCGGCGGTGATCTCTTCGGTGATGGCGGTGCGGGCGTCGCGTACCCACAGGGCGGCACTGGCGATCACAAAGGCGGCGGCGAGCGCAGTGAGCACCAGACTAACCCGCAGCCGCAGGGATTGGCTGTTGCCCACAGGGCTGGGCGTGATGTTGATTTCGGGACCGGAGGGAAGGGTGCCGGCGGCTGCGTTCATGCCGGTTTCTCCAGTTTGAAGAGCACGGGGACGACGATCTGAAGTTCGCGGTTCTGCAGGGCTTCAGGCGGTCGGGGCAGTTGGCCTGCGCCCGAGACCAGTTGGATGGCGCTTTGGTCGAGGACTTCAAAGCCGCTTGACCGCACTACCTGGGCGGCCACGATGTTGCCCTTGCGGGCGATGGTGATGCGCACCTGCACTTCGCCCTCCCAGCCGCGCATGGCGGCCAGCCGAGGGTAGTTCTGCTGGCGTGCGAAAAGGCTGGAGAGGCTGCGCCCGTAGCGTTCGAGCAGGGCCGGATCGAGGGGCTCATCGGCAGTTGGGGCGGCGACCACGGCAGGTTCGGCGTGGACCGGCCGCGGAGCGGCGATGGCGACTGCAGGGGGGGCTGGGTTTTCGATGACAGGCGCGGCAAGTGCTGAGGTGGTCGGGCTGGGGTCGGAGCGCAGGGCCGGCGCAGTGCTGGAGGGCTGGGCAAGCGGGCGGGGCAGGGTGGGCGCCGGGTGGGGCGCAGCCTGCGGCGCGCGCGCGCGGGTTTCGATGCGGGGAGGCAGTTGTGCTGGTGGCTGCCTTTCAACAGACGGCTGGCTGACCGGCGCAAGCTGGACGGGTTGTGGCAAGGGTAGCGGTGCGCGGAGCACGATTTCGAGGGTAGGCGGTGGGGCCGGGGGAGGCGTCAGGCCCTTGCCCTGTACCAGCAGGGCCAGCGCGTGGATGCCGATCGACAGGCCGATGGCCAGCCGCAGGGGGCGCGGCAGCGCTGCGGGGCGTGGCCAGGCGATGGCGGGCAGCGGCAGGGCGGTGTTCATGGCTTGTGGCGGTCGCCGGAAAGGGCCGCCTGCTCGTAGGCCGGATAGAGCTGGCCGACCGAGCGGCGGTATTCCGCGTCGACCACGGCCAGGCTGCGGAATTCCGCCGGCAGCGGCAGGGCCAGGACTTCGGTCATGTCAAGACCGTCGTTGGCCGCCTGGCGCAGCTGACGGTCCAGCCAGGCCAGCCAGGCACGGGTCTGGCGGATCGGGCCGGCATCGCCAGCCACCGGGCCATGGCCGGGGACAAGGGTGGTGAAGGGGGTCTTCTCGAGCTGGTCGAGGGCAGCCTGCCAGCGCGGCAGGTTGGCATGGGGCGTAGTGGGGGTGCGGTCGTTGAACACCAGGTCGCCGGCAAAGAGCACCCCGGTGCTGCGGTCGAGGATGACCAGGTCGGCCACGGTGTGGCCGGCAAGGGCGATCAGCTCGAAGCGGTGCCCGCCCATCTCCAGGGGGCCGGCAGCGAGGGGGCGAGCCGGGGCGACGGGCTCGGTGCCGGCCATCCAGTCACCGGCCAGGCGGTACATGTTCTCGTTGAGGCTGCCGCCTTCACTGTGGATGCCCTTGATGGTGGCAGGCAGTGCCGCCAGGGTGTCGGGGGCAAAGGCCTGATTGCCCAGAAAGTGGTCCGGGTGGTGGTGGGTATTGAGCACCAGAGTCACCGGCTTGTCAGTGATGCGGGCGATGGCGCGCTTGAGCTGCTCGCCATAGACCCGTGACGGGCCACTGTCGATCACCACCACGCCGGCACGGGTGACGATGAAGGCCGTGTTAACGATGTTGCCGCCGTTGGCAAAGCTGAAGTCTTCGCTGCGCCCGACCAGCACCCAGGTGTCTTCGGCGATGCGCACGGGGGCGAGGCCATAGTCCCGGTCGGCGGCAGCCAGGAGCAGGGTCCAGCCGAGGGCGAAGACGGTAATCAGGCCGCGGGCGAAGCAGGAGATGGGGCGCGGGAGGGCGGTCATTTTTCGATCTCTGCCGAGATGGCGTTGCCGTTGTTGTCGCGGCCGCTGACTCGATATCCGGCGGCGGCCCGGGCGGCAGGGATGTCGACGGTGAAGACCGGGTTCTCGGCGATGGGCTCGAAGCCCTCGATGTGCATCAGGGCCTTGCCCTGGTCGTCGCTGAGATCCAGGTCCTGCAGGAAGAAGGCCGGAATGCCGGCGGCGAGGCCGGTGTCGATGGGGTGGATGATGCGCAGACGGATGCGCTCGCCGCCTTCCTTGCGGGCCCACACGCGGCTGCTCACTTCGCCCAGACGCTTCTGCCATTCGGGGGAGCCGCTGCTGGTGGACGGCAGGGTACAGCCGCCGCCGGCGGTATTGACCCAGGTGCCACCCACGTGCCAGGTGCCGTCGGCGGTGCGCACCGCGGCGCGGACGGGGGTGGACTGCTGCAGCTTGATGCGGAAGCCCAGGGCCGCGTGGGCGCCGCTGGGCTCGAAGCGGACGATGCGCACGATGGGGTTGAAGTCGGCGAAGACCAGCACCTCGCGCACACCCGGCAGGGCGCTGGCGTCCACGCTCACCGGAACGTTCATGGCGTTTTCGGCGGTGAGGGGGGCGGTGACCTTGACCCGGTCGTCAAAGACGACCTGAGACGACGCGGGGAACATCTCCTTGCGCATGTCGGCCCAGCGGGGCGAGTCGAGGGGGTCGGTGCGGCGCTCGGCAGGGGTGGCCGCATGGCCTGTAGTGCAGGCACAGGCCATCCACAGGGCCGCGAAGGCCGCGAGGGCTTGCTTCTTCATTCTGTCTCCTGACGGCGGCCTGCCGGTGGCGGCGCGCTCTGTTTGCTGCGAAAGGTGCTGCAAGAGCTGTGCCATGGCCCGAAAGGTCGGCGGCCCGTCAGCCGGAAACGGTCTTCGGCACGGGGGGCAAGGGTTTGCGTGGACCGGAGAGCCACGGGCTCGCTTGTTCTGTGCTGCGGACATCTGTCGCAAGTGGTACAGCTGTCGCGCCTGTTCTGCTTCGGGGTGCTCCAGCTTGGAGCAGTTGGTGTGGAATGAAGCAGAAGCTGGGCGGAATAGCCCAGATTGGCTGCATTTTTCCCATTCGAACGTGTTTTCAGCCAGAGCCAACTTCCCGTTTTCTATCGGGAATTTTTCCCGGCCGATCTATTTTCCGGCGCGGCGCCGAGTCCTTGGCACAGCTCTTGCGCATGGAAAGCGCTGCACGACCTGGTTGGGCCGGGAGGTGGTCGCCCCAGGTTGCGCTTAAGCACCTTCTCGAAGGAGACATTCAATGATCCAAAGGAGCAAAACAATGAAAAAACCGTTTGCGTTGAGCCTGATCGCGGCAGCCGTGATGGTGGCCGGTTCGGTCCACGCCAAGGAAGTTACGGATGCTGACATTGCCAACGACGCCAAGACCACCGGCGACGTCACCCACTTCGGCCTTGGTCAGCAAGGTCAGCGCTTCAGCCCGCTGGACAAGGTCAACGTCAAGACCGTCAAGAACCTGGTTCCGGTGTGGTCCTTCTCCTTTGGTGGTGAGAAGCAGCGTGGTCAGGAATCCCAGCCGCTGATCCATGACGGCAAGATGTTCGTGACGGCTTCCTACAGCCGCATCTTTGCCCTGGACGCCAAGACCGGCAAGAAGTTGTGGAAGTACGAACACCGCCTGCCCGAGGGCATCATGCCCTGCTGTGACGTGGTCAACCGCGGCGCCGCCCTGTATGGCGACCTGGTGATCTTCGCCACCCTCGACGCCCAGCTCGTGGCCCTGAACAAGGACACCGGCAAGGTGGTGTGGAAGGAGAAGATCGACGACTACGCTGCCGGCTACTCTGCCACGGCGGCTCCGCTGATCGTCAAGGGCCTGGTCATTACCGGCGTGTCCGGTGGCGAGTTCGGCGTGCAGGGCCGCATGGAAGCCCGCGATGCCAAGACCGGCAAGATGGTGTGGGTGCGTCCGACCGTTGAAGGCCACATGGGCTACAAGTGGGTGAATGGCGAGAAGGTCGAGAACGGCATCTCCGGCACCCTCAACGCCACCTGGACCGGCGACCTCTGGAAGACCGGCGGCGCGGCCACCTGGAACGGCGCCACCTACGATCCCGACACCAACCTGGTCTTTGCCGGCACCGGCAACCCCGCTCCCTGGAACAGCCACCTGCGCCCTGGCGACAACCTGTTCTCCTCCGCCACTGTGGCCATCGACCCGGATACCGGCAAGATCGTCTGGCACTACCAGACCACCCCCCACGACGGCTGGGACTTTGACGGTGTGAACGAATTCGTGTCCTTCGACTACAAGGACCCGAAGACCGGCAAGATCATCAAGGCGGGCGGCAAGGCTGACCGTAACGGCTTCTTCTTCGTGCTCGACCGTACCAACGGCAAGCCGCTGAACATCTTCCCCTTCGTCAAGGACATCACCTGGGCCAAGGGTTTCGACATGACCACCGGCCGTCCCATCTACGTCGATGAGAACCGTCCGGGCGACCCGTCCGGCAGCGCCGATGGCAAGAAGGGCAAGAACGTCTTCGCCGCACCGTCCTTCCTGGGCGGCAAGAACCAGCAGCAGATCGCCTACAACCCGCAGACCGGCCTGTTCTACGTGCCGGCCAACGAGTGGGGCATGGACATCTGGAACGAGCCCGTCTCCTACAAGCGCGGTGCCGCTTACCTGGGCGCCGGCTTCACCATCAAGGCCCTGCACGACGACTACATCGGCGCCCTGCGCGCCGTGGATCCGACCACCGGCAAGATCGTCTGGGAAAACAAGAACTTCGCTCCCCTGTGGGGCGGTGTCCTGACCACCGGCGGCAACCTGACCTTCTACGGTACCCCCGAGGGCTACCTGAAGGCGCTGGACGCCAAGACCGGCAAGGAAGTCTGGTCCTTCCAGACCGGCACCGGCGTGGTGGCTCCCCCGGTTACCTGGATGGAAGGCGGCGAGCAGTACGTGGCCGTGGTGTCCGGCTGGGGTGGTGCTGTTCCCCTGTGGGGCGGCGACGTGGCCCGTCGCGTGAACTACCTGGAGCAGGGCGGTTCCGTGTGGGTGTTCAAGCTGCACAACAGCAAGTAATTGCGTTTGCCGGGCACAGTCCGATTTTCCGGGCTGTGCCGGCTGAGGTCTCCGTGGCTTTGTTGCTGCGGATGAGCGGCCCCCTTTCGAGGGGGCCGTTTCCATTCAGAGGCCGTGCCGGCCATCCCCGCTTCCTGAGTCTCTTGATGAAGTCTGCCGACTCTAAGGCCTGCGTGTTGGTGGCCTTGGTGTGCCTCGCGAGGGTGGGTATGGTGGGTTTCTGTGCAGAAAAGGCCTACCAGAGCTTGCGGGTGTCCAGCCAGACCACTTGGCCTGTGCGTGTCTTTACATCACGAACCATGTGTTCGGTGCCGCCGGGGCCATCACCGCCACTGCCGTTCCACAGGCAGATCATGTAGCCGCGCTTGATGCCCAGGGACAGGGTGCTGTGCAGCAGCCAGTGGTTGCAGCGCTCGAAAGGGCTCATTGGTTTGCCAGACGCGTCTTTGGGCAAGGGGCCAAGGACTTCCGGCATGACCCGATTGGGCAGGGTGAGGGCGTGGTCGCGGACTGCAAGGTAGCGTTCGCGCCAGGCATCGCCATTGGTGGCCGGGAGGATGGATTGTTCAATGAAGTCGGCCTCGGGCAGGGGTAGCAGAAGCTGCACGTGCATGCCCAGGGCGATGCAGGCCTCGGCAAAAAGCAGGTCGCCACCCGATGCGCCCTGGGTGATGGCCAGATCGTCCTTGCCCGCGCCAAGTCTGGCCAGGGTGTCGGCGATGGCCCGGGCGGCAATGGGCTCCTTGTCGGCCGGGAAGCGTGGTGTGGGGCGGCCGGGTGCGTCGATCATGTGCCCGGAGAACAGAAACACCTTGCGCGGTTGCCAGCCCTTTTCGGTGGGAGGCTCAAGCCGGGTAAGCGCGCGCTCGAAGGTGGTGATGCCGGCACCTACCTCGTCAGGCCGAAAGCCCAGGCTGGCCAGTAGCCGGAGCTGGGCCAGGCAGGCATCCAGGGCAAACCAGTTCTTGTCGGCCAGGGCGATAGCGGCCTGGTAGGCGGCCGTCACTTCGGCGGCGCTTCCATTGAGCACGGCCAGATCGCCCAGGGTGGCCGCAGCCCAGAAGCGTTGGGCCGGTGCCTGCTCGCAGGTGGCCGCCCAGCCCACGCCGCCGGCCATGGCATGGGTCTCGGCGTTGAAGCTGTCCTTGCCAGTGAGGTGGTGGTGGAGATGCATCAGGGTGACCGCATTGATGCCCGAGTAGTAGTGGCCCGGTGCGGTACGGAAGGCGCGGGTGTAGCCGGTGATGGCGGCCTTCAGCAAGCCTTCCTCGTAGGCTGCGTCTTCACGCTTCTTTGCCGGGCTGTGCTCCGGGCGGTTCCAGGCGTCTGTCCACGCGTCCTTGTCGAGGCGGGCGAGGAGAGACAGGGCTTCCACGTCGCCGGGGCGTTTGGCCAGGATGGCGTTGTAGACCTCGCGGGCCTCGTCCGTCCGCTTCAGGCGTTGCAGGCAGATGCCGCGTTGGCGGGCGGCCTCCGGGTTGGCAGGGTCGAAGCTGAGCGCCAGTTCGAACTGCTCCAGGGCGTAGTTGTAGTGCTGGCCCTTGAGCAGGGCGGTGCCAGCTTTGAGCCGGGCCGCGACCCGCAGGGCGGTGACGGGCGCCTCGTCGGCTAACACCAGCACATCCTCGGGTCGGCCGGCCTTGCAGGCTCGTTCGATGAGCGCAGCCCAGGCATCGTGACGTTGCCAGTACTCCCGCACGGCGCCAATGCGCAGGCTCTTCCAGTCGGGCTCCTGCAGGTTGGGGAGCAGGGCATACACCGGGCTGAGCGGGCCTTCGTGCCAGGCGGCGAGGGTGGCGATGGTCATGTCGGCGATGGCCTTGCGGTCGTCGACCAGATGGGCTGGGTCAGGCGCGCCGCCCTTGAGGTGGTAGGTCAGCATCCGGTCGGTGTAGATGTCGAAGGGCTTGTTGCCGCGCGGCCCCTGGACGAGGATCACCCCGTGGGCGCGCAGGGCATGGCGCACGCCCAGCTCGTACCACACGTTGGGATTGTCGATGCTCAGATCGGCCACCACCAGGTCGGCCATCAGCAACTCCTGGAACATGTCCAGGCGGATGTCCCCAGCCCGTTGCTCCTCGTCGGCCCGCAACACCTCCAACCCGGCATCCTCCAGGGCCGGCTTGATCAGTTCATCATAGATGCGGTTGAAGTCGATCTGCTCGCCCTTGTCATTCGGCTTGGTGCCGAAGGGCATGGCCACGAAGGCGTGGAGTTTCATCGAGGGCTTACCGGGAGTGTGGAGGACGGCCCGCCAAGGGCGTATGAATCTTAGTTGGCCGTCGGCGGGGCTGACAAGGGTCGGTTTGGAGGGGCATACAAGGGGATGGATCTGAAAAATGATGTTGCAAAATCAGCGGCAGCATTTGAATATGCCCCTTGTCAGAAAGATGGACCCATCCGGGGCCGGGGTCATCATTCTGCAAGCCAACGAGGACGTTTCATCGATGATTCCCGCCTTTTCCAGGCGCTGTCTTGCGTAGCTGAGGCCGGCTTTCAGCTGCAGATGGGCGCAGACGGTGACGCTGTGCCGGCGGGAACGCATCGAGAACCGCGGGCCTGGGCTGGGCCAGCAACAAGCGGAGTCCTGAAACCTGTTTCGAGCCCTATTGTGCGTCGTGTCCGAAGATCAATGAGGCATTGATCGCCCGATCATTTTTTTTCGTAAAGGAAGAAAGAAATGGCTCTCAACGTGGTCTTCGCCGGAGGCGATCGCGTGGGTCTCATTGTTCGGGGGAAATCGTCCCACGAAGACGACCCGAGCGTGTTTGCGCAACATGCGGATTGCATTCTTTCCACCGGGGCGCCAGTGGGTTTCTTTGGCGCCGGAAATACCGGCAGCTCCGGTGGTGGCTCCTCCGGGATAGGGGCGTCAAGCAGATCGAGCGCCAGCTTCTCGAATTCTTCCGGCATGGGTATGACAGGCGTGGTGTATGACCAGGCCGGGCTGGCGCGAAACCGCGCCAACTATGTGGATCTTGCGGTGGCCAGGGCCACCAAGACGGTCTCCACGGTGCTCCTTGTTCAGGTCTCGGCGGCAGAGGCGGCCTTGTTTGATGGCGCATGGCAGGACATGACCAAAGACCCCGGCAGTTTCCAGCTTCTGGGGTGGAACTGTTCGACACATGCCTCGCAGGCCTTTCGCAAGGCGGGCATTCTGAGTGCGGGAATCCCCGGGCTGGATACGCCGAACAATCTTTACAAACAGTTGTGTGTGGAGAAGCGCGGGAAACTCTCCGTTGCGTCGGGGTATATCGGATTTTCCAGCTTCGGGTCCGGCTATATGCTGACCGTTGAGCCGGTTGCGCCATGAACCTGCCGAGCCGGTTCTTGAGAACTTGTTCTGCCATCGCCAGGCCACGCAATGGTGTGGTGGTATTTGCTTTAGTTGGAGGTGCTTGTATGGCATCCAGTAATCTGGAACTGAAATGGGAGTGGCCTGCTGGCAGGGCCAGTGATATGGCTGCACTTGTTAAAGTGCAATCCATCAAACCGGCTTCAAAAGGTTTTTTTGGCATCCTCGCCTCGCCCTCAATGGCCAATGCGCTGCCCGAAGCGACGGACGTCAGCGTCATCTTTGATCAGCAGGGGGCGCACAACGCGGGGCAGATCGCCACCGTCCGTCTTCCGGGGGTGGAAGCTCGCAAACTTGAGGCAGGCTCCTGGGCTGCCCTGGGTCTGCTGGAGTCCGGGCGCGTATGCCTCTGTGTGCAGGCCGCCCCAAAAGTGAGTGTCGAAGAGTTGCGACGCTGGATTGCTGGCTGGAAGTGTCCGACCGAGCCCAATTAGCTTTTTGGAAGGTGTTTTTTGCTGGCTGCAGCCCGTGATGCAGGGCTTGGTGTTGGTTCGCGAAGTAACGACGAATTGCGGCAGTCAGCCCCGGCCTCGTGATTTACCTTGCCACGCACTGCAAGTCCTCGCCCTTGCCGGTGTTGGTGTTGAACCACTTCACCTTCAGGCTGCCTCCCTCGTGCGCCACGCTCACATTCTGCCCCTCGTAGGTGCCGCCAGCCTGACCTACGTGCCATAGCGTCATCGTCCGGTCGCCCCGCTCCAGTCGGATGGTAGCCGGCTGGGTGTCGAAAAAGTGGGCGACCACCTCGTTGGCGGGCTTGCCCTGGCAGATGTAGGAGACCGTCCGGGGCTCCATCAGGCGCCACACTGACTGCAACTCCGAGATGCGTAGCCGATAACGGGCATCGACGCATTCCCTCACCGATCTGACCGTCCAGGTAGCGGTGATCCAGGTTTCGACGCCCCTGGCTTTCCAGCAATCATCACGTCCCTTGACCCATCCGCGCTGCTCGACCCGCAGACGCTTGGCAAACTCGCCCTGTGCCTTGGCGTAGGCTGCTTGATAGACCTCGGCCAGCCTTACATCCAGGGCGGCAAGGGTGGCATCGGCACAGACGGCCTTCTCGACCGCCCCTTGCGCCTTGGCACAGTCAAATGTGGGCCTCTGGCCCGCAAATGCTGTCATCGACAAGAATGCAGTCCAGACCAGGAAAGGCAGGGGCAAGAGCTTGGGGGTACGCATGAGGGAGTCCTGGGGTGATGGTCGGGAAAGAGCGACTGACTAGCCGCAGGCGAAGGACAACGCTGGCCATTCGAGAGCACCACGACATGGCGTGCAAGGCTCAGCCACGCCTGCGCATCAGTGCGACCACCATTACCCACACCACAGCGGCATTGGCGATGAGCAGCGTGGCGTGGAGGAGGGTGCTCTCCCGCAGGAAGGCCAGCAGCTCGAAGGGCAGGTAGATACCGCCACTCGCTGCGGCGAGCACTTCGGCCCAGGCGCGCTGGTAATACAGTCCGAAGGCCTCGGCAAAGCGCAGGGCCGAATAGGCCAGGGCGCCGCAGGCGAGCAGGATCAGGCGGGATTCATGGATGTTGTTCGCGGCGTCGAGAAAGATCTGCGGATACTTTCCGGCCGGGTTGAGATGGGCATGCTGGACCAGTGACAGCGCCAGTGCGTGCAGATCCTGGTGTGCGAGGCTCAGCAGGCCTGTCCCCGCAAGCAGAACGACCAGCCCCTTGAGGGCTTCAAACAGCGCAACAAACCTGATCGTGCTGTTCATGGCGGTGTCCTGCCTGTCTTCCTGGAGTGGGCGTTGCCCTTTGTCAGTAGGCGAGCAGGACATCGGGGAGATTGGCAAGCACTTCGTCGTAACGCTCATGACGCTCCAGCGCCTCGATGACCGGAGCCAGGGGTTCGGCCCAGATCTCGGGCAAGTCGCGCTCCTCCGCTTCGTGGATGAAGAAAGCAAGGGCTTCGTCCGGTGGGCAGAAGCGTGCATTGACTCCGGGCTTGTTGCCTCTGGCATCAATCCTGTACCACCCGTGGTCCTGGAGATGAACGGCGTTCAAGCCGTGGAGGCAATACGGCGGCCCCCCATCTCCAACCGAGAGGCGCTGATAGCAGAGACCAGCCGGAACACGATTGGCCCTCAGCAGTGCCGCGAGCAGATGGCTCTTGGCATAGCAATAGCCCGTCCGGTAGCGCAGAACATCCGAAGCCTTGCAGGTGACCGGGTTGAGCTTGAAATCGACGCTATGACGGATTTCGTCCCGGACGAACTCGAAGCACCGCCTGACCAGATCACTCTCGGAGGTGGCACCCCGTGCCAGATCACGTGCGAGGGCTGAAACCTGGGGATCGTCGAAGTCAATGTATTTGCTGGGAGAGAGAAAGCGCTGCATGGGGCTTGGTTGGGTGGTTGTTGTACGTTAAGTGTCGGCGTTACCGGCCAATGATACCCAAGTGGGTAAACTTGAATCCTGCGGTGTATTTGAGGCCATAACCCAGGCAGGGCAATCGCACCGTTACGTCATAAACCCGAGCACCTCCGCCCGGAACTCATCGGAAGCGGAGGCGAGCAGGCGCTTGTTCTTTATTCCGGCCTTGACCGTCGAATTGAGCCGTAGGAGAT
>NZ_JAQVCN010000092.1 GCF_028689785.1 Zoogloea sp. | reverse complement strand
GCCAACACATCATTTCGATCCCAACGAGCCCCACAGCCGTTGGCCGCTACCGAGCGTTTCTCGTCGTCTGAGAGGGCTTCAAAAACACGAACCCCCGGAAAAACCAGGGGTTCGTCAGCAGTCTGAACGCCCCAAAAGGGGCGTCTTTGCTATGTGTTTGGCGGAGAGGGCGGGATTCGAACCCGCGTCAGGGTAT
The DNA here is from genome assembly GCF_028689785.1 of Zoogloea sp. GTDB lineage: Bacteria > Pseudomonadota > Gammaproteobacteria > Burkholderiales > Rhodocyclaceae > Zoogloea. The sequence goes on along the minus strand of NZ_JAQVCN010000092.1, from coordinate 11,173 downwards.
TACCCTGAACACGCTTTCCAGGCGTGCGACTTAAACCGCTCATCCACCTCTCCAAGTGGAGGCAGCACTATATATTAAAATTTCAAAAAGTCAAAGCCTGTTTTCGGCCTCGACAGCTTTTCTGCCCTGATCGGGCATTCGCACGAAGTCCACCAGGGCCTGGACCTCCAGGGGCGGGGGTGGGGTCAGGAGGCTGACCACGGCGATCACGATGAAGCCCACTGGTACGCCGAAGACACCGCAGGAGATGGGATTGATGTCGAACCAGGCGTCGCCCATGCTGCCGCCAAAGAAGGGGTGGGTGCGGAAGATGTAATACAGGGTGACGCCCAGCCCCGCCAGCATGCCCGCGACCGCGCCCCACTTGTTGGCGCGTTTCCAGAAGATGCCCAGCACCAGGGCAGGGAAGAAGGCTGAGGCGGCAATGGAGAAGGCCAGCCCGACCATGAACAGGATGCTGTCCGGCCGCAGGGAGGCCACCCACGCGGCCACCACCGCCACCACCAGCAGTTGGGACTTGGTGATCACCAGGCGGCGCTGGGTGGAGGCCTGGGGGTTGACCATCTTGTAGTAGAGATCATGGGACAAAGCGTGGGAAATAGTGAGCAACAGGCCGTCAGCGGTGGACAGGGCCGCCGCCAGCCCTCCCGCCGCCACCAGCCCCGACACCACGTAGGGCAGGCCGGCGATCTCGGGAATGATGAGCAGGATGGCGTCGCTGTTGATGGTGAGTTCGGCCAGTTGCAGGATGCCGTCACCGTTGATGTCCTCGATCTTGACCAGCCCGACCTTGCCCCAGGATGCCACCCAGCCGGGCAGGCTGCCGATATCCGTGCCGATGAGATTGCTGTACACCTCCCATTTGGCAAACACCGCATAGGCCGGAGCGGTCACGTACAGCAGGAAGATGAAGAACAAGGACCAGAACACCGAGCGCCGCGCCTCGCGCACGCTGGGGGTGGTGTAGTAACGCATCAGGATATGGGGCAGCGCGGCAGTGCCCACCATCAGCACAAAGGTGAGGGCAATGAAGTTGTTACGGGCACTGTCCTTGGCGGCCTGATCGGCCCCCGGATGGGCTTCCGCGTGAGGAGGCGGATTTACGGAACGGGACAGACTGTCCTGGCGGGCGCGCTCCCATTTGAGCCGGGCTTCATCGGGGGTGCGCGGCAGATCCCGCAGGGTACGCTCGGCGGCGGCAATTTCCCGGGCGGGGGCGCCCTGAGTTCGCAGTTCGTTGACCCGCTCGATCTGCCCGGTACGCTCCGCGGCAAGGGATTCTGGCAAGTTGACGATCTTACGGGCGTACTCGTCGGCGCGGTAGCGGTACTGGTTGCGAACTTCGTTCTCCCGGGGCTCGGAGAAGAGCTCCAGTTCCTTGACGCCCAGATCGTGCAGAACCTGGCCATATACTGCCTGGGGGACAGGCACGCCGGTGACCTTATAGGAGAGGATGGCCACCGGCACCATATAGGCGATGATGAGGATGAGGTACTGGGCAACCTGGGTCCAGGTAACAGCGCGCATCCCCCCAAGGAAGGAGCACACCAGAATGCCGGCCAGACCGACGAAAACACCGATCTCGAATTCGATGCCGATGAAGCGGCTGGTGATGAGCCCAACACCGTAGATCTGCGCCACCACGTAAACAAAGCTGGCCAGCACGCCGGCGAACACCCCCACTACCCGGGCGAAATGCCCCTCGTAACGGGCACCGAGAAAATCGGGGATGGTGAACTGGCCAAACTTGCGCAGGAAGGGGGCCAGCAGCAGGGCCACCAGTACATAGCCTCCAGTCCACCCGGTAACGAAAGCCAGGCCGACGAAACCTGAGTAGTACAGGGTGCCGGCCAGGCCGATGAAGGAGGCGGCGCTCATCCAGTCGGCGGCGGTGGCCATGCCATTGAACAGGGCCGGCACCCGCCGGCCGGCCACGTAATACTCGGAGACGTCAGAAGTGCGGCTCATCACGCCGATGGCGGCGTAGATGGCGATGGTAGAGAACAGGAATATCTCGCCAATCCAGCGCGGACTCAGGCCAAGCTGCTCGGCCACTGCCAGCAAGACCACCAGGCACACGAAACCCACCGCGTAGAAGGCGTAGTAGCGCCCGAGGCGGCGGAACAGGGCGGGCGTGGTCGTCATCAGGGCTCAGTCTTCGTCATGCAGGCCATAGCGCCGCTCAAGCCGGGTCATCCAGCGATCGTAGATCCACACGATCCCCAGGAAGATGATCAGCGCCCCCTGGGCTGCCATGTAAAAGCCGAGGGGCCAGCCATAGAAACTGAAGGCATTCAGGTCCTCGGCAAACCAGCCGGGCAGGAAGCTGGCTGCCGCCCAGGCCAGCAACAGCACCGAGGTCAGTCGCAGGGTGGCCCGCCAGTACGCCCGCTGCCTTGCGCGGATATCGCTCAATCTGTATTCCCCTATCGACGGCTGCGAGTATAGCCTCGCCGGCTGCCGGCCTCACAACTGGTAGCGTAACTGGAGCCGGTGCTGGAGTTTGCGGGCCTGGCGGAAGGACTCCTTGAGAAAGGCCCTCTCAAGCTCATTGAGGGCGGCAGGGGCAATCCGGTTGGGCGGGCCTGCCTTGTCATGCTGACCACGCAAACGCAGTTGCTGGATGAAATCGAAGGCTTCCGCATAGGCGGCCACCTCGCGCCGGGGCCAGCCCAGCTGGCTACCAACAGCCTGCAGGCGTCCCACGGTGGCCGTATCGAAAACGCCACTGGCCAGGGCCAGGATACGCGCCGCGTCCACGAAGATACGACTGCCATCGCGCTTGAGGTCGAGCAGGCCGCTCTCCCGGTCCACCACGAAGTCGCGGATGCGCCCCAGAGGTACCCCGCCACGCAGGGCGTTGTCGGCCATGAAGCGCAGAAAGAGATCGTTGTCACCGGTGCAGGCCAGCAACCAGCGCTGCAGCGACGCCGCCAGGCCGACATCGCCCGCGACGGCCCGGAAATCGAAAAAGATGGTGGCGTTGAGCAAATCATCGGGCATTGCCGAGCTGATCCAGCCGGCAAACTGGTCACGCCATTCGGCCATCGACAGGCACCAGCGCGGGTTGCCCGCCATCACTTCACCCTTGCACAATGGAAAACCGCAGGCATCCAGCAACGCATTGACTCGCTGGGCAAAAGGCAGGAAACGTTCGCGCAGGGCTTCGGTGTCGGCCTCCGTTTCAGGCACGAAGATGAGGCCGTTGTCCTGGTCGGTGTCGAGGGTCTGCTCCAGCCGCCCCTCCGAACCGAAGGCCAGCCAGGACCACGGCACGAGAGGCAGGTCGAACTCCGCCTCGGCCAGATCGACAGCGCTCAGCACCACCAGGTCATTGAAAATGGCGATCCACTCGCACACGTGGCTCGCACTGGCGCCCTCCTCCACCATACGTCCGGCGGCCTCGCGGATGCGCTGTGCAGCAGCAGCCAGGGCGTCGACGGTGCCGGCGGCATGGATGGCCTCCACCAGGTCTTCCCCGTCGAGGCTGCGGCTGGCATAGAGATCTCCCCGGGACACCACACCGACGAAGGCGCCATCATCATTCACCACCACCAGTCGGCGCAGGTCGTGGCGGGCCAGGATCAGGCGGGCCAGGTGGGCACTGGCCGTCAGCGGCAGGGACACGACGCCCCCCGTCATCACCCCTGCCACGGCCTCTTCAAGATCGCCCCCGGGCAGTACGACGCGCTCGATGATGTCCCGCTGGGTGAGCACGCCGAGGGGTCGGGCGGCCTCGCCATCAACCACCACGATGCTGCCGACCCGTTCCGCCGCCATCAGATGCAGGGCATCGCGCACCGTCACATCTGGCAGCGCCCCCACCGGGCGTCGGCGTAACAACGTAGCCAGACCGGCAGTGGCGAGGGGGCGGGTATCCATCCCGGAGGATGTCATGTCCTCCTCCGCTCAGTACTTGACGCGGGCGTAGTAGGTTTTTTCCGAGGCCTGCCGGGCCTCGCCGAGGGTCCGGATGCCCATCTCCGCCAGCAGCGGAATCATGCGCAGGAAGACCTCGCCGGTAACGATGGCGTCCCCCATGGCCGTGTGGCGCCCCATGATGTTCACCCCCATGCGCTCGGAAATGGCTTCCAGGCGGTGGGACTCCTGGGCCGGGTGGATCACCGCCGACAGCAGCAGGGTGTCGAGCACCGGCTGGGAGAAGCGGATGCCGGTGCTGTCCTCCTTGAGTTGCAGGAAGCGCATGTCGAAGGCGGCGTTGTGGGCCACCAGCACGGTGTCTTCGGCAAAGGCGTGGAAGGCCGGCAGCACCTTGGCCATGGGCGGCTGGCCGACCAGCATCTCGGGGGTGATGCCATGGATCTTGGTGGAGGCCTCGGGCAGTTCGCGCAGGGGGTCCACCAGCTGGTCGAAGGATTCAGACCGGAGGAGCTTGCCGTTGACGATACGGGTGGCGCCGATCTGGATGATCTCGTCTCCCTCCGACGGATTGAGGCCGGTGGTCTCGGTATCAAAGACCGTGAAGGTCAGCTCGGACAGCAGGCGGTCGTCCAGGGCGCGGCTGACTTCGGTCTGCTTGAAGAGGTCGAAGTCATAGTACTCGGGACGGCTCTCGCCTTTGAGGAAGATGCCCGCCTCCACCTGGTCCTGGGGTGCGGCGGAGGGCAGCAGCAGACGGAAAAAGGCCCGATGCTGGGTCTTCTCTCGCTGCAACCAGATCTCGCCGTCGTGCCGCTCGATGACGTCGCGCACAGTAAGGGGCGAGCTCTCGCCGGCAAAGGTCATGGGTTCAAGCTCCCAGGCCATCACGGTCTCGGTGCTCATGGCCTGGCCGGACCAGATCAGGTCCAGGTGCACCAGACGCCCGGCGGAGGTGAGGCGCAGGCGCACTTCGCGCACCTCGAACTCGTCCGACAGACGGCTCACCAGATAGCCGACGGCCTGGAGCAGGGAGAAGCTGTCCACCTTGACCCACACCTCCGGGTCCACATCCTCGACCTTGGTGCGTAGTTCCAGCTTCTTCTCGATGCGCCGCTGGGCCGCAGCCACCAGGTCAGCACCGAGCATCTCGTCCAGGGGCCAGCGCGTCTTGAGAGAATCGGCAAACTCGTTGGCGGTCTCGTCGAGGCGCTTGCTCAGGCCCTGCACCTCATCGCGCACCACACTCAGGAAGCGCTCCTTGAGCTCAGCGTCCAGGTCGGGATACTCCAGCATCTCAGCCGCGGCACGCAGGTTGGCCAGGGACGAGCGGCTGCCCTCGGTGAGGGTGTGGAGCATCTGGTCGCGCTTGGTCTCGGTCTCGAAGTTGCGAGTGATGTTGTCGAGCATCAACACGAAGCCCGACACCGTCGGCTCGGTATCGTCAGCCCCCGACGACATCACCGGCGCCATCTGCACCCGCAGCAGCTGCCCGGCCCGGGTGGTGGTGACAAAGTTGGCCATGGGCTGGGCGCTCTGGCGGCGGATGCGCTCCTGGATGCTCTCCAGCGCATGCACGATCAGGCTGCGCTCGAAGACCGCGTAAATGGAACGCCCCAGGCCGATGATCTCGCCACCACCGGCCGCCGTGGGCGCGTCGGAGAGGGCCCGGAACTGCAGGCGCGCCCGGTTGTTGTAGAGCAGGATGCGGCCATCCAGATTACACACCACCACGCTCTGGTTGAGCTCCGACATCAGCGCAGCCAGCCGGTTGCGCTCCTCCTCGACGGAAAGTCGGGCCTCACGGATACGCGTCTCCACGTCTTCCTGCAGGCTACGGCGCTGATCGGCCAGGGCATTGACCGACTCCGCAATACGCGTGAGCTCAGGTGAGGAGCCGGGCTTGAGGCGCCGGGACGGATCGGTGCCGACGATCAGCCCGAGCTCATCAGCCAGCAGCGACGGACCGAGAAGATGATCCTGGGCAAAAGACTTCATCAGCACGGCCGCCGCACCGGCGCCGACCATGGCGATCATGAAAAGCAGGCCCAGACGCGGATTGAGGATGGGCTCGATGGCGTCCCGCTCTTCCGGACTCAGATCCCGCCATACGGCGATGCCCGCAGCGGCCATGACGCCCACCACCAGCAGGCAGGCCGCGGCAATCGCCAGTGCCTGCCGCAACTTGACGCTCACGCCGCGACATCCAGCAGGGATTTCACCTTGGCCACCAGTTCTTTGGTGGAGAAGGGCTTGGTCATGTAGGCGTCGGCCCCCATGGCCAGCCCCTTGGTAACCTCGGTCTCACGACCTTTGGCGGTCAGCATGAGGATGCGGGTGGCCTGCAGCGTGGCTTCGGCGCGGATCTCCTGGCACACCTCGTAGCCATTCTTGCGCGGCATCATCACGTCCAGCAGGATGAGATCGGGGGCCTCGCTGCGCGCCTTGTCGAGAGCCTCCTGGCCGTCGTGGGCAATGCACACCGCGAAGCCTTCGCGCTTCATCAGGAATTCAAGTGAAATGACGATGTTCTGCTCGTCATCGGCGATCAATATTTTTTTGGTCATTCAGTCTCCTCCCCATCCTCACCCCGGTCGAGACAGCAGCATGCAAGCCTCATTCCGGGGCGTGATCCTTGGTAGTTTATCCTGCCTCATCTTTCGCTTCTGTTGATTTGCCGCAAGGCATCAGAAACGAGAAGCATGCGCCTTCGCCTGGCGTGCTCTGCACCCACAGCCTGCCACCGTAGTGCTCGACGATCTGGCGGCTGATCGGCAGGCCCAGCCCGGTACCCTGGGGCTTGTCGGTCATGGTGTTGCCGCCCTGGCGGAACTTCTCGAACACCACCCGCTGCTCTTCGGGGGTCAAGCCTGGACCGTTGTCGCGCACATCCACGCGCAGGCCTTCGACGGTTTCGACGAGGCCCACCCAGACGCGCCCCCGCCCCGCGGCCACAAACTTGACCGCGTTGGAGAGCAGATTGAGCATCACCTGGATCAACCGGTCCCTGTCCGCCAGCAAGATGGGCACCTGTTCAGGCAAGGCCATTTCCAGGGCCACGCCCTTGTCCTTGAAGAGCTGGCTGGTGGATGCGGCGGCTTGCTCGATCACCTCCACCAGGCTGACCTCACCGTTGTGCCAGTCGGCATGGCCGGATTCGATCTTGGCCATGTCCAGCACCTGATTCACGAGCCGGGTCAGGCGCTCGGTCTCGCTGACGATGATGCCCAGAAAGCGCTTGCGCTCCGTCAGGTCGATGCGCGGATCGTCGAGCAGCATCTCGGAAAAGGCGCGGATCGAAGTGAGCGGGGTGCGTAGTTCGTGAGTCACCGAAGACATGAAATCGTCCTTCAGGCGGTCGAGCTCCTTGAGGCGCTCGTTGGCGCTGCGCAGCTCGGCGGTGGCGGCCTCGAGCTCAAGGGATTTCTGCTCCAGGCGCTTCGAATAGGCCCGCACCTGGGACGCCTCATCGAGGATGTTCATCACCTCGTCGAGACCGAGAGGCTCCTCCTTGACCACCGAGGCCACCATCACCCGAGCCGACGCGCTGCCGATGGCGCCGGCCAGTGTTGTCTCCGCAAAATGCACCAGGCCCGCGTCGGCCGGCAGCACATCCACCGATGCCGCGCCGCGGTTGCGGGCGTACTCGGCAAACGCATTGCGTGCCCGCTCCGGCCCGATGAAGCGGCCGATCAAGGGCAGCAGATCACCGATCTGGGCGCTCCCGCGCCAGAACGCGCCGCCCGCGGGGCGACTCTGTTTGAAGACATCCACGAACAGCGTGGCCTGGCCCGCCTCGACGGCGTTGGGGGAGCGCATCAGCGATACGCAGGCGTAGGCACCCACATTGGCGAGCAGGCTCCAGAACAGGCTGTGGGCAATCGGATCGAGGCCCTTCAGGCCAAACAGCTCCTGGGGGCGCAGCAGCTCGACGCCCAGCAAGCCGGTCTGCAGGAACTCGATGGGCAGCCAGCCCGACTTGGCGAAGGACGGCAGCAGCAAGGTATAGAGCCACACGACGAAGCCGCTCGACAGCCCCGCCAGCGCCCCAGCCCCAGTCGCTCCGCGCCAGTACATGCCGCCGATGATGGCCGGCGCAAACTGGGCCACAGCGGCAAAACTGATCAGGCCGATACTGACCAGCGCATGGGCCTCCCCCGCCAGCCGGAAGTACAGGTAGCCGAGCAGCAAGATAAAGATGATCGCGCTACGCCGGATACCCAGCAGCAGGCCCGACAGATCGTCCCGCCCCTGCAAGGCCACCCAGCGGTAGCGCAGCAGCAAGGGCATAACCAGGTCGTTACAGACCATGGTGGACAGCGCGATGGTTTCGACGATGACCATGCCGGTGGCCGCCGACAGGCCGCCGATGAACACCAGCAGGGCCAGCCAACCATGCCCCCAGGCCATCGGCAGGGTCAGCACGAAGGTGTCCGCATCCACCCCCTGACCGGCAAAATGCATCAACCCGCCCAGAGCGATGGGCAGTACGAAGATGTTGATCAGCAGCAGGTAGAGCGGAAACAACCAGATCGCCCGGCGCAGGTGGTTTTCATTGACGTTCTCCACGACCGCGACCTGGAACTGGCGCGGCAGAAACATCACCGCCAGCATTGACAGCAGGGTCAGGGCAAACCAGTTGCCGTAGGAGTTGCCCCCCGCCTCCATGGTCATCAGGCGCTTCAGGGCGGGATCGAGGGCGGCCCGGGAGAACAGGTCGCCAAAGCCGTCGAAGATGCCGAAGGTGACGAACATCCCCACTGCCATGAAGATCACCAGCTTCACCACCGACTCGAAGGCCACCGCCGCCACCATGCCCTCGTGGCGTTCGGTGGCATCCAGGTGACGGGTGCCGAAGAGGATGGTGAAAGCCGCCATGATGAGGGCGATGTACAGCGTGGTGTCGGCCATCCACGACACGGTGCTGACCTTGGCCGGCATGACGATTTGCGGGTAGTGGGTGAGGATGGCAAAGCTGCTCGACACCGCCTTCAACTGCAGGGCGATGTAGGGGATCACCCCGAGCACCGCGATCACCGTAACCAACCCGCCGAGCAGATGGCTCTTGCCGTAGCGTGAGGCGATGAAGTCAGCGATGGAGGTAATGCGGAGGGTCTTGCCGATGCGTACCATCTTCAGCATCACGAACCACCACAGCGCCACGACAAGGGTCGGTCCGAGGAAGATCGACACAAAGCCCAGCCCCGACGAGGCCGCCCGACCCACGCTGCCGTAATAGGTCCAGGTGGTGCAGTACACCGCCAGGGACAGGGCGTAGATAGTGGGATTGGCAATGATCGAGCGGCCGGCATCGGCCCGCTTGTCGCCAAAATAGGCCACTGCAAAGAGCAGCGCCAGATACAGGAAGGAGATGGCGACGATGACGGTGCTGGTCATGGCCGCAGCTCGTCAGGGCGGGTGTCGCAGGGCTTCATGCCGCCCCCTAGCGCTCGATGATCCAGGCCATCAGGGCGATCACCGCCGCCCACACGCCGAAGACGTAAAGATAAAGGGAAGGAACACCGAACCAGGAATGGTCCACATCGAACACTGACAGAACCGGGTAGTTAACCACCACCCAGCCGAGCAGGAACAACGCAACGAGGCGCTGCCCCGTCAAGGTCGCCTTGATCATCTCTCCCCTCCCGCGCACTGCTTTATTGGTATGTGCGGAAGTTATAAACCGAAACGCCCGCCTTGGCGAGTACTCCCCGGGCATGACCGGAATCACCAGGCGGCGCAGCAAAAGAAAAACCCCGCCGAGGCGGGGCTTTTCGGGGACAACGCGGTCCGGCGGGAGATTACATCCCCATGCCGCCCATGCCGCCCATACCACCCATGCCGCCCATGTCGGGCATGCCGCCGGCCGGCTTGTCTTCAGCCAGTTCGGCAACCATGCAGTCGGTGGTCAGCATCAGACCGGCCACGGAGGCGGCGTTCTGCAGTGCGGTGCGGGTCACCTTGGTGGGGTCCAGAACGCCCATTTCAACCATGTCGCCGTACACATCGGTAGCAGCGTTGTAGCCGAAGTTGCCGGCGCCTTCGGTCACCTTGTTCACCACCACGGAAGCTTCGGCGCCAGCGTTGGCAACGATTTCGCGCAGGGGCTGTTCCATGGCGCGCAGCACGATCTTGATGCCGGCGTCCTGGTCGTGGTTGTCACCCTTCAGGCCGGTGAGGTTGGCACGGGCACGCAGCAGGGCCACGCCGCCGCCGGGGACGATGCCTTCTTCAACGGCGGCACGGGTGGCGTGCAGCGCGTCTTCCACGCGGGCCTTCTTTTCCTTCATTTCGACTTCGGTGGCAGCGCCAACCTTGATCACGGCAACACCGCCGGCCAGCTTGGCCACGCGCTCTTGCAGCTTTTCACGGTCGTAGTCGGAGGTGGCTTCCTCGATCTGCACGCGGATCTGCTTGACGCGGGCTTCGATACGCTCGGCAACGCCGGCGCCGTCGATGAGGGTGGTGTTTTCCTTGCCCACTTCGATACGCTTGGCCTGGCCCAGATCTTCCAGGGTGGCCTTCTCGAGGGTCAGGCCGACTTCTTCGGCGATCACCTGGCCGCCGGTCAGCACGGCGATGTCTTCCAGCATGGCCTTGCGACGGTCACCAAAGCCCGGGGCCTTGACGGCACAGGTCTTGAGGATGCCGCGGATGTTGTTCACCACCAGGGTGGCCAGCGCTTCGCCGTCCACATCTTCGGCGATGATCAGCAGCGGGCGGCCAGCCTTGGCCACTTGTTCGAGCACCGGCAGCAGGTCGCGGATGTTGGAGATCTTCTTGTCGAAGAGCAGCACGAACGGGTTGTCGAGGATGGCAACCTGCTTGTCCGGGTTGTTGATGAAGTAGGGCGACAGGTAGCCACGGTCGAACTGCATGCCTTCGACGACGTCGAGTTCGTTGGCCAGGGACTTGCCGTCTTCAACGGTGATGACGCCTTCCTTGCCGACCTTTTCCATCGCGTTGGCGATGATGTCGCCGATGGAGGAATCGCTGTTGGCGGAGATGGAGCCGACCTGGGCGATTTCCTTGTTGGTGGAACAGGGCTTGGACAGCTTGCGCAGCTCTTCCAGAGTGGCCACGACAGCCTTGTCGATGCCGCGCTTCAGGTCCATGGGGTTCATGCCGGCGGCAACGAACTTCATGCCTTCGCGGACGATGGACTGGGCCAGCACGGTGGCGGTGGTGGTGCCGTCACCGGCGATGTCGGAGGTCTTGGAAGCGACTTCCTTGACCATCTGGGCGCCCATGTTGGCGAACTTGTCCTTCAGCTCGATTTCCTTGGCCACGGACA
>NZ_JAQVCN010000091.1 GCF_028689785.1 Zoogloea sp. | reverse complement strand
GGCCCGGGTAGCGGGCCGCCTCAGCCTGCCCCGCCCGGGCCGTCGCGGCGGCCGCCCGGCGCTCGGCAGCCCGCACATCGGGGCGCTGACGCAGAGCCTCAGCCGGAATGAACAGGCCCACTTGCTCCGGCACCACGGGCAGCACAGCTGCAGCGCCTTCCGGAGCCACTAGCCGCACATGAAGGCTGCCGGGACTCCGCCCGGTGAGCAGGGCAAGTCGATGTTCCGCCTCCGCCTGCCCAGTCTCCAGGGAGGGAATCACCGCCCGCGTGGTGTCCCGATTGCTGCGTGCCTGCTCCACGTCGAGGCTGCCCACCAGTCCTGCCCGGGCGCGCCAGTCGGTGATCTGCAGGGTTTCGGACTGGCTGCCAAGATTGCTGCGGGCAATCCCGAGGCGGGCCTGATAGGCCCGCAGCTCCACGTAATTGAGGGCCACCTCCGCCACCAGGCTAACCTGGGCGGCGTGCAGGTCGGCCAGGCCGGCGGCCAGATCGGCATCAGCCGCCTCCACCGCCCGACGATTGGCGCCAAAGACATCCGGCTCCCAACTGGCATCGAAGGCCGCATCGTAGAGGCTCTTGTCTGCACCAAATGCCGTACTGCGACTGGCTCCAGCCCCAGCACTGAGCGTGGGGAAGCGGTTCGCGGAGACCAGGCTCCGGCTGGCTCGGGCTGCACGCAGGGCTGCTGCTGAAGCCTTCAGATCCGGATTGGCCTGAAGGGCCTCCTCGATCAGGCAGGTGAGTAGAGGATCAGACAGCTGGGTCCACCAGCGAGCAAGATCGGTACTCTCCACCCGATACGTGCCGGCCGTCGGGGCCTGCCAGACAGCCGGCGCTTGAATCACGGGGGCACGGTAATCGGGGCCGACACTGGCACAGGCACCGAGCAGCGCGGTGAGGATCAGCGGCAACACTGGCCGCATGGCCGCGATCTGCGGCACGGGGAAAGGGGAATCCATGGGGCAAGGCGGATAGCTCTGCGCAACGCGCGCAGCGACCCGTAGATCATCCGCGCCTCAGGCGTAAGCTGGCGTCACCCTAAGGTAAAACCGGGTAAAGATGCTGCTGGCTAGCACCAACGCAGCCAATGAAAAGCGGGCCTCAAAGGGCCCGCTCTCACAGCCGCACCTGCTCGTCGGGCAGTTCGTCAGATCACTACGGTCTGCGCCTGGCCTTCGGCTCGGGCTTCGATGGTGCCCAGGTTGTAAACCGTTTCGCCAGTGGAACGCAGCTGCTCGGTGGCGGCATCCACATCTTCCCGGGCAACGATCACCACCATGCCGATACCGCAGTTGAACACCCGATACATCTCCTGAGCATCCACGTTGCCAGCGTGCTTGAGCCACTGGAACAGGTAGGGCATCTCCCAGGCGTCCTTCTTGAGCACAGCCGTGAGATTGTCGGCCAGCACACGGGGCACGTTTTCAAGCAGCCCGCCGCCGGTGATGTGCGCCATGCCCTTCACCAAGCCGTCCCGCTTCTCCATCAGCGCCAGCAGGGATTTCACATAGATGCGGGTGGGCTCCATGATCACATCCTTGAGGCTGCGGCCATGGAAATCGCCTTCCAGGTTCGGCTTGGCAATCTCGATCACCTTGCGGATCAGGGAGTAACCATTGGAGTGGGCGCCGCTGGATGCGAGGCCCAGCACCACGTCTCCCGAACGGATGGTGGAGCCATCGATAATCCGCGACTTCTCGACCGCCCCCACCGCAAAGCCGGCCAGGTCGTACTCACCGTCCGGGTACATGCTCGGCATTTCGGCGGTTTCACCACCAATCAGGGCACAGCCGGACAGCTCGCAGCCCTGGGCGATGCCCTGAATCACGGTAGCAGCGGTGTCCACATGCAGCTTGCCGCAGGCAAAGTAGTCCAGGAAGAACAGGGGCTCGGCACCCTGCACCAGGATATCGTTGACACTCATGGCCACCAGATCCTGGCCGACGGTGTCGTGCTTGTTGAGCTGAAAGGCCAGCTTGAGCTTGGTGCCCACACCGTCGGTACCGGAAACCAGCACGGGCTCCTTGAACTTCTTCGAGATCTCGAACAGGGCACCGAAGCCGCCGATCCCGCCCATCACCTCAGGGCGCATGGTGCGCTTGGCAAAGGGTTTGATACGGTCAACCAGGGCATCGCCGGCGTCAATATCCACACCGGCATCGCGATAGGTAAGGGAGCTCATGGGTTCTTTGATCTCATTTGAAGCGACCGGCAGGCAGGAGGATTGCGCTCGTCGGGTTGAGCGCCCCGCCGCGACCGGCTACATTAACGGGCCTTGCGCTGCAGACAGCTGGACATTTCCATCCGCCCCGCGCAAACAAACCCGAATTTTAGCCGAAATGTCGCCTGCCCGCCCCTGCCCGGTGTGAACGGCGAGACTACCTCGTGAAGCAACTCACCCTCGATCTGCACGCCGACGCGCCACCGCTGCTGGAAAACTTCGTCGCCGCGGCCAACGCCGACCTGCTGGCCGCCCTCTACGAAGCAATTCCCGTGGCGGACGTACCCCAGCATCTCTTCCTGTGGGGCGATGCCGGCAGCGGCCGCAGCCACCTCCTGCGCAGCGTGGTCACCGCGGCAGCCCAGGCCGGTCGGCCGGCCTGTTACCTGCGGGCCGAAGATGTGACGGACACTCTGCCCGAGGCCCCCGCCCTGCTGCTTGCCGTAGATGACGTGGAGGCCCTTGGCCCGGATGCCCAGATCGCCCTCTTCAGGGCCTTCAACTCGGCCCGCAGCCAGCGCATGACCCTGATCACCAGCGGTTGCGCAGCCCCGCTCCACCTGAATCTGCGTGAAGACCTGCGCACCCGCATCGGCCAGAGCCTGATCTTCGAGGTCAAGGCACTGAACGACGACGACCGCCTGGCCATTCTCGACGCCCAGGCTGCGGCGCGCGGCCTGCGCCTCGACCCGGAGATTGTCCAGTACCTCCTGCGCCACGGTCGCCGCGACCTGACCAGCCTGCTGCGTACCCTGGACGCCCTCGATGCCGCCTCGCTGGAACGCAAACGCGCAATAACCCTGCCCCTGCTGCGGGAAATCCTGCAGCGCGACCTGAGCCTTTAAAGCGACCAAGATGGAACTCGTACTCTTCGACCTAGACAACACCCTGCTCGCCGGTGACTCCGACTTCGAGTGGGCTCAATACCTGATTTCTCGTGGCGTTCTCGACAAGGAAGTCTACGAAACCCGCAACCAGGCCTTCTTCGACCAATATAAAGCAGGCACCCTGGACATCTACGAATTCCTGGACTTCCAGCTCAAACCCCTGGCCCGCCACAGCCGCGAGCAACTCGACGCCTGGCACAAGGAGTTCATGACCAGCCGGATACTCCCGATGATGACGGCGGAATCCAGAGCATTAGTGAATCGGCACCTGGAGGCCGGCGCGGTGGTCGCCATCGTTACCGCCACCAACAGCTTCGTGACCTATCCGATTGCCCGTGCCTTCGGCATTCCCCACCTGATCGCCACTGTCCCAGCCCAGGAAAACGGTGCTTTCACAGGCAAACCTCGGGGCACTCCGGCGTTCAAGGATGGCAAGATCGAGCGGGTTGAAGCCTGGCTGGAAAGCCTGGGCCTTTGCTGGTCGAGCTTCGAGCGTAGCTGGTTCTACAGCGACTCCCACAATGACCTGCCCCTGCTTGGCAAGGTAAACAATCCTATCGCCGTGGACCCGGACGACACCTTGCGCGCCCACGCCACGTCCCGGAACTGGCCGGTGATCAGCCTGCGCAGCTGAGCGCTTCGGCCTCCCGGCCGGCTAAACGCCCTTGTCCCGGAACCAGGCCAGCATGCGGGCCCAGCCGTCAATGGCATCCTCGGCCCGATAGCTTGGCCGATAGTCCGCATGAAAGGCATGCCCCGCCTCGGGGTAGATGACAAATTCAGCCCGTTTACCGGCCCGGGCCATGTCTTCGCGCATGTCCTCCACATCAGACACTGGAATTCCCTGGTCCTTGGCGCCATATAGGCCGAGCACTGGCGCATTGATGTGGGAAATCAGATCGGCAGGATGCTTGGGCGAGGTGCCGGTGGCCACACCAGTCAGCCGGCCGTACCATGCCACGGCGGCCCGCAGTTGCGGATTGTGAGCAGCGTAAAGCCAGCTGATCCGCCCTCCCCAGCAAAAGCCGGTGATCGCCAGCCGGGCCGGATCCCCGCCGTTTGCCCCCGCCCAGGCGGCGCAGGCATCCAGATCGCTCATAACCTGGGCATCGGGCACCTTGCTGACGATAGTCGAGAGGATCTCGGCAACGCTTCCCACACTCGCCGGGTCACCCTGACGCTGGAAGAGATTCGGCGCAATGACCTGGTAGCCCTGTCGGGCCAGCCGACGGCAGGTATCCCGAATGTACTCATGCAAACCGAAAATCTCGGACACCACCAACACCGTCGGAAAAGGCCCCTTGCCGGACGGCTGGACCCAGTAGGCCCGAACCGGCACGCCGTCGGTAGCCTTGATGCTGATATCCCCCGTGGAAAGCCCGCTGGCTTCGGTCTGGATAACGCTCTGGCCCTGGGCCGGGCGCACTGCCAGCGCAAAGCCGGCCGCCAGGGAGCCACCGACAAAGGTCCGTCGGCTCAGCGGCAGCCCCGGTACAAGACTATTGAAATCGGAATCCTTGACAAGCATCGGCCACTCCGTCGGTTGAGCGAGGAGCGAAGGATACTCCAAGGCACTGTGCCCTCGGAATACGGCTTTGTTCAGGCGCTACGGGCCCCGAAGGCCGCAGCCTGCCCGGCCCCGCTGCGTGAGAACCAAGTACTGCCGTGGGAGATCGGCGCACGGGAGGCACCAACAGGGCCATCCCGGCGGAGGGCCGGCGGAGCCGCATGCGTGCGGACAAAGGCCTCCATCAGCGTGACATGCTTGCCATGCACATGGATCATTCCCGCATCTGACAGCTCACGGAAAATGCGCGACAGGGTTTCCGGGGTGAAGCCCATGCGCGCTGCCAACACGTGCTTGGGGATCTCGAGTTCGAGCTCCACCACCCTGCTCTTGTCAATACCGGGCCCCGCCAACCTCAGGAGGTAATCCACAACCTTGGCCGTGCCCGACTGGAAGCAGTCTGCCGCAATATCCCTCTCTATGGACGACTGCCGCTGGGCCATGGCACTGAGCATGCGACGGGAAAGACCCGGCTCTTGTTCGATAGCACGCAGCACACTGTCCCTGCCCACGGCCAGCATGACGACAGGCGTCACGGTCTCCACCGACGACACGCAAGGCGAATCGCCGAACAACTCAGCAACCCCGAAAAGCTGCTGGGGTGACAGAATCTCGATCACCTTTTCGCCGCCATCCTGAGACGACACGGAAACCTTTAGGTGGCCGGACATGACATGGTACAGGGCACGCGGACGATCTCCCGCCGCGTAGACAGCCTTGCCTTTGGCAAGGCTGACGATATCTGCTGAACGGGCGATATCACTGATCACGTGCTCAGGAAGGGCTCGGAAGAGAGTGATCTCACCAAGGATCAAGGACAAGTCATCAAGGCTGGTATGCATGGTTTTCCCCGCTCGTATATGTGCAGGACAGACCGAAAGTTAAGTGGCTGTCCTTTGACATGCCGCGCAGTCTAGGAGCCGTTCAACTATGCGGATTTGACTTAGATCATGCTCCCGGAGGGCTGAAAATCAACTCAAATACCTCCTAATAGGTATCTGCATTTTACATAAAAACAATCACAACAAATTGCTTTTAAATGACTTTTCAAAAATCCCACTATTCAATGAGACCGCTCAGCACCTCTACCGGCGAGATTGCCCTACTCCCATTTTCTGCCGCCAAGCACCTGCACAAATTCCCATCCACCCTTCACCAGGCCCAAAATGACGCCCCGTCAGGGCAACCGGAGACTACGCCTTGAGTGCCCCAACCATCGGTCAGCGAAATCCGCCCGGCGCCGGACGCCCCTCGGTCGTCATCCGTCTTGGAGGCTGGATCGCCGCGATTGCCACGCTCGCCGCCATTTCCATCCTTGCCTCAATCACGGTGGTCGAACTGTCGTCCGGTGAAGCCCGGGCGATCAACATGGCAGGCGCCCTGCGCATGCACTCCTACGCGATTCAGTCCGCCGTGGGACTGGATACCGGAGATGTCCGCTATCCCCTGCTGGCCCAGGCGGTGACCGACTTCGAGGCGCGCTACACCCACCCCGATCTTCTCCGCGTCATTCCCGTGAGCTCCGACGACCCTGTGCGCCAAGCCTACGAAAGCGTAGGAAATCTCTGGCGCAACCACTTCCGCCCCGCGGCTCAAAGAGCCGGGCCTGACGCAGAAGCCCGACTCGCCCTCCAGGCTGACACGACACAGATGGTGGCGCATATTGATCGACTGGTCGCCTTGGTGGAGGATGGGCTGGAGACCAAACTCCAAGCCTTGCGCCTCGTGCAAGGCATCTCCCTGGCCCTGCTGCTGATCGTTGGGGCCTCCGCAGTCATCCAGCTCAAGACATACGTACTGAACCCCCTCAGCGAACTGCTGGGACTGGCGAAGGTGGTGCGAAGAGGCAATTTCAGCCAACGAGTTACAGTTCGTGAGCCCGACGAGCTAGGGCAACTCGGCGAAGCCTTCAACTTCATGGTCGAGGATCTGTCTCGGAGCTACGCCGAACTGGAAAACAGGGTCATGGAAAAGACCGAGGAGCTGGCCCGCAGCAACCAATCCCTGAATCTCCTCTATCGCACCATACGAGCGCTCTCCGAACGCGCCGTCAGCAAGGGCACGCTGCAACAGGTTCTCCAAGAGGTCGCCCAGGTGATCGGTATCCGCGCCGGGGTCCTCTGCCTCACACGGGCCGATGGCATGAGCGTCGTGGTACAGGCCGATCCGGAGGCGCCCTTGCCCGAAGCAGAGCTGTGCCGCCCGGAATACCATGCTTGCAATCAAGACAGCGCTACACAGCCAACCATCCGCATGCGTGACGCTTCGCCTGACGAATGGAACATCTCGGTGCCCCTATTCGACGGTATGCGCAGTCATGGAGCAATGCTGCTTCAGCAAGCAGACTGCAAACACCTCGACAAATGGCAAATCGAACTCCTTGAAGCCGTCGGGCGACACATCGGCAACGCATTGGCGACCACTCAGCGGAACGAGGAACGCCACAGGCTCGCGCTTCTGGACGAGCGTTCGGTGATTGCCCGAGAGCTCCATGACTCCCTCGCCCAATCGCTTTCATACCTCAAGATTCAGGTCACCCGTCTGCAGAACCTTTTAGGGCCCCAACCGCGCCCGGAACCTGTCAATGAAGTGGTAGGCGAACTACGGGATGGACTCAACGAGGCCTACCGTCAGCTCCGAGAACTCCTTACAACCTTCCGCCTGCGCATAGACGGCCGAGGCCTGCCCGCCGCCATTGACGACACAGTACAGGACTTTCGACGACGAACAGGACTGAATATCACACTGGAAAATAACCTGAGCAGCATTGAACTCCCACCCCACCGGGAAATTCACGTCCTTCAGATAATCAGGGAAGCGCTTTCAAACATCGAGCGCCACGCCGAAGCCAGACATGTGTCCGTCACACTCCGGAATGCTGACGCCAACCTGCTCACCGTCAGTATCGAAGACGACGGGATCGGCTTCGACGAAAATAACACCCCGATGCATCGGTACGGAATCGTGATCATGCGCGACCGAGCTCAAAACCTGGAGGGCGACCTCAAAGTTCTTCACCGGAACAGCGGCGGCACACGGGTCGAGCTCACATTCCCAAATCAACCTGTTCTTCAGGACGCGCCTCCCATCAATTTAGGAAGCCCACAGTGAACATCAAAGCCACGAGTTCCGTGCTCATCATTGACGACCACCCTCTCTTCCGCAAGGGCGTGTCCCAGTTGCTCGCCCTCAACCGCGAACTACATCTAATCGGCGAAGCGTCGAGTGGAGAAGAAGGACTGGAGATGGCGAAGGGGCTTGAGCCCGACCTGATCCTACTGGATCTGAACATGAAGGGCATGAACGGCATCGAGACCCTCCGCGCCCTGCGCGAAGCTGATCTGGCTGCCAGGATCCTGATCCTAACCGTATCAGATGCAGCAGACGATCTGGTTGCCGCAATCCGTGCCGGTGCCGACGGCTATCTGCTGAAAGATATGGAACCCGAAGAACTGCTAGAAAGGATAGTGGAAGCGCAGCGCGGCAGGATCGTCATAAGCGAAAGCCTGAACGGCTTGCTCGCGAGATCCCTGCGAGAAGAAGCGCAAGCCGCAGAGCGCTCCCTCGCCCCCCTCACGGATAGGGAGCGAGATATTCTCGGCTGCCTCGCCAATGGTCTATCAAACAAGCTGATCGCCCGCGACCTGAATATCGCCGAAGGCACGGTAAAGGTCCACATCAAGAACCTGCTCAAAAAGCTCAAGTTCCGATCCCGCCTTGAAGCCGCCGTCTGGGCCATAGACGAGAACCTTCGCCCAAACAACAACGCGAACTCCCGCTGAGCTCCAGCTTACCAAGGCTGCGCAGGCACTTCGGGAAAGCCCCAAAAGGAGACAAAGGTGACAGATAACGCTTCAGCGGCAACGACAGCCCGGGGCGCGAACGGCCGGCCAGACGGCCTTCAGATAAAGTAATCGTCAGGAAGAAACTCGACCTGAAGATCATTATCCTTTGCGAAATTCTTCAGGAAGTTATAGGCGAGGGGCTCTATATCGTGAATACGTGCGTCAACCAGCACAGTCTTGTCCCCGCGCAAATTGCATGCAGGCCGCACGTAGGGTGAATAGGTCATGCGATGGTCTGCCCCAAAGGCAGACATGATGCCGCAAAGACGATCCGCCCAGTCGCTGGGGCGGAACGTACGATCATCACTGGTACGGCCCACAATCACGAAGTTATCGACTTTAGAATTCATGCGGAATGAACAGATATATTCACCGACAACGGAGCTGAAAACTATCAGACAAGCCAACCACTTCGAAAGCCAGAGATAACCGACTTTCACCCACCCTGCGCTGTCTGGCTAGCTGCAGGGGTTCTCCAAAAAAAATGATGAACGAAGCCGGGAAAGCCGGCCACGACAAACAGGCACGAGACCACGACATAAAACTCCCATCCCTGCTTGTAGTTCAGACCCTCCAAATAGGACTCAACCAAACCCAGCCCAAGCAAAGCCAGCGCATAACACAGCGCTACCTCAAAGAACAAGGCAAACCCAAGCTTACGGGCTCTCATGGGGAGAACCCCCATGAAACGGGAACAAAAAAAAGGGAGGTTGGCCAGCAAACCAAGCACGCCCAGAGCGACAAGAAATTTAGCCACCCCAACCTCCTTTGATTCCTACCCACTCGAAAGTGGGCGCCTATTAAAGCGAGCCCAGCAGAGAATAAGCACAGAGCGACATCAAAGTCTGCGGCATCAACCCCAGCACAGCGATAGCAACACCATTAAGCGACAACACCACACGCATGTCAGTTGTGGCAGTTAGCGGCGCAGAATCAGCGGGCTCGTCAAAAAACATGATCTTGACCACGCGCAAATAATAAAACGCACCGATGAGAGACATCACAACAGCCAGCACAGCAAGCCAGATGTAACCGGCAGCAACCACAGCCTGGAGAACCGAGAACTTAGCAAAGAAGCCGATAAAGAACGGTATCCCCGCCATCGAGAACATGACCATTGCCATAACGCCCGCAAACCAGGAGTTACGCTTGTTAAGCCCGCGAAAATCATCCAACGACTCGGCCTCAAAACCAGAGCGGGACATCAGGAGAATGACACCGAAGGACGCCATGCTCATCAGGACGTAAGAGATGACATAGAACATCGAAGAGCTGTAGGCGTTGAGCGCGAAATGACGATCACCACCGACCACGCCGGACATCAACCCCAGCAACATGAAACCCATATGAGAGATACCGGAGTAACCCAGCATTCTCTTCAAGTTGGTCTGAGCGATTGCCGCGAGGTTTCCGAGAACGATGGACAGCACAGCGAGGAACATCAGCATTGACTGCCACTGTTCCGCAAGTTCGAACAGACCGTTGACGAGCAGCCGCATGGCCATGGCAAACGCAGCAAGCTTCGGTGCGGAGGCAATGAACAGAGTAATCGCCGCAGGTGCCCCTTGATACACGTCGGGAATCCACATATGGAACGGCACGACACCGAGCTTGAAGGCAAGGCCAGCTACCACAAACACCAGACCGAACATCAGCACGGTACGGTTACCTGCCTGATGATAAATGGCCTGTGCAACGCTTGAAATCTCAAGCGTCCCCGTAGCGCCGTAGATCATCGAGATACCGTACAGAAGCAACCCCGACGCAAGCGCACCGAGAACAAAGTACTTCATGGCAGCTTCTGTCGCCCTGGCGGAGTCCCGCTCAAGTGCCACCATGGCATAGAGAGCAAGCGACAGCAGTTCCAGGCCAAGATAAATGGTCAGGAAGTGATTGGCGGAAATCATCACCATCATGCCGAGCGTCGCATAGATGGCAAGAAGATAGTATTCCGTGGTCTCCATCTTCCGGTCGTTCATGTAGCCACGGGAATACAGAAGCACAACTGCCACCGAAAGGTACAGAATAAGCTTCAGGAAATCACCCATCAGATCATCCACGTACATATTGCTGAACGTGAAGTTAACCTGGCCATCCATCGTTCTCCAGGTAATTACCGCAGCGAAAACGAGGGTTAGTTGAGTGAGGGTATACACCAAATTACGTGCATTCTGCTTGAACGTCCCAATAAGCAAAATGACGAACGACATGGCAGCGACGAACAACTCAGCCGCAGCAGGATAAAAGTCAGGAATAACAAAGTTCATCTTCAGCCCACAATCCGGAGGGTTTTGTGTCGTTTACTTCGAGGTCAGAGCTTGCTCACAGATACATGCTTGAGCAGGTCATTGACAGACGCGTGCATTACCTCTGTGATCGGATAGGGATAGATACCCATAACCAGCACACAGACAGCGAGGATCACGAGAAACGCAAACTCCCTGTTGTTGAGATCGGTAAGCTCGGAAACATGGTGATTGGTGATGGCTCCGAATACGACCCGCTTGTACATCCAAAGCGTATAAGCAGCACCGACAATCAAGGTCGTCGCGGCAGCAAAACCCACCCAGAAATTGTACTGGACAGCTCCCAACGCAACCATGAACTCACCAACGAAGCCTGAGGTCGCGGGAAGCCCGGAGTTAGCCATAGAAAAAAGCATGAACAAGGCAGCAAACTTAGGCATCACATTCACGACACCACCGTAGTCCGCAATCTGCCGAGAGTGCATGCGATCGTACAGCACACCGATACACGCAAACATTGCCCCGGAGACAAAGCCGTGGGAAATCATCTGAACGAGCGCACCTTCAATACCCAGCGGGTTGAAGATGAAGAAACCAAGCGTGACAAAACCCATGTGAGAAATCGAAGAATAGGCCACAAGCTTCTTCATGTCCGTCTG
>NZ_JAQVCN010000128.1 GCF_028689785.1 Zoogloea sp. | reverse complement strand
CAATCGCACGCATGCAGCAACCGTCCAAAGGCACGTTGATTGTCCCTGTCTTCGTAGATATCCGGAATCCTCAGTTTAGGCTTCCACAGGAACGCATGGTCGGCCCCCTTGAAGATCTGACGCTGCTCGGCAATCGAGGCCACGACCGTTTGGAGAGAAGATCCTTGATAGACATTGCCGAAGTTGCCTTCGTCGATCTCCTTGATGACCTGGCCGATTCCACGCCGGATCGAGCGGAAGTTCTTCAGTCGTTCGGGCCACAAGAACCAGGACTGGTAGCTTCCATTCGGGTCTTGCTTCCAGCGATCAATCAAGAGACGGGTAGTTTCAGACATGCAGATGGAAAGCAGATCAGGTAGTCGATCAGGGTATCACCAACAGAAGGCTCGACGGGACTCGCACCTACCGGACACGTTCTGCACTTGGCATGAACTACGCAAGCGGCGGCAAGACACCCAGCTTGAAGTAGCGCGACAACGCCTCATGGAGACGTTGTCGTAGTTCGTTCGGATCTGCCCGCGTGATCGTGACGTACAGCGCAGGGGCGATATCCATGAACGCGGTCGCGATGCGCGGATCAAAGTGACTTCCGGATTCGCGCAGGATGATCTGCATGGCCTCGTCGAGCCCCATCGGCGACTTGTAGGAGCGCTCGGAAGTGAGCGCATCGAACACGTCCACGACGGCGAAGATCCGGGCGATCAGGGGAATTCCCTCGCCGCGCAAACCATCGGGGTAACCTTTTCCGTCCAGACGTTCGTGGTGGTGCCGGATGATCACGGCAGCCTCCTGCAACCAGGGGTTTCCGGTGACGATCTCAGTACCTAGGACCGGATGCTTCTGCATGACCAGGAGTTCGGCGGGCGTCAGCGAGCCCCCCTTCAGGAGGATGCTGTCGGGAATCCCGATCTTGCCCACGTCGTGCAGAAAGGCACCGGCAACCAGGTGCGAGATATCTTCCGCCGAGACCCCCAGTGCTTCAGCCAAACCAATCGCGTAAAGCGTGACTCGATAGTTGTGGGCATCGGTACCGGAATCCTTCTTGGCCACGGCGTTTCCCAGGGAGCGGATCAGCGACAGGTTGGAGTCCAGCAAGGAACGGGACAAGTCCGTTGAGCGCCGCAGCAAAGCCAGCATCAGGGGATATAGAACCAGCGCTGTCGCCACCACGGCGCCAATAGCGGTAAGCGCCCCCGTGCGAACCTGGTCCCGTTGAGCCTGGAGAGTTTCCGCATCGAGCCGGCTGAGGGTCCTCACATATCCGACAAGACGCCCATCGCTACCGGAGATCGGGACAACGACGTGGATCAGATGCTCGGAACCCACTTCGATCCAGGTGCGGTGGATCTGGTGCCCCTCTGGACGTTTCAAGGTTTGGGCACGAAGCACGTCTATCAGCGAAACGGTGCTACTCCCCCAGTTCTCGTAAACCGGACTGCCATCACGATCAAAGACCTGCAGCCCGACAAAACGACTCTTGTCCAGCAAGCTCTCCAGTTCGTCATGACCGTCAGGCCGGCCAGCGCCAACGATCACCTGCATCGCAGGCGTGGCGAAATGGCGGGCGCTGCGGGTGGCCTGCTCCAGTGCGGCCTGTTCCGCCCGGTAGGTTTCAACGAAATAAGCAACGCCACCGGCAACCAGCGCAACCACGGTCGCAGCCAACCCAAGCCTGATGGCCAGCATCCCGTGCAGCTGGCCAGAAGTTTCTGGCAACAGGCGGCTCATGTCAGCTTTTCACTTCAGGCTCTGGAGCATTTCGATTTCGTGTTTGAAGTGCCCACTCACCCGATCCATTGAGAACTTGAGCATCAGCGTGTTCTCCGCGAACTTGGCCCGTTCGACATCCATTTCGACGGTGTTCCCATCGACACTGCCTTGGCTGGGGACATGGTATTTCAGGGGGATGGGAGGCGGGGTGCCGGTGCTTTGTCCTGGCAAGTGCCCCATTGAGGTCGTGGTCAGGGATACTGGAGGCACATTCGCCGCCGCCTGGGCGTTACGTAGCGCGTCCTGGAAATCGATGTCGACGGCCTTGTAGCCGGGGGTATCGGCGTTGGCGATATTGGACGCGATGATTTGTTGACGATAGGCCCTCAAGCCCAAGGCGAGTTGCTGAAAATCATGGCTCGGGTGCCCTGATCCCACCAATGGGATGTGACGGGGTTGGAAGACATCCCCCAAAGAGGGCCGTGTATCGCGTTGTGCTGAACTCTGCGGTGCGCCCCCCGTACTGGATGCGGGACTGGGCGTCCCCGACGGGGCCGTACTGGTCGTTCTGCTCATGACCTGTGAAAGAGCGCCGGCAAAGGAAGAGGTGCCACTTGCCGAAACGGTGTGACCACTGTGCCCAACGTCCGAGGTCGGCTGAACCGGCCCAGGGCTTCCAATTCCGGCAGCGAGGGGCATGGCAACTTACTCCTGTTCGTTCATGATCAGGATGGCCTTCACCGGATCGATCGGTCCGGTCTCATGCCATTTGCTACTGAGTTTTGAAGCTGATGCCTTGTCCATGCAGCCGTGGTTGCACTCCACGACCCA
>NZ_JAQVCN010000031.1 GCF_028689785.1 Zoogloea sp. | reverse complement strand
CGAGGCAAAAACGGGGCTACACCGCAGGGAAAGGCGGCGTTTGCTCAGCGAAATTGAATCGAATTGGGTCGCGATCATCGTTGCGCGGCGGAATTCATTGAAAACCTCGGGTTATTCGAGGTGCCCAAAGGTCGTCGGCCTGGAGTTTCACGCCGGTACCGGTCGGCGGGCACACGCTCAACCAGTCGATCCGCAGTGCGTTGTGACACGTGATCCAGTTCTCGTTGCGCAATGGCAGGAATTCAGCCAGTGCCAGCTTCTGCCCCCGATAAAGCACGTCGCACTGATACTCGGCAATGACCAGCGCAAGGCGGGCGATCTCCGCCGGAAAGTCGCGCAGTTCGATCCCGCGAAAATTGGTGAGCGGAATTTCTGAGGCACGATCCGGCTCACCGCGCCGACGGTTGATCTCGGCCTCGATGGCGCGCATTTCCTTGTAGGCGATGACCAGGAAATTGCCCGAACCGCAGGCCGGGTCGAAAACCCTGATCCTCGCCATGCGCTTGCGCAGGTTGAGCAACATGCGGGCGTTATCGCCCGCTTCCTCCAGTTTCTCCCGAAGGTCGTCGAGGAACAGCGGGTTCAGCACCTTCAGGATGTTGGGGACGCTGGTGTAGTGCATCCCCAGCTCGCCGCGCTCCTCGTCCTCGGCGACGGCCTGGATCATCGAGCCGAAGATGTCGGGGTTAATCTTCGTCCAGTCCAGCCCGCCGACGTGCAGCAGGTAGGAGCGGGCGATCTTGCTGAATCGCGGCACTTCGTCGCTGCCGGAGAACAACTGGCCATTAACGTAAGGGAAGTCGTCGATATTGGCCCACCGGGGAAGCCCGGCGGCCGCCCGGTTCTCACGCTTGGTGTTCATGGCGCGGAACAGCGTGGCGATGACCTCGTGCGTATTGGTCGAATCCCCCGCGCTCATCCGCGCGACGGTCTCGGTGAACTTGCCCCTGCCGCCGAAGATATCGGTGTCCTCGGCAAAGAAGCAGAAGATCAGCCGCGCCATGAGCTTGTTCACGTCGTGGCGCCGCTCCGCCGTGCCCCAGGCGGGGTTGTCTTTCAGCAGTTCGACGTACAGCCGGTTCAGGCGGCTGGTGGCCCGGATGTCGAAGGCGTTTTCACTGATCTGGCGAACGGTGCTGATGCCCGCCAGCGGCAGGAAGAAGCCGAAGTGATCCGGGAAGTCCTTGAAGGCGCAGGCGACGGTCTCGCCGCTGGCCAGGTCTTCGGCCTCGAAGTCCGCGCCGTCCGTGGCAAGGATGAACTTGGCCTTGGCCTTGGCCGTGGCCGGGCTGGCCTTGAGGGCGGCCAGCATTTGCGTCACCCGCCCAGCATCGCAACTCAGAATGTGGATGTTGCTGGTCTGGAGAACACCGCCGAGGTCGGACTTGTTCGATGCCCCTGCGCGCAGGCGCTTGAGGGTCGTCGCCTTGTTGCCGAAAGCCTCAAGGAAGGCATAGGGAAACTCTGCAGGGTCGAAGGGCTGCTCCGCGAGGTCTGTGATGGCCTGTTCGATTTCTACGGCGTTCATGGGCGTGCAGCCCTCCCTCTGGGCGAGGCCGCCTGACTACTGTTGTTTTGCGGGGTGCTGCTCATGTCTTGTCCTGCGTCTTCTCGGCTATCTGCGCGGCAATCCAGCGATCCAACTCGTTGCGACGAAACCGCCAGGTTCCGCCCAGCTTGAACCCCGGTATCTCCCCCTGCTGGGCCAGCCGGTAGACGGTCTTCTTCCCTGCCTTGAGGTAGACCGCCACTTCATCCAGCGTGAGAATTTCGCTATCGGCTTGGTTCATGTCAGGCGGCTCGCTTGGTATCGCACCGTGAAGTCTTCCAAAGTTTGGCCAAGTTTACCATCCACTCAACCCGAATTAGCTCAGCCCCGCCAGCTGGTTCTCCTGCTCCAGCATCTCGCGCACGGTGTAGGTGGCCGGGCGCTCCGGGTAGCGGCACTCCCCCGCCGTGAAGCCCTCGCCGTCGCTGCCATTAAGCAGCGGGCACTGGCTGAACAGCTCGGCCACCCAGTCGGCAAAGGCCCGCACCTTGGGGGACAGGTGGCGGTTCTGGGGATAGAGCACCGACATGGGCAGCGGGGGCGGTTTCCAGGCGGGCAGGATCTCCTTCAGCTCGCCGTTTTCGAGGTGCGGCAAGGCCATAAAGCGGGCCGGCTGGATCAGCCCCAGGCCCTGCAGGCCGCAGGCGTTGTAGGCATCGGCGTCGTTCACCGCCACCTGCCCCTGCATGCGCACCGGGGTGCTGACCCCGTCCACCACGAAGTCCCAGTCAAAGTTGCGCCCCGTGACGCTGGAAAAAAAATGCACCGCGTGGTGCTGCGCCAGCTCTTCCAGGGTGCGGGGTTCCCCGTAGCGCTCCAGGTAGGACGGGGCGCCGCAGGTGACGAAGCTCAGGCTGCCGATGCGCCGCGCCACCAGGGATGAATCCGCCAGCTCGCCGGCCCGGATCACGCAATCCACCGCCTCCTGCACCAGATCCACCGGCCGGTCGCCAATGCCGATCACCAGCTCCACGTCAGGGTAGCGCTCGCGAAACTGGCACAGGCGCGGGATCAGGATGCGCCGGCCGATGGGTCCGACCACATCCACCCGCAGCCGCCCCTGGGGGCGTCGCGCAGCGTCCTGGAAGGCGGTCTCCATCTCTTCGAGCTCTTTCATGATGCGCACACAGCGCTCGTAGTAGGCCGCGCCGTCGGGGGTCAGGCTGACGCTGCGCGTGGTGCGGTTGAGCAGGCGCACCTTGAGCAGATTCTCCAGAGCCTGGACGGTGGTCGTCACCGTGGCCCTGGGCATGCTCAGGTTGTCGGCCGCGCGGGTGAAGCTGTTGGCCTCGACCACTCCCATGAACACCCGCATCGCCTGAAATCTGTCCATTCGCTGTGCTCCTGCTTTCGGTCTCCGGCGGTGACCATGACTTAATTATTAGTCACTATCGAATAGTGAAGTCAAATTTTTAATATTTATCCAGCCCAACAAAACAATAAGAATGATCCCATCCCTACCTACCCCTCGCTTCCGATATCAGAGAGGACAGCATGCCCAACACCACATTCCCCCCCGCAGCCCTCCGCCGTCGCCGTGCCGTGATTGGCGCCGCCCTCGCCGGATTTGCGCTGGCAGGCATCGGCATCGCCGCCCACGCCACCCGTGACGAGCCCGCCGCCGCTCCCCAGGCCGCCGTCGTGGACACCGCCGAGGTCATCCACCGCAGCATCACCGAACAGCACGCGTTCTCGGGCCGGCTCGAGGCCGTGGACCGGGTCGAGCTGCGCCCCCAGGTCGCCGGCCTCCTGACCCAGGTGCACTTCAAGGACGGCGCCGTGGTGCGCAAGGGTGAGGTGCTATTCACCATCGATCCGCGCCCCTTCGCCGCAGAGGTGGCCCGGGCCGAGGCCCAGCTCACCGCGTCCGAATCCCGGGTGGCCTACACCACCTCCGACCTGGCCCGCTCCGAGCGCCTGATTGCCGACAACGCCGTGTCGCGCCGCGACCTGGAAGAGAAGCAGAACGGCGCCCGGGACGCCGCCGCCAACCTGCAGGCTGCCCGTGCCGCCCTGCGCATCGCCCTCCTCAACCTGGAATACACCACCATCAAGGCGCCCATCGACGGCCGCATGTCCCGGGCCGAAGTCACCGTGGGCAACCTGGTGAGCCCCGGCAGCGGGCCAGCCCTGACCACCCTGGTGTCGTCCGACCGTATCTACGCCGCCTTTGATGTGGATGAGCAGACCTACCTCCGCTCCATCAGCCTGGCCCGGGACGGCGGCGCCCGCCTGCCGGTGAAGCTCGGCCTGGCCGATGGCGAGGGCCACCCCTTCAGCGGCCACATCCACTCGGTGGACAACCGCCTCGACACCCGCTCGGGCACGATCCGCGTCCGGGCCGTCTTCAGCAACCCCGACGGCCAGCTGCTGCCGGGCCTGTACGCCCGCATCCAGCTGGGCAGCGCGGCCCCCCGGGAGGCCCTGCTGATCGACGACCGGGCCGTGGGCACCGACCAGGCCAAGCGCTTTGTCCTGGTGGTGGGCGAAGGCAACCGCACCGCCTACCGGGAAGTGCAGCTGGGCAAGCTGCAGGACGGCCTGCGCATCGTCGAGGAGGGGCTCAAGCCGGGCGAGCGCATCGTGGTCAATGGCCTGCAGCGGGTCCGCCCCGGCGACCCGGTGACACCGCACCCGGTGGCCATGGAGGGCAGCGCTCCCCTGGCCACGGCCGGCGCCGTGGCCGAGCCCCGTGCGCAGAAGACGCGCATCTGAGGGCCGCCCCATGAACATCTCCAAGTTCTTCATCGACCGCCCCATCTTTGCCGGGGTGCTGTCGGTCCTGATCCTGCTGGCCGGCCTGCTGTCGGTCTTCCAGCTGCCCATCGCCGAATACCCCGAGGTGGTGCCGCCCTCGGTGGTGGTGCGCGCGCAGTTCCCCGGCGCCAACCCCAAGGTGATCGCCGAAACCGTGGCCGCGCCCCTGGAGGAAAGTATCAACGGCGTGGAGAACATGCTGTACATGCAGTCCCAGGCCAACAGCGATGGCAACCTGACCCTCACCGTGCACTTCCAGCTCGGCGTCGATCCCGACAAGGCCCAGCAACTGGTGCAGAACCGGGTCTCCCAGGCCCTCCCGCGCCTGCCCGAGGACGTGCAGCGCCTGGGCGTGACCACCGCCAAGAGCACCCCTACCATCACCATGGTGGTGCACCTCACCTCGCCGGACGACCGCTATGACATGACCTACCTGCGCAACTACGCGGTCCTCAACGTCAAGGACCGCCTGGCGCGCATCAAGGGCGTGGGCGAGGTGGGCCTGTTCGGCTCCGGCAACTACGCCATGCGCGTGTGGCTGGACCCGGGCAAGGTGGCCGAGCGCGGCCTCACCGCCGGCGAGGTGGTGAAGGCCATCCGCGAGCAGAACGTGCAGGTGGCCGCCGGCGTGATCGGCGCGCCGCCCAACGAGCGCAGCACACCCATGCAGCTCAACGTCAATGCCCAGGGCCGCCTCAAGGACGAAGCGGAGTTCGCGCAGATCATCCTCAAGACCGCCCCCGATGGCGGCGTTACGCGCCTGGGCGACGTGGCCCGCATCGAGCTGGCCGCCGCCGAGTTCGGCCTGCGCGCCCTGCTCGACAACAAGCCCGCCGTGGCCATCCCCATCTTCCAGACACCGGGCGCCAACGCCCTGGATATCTCGGCCCAGGTGCGCGAGACCATGGCCGAACTGGCCAAGGACTTTCCGCCCTCGGTGCAGTACAGCATCGTCTATGACCCCACCCAGTTCGTGCGGGCCAGCATCAAGGCGGTGATCACCACCCTGCTGGAAGCCATCGCCCTGGTGGTGCTGGTGGTGATCGTCTTCCTGCAGACCTGGCGCGCGTCCATCATTCCGCTGCTGGCGGTACCGGTGTCCATCATCGGCACCTTCTCGCTGATGCTGGGCTTCGGCTACTCCATCAACGCCCTGTCCCTGTTCGGCATGGTGCTGGCCATCGGCATCGTGGTGGACGATGCCATCGTGGTGGTGGAGAACGTGGAGCGCAACATCGAGGCCGGCCTGTCGCCCCGCGAGGCCACCTACCGGGCCATGCGCGAAGTCTCCGGCCCCATCATCGCCATCGCCCTCACCTTGGTGGCGGTGTTCGTACCCCTGGCCTTCATGACCGGCCTCACCGGCCAGTTCTACAAGCAGTTCGCCATGACCATCGCCATCTCCACGGTGATCTCGGCCTTCAACTCCCTCACCTTGTCGCCGGCCCTGGCGGCGATGCTGCTCAAGGGCCACGACACGCCCCCCGACTGGCTCACGGTGCAGATGCAGCGCTGGTTCGGCGGCTTCTTTGCGCGCTTTAACCACTTCTTCAACCGCAGCAGCGAGCGCTACGGCCGCGGCGTGACCGGGGTGATCCAGCGGAAGGCCTCGGCCATGGGCGTGTATGCGCTGCTCCTCGGGCTCACCGTGGGCATCTCCTACGTGGTGCCCGGCGGCTTCGTGCCGGCCCAGGACAAGCAATACCTGGTCAGCTTCGCCCAGCTCCCCAGCGGCGCATCCCTCGACCGCAGCGAGGCGGTAATCCGCCGCATGGGCGAGATCGCCCTCAAGCAGCCGGGTGTGGAGAGCGCCGTGGCCTTCCCCGGCCTGTCCATCAACGGCTTCACCAACAGCTCCAGCGCCGGCATCGTCTTCGTCACCCTCAAGCCCTTTGCCGAGCGTAAATCGCCCGAGCTGTCGGCGGGGGCCATCGCCGGCGCCCTCAACCAGCAATACTCGGCCATCCAGGAAGCCTTCATCGCCGTCTTTCCGCCGCCGCCGGTGATGGGCCTGGGCACGGTGGGTGGCTTCAAGATGCAGATCGAAGACCGGGGCAGTGTGGGCTACGCCGAACTGGACAAGGCCGCCAAGGCCTTCATGGCCGCCGCCAGCAAGGCGCCGGAGCTGGGCCCGATGTTCTCCAGCTACCAGATCAACGTGCCCCAGCTGGACGTGGACCTGGACCGCACCAAGGCCAAGCAGCAGGGCGTGGCGGTGACCGACGTGTTCGACACCCTGCAGATCTACCTGGGCTCGCTGTATGTGAATGACTTCAACCGCTTCGGCCGCGTCTACCAGGTGCGCGCCCAGGCCGACGCCGGGTTCCGCGCCCAGCCGGAAGACATCACCCGCCTGAAGACCCGCAACGCCAGCGGCGAGATGGTGCCGCTGGGGTCCCTGCTGCGGGTCACGCCCACCTACGGCCCCGAGATGGTGGTGCGCTACAACGGCTTCACCGCCGCCGACATCAACGGCGGGCCGGCGCCGGGCTACTCGTCGGCCCAGGCCGAGGCCGCCGCCGAACGCATCGCCGCCGAAACCCTGCCCCGGGGCGTGAAGTTCGAATGGACCGACCTCACCTACCAGAAGATCCTGGCCGGCAACGCCGGCGTGTGGGTCTTCCCCATCAGCGTGCTGCTGGTCTTCCTGGTGCTGGCCGCCCAGTACGAGAGCCTGACCCTGCCCCTGGCGGTGATCCTGATCGTGCCCATGAGCATCCTCGCGGCCCTCACCGGCGTGTGGCTGACGGGGGGCGACAACAACATCTTCACCCAGATCGGGCTGATGGTGCTGGTGGGGCTGGCGTGCAAGAACGCCATCCTGATCGTCGAGTTCGCCCGGGAGCTGGAGCTGCAGGGCCACACCCCGCGGCAGGCCGCCATCGACGCCAGCCGCCTGCGCCTGCGCCCCATCCTGATGACCTCCATCGCCTTCATCATGGGCGTGGTGCCGCTGGTCATCTCCACCGGCGCCGGGGCCGAGATGCGGCACGCCATGGGCATCGCGGTGTTCTTCGGCATGCTCGGCGTGACCCTGTTCGGGCTCTTCCTGACGCCGGTGTTCTACGTGCTGTTGCGCACCCTGGACAAGCGCCATCCCCTTCATTCGGCCACTCACCACGAAGCGCCCCTGGTGGCCCCCGTTCATGCCCACGCCGGCCAGGAGTAAGACGATGACCCTGCGCAACCTGCCCCTGCACCGCCACGCCACCGGCCTGCTGGCCAGCCTGCTGATCCTGGCCGGCTGCTCGGTGGCCCCCATCCACGAGAAGCCGAACATTGCCACCCCCGCCGCCTTCAAGGAGGCGGCCCCCGTCGACGCCCACTGGAAACCCGCCGAGCCCGCCGACAGCGCCGCCCGGGGCGACTGGTGGCATGTCTTCGGCGATCCGCTCCTCGACCGCCTGGAGCGGGACGCGGTGCTGGCCAACCCCGACCTGATGGCCGCCGCCGCCCGCCTGGGCCAGGCCCGGGCGCTGGAGCAGTCGGCCAGGGCAGCCCGCGCGCCGCAGGTCGGCGTGGGCTTTGGCCCGACCCGCCAGCGGCCGTCACCGGCCGCCCAGGGCCTGGCCGCCGACGCCGACACCCAGGCCCGCACCCTGTGGCGCGGCCAGGCCACCATCGCCTACGAGGTGGACCTGTTCGGCCGGCTGGCCAGCGCCGAAGAGGCCGCCCGCCTCGACAGCGCCCAGCGCGAAGCCCTGTTTGCCGTGACCCTGCTCAGCCTGCAGGCCGACGTGGCCCAGGCCTACTTCCTGATCCGCGAGCTGGACGCCGCCCAAGCCCTGTACGCCGACACCGTGCGCCTGCGCGCCGACACGGCAAAGCTGCTCCAGCGCCGCTTCGACGAGGGCGACATCGCCGAGCTGGACCTGGCCCGGGCCCGCAGCGAGCTGGCCTCGGCCCGCTCCGAATCCCTGGGCCTGGCCCGCCAGCGCGCCGTGGCCGAACACGCGCTGGCCATCCTGCTGGGCAAGTCGCCGGCCGAGTTCAACCTGCCGGTGATGCCCCTGACGCGCCTCGCGGTGAATGTGCCGGCCGGCCTGCCCTCGGCCCTGCTGGAACGCCGGCCCGACATTGCCGCGGCCGAGCGGGCCATGGCCGCCGCCAACGCCCGCATCGGCGTGGCCCGGGCGGCCTGGTTCCCGCGCCTGTCCCTTACCGGCGCCCTGGGCTACGAGTCCGACGGGCTGGGCGATCTCTTCAAGTACGCCAGCCGCAGCTTCGTCTTCGGGCCGCTGGTGGGCACCGCCCTGAGCCTGCCGGTGTTTGACGGTGGCGCCCGGGAGGCCGGCGTGGCCCAGGCCCGCGCGGCCCACGCCGAAGACGGCGCCCGCTATCGTCAGACCGTGCTGCAGGCCTTCCGCGAGGTGGAGGACAACCTGGCCCAGCTGCGCATCCTGGGCGAACAGCACCGGGAGCAGGACGACGCCGTGGGCGCCGCCGAGCGGGCCGCGCGCATCGCCCGCCTGCAATACCGGGAAGGCGCCGTGAGCTACCTCAACGTCATCGACGCGGAGCGCAGCGTGCTGCAGCAGCAGCGCGTCGCCGTGGGCCTGGACGGGGAGCGGGCCCGGGCAACGGTGAACCTGATCCGCGCCCTGGGCGGGGGCTGGACCGCGGGCTGAAGGCCCTCATCCCGATTCCTTCATAAGCTCCGAACGATTGCTGCTTTGCATCACATGGCCGAAGCCCGATAAGCTGTCGGGCTTCGGCCTTTGTCCTGCATCCGCCATGACCCGCTTTCGCCCCGGGCGCCTTGCCGGCGCCCTTGCCTTCACCACCCTCCTTGCCACCCCGTCGGCCTTTGCCGGCAAGACCCTGGATGCCATCAAGGCCAAAGGGCAGCTCACCTGCGGTGTCAGCACCGGGGTGATCGGCTTCTCCGCCGCCGACAGCCAGGGCCAGTGGAAGGGCCTGGACGTGGACCTGTGCAAGGCCCTGGCCGCCGCCGTGCTGGGCAATCCGGACAAGGTGCGCTGGGTGCCCCTGAGCTCCCAGCAGCGCTTCACGGCCATCCAGTCCGGCGAGGTGGACGTCCTGTCCCGCAACACCACCTGGAGCCTGACCCGCGACGCGGCCCTGGGCCTGCATTTTGCGGGCGTCAGCTACTACGACGGGCAGGGCTTCCTGGTCCCGAAGAAGCTCAAGGTGACGAGTGCAAAACAACTGAAGAACGCCGAGGTGTGCGTGCAATCGGGCACCACCACCGAGAAGAATCTGGCCGACTACGCCCGGGCCCAGGGCATCAAGCTCAAGCCCGTGGTCTTCGACAAGTTCGAGGCCTCCCTCAAGGCCTTCTTCAGCGGCCGCTGCCAGGCCTACACCACCGACGCTTCGGCCCTGGCCTTCATCCGCAGCAAGGAAGCGCCCGCGCCCGACGACTACCTGGTGCTGCCGGAGCTGATCTCCAAGGAGCCCCTGGGCCCGGCCGTGCGGCGCGGCGACGACGAGTGGTTCGCCATCGTCAAATGGACCCTCAACGCACTGATCGAAGCCGAAGAGCTAGGCATCACCCAAGCCCGGGTGGACAGCCTCAAATCCTCCCCCGACCCGGCCGTGCAGCGCTTCCTGGGGGTAGGCGAAGACCTGGGCAAGAGTCTCGGCCTCGACCGGGAATGGGCCGCCCGGGCGATCAAGGCGGTGGGCAACTACGGCGAGATCTTCAACCGCAACCTGGGGGCGGATTCCCCCCTCAAGCTGCCCCGCGGCCTCAACGCCCAATGGAACAAGGGCGGCCTGATGTACGCCCAGCCCCTGCGCTGACGGATGAAGCACCCCGCTCGCCTCGCCTGGCAGGCGCTGCTGCTGCTTGCTCTGCTAGTGCTCGGCGGGCTGCTGGTGACCACCACAGCCGGGCATCTGCAGGAGCGGGGCATCCGCAGCGGCTTCGATTTTCTGCTGGAGCCCGCCGGCTTTGCCCTGGGGGAGAGCCTGCTGCCCTTCGACTCCGGTGACAGCACCCTGCGGGCCTTCGCTGCCGGGCTGCTCAACACCCTGCGGGTGGCCCTGCCCGGCGCGCTGCTGGCCGTCGTGGTGGGCGTGGTCGTGGGTTTCGGGCGCCTGGGCGACAATCCGCTGGTGCGCGCCCTGGCCGGCGTCTTTGTAAACGGGGTGCGCAATGTGCCCCTGCTGCTGCATCTGCTGGCCTGGTATTTCATCCTCACCGATCTGCTGCCGGCGGCCGATGCGGCCCTGCGCCTGGCGCCGGGGGTGTTCCTCAGCAAATCCGGCCTGGCCCTGCCCTGGTGGGGCGAAGCCGGTTGGGAGCTGCCGGAGCCCGCCGGCTTCGGCATCGATGGCGGCGCCCGCCTGACCCCGGAATACCTGGCCCTGCTCATCGGCCTGTCCACCTACTCCGCAGCCTACATCGCCGAAACCCTGCGCGGCGCGGTGCAGGCCCTGCCGCCGGGCCAGCGTCTGTCGGCCCTGGCCCTGGGCATGACGCCACGCCAGGCCTTTGTGCTGGTGCTGCTGCCCCAGGCCTGGCGGGCCGCCCTGCCGCCGGTCACCAGCCAGCTCCTCAACCTGTTCAAGAACGCGTCCCTGGCGGTGGCCATCGGCTACCCGGACCTGGTGTCGGTGGCCGGCACCAGCCTCAACCAGACGGGGCGGGCCATCGAATGTCTGCTGATCGTGATCGGGGTGTACCTGCTGCTGTCCCTGCTCGCGGCGGCGCTGAGCCACCGCCTGGAACGGCGCAGCCTGCGGGGTATGGCGCCGTGAGAGCGATGATCGCCCTGCGCCGTGCCCTGTTCGGCGACCCGCTCAATGCCGCCCTGAGCCTGCTCATTCTGGCGGTACTGGCCCTGACCCTGCCCTCGCTCGTGGACTGGGCACTGCTCAAGGCCCGCTTCGCCCCCGATGTGGCGGCCTGCGAGGCCCTGGAACGCAGCGGCGCGTGCTGGGGCGTAGTCACCGAGAAGGCGCGCTTCATTGTTCTCGGGCGCTATCCGGCCGAGCAGGGCTGGCGCCCCGCACTGGCGGCCGGGCTGATTGCCGGCAGCTGGGTGGCCGCCGCTTCGGGCTGGCTGCGTGGCCGCGCGCTCATCGCTGCCCTGACGGTGCTCCCCCTGCTCGCCCTGCCCCTGCTGGCCGGCGGCTTTGCCGGCCTCGACGCGGTCCCCACCGAACTGTGGGGCGGCCTGCCCCTGACCCTGCTGCTCACTGGCCTCGGCATGGCCGGGGCCCTGCCCCTGGGCATCGCCGTGGCCTACGGGCGACGTGCCCCCCTGCCCCTGCTGCGCGGGCTGCTCACCGCCTACGTGGAGCTGGCCCGGGGCATCCCCCTGGTGGCGGCGCTGTTCGTGGCGTCCTTCCTGCTGCCCTTGTTCTTTCCCGGCGACCTGGCCCCGGACATGCTCTGGCGGGTGCTCATCGCCATCGTGCTGTTTGCCGCCGCCTACCTGTCGGAGATCATCCGGGGCGGCCTGCAGGCCTTTCCCGAGGGTCAACGCAGCGCAGCGGCGGCCTTGGGCTTCAGCCCCTGGCAGATCCAGCGCTGGATCGTGCTGCCCCAGGTGCTGCGCCACGTGGCGCCGTCCCTGACCAACAGCGCCATCGCCCTGTTCAAAGACACCTCCCTGGTCACCATCGTGAGCCTCTACGAGCTCACCGGCGCCCTCGGCCTGGCCCTCTCGGGCGACGCCCAGTGGCGCCCTTTCTACCTTGAGGCCTGGCTCTTCATCGCCGCCATCTACTGGCTAGGCTGCGCCCTGCTGGCCCGCATCAGCCAGCGCCTCACCCAGGCCTGACTCGGCCACCACCGCCGCAACGATCTCCGCCAGGCGCACCACCCCCGGCCCGCACATCTCCGGGTCGGCAAACACCAGATACATGTCCACGAAGCGGACCTCCGCGCCCCCCAGGGGCAACACCTTCAGCTGTCCGGCAGCCAGCTCGGCCGCGATCAGGGCTTCGGGATACCAGGCAAAGCCATGTCCCGCGGCGGCGGCGGCGATGGACATGGCCATGCTGCTGAAGGTCCAGCGCTGATCCACGTCGATGGTCTGGCTGCGGGAATTGCGGGTCGATCCCGTCTCCCGCACCATCAGGTGGCGGTGGGCGCGCAGGTCACGCTCCTCCACGGGCCGCCCGAGCTGGTGCAGGGGGTGGCCCGGATGCGCCGCGGCCACCAGGCGCATGCGCATCAGCGGCCGCCCCAGAAAGCCCGGCGGCACATGGGGCGTCACCGCCAGATCGGCCTTGCCGGTCAGCAGCGCCTCGCCACTCCCGCCCATCACCGATTCGATCACCTCCACCCGGGTGCGGGCGGCCTCCTGCCCGAAGCGGGCCAGGCAATCGAGGAGCAGCGCCGGGGGGAAGAGGATCTCCACTGCCAGCCCGATCTCGGCCTCCCAGCCCGCCGACAGCTTGCGCGCCACCCGCTCCAGGTCACCCGCCTCACCCACCAAAGCAAGCGCGCGCCGGTAAAGCATGCGCCCGGTGGGGGTGAGAACGGCCTTGCGCCCCTGCAGCTCGAAGGCCTGGATGCCGAGCTGGGATTCGATCTTCTGTACCGCGTAGGTCACTGCCGACTGGCTCTTGTGCAGGGCCTCGGCGGCTTGGGCATAGCCGCCAGCCTCGACCACTGCAATCAGTGCACGCCACTGCTCCAGAGAAACATGGGGAACCGGAACCATCCAATAAATCGATAGATAAAAACGAAATCTTGTTCTTTTTTATCTTCTCCGTAAATCATTAAATACAGCCATCGACACCCCACACGGAGAACCACCATGACCACCCTGCTCAAGATCAACGCCAGCCTGTTTTCCACCCAAGGCCAGTCCAGTCAACTCGCCGAGCGCTTCGTCGCCGCCCGCCTGGCGGCCACCCCCGACCTGAAGGTCGTCAGCCGCGACCTGGCCGCCGAGCCGGTGCCCCACCTGGACGCCGCCCGCTTCCTGTCCTTTTTGGCCAAGCCAGAAGAGCGCAGCGCCGAGCAGCAGGCCGTCGTCGCCTACTCCGACGCCCTGATCGAAGAAATCCGCCAGGCCGACGAAATCGTCATTGGCCTGCCCATGTACAACTTCGGCGTACCCTCCACGCTCAAGGCATGGTTCGACCACATTGCCCGCGCCGGCGTCACCTTCCGCTACACCGCCACCGGCCCGGAAGGCCTGCTGACCGGCAAGAAGGTGACCGTGTTTGCAGCCCGCGGCGGCCTCTACGCCGGCACCCCGAAGGACAGCCAGACCACCTATGTGCGTGACTTCCTGGGCTTCCTCGGCATCACCGACGTGGAGTTCGTCTACGCTGAAGGCCTGAACATGGGTGAGGAAAGCAAGAGCGCCGCCCTCGCCGCCGCCCACGGCAAGCTGGCCGAACTGGCCGATGCCGCCAACTGACACGGAGAACACCATGACCCACCGCAGCCTCACCCGGATCATCCCGTCGATCCCTGTCTCCGACGGCGCTGGCGTCAAGCTCCGGCGCAGCCTGGGCCAGAGCCAGGGGCTGCGGCTGGACCCCTTCCTGATACTCGACGAATTCGCCTCAGACAACCCGGACGACTATATCGCCGGTTTCCCGCCCCATCCCCACCGGGGCTTCGAGACCGTCACCTACATGCTCGCCGGCGACTTCGAACATGAGGACCACCTGGGTCACAAGGGCCACCTGCGGGCCGGCGGCGCCCAGTGGATGACAGCAGGCCGGGGCATCATCCACTCGGAGATGCCGCTGCAGGAGGCCGGCCGCCTCCACGGCTTCCAGTTCTGGATCAACCTGCCCGCCAAAGAGAAGATGAAGCCCGCTGCCTACCGGGACATCCAGCCTGAGGAGATTCCCCAACTGGCCATCAGCGGCGGCACGGTGAAGGTGGTAGCCGGCCGGCTGGAAACGGCCGACGGTCAGCACGCCGATGGTCCGATCCAGGGGCTCAGTACCGCGCCGCTGTTCCTCGATGTGCGCCTGGAGAGCGGCGCCCGCTTTAGCCAGGCGGTGGAGAACGGACACTCGGCCTTCCTGTATCCCTACGCGGGCAGCCTGCGAGTGGGCGGTAGCGAAGGGCAACCCCTGCCGAATCGGCAGGCCGGCGTGCTGTCGGCTGGCGACTGCATCGAGGTACAGGCCGGCGAGGACGGCGGGCATTTCCTGCTGCTGGCGGCGCGCCCCATCGGCGAGCCGGTGGTGCAGTACGGTCCGTTCGTGATGAATACGAGGGAGGAAATCGAACAGGCTCTGGCCGACTACCGGGACGGCACTCTGGCTGCCTAAGGCGCAGCCTCCAGCTCAGGGGGCGGGCTCTTCTGGGTCGGGCTCGTCACGGAAGTTTCGGGCAATCGCGGCAAACTGACTCGCCACCCGGATCAGCGCGTCCACGATGTCCGGATCGAAGTGGCTGCCCCTCTCCTCCACGATCATGGCCAGGGCCGTTTCGTGGGAGAAGGGCGGCTTATAGACCCGGCGGGAAATGAGCGCGTCGTAAACATCTGCCACGGCCATGAGCCGGGCCGACAGAGGGATCGCGTCCCCCGCTACTCCCTGCGGATAGCCCGTCCCGTCCCAGCGCTCATGATGCCCGTAGGCGATCTGCGCGGCATAGCGCAGGAAGGAGGCATCAGCGGCTTCGCCCAGGGCCTTTTCGGCCTGGAGGATGGCGTTGCGACCGTACTCGCAGTGCTGCTTCATGATCACCCACTCTTCGGGGGTGAGCTTGCCCTTCTTGAGGAGGATGGCATCCGGGGTGGCCACCTTGCCCACATCATGCAGCGGAGCTGATTTGAACAGCAGCTGGATGATGTCTTCATCGAGTTCGGCCTTGAAGCGCGGGTGATCACACAGCGCCTCGGCGAGGATGCGTACATAGTGCTGGGTACGCCGGATGTGATTGCCCGTTTCATTGTCGCGGGCTTCGGCCAGAGCACAGAAAGCAGTAATGGTGGCGGCCTGGGCGGCAATGACCTCCTGCTTGCTGGATACAAGACGCCGAGACTGCTCGCTGATTTCCGCCGTCCGCTCTGCCACCAGCAGTTCGAGGTCGGCATTGCGCCGTTCCAACGCCCGGGTGGCCCGGGACAGGGCCAGGTGGGTACGCACCCGCGCCATGACCACTGCCGGTGAGATTGGCTTGTGGATGAAGTCCTCCGCCCCCAACGAAAAGCCCAGCTCCTCATCTTCGGGCCGGTCCAGCCCGGTGAGGAACATGACGGGAATGGTGCGGGTGGACTCGGATGACTTGAGACGCCGGCACACCTCGAAGCCGTCAAGCTCTGGCATCATCACGTCGAGCAGAATGAGATCAGCGACGCCCCCACCGGCCAGGTAGCGCAAGGCATCCAGACCGCTGCTGGCAGGGTGCACCTCGTACTGCTCGGAAAGCACATCTTCCAGGATCAACAGATTGTCCGCCTGATCATCAACGATCAGCACGTGAGCGCGCTGCTTCATGCCTTGCTCCTGGCTCCGTAACCGGTTTGTGAGGGGTAAACAACGGCGCCCCCTCGCTGTTCTATAGCGCAAAAAGTGATATCCGGCGATTTTCGCTCATCGGACACAGGCACCTTCATCCACCTTATGGCCCTGATCCACAGCTTTCCACCTGCCGCAGCCCACGACGCCCACACCTTGATCCTTGGTAGCATGCCCGGCGACGCGTCGCTGCGTGCGGGCGAATATTATGCGAATCCCAGAAATCACTTCTGGAAAATTCTAGGTACCCTCGTGGGGGCCGGCCCCGACCTGCCCTATCCTGCACGCCTCGACAAGCTGACCGGCGCGGGCTTCGCCCTGTGGGATGTACTTCAGAGCTGCGAACGACACGGCAGCCTTGACAGCAGCATAATCTCCTCCAGCATTACGCCCAACGATTTCGTCACATTCCTAGCTGCCCACCCGGGCGTGCGGCGGATATTCTTCAACGGCTCAGCCGCCGAAACGGCGTTTCGGCGCTTCGTAACACCGGCCCTGCCGGCCTTGTCGTGCAGCCTGCACCGGCTGCCATCCACCAGCCCGGCGAATGCCCGCTTCACCCTTCAGCACCACCTGGAGGCCTGGCAGATCCTCTGCCCGGCCTCCTCCGGAGCTCAGGGCTCAAGCACGTAGGTGCCGGGCG
The DNA here is from genome assembly GCF_028689785.1 of Zoogloea sp. GTDB lineage: Bacteria > Pseudomonadota > Gammaproteobacteria > Burkholderiales > Rhodocyclaceae > Zoogloea. The sequence continues at coordinate 36,633 of NZ_JAQVCN010000031.1, read as the reverse complement.
CATCCGCCAAGGCCGGATAGGCCTTGCTTGAAACGGGGGCCGGCTCCACCATCTCGCCTGCCTGGGGCTTGAGCCAGGCCATCCAGTCATCCCACCAGCTGCCCGCGTTCTCGACAGCTGCGCCACGCCAGCCTTCGGCGGTGTCGCTGCACCGTGCCGGTGCCACCCAGTACTGCCTTTTCGGCGGCTTGACCGGGGGATTGACGATCCCCAGGATGTGCCCGGAACTCGACAGCACGAAACGCTTCGAGCCCGCCACGTAATTCATCGTACGGAAGGTCTGCCGCCAGGGAGCGATGTGGTCGTCCTCCGCCGACACGGCGTACACAGGCTGAACGATGGCACCGAGGTCGATGGGCTCCCCGGCCACGGTGAGAGCATCCTTCTCGATCAGCTTATTGTGCAGATAGAGCTCCCGCAGATACCAGGCGTGCATGGCGTAGGGCATGCGTGTGGTATCCATGTTCCAGAACAGCACGTCGAACGGCGGTGGAGTTTCGCCATACAGCCAACCATGCACGACGTAATGCCAGATCAGGCTGTTGGAACGCAGAAGCCGGAAAGACGAGGCCATCTCCGCGCCATCCAGGTAGCCCTTGCGCGCCATGTTCTGGGTGATGAAGCGGATGCTGCCCTCGTCCACGAAAACCTCGATATCGCCCGGCTTGTGGAAATCCACCAGCGTAGTAAACAGCGTGAAGTGGGCGACCGGCACGTCCTCCGCAGCAAAATGCCGGTTGGCCCACGCCATATAGGTGCTCAGGGCCGTACCACCAATGCAGTAGCCAACCGCATGAACCTTGGCCGCACCGGTCAGCCCCCGCGCCGTGTCCACCAGGGCCTGGACGCCTTCGACGAGATAGTCGTCAAAGCTAACGTCACGCATCTCCTCGCCCGGGTTCTTCCAGCTGGTGATGAAGACCTCGAACCCCTGATCAAGCAGAAAACGGATCATGCTCTTTTTCGGATTGAGGTCGAGGATGTAGAACTTGTTGATCCACGGAGTAACGATGACGATGGGCGTCTGGTACACGCGTTTGCATGTGGGGGTGTAATGGAGCACCTCCAGCAATCGATTGCGGAACACTACCTTGCCCGGCGTCGTAGCAAGGTTCTGCCCGACCTTGAAATCATCGGGGTCAGTCATGCGGATGTTCCCAGCCTCCATGTCAGCCAGGAAATTGCGAAAGCCCCGCACCAGGCTCTCCCCCTTCGACTCGACGGCCAAACGCATGGCCACCGGATTAGTCCACAGAAAATTCGACGGGGCGACGGCGTTCAGCCAGTTGCGCCACCAGAACGCCGCGCGGCGTCTCTCCTTCTGGGAGAGCCCCGGGGTTTCATAGAGCATGTCCTGCATGTGGCGGGTCAGCACCAGGTACCACTCCTTGGAGAGATCCCAGGTCGGCGACTCGGCCCACACCGGATCGGTAAATCGCGTGTCGTCGCCGTGGGGCTTCACAGGATCCGCACTAGGCAAACCCAGCATGCGTCGCCAGCTGTGCCACTGTAGCTCCCACAGGCTGGAGGACACCTTGGCCAGAGCCTGCGCCAGCTCCTGGGGATGCGCGGCCCAGGCCAACTGGGCATGCACCAAGGGTGCAGCCATGCCGAGAGGATCGATAGACGACTCCACAGAATCATGGAACTGCTGAATCGACTTGCGCGCAAGATCAAGGGATGGCGCGGCGCTGTGACGGGTCATAATGATCACTCCTGAAAGTCTTGATGCGGAATACACATCCTGAACATCGGACTCCATGTTTTGAATCCTGAGCTTGCCTTAGTGCGCCCTGATTGACATTGGTCAAGCCAAGTACAATGAGCACGGACCCTATAATGGAAGCACCCAGACCCAAGCAGGAGCAACTCAATGTTCAAGAACATTCTCGTTCCCACCGATGGTTCCGAGCTGTCTGATTCGACGGTCGCACGAGCAGTCAGTTTCGCCAGCGAAGCGGGTGCCCGTATCACCTTCTTTTATGCACAGCCCGATTTCCCCATGCCGATCTACGGGGAAGGTGCCCTGATCGACCCCACAACCCCCGAACAGTTCAGTCGCGCGGCCACCTTGGAGGCCGAGCGTATCCTGGCCAAAGCCCGAGCGGCTGCAGAGGCCGCAGGCGTTTCCTCGTCCGCCGACACCCAGGTCAGTGAAGTTCCCTACGAAGCCATCATCGAAGCCGTCGAGCGCAATAAGTGCGACCTGATCTTCATGGCATCCCATGGCCGACGCGGCCTGAGCGGCCTGCTTCTGGGCAGCGAAACCCAGAAAGTACTGACCCACAGCAAGATCCCGGTACTCGTCTATCGCTAACGTTGCAACACCCGGCAGAAGCAATAAGGCCTCGCTACTGCGAGGCCTTATTGCTTCTTATGCCAGCATGATCCCTGGCTGCGGCGCCCTGCTAGTCGGAAGTGCTCTGATTGATCTCAGCGGAGGTTCGCTGAAAGAAGAGCGTCATCAGACTTGATCCGGCACATACGAGCCAGAACCCAAAGAAGCCGATGGAATATGTGGCGATAGGCGAGAAATAAACAGGCTGCCCAAACAGGTAAAGTTCCTGGGGCGCGATCACCGTAAAAAAGACAACTTCGGCAACACCCGCTACCAGAAACGACGGCCACAAGACCTGAATCAGTTTCAACATGCTCTGGCTCCCCCGGGGTGGGCAATGCCCCTCCCCTCAACTATGTGAATGTCTTTCGTCCTCAGCGATATGATTTTTCGCAAAACGGTAGATATACCCACCGATAACGAGAACGAAACCGATGGTGAACAGGCTCAGGAGCCCAATATCGGTACTGAACAACTCTTTCCAGGCCATGACATCCTCCTTGTCAATCAACAGGTTTGAGATCGGCTGAATCGATCCTGATCTCGGTCTCTGTGGGGAGGAATGCGGTCCCTGACAGCCGCCAGCTGCGGGACTCGTCTTCTAGTAGAACTTTCCAGTGCGCCGTGCTTAGAGCGACAGGGATGGCAGCACGATAGGCGCCATCCTTGCGCTCCAGCACGATCTGCTGGTCCAGCCCACCACGAGTGGGATGAGCCAGTGTTGCATTCAAGCGGTTGGGCAAATCAACACCAGGTTTGGCAGATAGCTCGACCGACAAGGATTCCGCAGAGAAACGGACCTGGGCAACCAGCCCCATATCCTGTGCTGTCGTGGCCCGAGCCAAGGTCTGATTGATCGCCAGCCCCTGCTTGTAATAATCATCCGTCACCAGCCCGTCAAAAGACTTGATGGCAAGCCAGAGAGTGATGCTGCCTGCGACAATTGCCGTCGCGGGCATCAGCATCAGCAGCCAGGTCCAGCGCTCCTTGTACCAGGGGATCGGACTGCGCTTGGCTTCAGTTGCGGACATATTCATGAGGTCAAATCTCTATCGTGGAATGAGGAATGCAGTTTTTTCACGAACAGAGACCGTCTCGTCATCGAGCGCCTTGACCTCAATGTAGACCGTATTGGAACCAGGTTTACCGGACTCCGGCGGAACGGCAACCTCCACCGTCACTGCCCTGAGGCCTGCAGCATCCACCTCAAAGGGCTCGGACGGCGTAATCTTCACACCCTCAAGCCCGCTGGCCAAAAGGGCAAAGCGGCGCGGCTTTTCGGTCATGTTCATGACCTGAAGATTGTACACGTTGGCGATCAAGCCCCCTTCGACTTCTCGGCTGAGGGTTGAGCGATCCTTGATCACATCGACCCGCAGCGTAGAGCGCGTTGCCAGACCCCACACAAAGGCGCCACAGATGGCAATCAACACCACCGCGTAGATCATGATCCGCGGCCGCATCACGTGGCCAATGATCTCCTTCATGCCCCAATGGCGCTTCATCGCGTTTTCGGTGGTGTAACGGATGAGCCCCTTCGGATAGTTCATCTTCTCCATGACCTGATCGCAGGCATCAATACAGGCTGCGCAGCCGATGCACTCGTACTGCATGCCATTACGGATATCGATTCCTGTCGGACAGACCTGGACGCAGATCCCGCAATCGACACAATCTCCCTTGGCGAGGGTCTTCGGATCCATCCCCTTTTTGCGCGGACCGCGGGGCTCGCCGCGTTCCGGGTCGTAGGTGATGACCAGCGTGTCCGGGTCGAACATAACCCCCTGGAAGCGGGCGTAGGGGCACATGTACTTGCACACCTGCTCGCGCATCACACCAGCAAACAGGTAGGTAAAACCGCCATAGAAGAAGATCCAGAACAGCTCCCAGGGCCCGAAACTGAAGGTCAGGGCTTCCTGAACCAACTCACGGATAGGGGTGAAGTAGCCCACGAGGGTAAAGCCGGTCCACAACGAGATTGCACCCCACGCACCAAACTTCGCAGCCTTGATACCGAACTTGCGCCCACTCATCGGAGCAGCATCCAGCTTCATGCGCTGGCTGCGGTTGCCTTCGATCTTCTCTTCGACCCACATGAAGATCTCGGTGTAGACCGTCTGGGGGCAGGCGTAGCCGCACCACAGGCGCCCCGCCACTGCGGTGAAAAAGAACAAGGCGTAGGCGCTGATAATCAGCAGTATGGCCAGGAAGAACACGTCCTGAGGCCAGAAGACCCAGCCGAAGATATAGAACTTGCGCTCAACCACGTCCAGCAGAACAGCCTGCCGATCTCCCCAGGGCAACCAGCACAGCCCGTAGAAAATCAGCTGGGTCGCCCACACCAGGATCCATCGCCAAGTGGCGAACAGCCCTGTGACGGCACGGGGATACACTTTCTGCCGGACTGCGTAGAGGGTATCTTCAGCTTCTGCCGGAGCCTTTGACTTCGGTTCAGCGCTCTTGGAGGTCTGGGTGTCTGGCTGGCTCATGATTGCCAAATAATAATATTCTAATATTACAGTTCAAAAACTCCCCGGGCGTGCCCGGGGAATCGATCAGCAGGAGCACGAAGTACTCCTCCTGAAACTTACTTCTTCTCTTCGGCCGGGGCCGCGCCCTTGGAAAGGCTCAGCACATAGGCTGCGAGCAAGTGTACCTTGTCTTCGCCAAGGAAGTCCTTGAATGCCGGCATCTGATTGGTGCGACCGTTGGTCACAGTCTCGATGATGGTGGCTTCGGAAGAACCATAGAGCCAGGTCTTGTCTGTCAGGTTCGGAGCGCCGAGTGCGGGCGTGCCCTTGGCTTCCGGGCCGTGACAGGCCACACAATTGGCAGCAAAGAGTTCCTTGCCACGCTGAGCCCGCAGGGAGTCGTGGGCCAGCCCGGACAGGGAACGCACATAGTTGGCGACATCCTTGGTGCCATCAGCCCCCAGCGCCGGGCCGAACGGGGGCATCATACCCATGCGACCACCCAGCACCGTGGTGCGGATCGTCTCGGGTTCGCCGCCATACAACCAGTCAGCATCGGTCAGGTTGGGGAAGCCCTTTGCACCCTTGGCATCAGCACCGTGACACTGGGCACAATAGGTCAGGAACAGACGATGGCCCATTGCATTGGCTTCTTTATCACCCGCAACTGCATTGAGATCCATGCTACGGAACTTCGCAAAGATCGGACCGTACTTCTCGGCTGCGGCCTTCTGCTCGGCCTGCCACTGGCTGCCGGAGGACCAGCCCAGCTTGCCTTGGTTGTTACCAAAGCCGGGGTACATGGACAGATAAACGATCGCAAAGATGATCGTGATCCAGAACATGTACATCCACCACTTGGGCAAGGGGTTGTTGTACTCCTGCAAGGTCTCATCCCAGATGTGATCATGCAGGCCCACCGGCCCGGAGGTCCGCTTCGTCATGTTCGAGACGAGCACGAACACGCAGAAGCCGATACTCAGGAACACCAGCACCATCACATAGGCGTTCCAGAAACCGCTAACAAAGTCAGCCATTTTTATTTCCTTCCTTGGTTTGCCGCCCCGCGTCGGGAGCCGGCAAGTCGTCCTCGCTGAACGGCAGGAGCGCTGCCTCGTCGAACCCCTTTCGCGCACGCCCACTGAAGGCCCAGAGGCTTATACCGATGAAACATACAAAGCCCAGGACAGTTACTACCGTACGCGCATCATTGATATCCACGCTCACGCTCCTTCGTTCTCAGAATGGTCTTTCCCGGCAGCATCAGCTACCCGGATTGAGCTCCACTCGACGGGCCTCAGCATTGTCGCCCGACCCGGTGATGCTGACCGGTGGCTTCATGTTGATCCGGTCTTCAGCCACACCAGCAGCCTTGAGGGCGTCGCGAACAGCCCTAGCACGCTCCTTGGCGAGTTCGAGGTTCTTCTCCACGTCCCCCGTCTTGTCGGTGTAGCCCGTCACATCGACCTTCGCGTCAGCCTTGTCCTGGAGAAACTTGGCCGTCGCGTCGACCGCAGCGGCGGCGTCAGCAGGAAGCGTGCTGGAGCCAACTTCGAAGAAGACCTTGCCGAGAGCATCAGCTGCCGCCGAAGCGGGAGCCGGGGCGGCTTCCACAACCGGGGCGGCTGCCTTGCCGGCCTTGAGAGCGGTGCCCAGACCCTGCAGGTAAGCCACAACAGCATCCAGCTCGGTCTTGCCTTCGAGCGCCTTGCGGGCACCCTGGATTTCCTCGTCGGAGTAAGGCACACCCACCTTGCGCAGGGCATTCATCTTGGCTTCGATGTCATCGGACTTGACGGGACGGTCGAGCCACGGGAAGGCCGGCATGTTGGACTCCGGCACCACATCACGAGGATTCAGCAAATGGATGCGGTGCCACTGGTCCGAGTAACGGCCGCCTACACGGTGCAGGTCGGGACCGGTGCGCTTAGAGCCCCATTGGAAGGGGTGGTCGTACACATACTCACCAGCGACGGAATAGTGACCATAACGCTCGGTTTCGGCGCGGAAGGGGCGGATCATCTGGGAATGGCAGTTGTAACAGCCTTCCCGGATATAGATGTCACGCCCGACCAGGCGAACCGGATCGTAGGGCTTGAGGCCTTCGACGGGGGTCGTCGTGGAGTGCTGGAAGAACAGCGGGACGATTTCCACCAGACCGCCGATACTCACAGTCATCAGCGTGAAGACGATCAGCCAGCCAACCTTGCGTTCAATAAAGTCGTGATTCGATTGAGCCATGATTATTATTCCTCCCGATCAGGCGTGGGCGCCGGCAGGTGCCAGCACCGGAGCTTCATAGGCCTTTTGACCGGCAATCGTCTTGATCATGTTGTAGAACATGATCAGCATGCCCGTCAGGAACAGCACGCCGCCGAGCACACGGATGGCCCAGAACGGGTAACTGGCCTTCACGGATTCGACGAAGGAGTAGGTCAGGGTGCCGTCAGGGTTGGTGGCACGCCACATCAGGCCCTGCATCACACCAGAAATCCACATGGAGGCGATGTACAGCACGATGCCGATGGTCGCAATCCAGAAGTGGGTGGTGATCAGCTTGGTCGAGTACATCTCGGTCTTGCCGTACATGCGCGGGATCAGGTAGTACATGGCACCGATGGAGACCATGGCAACCCAGCCCAGGGCACCTGAGTGCACGTGACCAACAGTCCAGTCGGTGTAGTGCGACAGCGCGTTGACCGTCTTGATCGACATCATCGGACCTTCGAAGGTCGACATGCCGTAGAAAGACAGGGAGGTGATCAGGAACTTCAGGATCGGATCGGTACGCAGCTTATGCCATGCGCCGGACAGGGTCATGATGCCGTTGATCATGCCGCCCCAGGAGGGAGCCAGAAGGATCAGGGAGAAGACCATGCCGATGGACTGGGTCCAGTCAGGCAGCGCGGTGTAGTGCAGGTGGTGCGGACCCGCCCACATGTAGGTGAAGATCAGGGCCCAGAAGTGAACCACCGACAGGCGATAGGAGTAAACCGGACGGCCAGCCTGCTTCGGGACGAAGTAGTACATCATGCCCAGGAAGCCGGCGGTCAGGAAGAAGCCCACGGCGTTGTGACCGTACCACCACTGGATCATGGCGTCCTGGACGCCCGCATAGGCAGAATAGGACTTGCCAAGGGTGACCGGCACTTCGGCGCTATTGACGAGGTGCAGAAGGGCAACCGTCAGGATGAAGGCGCCGTAGAACCAGTTGGCCACATAGATGTGGGTGGTCTTACGGGTGCCGATGGTGCCGAAGAAGACGATTGCGTAGGAAACCCACACAAGCGTGATCAAGATGTCGATCGGCCATTCGAGTTCAGCGTATTCCTTGCCGGACGTCCAGCCCAGGGGCAAGGTGATCGCGGCGAGAACGATGACCAGTTGCCAGCCCCAGAAGGTGAAGGCAGCAAGGCCCGGGGCGAACAAACGGGTGTGGCAGGTACGCTGCACACAGTAGTACGACGTGGCAAAAAGAGCACAGCCACCAAACGCAAAGATCACCGCGTTGGTGTGGAGCGGGCGAAGCCGTCCAAAGTGCAGCCATTCGGCAACGTTCAATTCGGGCCACACGAGCTGTGCTGCGACGATAACGCCGACCAGCATGCCCACGATGCCCCATACCACCGTCATGATGGCGAACTGCCGCACGACTTTATAGTTGTAAGTCTGCGATTGCATGTGAGTCACCTCATCTTAAAAAAAACAAAACCCCCCTGCCTGCGCAACAACGGACCGTCGGCAAGCTTCCGCGGAAGGATACGCCGCGATAAGGGCGACATTTTGACACAGATCAACTCGACTGCGCCCTTGACCGGCCGGGAGTCGTTGCTCCGTGAGGCTCTCCACGAGGTGGCGCCTTACAGGGATTCGGCTCGAAAATGATCCCGGCAAGTAACTGGCCGGTATCCGCACTTGCGGCGGAAAGTCGCGTAGCGCAAGGCTTCCCAAGACTACGGCCCAACGATCACCGGCACCGTGAGGCATTAGCCCCTATTCATTCGACAAGGAACGAAAAGTCGGCCATAACCCTGAATGGGTAGGAAGAAAAAATAGGTGTAATGAAAGGCAAAAAGACCGGTCGCACCCATTTCAGGGCGCCGCACCGGTCTATTGTGATCAATAATTAAACACCCGTATTGTCTTCGGGCAGGATTTTGTCAATTGAGGATGCGGACGCCTCCCGCCACAACGGCGCCTTCCGGCTCACACAGTTGCTCAAGGGCAGCCCAACGCCCCATCAACTGCAACGCGCATTCGCGGAGCACGGCATCGAGGTCCGCATCACGACTTATCACCTCCAGGTGGGCCAGCACCGAACGGGCGATAGCCGGGCTACGTCGGGACGGAAAGCTCGTCATGAGAGTGATCAAGGCCGCCAGGGCCAGTTCCGGGCAGGCCTCGTAGTCCGGCAGGGCACCCTCCACCTCCTCCGGGGCGCAGTCGCAGCGCGTGCTCATATACGCACCGCGTAGTACTCGACCACGTGCTGCACCTCGACCGGAAAGGGCACCTCGGAGGCATCCGGCAGGCGGGTCACCGTCGCACTGAAGCTTTTGCCGTCGCAACTCAGCCATTCAGGCTGCGCCAGAGCCGGCAATTCGATGCACTCAATCACAGAGGGAATCTTGCGGGCACGCTCTGTGAGCACGATCACGTCACCAGGTTTGACGCGGATGGACGGGATATTCACCTGACGTCCGTTCAGCTGCACGTGCTTGTGTCTCACCAGTTGGCGCGCAGCCACCCCGGTTGGCGCAAAGCCTGCGCGGAACACCACGTTATCCAGCCGCCGCTCAAGCAGCTCGAGCAGCTTGTTGCCAGTTGGCGCTCTGGATGCCTTGGCCTCACGGAAGAGGCGCTGGAGCTGGGATTCAGTCAGTCCGTAGTTCATTCGCAGCTTCTGCTTTTCCATCAACTTGACGCCGAAATCAGACTTGCGCCGGGGACGGTTGCCGTGCTGTCCAGGCGGATAGTCCCGCTCCCCCATGGATTTTCGGGACAGACCGGGTAGCTCGCAACCCAGGGCGCGAATGACCTTCAAACGGGGGCCGGTATAGCGTGACATCGACGGGGATTTCCTTTTCTTGCAGAGAGAAAACAATTCGATTGTTGGATGCGAGCCGCCCTCAGAAAGGGCCGGCCGCAAGAAACCCCGTCAGCAGAAGACCTAGGACACAGACATTCAGAAGCATCGAGCGCATGGATGGACCTCCGGAAACAGGGAAACCGGATTGAATCTTAAGATCGAAAGACAAAAATGTAAACGATAATGATTTGCATTTATAAATCAGCTTCGGTACATTGCGCCTTCCGGCAGCCCTGCCTGCCTTCACCGCCCTGAAAAGCGTCAAGCCAGCCACCACGGGACACCCGCACGCCAGCTAGCCAGATGCCCTCAACGTCTGGAGATTCCTGTCGTGTCCACGCCCAGCCACGCCTTCCTCTACGGAAAGCATCCCCTCTCTCTCCTCATCGGTGCAGCGCTTGCCGGAAGCACCTCCCTCGCCCACTCCAGCGGCGAGGGAGGCACCCCCACCCTCGATCGGGTCGTCGTCTCGGCCACCCGCAGCGAAGCACTGGTCGAAGCCATACCGACCACCATCACCAGCGTCGATCGCCAGAGCATTGATCGGCGCATGCCCCACGACGAGACCAGCCTGTTTGCCGACGAGCCCGACTTGGCTGTCGCCCGCGACCTGCGCCGCTTCGGCGCCAGCTCGGTGAATATCCGGGGCATCGAAGGCAACCGGGTGCTGCAGCAAGTGGACGGCGTACGCATGCCCGACTTCTATAGCGGCGGGGGTCCGTCCAACGCCACCACCGCGAGCTCGGACAGCCCCGAGATGGACTTTCTGAAACGAGCAGAGGTGCTTCGCGGGCCCGCATCCAGCCTGTATGGCTCCGATGCCCTGGGCGGCGTGGTCAGCTACTTCACTCTGGACCCTGCGGACATACTCGGCCAGCGTGACAGCGCCGTCCGCTACAAGGGCACCTGGCGCGGGGCCGACAGTAGCTTTCAGAACACCTTGTACTTTGCCGGCCGTAATGAAATGGTCGAGGGCCTCGTGGCCGTCACCCGCCGCACTGGCGAAGAGCTCGACAACCGGGGTGAGGTCGGCGGCACCAGCAACGGGCGTGAGCAACCCAACCCTCAGGACACCCGCTCCCGGGGCACCCTGGCCAAGCTGATCATCAAGCCTGCGCAGGGGCATCGCATCCGCTTCACCTACGAAGACCGCAATCAGCACGCCGATGCCTCCCTGCTGCGTCTCGCCACATCGCTACCCCGAGTCAGCGGCGCCAGCGGCAGCGAGGATGCCCGCCGCGAGCGCTTCTCGGCGGACTGGGAGTGGAAGCCCACCGACGGCCTGGTGGACCGCCTGCTCCTCACGGTCTATCACCAGAACGCCGCCAATCACGACACAACGCTGCAGCAGCGCACAGCCACCACCGCGGGCTGCTCGGGCACCACCCGCGGCACCAATAGCTGCCTGGTGGATATGCACTTCCACTTCCGTCAGGAAACCACCGGCGCAGGCGTACAGCTTGAAAAAGGGCTGCGCACGGGCCCCCTGGATCACTTTTTCAGTCTTGGCGCCGACTGGCGCCGGCACAAGCTGGACGAGCTGCGCGACTACGTTGTCACCAACCAGACCACTGGCACCGTAGGCAAATCGCTTGCCGGAGACACCTACCCCCTGCGGGATTTTGCGCCTGGCGAATCGAGCAGCCTCGGCCTCTTCGCGCAGGACGAGATCCGCCTGGATCGTCTCACCGTCACCCCCGGCCTGCGCGTCGACTCGGTCAAGCTTCGCCCCGAGGGCCTTGCCAAGACCATCGGCAATCAAGCCTTCAGCGCCACCGGCCAGGATCACTCAGCGATCTCCCCCAAGCTCGCTGCCGTGTGGCGCCACAGCCCGGAGCTCTCCGTGTATGGCCAGGTGGTACGCGGCTTCCGTGCCCCCAACTACGAGGAGGTCAACGGCCTTTTCTACAACGCCGCCCAGAACTACGCCAGCCTGCCCAACCCCAACCTGAAGCCCGAAACCAGCACCGGCATCGAGATCGGCACCCGTTTCAAGCTGGTTGGCGGGGACATGCAGCTCGCCGCCTTCCACAACAAGTACAGCAACTTCATCAGCAACGAGCTGGTCTGCTCCACCCCCAGCAGCGCCAGCAGCCCTGCCTGCCTGGGTAACGCCGTGCGCTCGGTGTACCAGTCCATCAACCTGTCCAGCGTGCGCATCCAGGGTCTGGAAGTGCGTGGCAACTGGGCCCTGCCCGCAGGCTTCCGCACCGCCACCGCGCTGGCCTGGTCCCAGGGCGATGTCACCTCCGCCGACCAGCCCCTCAACACCATCGACCCGGCCCGCCTCTATCTCAACCTGGGTTGGGATGGCAGCCTTGCCAGCCGCCCCGTCGCCCTGGATGCGCGCCTGCGCGCCGCCCTCAAGAAAGACCGCGTAGACACCAGCGAAGTGGATTACTTCCGCACCCCGGGCTACGCCATCGTGGACTTCAGCGCGAGCATTCAGATCCACCCCAAGGCCCGCGTCAACCTTGCCCTCAACAACCTCTTCGACAAGAAGTACTGGGTGTGGAGCGACGTGCGCCAGGTGGCGCTCAGCACCACCGACGCCGGCCCGGCCTTCTACACCCAGCCCGGCCGCAACCTGAGCGCGGCACTGCAGGTGGACTTCTGAGCATGCACTCGTTAGCCCGTTTGCCCCGGCGCTTCCTTGCCGCGCTGGCCCTCCCCGTGCTGTGCCTGCTCCTGCTCACCGGGAGCGGGCCGGCGGCAGCCGGGCGCATCCTGGTCATCAGCACCTCCCCGGTCCAGCCGGGCAAGTTCCTCAAGATGGCCGAAGGCGCCCGGCGGCATGGCCTGGAGCTGGAGTCCCGCTTCGCCGAGAAGCTCCCCTCCGACACCGGCCCTGCGCTCTTCAAGGGCTACGACCTGGTGCTCTTCGATACCCCGCGGGATCACCTCCAGGCCTTCGTAGAGAGTCGCCTGGCCAGCGCACTCCCCGGCCTGCATGCACCGCACCTGTGGCTGCACGAAGGTCAGCCCCGCTGGCAAGGCCTGCCCGACAGCGTGGCGCGGCGGCTCCACACCTATTATGTAAACGGTGGCCGGCTCAACAGCGATGCCTTCCTCGCCAGCCTCGCCGCCCTGCTCGCAGGCAAATCCACGGCGGGTATTCCCGACCCGATCGTCTTTCCCAAGAGCGGCGTCTATCACCCGGACCACCCCGGCCTCGTCTTCGCCGACCCCACCGCCTACCTGCGCTGGAGAGGCTCCGCCCCCGACGCCCCGGTCATCGCCATCGCCCTCCATCAGCAGTACATCGCCGCCGAGCAGACCGCATTCATCGACGACCTGATCCGGCGCATCGAAAAGGCCGGCGCCACGGCCCTGCCCTTCTACAGCCCGGTCATGGATCCGGACGCCGTCCGGCGCATGCTGCGGGCAAACGGCCGGCTCCTCGCCAACGCCCTGATCAACACCCAGATCATGCTCAACCCGGAGGGCCGTAGAACAGAGTTTGCCGAGCTCGGCATCCCCGTCGTCCAGGCCATGCCCTACCGCAAGGGCGACGAGGCCGCGTGGGCCGCCGACCCCCAGGGCGTCGCCCTGATGGACGTGCCCTTCTACCTGGCCCAGGCTGAATACGCCGGCGTCACCGACATCCAGATTGCCGCCGCCACCCGCAAGTCCGACGACCAGATCGCCCCCATCGCCGCCCAAGCCGACGCCGTGGTGGGCAAGGCCCTGCGCCTGGCCCGGCTGCAGACCCGGGCCAACAAGGACAAGCGCGTCACCCTGTTCTTCTGGAACTACCCCCCGGGGGAGAAGAACCTCTCCGCCTCGTTCATGAACCTGCCGCGCAGCCTGGTGGCCACCCTCACCGCCCTCAAGGCCCACGGTTACACCACCGAGACCCCCGGCGAAACCGAGCTCACCCTGTCGCTCCAGCGCCTGCTCGCCCCCTACTACCAGCCCGCCGGTGACAACAGCGTCCTCGAATCCCTGCTCCGGGACGACCTGGCCGAGCATCTGCCCCTGACCACCTACCGGCGCTGGCTTGCTGGCCAGCCCGACAGCGTGCGCAAGCAGTTGCACGAACGCTGGGGCGAGCCCGAGCGCTCGTCCATGGTGGTGATCCACCGGGGCCAACCCGGTTTCGTCATCCCGCGCCTGCGCCTTGGCCATCTTGCCCTGCTGCCCCAGCCGCCTCGGGGCGAACGCTGGGAGGAAAAGGAGAAGGCCCTTTACCACTCCACCAGCGCCGCCCCTTCCCACTTCTACATGGCCGCCTACCTGTGGGCCCGGGAACAGGCCCGGAGCGACGCCTTCATCCACTACGGCACCCACGGCAGCCAGGAGTGGCTGCCCGGCAAGGAGCGCGGCCTCGCCGTATCCGACTTTCCCATGCTCGCCGTCGGCGATGTGCCCGTGCTTTACCCCTACATCGTGGACAATATTGGCGAAGCCACCCAGGCCAAGCGCCGGGGCCGTGCCACCATCATCAGCCACCTCACTCCACCCTTTGCCCCCGCCGGCCTGCATTCCGCCCTCACCGGCATCCACGACCAACTTCACGCCTGGCTAACCCAGGACGAAGGCGCGGTTAAGGACAAGATCCGCAGCCAGTTTCTCGCCGCGGTGCGCAAGGAAAACATCGACAAGGACCTGGGCTGGAACGAGGCGCGCATCGGCAAGGATTTCGCCGGCTTTGTCACCGAGGTCCACGATCACCTCCACGAACTGGCCCGCACCGCGCAACCCCTGGGGCTGCACACCTTCGGCCAGGGTGCCGGCGAAGACGGTCGCATCGCCACCGTACTGATGATGGTTGGCAAGGACTTCTGGGAAGGCGTCGCCAGCCCGGGCGAAGATGCCGTCGAACTCCTCGTCGGCGACTACACCCGGCTGAAGGAGTCCTCCCCCTACCGTCGCCTGAAGGCCATCCTGCAAGGCACGGCCGAAATCTCCGCGTTGCCCCCCAGGGCCCGCGCCGCCGCAGAGCAAGCCGGCAAGTGGTACGCCGCCCTCGACGCCAGCCCCGAAATTACAGCCCTGTTGGCCGGCCTGGAGGGGCGTCACATTCCCACCAGCTACGGCGGCGACCCGATCAAGAACCCCGACGCCCTGCCCACCGGCCGCAACCTGTACGGCTTCGACCCCTCCCGCGTGCCCACCCGGGCCGCCTGGGCTGCCGGCCGCGAGGCCTTCGATCAGCTCCTCGCCACCCACCGCGCAAAAGCGGGCAAGACGCCGCAGAAGCTCACCTTCACCCTGTGGTCGGTGGAAACCATGCGCCACTTCGGCCTGCTCGAAGCCCAGGCCCTGTGGGCACTGGGTGTCGAACCCGTGTGGGATGCCGGCGGCCGGGTAGACGATGTCCGCCTCGTACCCCGGGAAGCCCTCGGCCGACCCCGGGTGGATGTGGTGCTGTCGGCCACCGGCCTGTACCGCGACCACTTTCCCAACGTGATGCGCCTGCTCGCCAAGGCCGCAAAACTGGCCGCCGAGGCCGACGAAGCCGACAACCCCGTGGCCGCCAACACCCGCCGCATCGCTGCATCCCTGCGCGCCCGGGGCTGGACCGACGCTCAGGCCACCAACGCCGCCCAGACCCGCATCTTCTCCTCCGAGTCCGGCCGCTATGGCACCGGCCTGGACGACGCGGCCCTGGCCACCGACACCTGGAAGGGCAAGGCCGAAGGTGATCGCAAGCTCGCCCGCCTATATCTGTCACGCATGCAGTTCGGCTACGGCCCTGACGAAAGCCAATGGGGCCAGTCCGGTGCCGGGGGCGAGAACCTCTACGCCGCCCACCTCAAGGGCACCGAAGGCGCGGTGTTGTCCCGCAGCTCCAACCTCTACGGCATGCTCACCACCGACGATCCCTTCCAGTACCTGGGCGGCATCGCCCTCGCCGTGCGCCACCTGGATGGCAAAGCGCCGGAACTCTACATCTCCAACCTGCGCGGCCAGGGCGGCGGCAAGGTCGAAGGCGCAGCAGGATTCCTGGCCAAGGAGCTGGCCACCCGCAACTTCCACCCCGGCTACATCCAGGGCCTGATGAAGGAAGGCTACGCCGGCACCCTGCAGGTGCTCGATGGCATCAACAACTTCTCGGGCTGGCAGTCCGTAGCCCGGGAGATCGTGCGCGATGACCAATGGCAGGAGTTCGTCGACGTCTACGTGCGCGACAAGCACAGACTCGGCCTCAAGGACTGGTTCGAGCGCCAGAACCCCCATGCCCTCGCCCAAAGCATCGAACGCATGCTTGAAGCCGCCCGCCAGGGCTACTGGAAGGCCGACAGGGCCACTGTGGACGAGCTCAAGGCCCGCTACCGTGAGCTGGCCAGGCGTCACCAAGTAAAAACCGACAACGCAGCCCTGCCTACCTTCGTCGGCTTCGGTCTGGCCCAGAACACCCCCCAGCCTTCCCCGCTCACGCCGCCCCCCGCCGCCGAAGCGCCCTCGGGCGAACAAGCACCCGAACCTGCCCCGGCACCACCGCCGCCCATCCAGGGCATGCGCCTCGACAGGGTCGAGCCCCCTGCCCCGCCCGTACCCGCACATGCCGCCTGGGGGCTATTCCTCGTGGCCATGGCAAGCCTGGGCGGCATGCTGCGGGCCCGCTCCGCCTTCCGCTAACTCCTGCCAACCCGCCTGAACTTCACTATGAACCAGTCCCTCGAAAACACCATGTACGACGTGGCGCAGCTCTTCCTGCTGCCCACCCTCCTCCTCATCGCCGTGCTCTTCCTGTTTGCCTTCTGGTCCCTGGGAGAATTCGCCATGATCGCCTGGCGCCGCCGCAGCGATGGCGGTCGGCCGCTGATCCGAGCCTTCCGGGCCAACCGCTCGCTTACCGACGACGAACTCGACCTGCAGGCCCACACCATCCTCGAAGCACCCCGGGTCGCCAGCCGCATCACGCCAATGCTGGGTCTGGTTGCCACCATGATTCCCATGGGCCCGGCGCTCAAGTCCCTGTCGGACGGTGACCTGGCCCAGGTATCCCACAACCTCACGGTGGCGTTCTCGGCGGTCATCCTGGCTCTCATCGCCGCATCGATCACCTTCTGGGTTACCAATGTGCGGCGGCGCTGGCTGGCCGAGGAGATCGTATACATCGCCCGTCTGCGCAAGGAGGGCTGAACATGGCGCTCAAGCTGCTGCACGAACCCGAAACCGAAGACCCGATCCTGTCGGTGGTCAATCTCATCGACATCTTCCTGGTCGTCATCGCCGCCCTGCTCATCACCATCGCCAAGAACCCGCTGATGAACCCCTTCAGCAAGAAGGACGTCACCGTCATCACCGACCCCGGCAAGCCGAACATGGAGATCACCATCAAGAAAGGCGAAAAAGTCGAGCACTACAAGGCCAGCGGTGCGATCGGCAGCGGTGATGGCGAAAAGGCCGGCGTCGCCTACCGCATGAAGGATGGCTCCATCGTGTATGTCCCCGAAGGCACCGACACCCCGCACTGAACTCCCACCCGTCCGGCTCGTCCATACAGGACCTGCCGGTGCTCCGGCCCCAACGGCACACCCGACCATGAACCTCCGACTCACCCTGCTGCTGATCTGCCTGACCGGTGCAGCCCAGGCCGCCGACCGCATCATCGACACCACCACCGGCCGGGAGATCAGCCGGGCCGACCTGTTGGCCCAGGCCCGCCAGAGTGACTTCGTCCTCCTGGGGGAGATCCACGACAACCCCTATCACCACCAACGCAGGGCGGCCCTGATCGCCGAGCTGGCGCCCAGCTCAATCGCCGCCGAGCACCTGGAAGACGGGCAGCGGGTGAGTTGGGCGTCGCCCAACGGCCCATCGGTGGCGGATCAACTGAGCAGCGCCGGCTTCGACGCCCGATCCTGGCAGTGGCCCCTCCACGAACCCCTTTTCGCCGGCCTGGCCCAGGCATCAATCGGCGTGGCAGGTGCAAACATCTCCCGCGACCTGGCCCGCCGCCTGGTACGCGAAGGGGAGAGCGCCCTGCCCCCGGCCCTCGCTACCACCCTGACGGCAGCCCCTTTGCCGGCCACAGCACAAATGGCGCTGGACAAAGATCTGGTGGATGATCACTGCGGCCAGCTCCCCGCCACCCGCGTGCCGGGCATGCGCCTCGCCCAGCGCGCCCGGGATGCCGCCATGGCCACCGGCGTCGCGGCCCTGAAAGACCGCCCCGCCATCCTGGTGGCCGGCAACGGCCACGTGCGGGCCGACTATGGCGTGCCCGTTACCCTGGCCCAACTGCGTCCGGGTACACGCATCCTGAACATCGCCTTTCTGGAAAGTGAGCACAGCGCAGAACCGCATCGGGCCTACACCCACCTCTGGATCACCCCGGCCGTCCAGCGGGACGACCCCTGCAAGCGCTTCCCAGCTCCGCAATCCTGAACAGTCATGGAAAACTGCTCGACATTCAATTTTTATCGAAATCAGACTACCAACAATTCTGATTTTATTTAATCGAACTCCCGATTATCCTTGCCAGGCTGAATCCCCCAACTACAGGAGACACGAATGAAATCCTTTGCCCTGATGGGCGCCGCCTTGGCGCTGGGCCTGACCCTCGTTGCCGGCGATGCCGATGCCGCCAAGCGTTTCGGTGGTGGCAAATCGTCGGGCATGCAACGCCAGGAGCTGAGCCAACCCAAGGCCCCCACCGCCACCCCAGCCACCCCGGCCCAACAGCCTGGCGCGGCCGCTGCCCCAGCCCGTTCCCAGGCCGCAGCCGCGGCCCCCGCGGCCCAGCCCAAGCGTTCCTGGATGGGCCCCCTGGCCGGCCTGGCCGCTGGTATCGGTCTGGCCGCCCTGGCTTCCCACTTGGGGTTCGGTGAAGAGCTCGCCTCCATGATGATGATGGCCCTGATCGCCTTTGCCGTGATCGCCGTGATCGGCTTCTTCCTGCGCAAGCGCGCCGCCGCCAACCAGCCGGCCCTGGCCGGTGCGGGCGCCGGTGGCATGCAGTACACCGCCAACCAGGGTACTTACGACAAGGCACCGTCGTCCACCGCCACCCCGGCTTTCGGTGGTGCTGCAGCCCCCGTGGCAGCGACAACTGCGGCGGCTGCCACCACGGCAGCTGTCGGCAACATCCCGGCCGACTTTGACGCCGACGCCTTCGTGCGTAACGCCAAGGTCAACTTCATCCGCCTGCAGGCCGCCAATGACGCCCGCAATCTGGACGATATTCGCGAGTACACCACGCCCGAGATGTTCGCCGAGATCAAGATGAACTGGATGGATGACGGCGCCGCCGGTCAGAAGACCGACGTGGTGTCCCTCAACGCCGAGGTCATCGATGTGAGCGAGGAAGCAGAGCGCTACATCGTCAGCGTCCGCTTCACCGGCCTGCTGCGCGAAGAAACCAACGCCGCCCCCGAAGGCATCGACGAAGTCTGGCACCTCACCAAGCCCCGCAGCGGCAACAACGGCTGGCTGGTGGCCGGCATTCAACAGAACGGCTGAGCTCCCGGCGGCTGCGCCGCCCGATCCGACTCTGGCAGTACCCCCTAGCCCCTGCACGAGGCCCTCTCGTAGCAGGGGTCTTTTTTTGCCCGGCAGGCCTCAGGCAGACCCGCCCGGGGGCCCTTCAGATGGCCTCATCCCCCCCTCCATAGTGCCCAGACCGGCCTTGGCCGCGTCGGAGATGGCCAGCACGCAAGGGTGGGTCAGACGGCGCTCCACCGAGATCGCGTAATACTCGATGCGAACCTCCTCGGCACGGCCCAGCACCACTAGATCACCGCTGGCCAGGGTTTCCTGCTCGATGGCCGTCGGCACCACAAAGGCCCCCACGCCGGCACACCCGAAGGCCGTCATCAAGGCCGTGTCGTCGAACTCTCCGGCGATGCGCGGCCGCAGCCGCTTACGATCGAGCCAATCCTCGAACTTGCGGCGAATCGCCGAATCCTCACCAGGCAGCAAGGTTGGAAGGGTGCCCATGCAGGCAGGGAAGTCAGTGCTCTGCCCCGCCAGCAGAGACCGGGCTGCGACGAAGCTCAGACCCGACTCTCCCAACCGATGGTTGTAGGCGCGCACATCCACCGATGGCGGGATGGGGGAGTCGGCAATCACCAGATCCAGTTTGTGGATGGCCAACTCGGTGAGCAGACGGTCGAGCCGCCATTCCCGGCAGATGATGCGCACCGGATCAGCCGGGTCCACCGCCGGACGGAGCAGGCGGTAGGCGATCGACTTGGGCACCGCATCCGACACCCCCACCCGGAACTCCACCGGACGCCCCTTGGGATAGTGGCGCAGGGCCTGCTCCAGCTCGGCGCTGAGGGAGAACATCTCATCCGCATACTCCATGGCCAGCCGCCCGGCGGGGGTCAGCTCAAGGGCGCGACCATCCCGAGCGAACAATTGGGTATCCAGGCTGTCTTCCAGAAGGCGGATCTGACCACTGATGGTCTGGGGCGTCACATGAAGGGCCTCGCCAGCCTTCACCACACCGCCACTGCGAGCCGTTTTCCAAAAATAGAAGAGATGCTTGAGGTTCATCCAGGGCTCCCGGGGGAAGATGTAACACTTCGAATATATCGAAACAATACTTCATGTAATGCGACTTTACCTGATTGATTGATACCAATATAGTAAGCACTTCGATACACACAGGAGACGAAAATGGAAGTCCAGATCAAGGCCCGCGGCCTGCCGGCCGCCAAGAACCTGCGCAATCACGCCAGCCGTCGTATCCGTACCGCCCTCGGCCGCTTCGGCCACGCGGTCCAGAGCGTCACCGTTCGCCTCTCCGACATCAATGGCCCCCGCGGCGGTGCTGACAAGCTGTGCCGGATCGTCATCCAGATGAAGAACCGCTCCCTCGTGATGGAAGAGCTCGGCGACGACATGCGCCGGGTCATCGACCGCCTCACCGAGCGTGTCCAGTACAACGTGGCCCGGCAGATGGAGAAGCTCGCACGGGTCAACCGCCAGATGCTGATGATCGCCGAACCAGAGCTGGTGCCCATCAAGGCCTGATGCCATGATCCGATCACCGGGAGGGCTCACCGCCCCCGGTGATTCCGGCTAGAATCGCAGCCCGAACGCCATCTGCGGGGCCAACTGCCCCGCCATGACTGCCATGCTGCGAATTTCCGAACTCCGCCTGCCCCTCGACCATCCGGCCGATGACCTCCCCGCCGCCATCATTCAGCGTTTGGGCATTCCTGCCGATGCGCTGACTGGCTTCAAGGTTCACAAGCGCAGCTACGATGCCCGCAAGAACGTCCGCCTCAGCTTCATCTACATCATCGATGCCGAGGTAAAAAACGAATCCGCGGTGCTCAAGCGCTTTGCCGGCGACATGCATGTGAAGCCGACGCCCGACATGGAGTATCACTTTGTCGGCAAGGCCCCGCCAGGCTTCAGCGAACGTCCGGTGGTCATCGGCTTCGGCCCCTGCGGCATCTTTGCCGCCCTCATCCTCGCCCAGGCCGGCTTCCGGCCCATCGTGCTGGAGCGCGGCAAGGCCGTGCGCGAACGCACCCAGGACACCTGGGGGCTGTGGCGCAAGCACACGCTCAACCCCGAATCCAACGTGCAGTTTGGCGAAGGCGGCGCCGGCACCTTCTCCGACGGCAAGCTCTACAGCCAGATCAAGGACCCGAAGCACTACGGCCGCAAGGTGCTCACCGAGTTCGTCAAGGCCGGCGCGCCACCTGAAATCCTCTATGTGGCCAAGCCTCATATCGGCACCTTCCGGCTGGTGGGCATGGTCGAAGCCATGCGCGCCGAGATCGAGCAACTGGGCGGCGAAATCCGCTTTCAGCAGCGGGTCACCGACGTCCTGATCGAGGACGGCCAGGTGCTTGGTGTCAGCACCGCCAGTGGAGAGGAGATCCGCAGCAAGCACGTGGTACTGGCCCTTGGCCACAGCGCCCGGGACACCTTCGAGATGCTGCACGAGCGCGGCGTGTTCATGGAAGCCAAGCCCTTCTCGGTGGGCTTCCGCATCGAACACCCCCAGAGCCTCATCGACAAGGCACGCCTCGGCCCCCACGCCGGCCACCCGGAGCTGGGCGCGGCCGACTACAAGCTGGTGCATCACGCATCCAATGGCCGCGCGGTGTACAGCTTCTGCATGTGCCCCGGCGGCACCGTGGTGGCCGCCACCTCGGAACCGAACCGGGTAGTCACCAACGGCATGAGCCAGTACTCCCGCAACGAGCGCAACGCCAACGCCGGCATTGTGGTGAGCATCACCCCGGACGACTACCCTGGCGGCCCCCTGGCCGGGATCGCCTTCCAGCGCGAGCTGGAAAGCCGTGCCTTCGTGCTCGGCGGCAGCACCTATGAGGCACCGGGCCAGCTGGTCGGGGACTTCCTGAAAGGCAAGGCCTCGACGGCCCTGGGGAATGTGGAGCCCTCCTACAAGCCGGGGGTGAAGCTGGGCGATCTGTCCACTGCCCTCCCCGACTACGCCATCAGCGCCCTGCGTGAAGCCCTGCCGGCTTTCGACCGGCAGATCCGCGGCTTCAACATGTACGACGCGGTGCTGACAGGTGTGGAGACCCGCACGTCGTCGCCCCTGCGCATCACCCGCGGGGAAAACTGTCAGAGTCTCAATGTGAAGGGGCTCTATCCGGCAGGTGAAGGGGCCGGTTACGCGGGCGGCATCTTGTCAGCCGGCGTGGATGGTATCCGGGTTGCCGAAGCCCTTACAGCCAGCCTGCTGGGCCAGGGCTAACCACAGCGGACCACTCCCCGGGGCCGCAAGGCTCCGCAGTGCTCAGCGGGCCAGACAGGAGCGGAAACGGTTTTCCCGGCCCAGCACCAGGCGCCCGAACTCGTCGAGCAGGCTCGGGCAGATGGCCTCGGGCTTGAGGGTGAAGGTGACGAACCCAAGGCGCTCAAGATTGCGGGACTCCACCACCACTTCACCCTTCTCGAAATCTGCCCGCCACACCACCTGCACGCTGATCTCGTCGGCCACGGTAAACAGCGCCGACTCCAGTTCGCGCATGCGGTTGCGACGCTCCTGGCATTCGAATTTAAGCCCCAGGTCGAAGAGCATCTGGCGCAGCCGTTCGACTGCCCCTCCGGCGCGCTCCAGGCTGCGCTGCCCCGGCCCGTGCAGGGTGTAGCCCATGCTCACGCGCTCGATGTTGCCGCCCTCACCGGTCGAACAGGTCCGAAAATCGGCATAGCCCTCCTGCCAGGACAGGTTGCGAATGGGATCGTCGGAATCGAGAAGGTAGTAGTTGCGCCCCACCTGGGGCTTCAGGAAGTTCAGTTGCGTGCTGAGATCCCGGCAGTAGTCAAACACAGCGCGCAGCGAACGATCCAGACCCTCGCGCAGCCGTTCCGCCTCCTGGGAGGCGATGCTGGCACCACGCTGACGCTGGGCGACTTCATCGCGCAACTGCTCAAGCACCCCACCACTCAGTACAGACCGGGCCGCGGGCTCGGGTGCCGGGAGCTGCGCCTCGGATGCACCCACATCAGAAACAGCCGGCGTACGCAGCCCACTGACTTCAGGAAAACCCAGATCCCGGGCCGCACCGGAAAAATCCGCCTGTGTTCTGCGAATGCCGGTGTAACGGGCATCAATCTGCTGTACCCGCCGGCGCGCCGCCTCAATGTCGAAAGACGCGATATCCGCCAGCAATGCCGCCGCATCAGCATCCAGGCTCGACGCGTCACTGTCCGCCGCCGGAGCCCCGGGCAGAGCCGGATGCTGGGGGTCAGTGAGGTCGGGCGGGGTGGCAGAAGGCTTGAAAGGCACGGCGGTAATCAAGGCGAGAAAAGGGCGGACGAAAACCCGTGCATCAAGAACGCGAGACGCGAGCGGGAGACCAGCGGAACAATGACGTTATTGTAATGAACTATCTGCGCTTGGGAACCCGTCTCACCGCAGCGGCGCCTGGACTTGCAGTGCGACGGGGGCGGCGGTTAGACTCCGCGGCATTTCGGGTGCCGACCCCGCGTCTGCGGGCAAGGTGAAACGGGAAGTCCGGTGACCTCCGCGAGTATTGGCTCGCCGGGCATTCCGGCGCAGTCCCCGCTGCTGTAAGCCTGACGCCACCTCCACACACACCACTGGGCTTTTGGCCCGGGAAGGTCGGAGCGGGTTGAATGAAGGCGAGCCAGAAGACCGGCCCGACAACACTGGTTCAGCTGTGCCCCGGGGTGTGGGAGTGGCGAGCGAAACGTCGGCCTTCCCGCGCACTCCTTCATTCTCAGCGCCCGCCCAGCGACTTCGTATCGTCCCCTCGCTCCACGGCCAGCCCGATGGCACGCGGAGGCGCAATGGCAGTACGCAGATCGATTCACCGGATGTTCACCCACGGCAGCGGGTTGCTGGCAGCCCTCGCCGCCGTCGGCAGTGCGCACGCCGCCACCCTGTTCGGCGTCGTCACCGACCGCGCCGCGCCCCAGGCTGTCGAGGCCGCCCACCAGCACCTCGCCCGCAACCCCCGCGACCGCATCCTGCTGCGCACCCCGGCCCAGATCCAGGCGGCCAGCGACCGGCAATTGCGCCAATGGCTCGACGCCGATTCCGTACTGACCGTCTCGGCCTTTGGCGACCCGGCGCGGCGCCTCATCGAGGCCATACCCGCCAGCCGTGCCAGCACCGTACTGGCCATCAACGGCGAACAACGCCTCAACCTGCTGAGCCGCTCGAAGGCGGGTGCGCTGGGCAGCTTTCCCGCTGAGACCCTGCGCCAGCTGACCGCAGAAAGCCCTCCCCGAGAGGCCCTCGCCGCCGCAGCAGCGGCACCGGCGGCCCAGCAGTGGTTCGACGCCCGGCGCACCTGGCAGGCCGGTGGCAGCGACAACCTGGGCAGGCTGTTCAAGCACCTGCTGGCCGGCAGCCCCCTGCCCCCACCCCGGGCCGAGGCCAGCCTGCGCCTGCGCGTCGGAACTGTCGAACGCGTCGATGCCGACGCCTGGAACGCCCATCTGCTGCCCGCCGGCCCGGCCCTGGCCGTGCTGGACCTGTCCAACATCGAATCCGGCACGGCCGCCGCCATCTGCGCCGAATCCCGCCGCCAGAATCTGCCCTGCGCCGAAGTCCTGACCCGCTGGGGAGGCAGCTCCCGGGAGGCCATCGAGGGCCTGCCCGCCCTGCTCGCCCCGGCCCGTCCGGCCGCCCTGGTGGTGCTCCAGGACTTCGTCATCGGCGCCGCCGAAAACCGGGAGGCCGTCACCGAGGCGCTCCAGCGACTCGACATCCCGGTCATCAAGGCCATCCGCCTTACCGAACGCAGCGCTACCCAGTGGCGCCTGTCGCCGGAAGGGCTGCCGGTGGATTCCGTGCAATACCGGGTGGCCCTGCCGGAGCTCCAGGGCATCGGCCAACCCATCGTGGTGTCCGCCGTGGGTGCCGGCCGCATCGACCCCGTCACTGGCGTCGAGCTGCGCCGCACCGAGCCCATCCCCGTCGAGATCAGCCGCCTGGTGTCTCGCGCGGCCCGCTGGCAGCAGCTCCAGGCCAAGGCCCGGGCCGACAAGCGCCTGGCCATCATCTACTACAACCACCCGCCCGGCCGGCAGAACATCGGCGCCGACAACCTGGACGTGCCCGCCTCCCTGTTCGGCATCCTGCTGCGGCTGAAGGCCGAGGGCTACGACACCGGCGAGCTGCCGGCCACCCCCGAAGCGCTGCTCGACCGCATCATGGCCCACGGGGTCAACCTGCCCGAAGACAAGACCGCCCTGCGCGAGCTGGCCGGCGAGGTGGAAGGCCTCAGTGCCGCCGACTACCGGCGCTGGTTTGCCGGGCTGCCGGAGCGCGTCCAGGGCGAAATGGTCTCCGGCCCCCTCGGCCGCCTTCACGCCGAAGTGCTGGAAGCCGAGCGTACCGGCGAACGCAGCCTCGGCCGCAAGCGTGTCGAGTCGGCGATGAAGGAACTCCACCACCTCGCCGAAGGCGCCGACCACCCCCGGCGGACCGAAGCCATTGCCGGGCTGAAGGCTCTCGAAGCCGGTTACCTGGCTTGCCTCGCGGATATTCCCCAGGGCACCTGCAGCCGCCATTCCGGCCTCACCTGGAAGATCGTCGGCTACGGCATCGAAGGCCTCAAGGGATGGGGACCAGCACCAGGCAAAGTAATGGTCAGCGATGGCAAGCTACTGGTACCCGGGCTCACCTTCGGCAAGATCTTTGTCGGTCCCCAGCCGCCCCGGGGCTGGGAGGTCGATGAAGAACTCCTCCACGCCAACACCAGCGTACCTCCCCCCCACCAGTTTCTGGGCTTCTATCACTGGATCCGCGACGTCTTCCGCGCCGATGCGGTGGTGCACCTGGGGCGTCACTCCACCTACGAGTTCCTGCCCGGCAAGGCGGTCGGTCTGACCGCCGACGACTACCCCAGCCTCATCGCCGCTGACCTGCCGGGCATCTACCCCTACATCGTCGACGGCGTCGGCGAGGGCATCCAGGCCAAACGCCGAGGCCTTGCCGTGATCGTCGACCATCTCACCCCGCCCCTCTCCGCCACCCCGCTCTACGACAAGCTGCTGGAATTGCGCCAGGTGGTGGAGAGCTTCGAGGCCGCCGGCAGCGAGAGCCTGAAACACCAGGCCGCCCGCCGCATGCGCGAACAGGTCGCCGCCCTCAACCTGCGGGCCGAGCTGGAAGCCTCGATGGCCGACGTACTGGAAGTGCGCGGCATCGGCTTCGAAGACGCCGACGACGACCTGCTGGCCCACGAAATCGGCCACTACCTCACCAAGTTGCAGGAGAAGTTCATGCCCCACGGCCTGCACATCTTCGGGCAGGACTGGAGCACCGAATCATTGAAGCTGATGGCCGACTCCATGAGCCAGGTGGCCGGCGGCTACGACGACACCATCGCCGACAAGCTCGCCGCCTCGCCACGCCTGGAAATGGAAGGCCTGCTGGCCGGCCTGGACGGCCGCTTCGTGGCCCCGGGCAAGGGCAACGACCCCCTGCGCTCGCCGGAAGCCCTGCCCACCGGGCGCAACTTCCACGCCGTTGATGGCGACCTGCTGCCCACCCGGCTGGGCTACGCCCTCGGCGCCCGCCTGGCAGAACAGGCCACCGCCCGCCCCCGCAAGGTCCAGGGCGATGCCGACAGCGACGCCGTCATCCTGTGGGCCTCCGACGCGGTGCGCGACGAAGGTGCCATGGTCGCCTTCTGCCTGTCGCTGCTCGGTGCCGAACCGGTGTGGAACGCCCGCGGCATTGTCAGCGACGTGCGCCTGCTCGACGACACACCCCGGCGCGATGTGATCGTCACCACCTCGGGCCTGTTCCGCGACCTCTACCCCAATCTGCTCAGGCTGATCGACCGGGCCGGCCGCCTGGCCCTGGCCGCCTCCGCCGGCATCATCGCCGAGCAGCACCCAGAACTGGGCACCGCTCTCGACGCCGCCCTCGCTCCCCTGGGCAGCAGCGTCGTCCGGGGGCAGCAGGCACTCACCGACAACATCGCCGCGGCCCGCTGGCTGGCCCGCACCAAGCAGCTCAGCCAGACTGGCCTCAATATCGCCGAAGCTGGCCGTAGCGCCGCCCTGCGCATCTTCGGCGACGCCCCGGGGAGCTACAGCGCCGGCGTCAATCGCCTGGCAGAACGCTCCGGTGCCTGGCGCGAGCGGGAAGAGCTGGGCCGCGTCTACCTCAACCGCCTGGGCCACGCCTATGGGCTCGACGCCAGCGGCGATGCCGCCCACCAGGCCTTCGAGACCGCCCTCTCCGGCGTGGCCCGCAGCTACCACGGCCGCGCCAGCAACCTGTATGGCCTGCTCGACAACAACGATGCTTTCGACTATCTGGGCGGCATGTCGGTGGCCATCGAGACCCTCACCGGGCGTCGCCCCGAAGGCCTGATCCTGCAACACGCCGACCCGGCTCACCCCGCCGTGGAGCCCCTGACCACCGCCCTGCTGTCAGAACTGCGCGGCCGCTACCTCAACCCGGAATGGCTCAAGCCCCTGATGAAGCACGGCTATGCCGGTGCCCGCACCATGGGCCAGGAGTTCCTGGAAAACCTGTGGGGCTGGCAGGTCACCCGACCAGACCTGATCCAGCAATGGGCCTGGGACGAGGTCAAAGAGACCTGGTTCGACGACCGGCACAAGCTGGGGCTGCCGCGCTTTCTTGCCCAGGGCCACAACGCCCATGTCAAGGCGCAGATGCTGGCCATCTTCATGGTCGCCGCCGAGAAGGGCTTCTGGCAGGCCGATGACGCCACCCTGAAGCAGATGGGCGGCGAACTGGCCCGGCTGGTGGCGAAGAACGGCCTGCCCGGCAGCGGCCACACCGCCCCCAACCATCCGATGTGGAACTGGCTCAAACCCCGCATCGACGCCGCCGACGCCGACGCCCTCGGGGTAGCCCTGGCCCGGGCCAAGGGTGAAGGGCTGTCTCCCGGCCCCATCGCGCCCACCACTGCCATGGCCGCCACGCCCCGACAACAGCGCCCCCGCCACGAGGCCGCGACACCCCGTCGCGACCAGGCTGCTGCGGCACCACAACCCACCGCCAACCCGGCCGCCGCTGCCCCCCCGGAAGCCGCCGAACGTCATTACGAACTCCATACCCGCCCGGCGCCGCTCGCCACCCCACACGCGCCACCGGTAGCTCTACTCACCCTTACCCCGCTGCTCTTCCTTCTCGGCCTCGCCTGGAGCCGCCGCGGCCCTTCAACCTCCACCCATGCCTGATCCCACCATGAACGACTTGCTCACCCTCGCCTGGCTCCACCAGGCCGTCACCTGGCTGCTGGCCCCCGTGCTGCTGGCCCTCATCGCCGCCTGCGCTATCGCCCTCGCCGAAGCGGGCCTGGCCACCGGCGAACGCCTGTGGGGCCTGCGCCGCCTCGCAGCCAGTGGCGACCTGCTGCTGATCCAGCGCGTCGCCCGCCACCGTCTGGAGCGGGCCGACCTGCTGGCCCGCATCCCGCCCATGCTAGGCCTGATGGCCACCATCATTCCCCTCGGACCGGGCCTCGCCGCCCTGGGTCAGGGCAACCCCTCGGAGCTGGCCAGCGCGGTCACCACCGCCTTCGACGCCACCGTGCTCGGGCTGGTGGCCGGCATCGGCGGGCTGGTGGTCGGCAAGCTGCGGCGGCGCTGGTACGAAGAGCTGCTGGAAAACCTGGAGGATGACGCATGAGCGCTGCCCGGCCACCCCGCAAACGCCTGCGCCTCTACTCGCGTCTGGATGCCCGCTTCGACGACCGGGACGAAGACCCCCGCGCCAGCTTGGTAAACCTGGTGGACGTGATGCTGGTCTTCGCCTGCGGCCTGCTCGCGGCCCTGGCGGCCAGCACCCAGGGTGCCCTGCCCCCGCCCAAGCCGGTGGACAAAGGCCGCGCCATCGAACGCCCTGCCGACGGCCAAGGTCAGGCCGGCGCTGGCATGGATCGGGTCGGCGAGGTCTTCCGCGACCCGAAGACCGGCCAGTTGATCCTCATCGAGCCCGGCCCGGCGCCCGCCCGCCCCTAGATCGCCGCCGCCTCCCCCGCCATGCAGAATGCTTGCACCGGAACGGTGCGAGCGGTTAGACTCCGCGCCGTCAAAGGTGCCGAGCCCGCTTCTGCGGGCAAGGTGAAACGGGAAGTCCGGTGACCTCGGTGAGCATGCTCTCCCCGAACATTCCGGCGCAGCCCCCGCTGCTGTAGGCCTGACAAATCTGCTCCACGCCACTGGGTGTCCGCCCCCGGGAAGGTGACAGATGAGGATGAAGGCGAGCCAGAAGACCGGCCTGTGACGAGTGGTGTGGTATTTGGCCCCGGGGTGTGGGCAGATCCGACCGATGGGCTTGCCCGCTCCGCTTCGTCCGATCCGTTCCCCGCCGTTTCCGGAACCCTTCCCGACCGCGTCAGCGCCTGCCCGGCCTCCCGGCCGCCGGTCCGTTTCCTGGTTTTCTTGCTTCTGCGCCCCCCGTCCTCATGCCCCACTTCGTTCAATTCAAACGAAGGAAAGCAAAGATGCACATCGAACCGGGGTACGTCGCCAGTGCCAAGATCCTCGCCGCCAACGCTGCCGCCATCGCCCTTCTCGGCAGTCAGTCGGTCCGCCTCCTCAAAGCGCCCACCCAGATCTTCCGCAGCCTGCTGGCCGCAGTCTTCTTCACCATCGCCATGCAGGCCTTCCATCTGCCGGTCGGGCCATCGGAGCTGCATTTCCTGGGGGCCATGCCGCTCTACCTGAGCCTCGGCTTCATCCCCACCCTGTTCGGCTTTGCCATGGGCCTCCTCGTCCAGGGCCTGTTCTTCAACCCGGTCGACCTTGCCCACCTGGGGGTTAACTTCCTGTCCCTGGCCCTGCCCCTGGTGCTCGTCCACGCCACCTTTGGCCAGCGCCTCGACACGATGAGCCTGCGCAGCATCATGAAGCTCGACGCGGCCTACTACACCGGCGTGACCCTGATGGTCGGCTTCTGGCTGGCCCTGAGCGACCTAGCCACGCCCCTGTCCGCCTGGGCGGCCTTCGCGGCGTCCTACGCCAGCATCGTCGCCGTTGAACCGGTGATCACCCTGCTCGTGCTGCGGGCCCTGGCCCGCCGCCAGGCCAGCGCCCCTCTGCGTCACGCCCTGCTGCCCCGGAGCGCCTGAGCCATGACCGGCAAGGTCTGGTTCGTGGGCGCCGGCCCCGGCGACCCGGAGCTGCTCACCCTCAAGGGCCAGCGCCTGCTGGCGTCGGCCGGCGCCGTGCTCTTTGCCGGCTCTCTGGTCAATCAGGCGGCCACCCTGTTCGCCCCGGCAGGCTGCGAGATCCGCGACTCCAAGGACATGACCCTGGAGGAGATGACCGCCTGGCTCCTCGACCAGGCCGCCCGCCACGCCTGCGTGGTGCGCCTGCAGACCGGCGATCCCGGCCTGTATGGCGCCCTGGTGGAGATGACCCGCCCCCTCACCGCCGCAGGCATCGACTGGGCGGTGGTTCCGGGCGTGTCGTCGGCCTTCGCCTCGGCCGCGGCCGCCGGCGAGACCCTGACCCTGCCGGAAGTCACCCAGACGGTGATCCTCACCCGCATGGCCGGGCGCACACCCATGCCCCCTGGCGAAGACCTGGAGGCCCTGGCCGCCCACGGCGCCACCCTATGCATCTTCCTGTCCATCACCCTGCTGCATGAAGTCCAGCGCGCCCTGCGCGCCGCCGGCTGGGCCGAGGACTCGCCCATTCTGGTGGTGCAGAAGGCCAGCTGGCCGGGCGAGGAGAAGATCGTCCGAGGCACCCTGGCCGACATCAAGCGACGCTGTCAGGCCGAAAAGATCGCCAGCCAGGCCATGATCATTGCCAGCCCGACGCTGGGCGCAGCCGACTGGCCGACCCTGGCCCGCTCCCGGCTCTACGACCCCGGCTTCAGCCACCGCTTCCGCAAGGCCACTGCCCCCGCCCCGGAGACCCCTGCATGAAACACACCACCCTCCTCCTCGTCGGCCACGGCTCGCGCAACCGCGCCGGTAACGCCGAGATTCAGGACTTCGCCACCGCCTGGCGGGCCCGCCACCCCGACTGGCGTATCGACGTGTGCTTCATCGAGCACGCCGAGATACTGGTACCCGCCGGCCTCGACCTGGCTGCCGCCGGCAGCCGGCGGGTCATCGTGCTGCCCTTCATCCTCAACGCCGCCGGCCACGTCAAGATGGAGCTGCCCGCGGCCATCGCCGCCGCCCGCCAGCGCCATCCTGCCGTCGAATTCGTGTGCACCCGCCACCTGGGCATGGGCAGGGAGATCCTCGCCGTGCTGCAGGCCCAGCTCGACCATCTGATGCAGTCCCTGGCCATGCCCGACCCCCAGACCACCGGGGTGATCCTGCTCGGCCGCGGCTCGTCCGACGCTGGCGCCAACGGCGAGCTGGCGCGCATGAGCCGCTGGCTCTTCGAGGACAACCATCATGAGCTGGTGGACCTGGCCTTCACCAGCGTCACCTGGCCGCGCCTGGAAACCGTCGTCCAGCGCCAGCTGCGCCTGGGCATGGGGCAGATCTGCATCGTCCCGGTATACCTGTTCACCGGCGTGTTGATGGAGCGCATCCAGGCCCAGGTGGCGCGCCTGCGCAGCCAGCACCCGCAAGCGGCCTTTGCCCTGGGCAGCCATTTCGGTTTCGACAAGGGGGTGTTCGACCTGCTCGACACCCGAGCCACCGAAGCCGGCAAGGCGGAGGGCGGGCTGCTCGAATGCGACGGCTGCAAGTATCGCCAGGCCGCCGAGGCCGAGCACCTCCACGACCACAGTCACACCGGCTGCGATCACCACCACCACGACCACCACGCCGGGCATGCCCACGCCTGAGTCCGCCATGACGACACCCAACACCGTCACCGAACAGCTCACTGCCGCCGGCCGGGCCATCGAGCACGACTCCTTCGCCATCATCGACCGGGAGGTGGGCCCCCACGCCTACCGCCCCGAACAATGGCCTCTGGTGCGGCGCATGATCCACGCCAACGCCGACTTCGAGTTCAACGGCCTCACCGCCTTTCACCCTGCCTCCATGAGCGCCGGGCTGGCTCGCATCCTGGCCGGCGACACGCCCCTGGTGGCCGACGTGGAGATGATCTGCGTCGGCCTGTCGGCACCCCGCCTGGCCCACTTCGGTATCCACACCCACCAGTTCATCTCCGACCCCGACGTGATCGCCGCCGCCCGGGCCGAGGACACCACCCGCGCCGTCCAGGCCATGCGCAAGGCCTGGCGCCAGGGCCTGCTCGACGGGGCCATCATCGGTATCGGCAACGCCCCCACGGCGCTGATCGAGGTGGTGCGCCTGATCCGCGAGGAAGGTCTGCGCCCGGCGTTGGTGATCGGCATGCCAGTCGGCTTCGTCGCCGCCGCCGAGTCCAAGGATCTGCTGATGGAGATCGACAGCGTGCCGTGGATCGCCATCCGTGGCCGCAAGGGCGGCTCGACCCTGGTGGTGGCGGCCGTCCACGCCCTCCTCGGTCTGGCGGAAGCCCACCAGCGCCCAGCAACGTGAGGATGGCGATGAGCGCAGGTCACACCCTCCCCGAGAAAGTCCGCAAGGGCGACCCCACGCGGGATCGCGGCAACCGCACGGGTTTTTCCACCGGCGCCAACTCGGCCGCCGCCGCGGCTGCCGCCACCCTCGGGCTGGTGCATGGTCGGGTGCCGGACGCAGTGGAATGCGTTCTGCCCAACACCCAGCGGGTGCGCTTCACCATCACCGACGGCTGGACCGATGGCAGCCGCGCCCGGGCCGTCAGCATCAAGGACGCCGGTGACGACCCCGACGCCACCCATGGCGCCCACCTCACCGCCGAGGTCGAGCGCCTGCCCGGGGCCGAAGGGCAGATCGTGCTGCGCGGCGGGCCCGGCGTGGGCACCGTCACCAAGCCCGGCCTGGGCCTGGATGTGGGCGGCCCAGCCATCAACCCGGTGCCCCGCCGCAACATCACCGACAACGTGCGCGCCGCCGGCGGCCCCATCCTCGCTACTGGCGACGGCATCGCGGTGACCATCTCGGTGCCTGGCGGTGACGTGATGGCCACCAAGACCCTCAACGCCCGGCTGGGCATCCTGGGGGGCATCTCCATCCTGGGCACCACCGGCATCGTGCGCCCCTACTCCACTGCAGCCTTCCGGGCCAGCGTGGTGCAAGCGGTGGACGTGGCCGCCAACCAGGGCCAGACCAGCGTGGTGTTCACCACCGGCGGGCGCACCGAAAAATGCGCCATGCGCTGTTTCCCCGAACTGGACGAGGCCTGCTTCGTACAGATGGGCGACTTTGTGAAGGCCGCCTTCCAGACCGCAGTGAAGCAGGGCATGCAGCGCATCATCGTCGGCGCCATGGTGGGCAAGCTCACCAAAATCGCCCAAGGCCTGTCGGTCACCCACGCCTGGCGCGAGGAGGTGGACCGGGAGCTGATCGCCGCCGCCGCCGCCGAGGTGGGCGCACCGCCCGACCTGGTGGACGAGATCCGTGCCGCCGAAACAGCCCGCTTTGCCGCCGAACGCCTGGCCGAACTGAACCTGGCCGTGGCCTTTCACCGGGCCCTGGCCGAAAGGGCCATCCGCAGCCTGCGCCAACGCTACCCCGGCCCCCACCGCCTCAGCGTACTGGCCTGCAATTTCGAAGGCGTCCCCATTGTCACCGTGGAAGAACATGAACTCGCCTGAACCCTGCCAGCTCATCGGCATCCTCGACGACGGCTGGGCCGGCCTGGGCGAAGCCGCCCGCGCCCGCCTGACCGGATGTGATCTGTTAATCGGCGCCCGCCGCACGCTTGAGCTCGTTGCCCCCCACCTCCCCTCCCAGGTGGAACAACGAGTGATGGACGGCCTCCTTGGCCGTGTCCCCGAGTGGGTCCGTGCGGCGCGGAGCGCCGGCCAATCCTGCGCCGTACTCGCCACCGGCGACCCCCTGTGTCACGGTATCGCCAGCTTCCTGGCCGGCAAGCTGGGTACTGCGGCCATCGCCGTGCATCCGGCCCCCTCCACCCTGCAGCTGGCCTTCGCCCGCCTCGGCCAGAGCTGGCAGGGTGCCACCATCGTCTCGGTGCACGGCCACGACGCTGGCGAATGGCAACCGGGCGCAGGCCCAGATCACGGCCTCTACCCCCTGATGCGCGCCGCCTCGCAGCAGCACCTCATCGGCGCCTTCACCAGCCCCGCCAACAGCCCCGACCGCATTGCCCGGGCACTGATCAGCGCCGGCCTGGGCGACGACTTCCGCATGTCGGTCGCGGCCCGCCTGGCCTTGCCCGACGAGGTGGTGCACGCCGACCTGCCCCTGGCCGAGGCCGCCAGCCGAAACTTTGCCGACCCCAACATCGTCGTGCTGACGCGCGTCGGCCCGCCCGAGCGCCGCGCCACCTTTGGCTTCGACGACGCCGACTTCATCCAGCGCGCCCCCGAAAAAGGCCTGATCACCAAGCAGGAAGCCCGCGCCCTGTCCCTGGCCAAGCTGGGCCTGTGCCCCGACAGTCTGGTGTGGGACATCGGCGCCGGGTCCGGTTCGGTGGGGCTGGAGGCCGCCCGCCTCGCCCACAACGGCCATGTGTGGGCCATCGAGAAAAACGCCGGCGATGCCGCCAACGCCCGCGCCAACGCCCTGCGTCTGCGGGCCACCAACTACACCCTGGTCGAGGGCAAGGCCCCTGCCGGCCTCGACACCTGGCCCGACCCCGACGCCGTCTTCATCGGTGGCTCGGGCGGCGAGCTGGCCGGGCTGATCCGCCTGATCCTCGGCCGCCTGCGCCCGGGCGGCCGGCTGGTGATGAACTTCGTGACCCTGGAGAACCTCGCCACCGCCACCGCCACCCTGGCCGAGGCTGGCGCAAGCTGGGACGTGGTCCAGCTCCAGGCCGCCCGCAGCCAGCCCATCCTCGACATGCACCGCCTCGCCGCCCAAAACCCGGTGTGGATCGTCTCTGCGACCAAGGAGAACCCATGAACACTCCGCCCCCCGGGCGCCTGATCGGCGCCTCCCTCGGCCCCGGCGACCCCGAGCTGATCACCCGCCGGGCCTGGGCCGCCCTGCAGTCAGGGGCGCGCTGGCTGTATCCGGTGAAAAAGGCCGAGGAGTCCTCCTACGCCCTGGGCATCGTCCAGCGCGGCGGGCTGGCCGTACCGGATGACGCCGAAGCACTGATCTTCCCGATGACCCGCGACCCGGCAGCCCTGGCCAAGGCCTGGGCCCGCGCCGCCAGCCGCACGGTGGAGCTCTTGCGGGAAGGGCGCGACCTGGTCTTCCTGGTCGAAGGCGATGCCTCCACCTTTGCCACCTTCGGCCACCTGGCCCGGGTGGTGCGCGAACTCGCCCCCGAGGTCGTCGTCGAGACCATCCCCGGCGTCAGTTCCTTCGCCGCCGCCGCAGCCACCACCGGCACAACTCTGGCCGAGGAGGACGAGACCTTCGCTGTCATCCCGGCCGCCTACGGGGTCCAACTGATCGACCACCTCCTCGACGAGTTCGACACCCTGGTGCTGCTCAAGGTCAAGCCGCTCCTCGACGAGGTGCTCGAACTGCTGGACCGGCGCCAACTGCTGGCCACCAGCTGCTTCGTCGAGAAGGTCGGCTCACCCGACGAACGCATCGTCCGCAACGTGGCGACCCTGGCTGGCGAAAAGGTGAACTATCTCTCGCTGCTACTCGTCCAGAACCCCAAACGGGTACGCGGCGAGCTGCGCCGGGGTTGCCGCAAGCGCCAGCCGGCCCTGACACCCGCCCCCGAAGCCCTCATCTCAGCGAGCCCCCGATGACCCAGCACCTGCCTTTCTCCCACGACCGCATCGCCGTCGTTTCCATCACCCGACACGGCATCGCCCTGGCCGGCCACGTGGTTGCCGCGCTGCCTGGCGCCCGGCTGTTCGCCCCCGAAAAATTCGCCGCCGAGGCCGCAGCCGCAGCCCCCGGCGCCCACGCCTGCTACGCCGGCAAGACCGCCGAGCAGATCCCCATCCTGTTCTCCAACTTTGACGGCATCGTTGCCATCGTATCCCTCGGTGCCATGGTGCGGCTGGTAGCACCCTACCTGGTCAAAAAGGAATCCGATCCCGGTGTAGTGGTGATTGACGAGGCCGGGCGCTTCGTCATTCCCATGCTGTCAGGCCACCTGGGCGGCGCCAACGCCCTCGCTGGCGTCCTGTCCCAGGCCCTCGACGCCACACCGGTGCTCACTACCGCGTCGGATGCCCGCCAAACCCTGGCGGTGGACCTGCTGGGCCGCGAACTGGGCTGGACCTTCGAGGCCAGCCACGATGAAATCGTCCGGGCCAGCGCCGCGGTGGTCAACGACGAGCCCATCGCCCTCATCCAGGAGGCCGGCAGCACCGACTGGTGGGCACGCCACGCCAATGGACGCAGCGGCCCGCTGCCCGCCAACATCCAGCGCTTCAGCCG
>NZ_JAQVCN010000127.1 GCF_028689785.1 Zoogloea sp. | reverse complement strand
TGTTGACGCCGACCGAAAACTGACCAGCAAAAGGGGTGTATACCGGCCGAAAACTGACCAGGGTGTTTGACCTATCCTGCCTAATTTTTAGGCAGAGGAAACGGGGTGATCACCATGGAGATGTTGGGCAGGATCAGAAGGATGTTTTACCGGGACGGGTTGTCCCGGTCGGAGATAGCGCGGCGGACGGGGTTGTCGCGCAACACCATCAAGAAATGGCTTGTGGCGCCGCAAGCGGTGGCGCCCAAGTACCGGCGGCGAGGTCCAACGGGGAAACTGGCGGCATTTGAAGCCACGTTGCGGCAAGCCCTGGAAGCGGACGCTCATCGACCGAAGCGGGACCGGCGCACGGCGCTCGTGCTCCACGCCGAACTGAAGGCGGTGGGCTACGGTGGCGGCTACACGGCAGTGACAGACTTCATCCGGCGCTGGCACCAGGACGCTGGCGCCCGCGCCCCGACCCGCGCCTTCGTTCCCCTGAAATTCGGGTTAGGGGAAGCCTTCCAGTTCGACTGGAGCGAGGAAGGGCTGGTCATCGGCGGGGTGTGGAGGAAGCTCCTGGTGGCCCACCTGAAGCTGTGCGCGAGCCGGGCCTTCGTCCTGGTGGCCTACCCCAGCCAGGGGCATGAGATGCTGTTCGACGCCCACACCCGGAGCTTTCTGGCCCTGGGCGGGATCCCGCGGCGGGGCATCTACGACAACATGAAGACCGCCGTGGACAAGGTGAAGAAAGGCAAGGGACGGGTAGTCAATGCCCGCTTCAGCGCCCTGTGCTCCCATTACCTGTTCGAGGCCGACTTCTGCAATGTCGCGTCGGGCTGGGAGAAGGGCGTGGTGGAGAAGAACGTCCAGGACAGCCGGCGGCGCATCTGGCAGGAGGCCGGGAAACACCGCTTCGGCAGCTTCGCCGAACTCAACGCCTGGTTGCTGGGGCGCTGCCGGGTTCTGTGGCAGGAGGTACGCCACCCCGAGTACCGGGAACTGACGGTTGCCGAGATGCTGGAGCACGAAGCGCCCCACCTGATGCCCATGGTGACCCCCTTTGACGGCTACGTCGAAGAGGCCGGGCGGGTATCCAGCACCTGCCTGGTGAGCATTGCCCGCAACCACTACTCGGTGCCCTGCGAACTGGCGGGGAAGCTGATCAGCAAGCGCCTCTACCCGGAACGGGTGGAAGTCGTCCATGGCGATACTGTGGTGGCGAGCCACCCCCGGCTCTTCGAGCGGGGCCAGACCCGCTACGACTGGCAGCACTACATCGGGCTCGCGGAAAGGAAACCCGGCGTACTCCGGAACGGCGCGCCCTTCGGTGACCTACCGGAAGCCTTGCGGCGCCTGCAGCGGCTCCTCCTTCAACGCGAAGGCGGAGACCGGGTGATGAGCCAGGTACTCGCTGCCGTCCCCCGGGCCGGGCTGGAGGCCGTTGTAGTGGCGGTCGATCTGGTGCTGGAGTCCGGCCTGGTCAGTGCCGAGCACATCCTCAATGTTCTGGGGCGGCTCAACTCGGCGCTGCCCCCAGGACCCGTCGCCACGCTCCTGCAGGTCAAGGAGGCCCCGCTGGCCGACACCGGCCGCTACGACCGACTGCGCCGGAAGGAGGCCGACCATGCGTGACCTCGGCGCTGAACTGAAATCCTTGCGGCTTTACGGCATGGCGAGCGCCTGGGCCGACCTGGTGGCCCAGGGAGGCGGGGCGAGCCTGGATGCCTCCCGCTGGCTGGTCGAGCATCTCCTGCAAGCGGAAAGCGATGACCGGGGGCTGCGTTCCATCGCCTACCAGATGCGGGCGGCCCGCTTCCCGCTGCACCGGGACCTGGCCGGGTTCGACTTCGAGTCCTCACCGGTGGACCGGCGGTTGATCAGCGAGCTTGCGGACCTCGCCTTCACCGAGGTGGCCCACAACGTGGTGCTCATCGGTGGTCCCGGTACCGGCAAGACGCACCTGGCCACCGCCCTGGGCGTTTCCGGGATTGCCCGGCACGGCCGGCGGGTGCGCTTCTTCGCTACCGTGGATCTGGTCAATGCCCTGGAGCAGGAGAAGGCGGTCGGCAAGGCGGGGCGGATCGCCCATAGCCTCCTGAACGTCGACCTGGTGGTCCTGGACGAGCTCGGCTACCTGCCCTTCAGCCAGGCGGGCGGGGCCTTGCTCTTCCATCTGCTCTCCAAGCTCTACGAGCACACCAGCGTCATGATCACCACCAACCTCGCCTTCGGGGAATGGGCCAGCGTCTTCGGCGATGCCAAGATGACCACGGCGCTCCTGGACCGCCTGACCCATCACTGCCACATCGTCGAGACCGGCAACGAGTCCTACCGTTTCCGGCATAGCAGCGCCACGGCAACCTCCCGCATCAAAGCGCGGGAGCACACCCGGCGGTCCAAGCCGGCCGAGCCGTTCTGAGCGCCGCCGCGCGGGGAAATCCGTTCCGGGCTACGCCCTCCACGGATTTCCCCGCGCCCCCCCAGCCTTAGCCGACGAATGCCGGGCAACCACAACGCTTCAGAAAGGGAGGAAATCTGGGATAGACTTATCCACAGCCGCACCAATGACAAGCGGCTATCAGGCCTGGTCAAATTTCAACCGGTACACCTGGTCAAAATTCAGCCGGTACGGACA
>NZ_JAQVCN010000005.1 GCF_028689785.1 Zoogloea sp. | reverse complement strand
CGAAAACTTCTTAACCACCGAAACAATCTACTTAACGCCAGCATCGCAACACTACCCCGCGACACCTTCCTCTTCACCGCTCCGGAGCACTTCATCGTGCGCCGCAGCGAAGAGAGGCCGAATTATAAACAACAATCACCACGTGTCAACAAGATTAAGAAAATAAATCTTGAACGTCACAAACACCGCCACCCTATGCACTGCCCTTGCCCCCCTGACTTGTTCAGCACCGGGGACCTAGACAGTCTCGTCGTCCTCTCGCAAGGGCGTGGCAAATACATAGCCGACACCTCTTACTGCACGGATCGGACTCTTGTCCGGTGACACCTCTTCCAGTTTGTGGCGCAGGCGGCTCATCGCAGTATCCAACCGGCGTTGATCGAATAGCAGGTAGTCATGCCCAAGCGCCTCGATCAGCTGCCGGCGAGCAACGACTTCGGTGCCCGTCTTGGCCAACTCACGAAGGAGAATCACCTCCATGCCGGAGATCGATATAACCCGCCCCTCCGGCGAGACGATCTCCAGCGATCTGTACCGCAGAAGCCATTCCTGCCGGCCGAGAGGCGAAGCCGGTGCCGCCAAGCGTCTCAGCACTGTCTGTATCACCGCAATCAGCTCCCGCGTATCCACTGGCTTGACCAGATAGGCGTCTGCGCCGCGGTCCAGGCCATCCAGGCGGTCCTGCAGACGACCTCGCGCAGTCAACATCACCAAACCCAAACCGGGGCGGGAGGCGCGAAGCCGAGCGGAGATGGACAACCCGTCCTCACCGGGCAGGCCCAGATCCATCACGACAAGCTCACATCCGCTATTAGCGAGATGCCGATCCAGGCTCACTCCGTCCTCACAGCCGAAGACATCGAAGCCTGCCCTGCCCAGCTGAAAGCACATTTCATCGCGGAGATCCTCGTCATCCTCCACCAGCGCCAGACGTGGACTCATGCTCCATCCCCCTTCTCCAGCGGCAGCCAGGCTTCGAAGCAGGCTCCAAGCTCCCCGGAGCGCGCCACGACATGCAGGATCCCGCCGTGACGTCGGCAGATGAAGCGCGCGAGGAACAGGCCGATCCCCAGGCCCGGCTGCCCTACCGCATCCGGGCTTCTATAGTACTTTTGGAAGATTCGCTCTTCCTGCCCCGGTGCAATGCCTGGCCCATGGTCAATGACCCTGATAAACACACCTGCCGAACCGGCGTGGATGCCCGTCTCGATCTCCAGGCGCACGTCTGACTCCCGGGGGCTGTACTTCAGCGCATTCTCTACAATATTGAGCAGCATCACGCGGAGCATTCGCGGATCCCCCCGCAATGCCGGAAGTCCGTCGGCGAGTCGACAACACAGACGGGCCTCGTCGGCCGGACTCAGGAGCTGAAGCAACTCCTCCGTCAGTGCGCCAAGCTGAATCTCAGCCATCTCCATCCGCCAGTCGTCCACGTTGGTTCGATCCTGCATCAGGGCGATTTCCAACAACGCATTCAGACGCTGCAGGGCACGCTGGATCCGGTCGTAGCGCTTTTGATGCTCGGGCGGCGGGGGCGAGGCATCCATATCCTGAAGGGATTGCACGGCCGCCTTGATGATGGCGAGGGGGGTACGGATGTCATGGGCAATCATGGCGATGAAATGGGTCTGCTCCTCACGTCCGCGACGTTCGATCGCCTCACTGGCAGCAAGACGCAGATTGGCCTGGCGGAGTTCGTGGGTCTGACGCACGACTTCCCGCTCAAGGGATACACCCCAGTCGCGCAGCGTATCGACCAGCTTCCGCTCTGCCCGTACCGCATCGGCATGCGCCAGATCCTTTTCCTGGCGCAGGCTGTTGATGCGATCCGCCAACGCCAGCGACAGGAGCAGCATCTCGAGAGCAGAGCCAATCTGCATGATGTTGCTGGTCAGCGCATTGGTCGGCAACCAGCCGAAGTTTCTCAAGGCCGTGACCGCCACGCCTACCAGCAACAACAACCACCCTGCCAGAAACAGGCGCGCAGAGCGCTGCCCCCTGATCAGGCTTTGTAGCGCCAGCACCACTGCCACCACCGAAAAGCACAAACCCGTGGCACTCACCAGACGAGCCAGCAGGGCGTAGGGCAACCAGTAACCAGACAAGGTCTCCACCGCAAACAAAGCCGTCAGGACGAGGACGACCCGATCCAGCAGCGGCGCCCGATGCCGCGAATCCAGGAAGCGCCTTGTAAACAGTGCCCCCGCCAGCCCGCACAGGGCCAAGGACAGAGGAAAGGCCACATTGTCCAGGGAGACGGCGTCACCCCAGAGCAACAGGCTGCCAAAGCCCTTCATCGTCAGAAGGCCGCTGCCCATCCCCAGCACCATCAGGGAGTAGGTCAGGTAAAGGGGGTCCCGGATAGCCAGAAACAGCATCAGGTTATAGCTGAGCAAGGCCAGCAGCGCCCCAAAATACAGAGCCTGCCAGGCATACAGACTGCGATCAGCGGCGAGGAGATCCTTCGGCTGCCAGAAAGTCAGGGGGATGGTCAGGTTCCCCTGGGATTCGACGCGCAGAAACATCACCTCTTCGGCCCCGGGCTCCAGTAGCAGCGGAAAGACCAGATTGTGGTGCTCGAACGGCCGCCGCGAACGTGGCACGAAATCGCCCGACTCGACAGCGCGCCATTGACCCGACGCCTCGCGCCGGTAAAGGGTCACCTGATCCAGTGTGGGGTAACCCACCTCCAGCAACCAGTCACGGGGAGCGTCCGCGGCCACATGCACAGGGACCCGGATCCACACTATGGCGTCCTTATAGCCCGCGTTAATGACCTGCTCTTCCGGCCCCTCGGGCGGGGTAAAGCGTTCGGGGTGTGCCACCACATCAACGATGTCGGCGCGCTTGCCGGAATCAAGCCACACACCGCTATACAGGAATGCGTCCGCCCTACCGTTAAGCAACACCAGAGGCACGTCGGCACTCCGACCATCAGCCACACACAGACCGGCGAAGAACAACCCGGCGCAAGCAGCAAACAGAGAAACGAACACCCGCCGAATCACGCCCGGACAAACCTCATATCCGGTCCGGCAAACGCGGCCCCCGTCCAGGAGCCGCGCAGAATTCCGCAAGACAAATAAACGCAGGGTCAAGGAAGCTTGCATGCCTTAATGTAAGTTTTTGTAAGTTTCAAATATGCCATGTTTGATACGGTGGAGGAGTACGCACCGTGCTTTTCAAAGCCGAACTCAAAAAACCAGGGAGTTTCCAGATGTCTGCCGTGAAATCCAGCGCCATGGGCCATAAGCACAACCTGATCGCCGTCGCCGCCCTCGCGGGCTCCATCCTGTGCATCGGGAGCGCCCACGCCGCCGAGAACTTCCCCGAAAAGCTTGACCGCATTCTCAAGGAACACAACCTGATGCGCATGGTGGATGCCG
This sequence comes from Zoogloea sp., assembly GCF_028689785.1. Lineage (GTDB taxonomy): Bacteria > Pseudomonadota > Gammaproteobacteria > Burkholderiales > Rhodocyclaceae > Zoogloea. The sequence goes on along the minus strand of NZ_JAQVCN010000005.1, from coordinate 162,192 downwards.
ACGTGGCAACCGCCAATGCCCAGATCGGCGTCGAGAAGACCGCCTATTTCCCCAAGCTCACCGTCGGCGCCGGCATCGGCCGACAGCATATCGACCGGGACATCGGTACCAAGGGCAATTTTGACCCTTCCGACGTAAATGTCGGCCTCAATCAGCTCATCACCGACTTCGGCCATACCGGCCTGCGAGTCCAGGCCGCCGAGACCATTCTCGACAAGGAAGGCAAGGAGCGGGACTTGCAGCGCCAGAATCTGGTCCTGGCAGCCATCGAGGCCCAGCTGCAGATCATCCGCGCTGATCGCACCCTGCGTTACGCCCAGCAGTCTGAACTCAACATCAAACGTCAGACCTCCCTCGAAAACGCCCGTATGGAAGCCGGCCGCGGCTACGCCACCGACGTGCTGCAGGCCAAAGCCCAGCTCGCCGGCGCCGAAGCCCGTCGAGTGATCGCCGAGAGCCGCATGAGCGAGGCCCGCAACCGCTACCGCGCCGTCTTCGGCGAAACCCCGGTCGACCTGGCCGGGCTGCAGGCCGTGGGCGTGCCCGAGGCCCGGCTGCCCCGTTCCGAAGCCGAGATCGCCGACATCATCCTCAAGCAGAACCCGGACGTAGTCGCCGCAGACGGCCGGGCCGAAGTGACCCTCGCCGAACGGCACGTACAGCGTGCCCGGGAGCTGATGCCGCGTCTGGCCCTGCAGCTCAACCAGATCCACTACCAGGACTACGACGGCATCAAGGGCGACCGCAACGACACCAAGGCGATGGTCCGCTTTGACTGGACCCTCGACCTGGGCATGAAGGCGGCTCGCGTCACCGAGGCCGCCGACCTGTCGGTCCTGTCCGCCAAGGAAAAGGCGGGCTACGTCCGCGTCCAGGCCCTTGAAGAAGGCCGCAACGCTTGGGTTGGCTGGCAGACTGCCCGGGAACGCACCAACTATCTGATCAACCAGGCCCAGATCTCCGGCAACTTCCTCGAACTCGCCCGCAAGGAGCGCGAGCTCGGCCGGCGCTCCCTGCTTGATCTGCTCAACGGCGAAGTGGCCCTGATCAACGCCCAGAGCGACGCCGCAGCGGCCCGCGTGGATGAGGTGATCGCCTCCTATCGCCTGCTGCGTGCCATCGGGGGGCTCAACCCCGACGTGGTGCGCAACCCGGGCCTGGTGATCCCTGCCGACAAGCTGCTGCCCTTCAGCACCGACGGCGCCTTCAACACCTCCGCCAATAAATAGGGCAAGTCCCACGGCACGCCCGCCAAGCTCCGCTGCTGCAGGCGTGCCAATACAGACCTCCCCGGATTTTCCAGACCGCTAGAGCCACGTCCAGCCCCCAATACATAGTCGGCGGGCGTGTTGCTGCACCAGGAGTAGCAGGAAATGGCTGACCAGACCAATCCCCAGATCGACACCCTTGCCCGCGCCATTCAGATCGTCACCGACTTTCTCGCCGGCAGACCGCAGCAGGGCGTGGCCTCCCTCGAACAGGCCATCGCCCGTGCCGAGGCGGCCCTCGTCAAGGCGGGCCTCAGCCCGGCTGCAGCGAAGGACATGTCGCAACAGATCCTGCTCTCCACGGGCGGCCGGGATGCCGGCAGTCCGTTCAGCCCCTTCGAAATCGCCCGCAACCTGCTCGGCGACCGTCTGCCCTCCTTCCTGCAGGGGGGTGACGGGCTGCGCCCCCCCGGCAGCAACCCGGGTGACGGTTTCGGCGGCCAGGGCAACCCGTTCAACCCCGGCCAGGGCGACAGCGGCCCGCGGGGCAGCCAGTCCGGCAGCCAGTTCTCCCCGCCCGCCCCTCTCGACAGCACCTACCGCCCCGAAATCACCGGCCTGACCGGTGAAGGCAGCAGCACCCAATCCGGCCCCCTGGCCCCCGAACGCACCCAGCTCACCGGCGACGCCACCGGCAGCGGCATGCCGCGCCCCGGCACCCCCACCGAGCTGTCCGTTCTGACCCTGGACGGCATGAACCCCGGTGTGCTGGGCGGAAGCAGCTCCGGCACCGGCAGCGGTCTCGCCAGCCAGGGCACGGGTGGCGTCAGCGGTGGAGGCCTGGGCGTCTTCAGCACTTTCAGCGCGGGGGATGGCAACGGCACCGGCAGCAGCCTGTTCTCGGGCATCGGTGGCACCCCGTCCACCACCCCCAACGGCACTCCCGGCAGCAATGAGGCTCCCCCTCCCGCCACCATTACCGACAGTCACGCCAGCGTCAGCGCCGCCCAGCCCCAGGTGCTCGAAGGCGATACCGGCAGCGCCGGCGTGCTGGTCTTCGTGGTGACCCGCGACAACCCTTTCACTGCCGCATCGGCCCAATGGACGCTCACCGGTATCGACGTCAGCCAGCTTGCCGACGGTGCTCTCACGGGCACGGTTAGCTTTGCCGCTGGGGAAACCGAAGCACGCATCAGCATCCCTCTCACCGGCAACCGGAGCATTGAGGCCAACCGCAGTGTCACCCTGCAGCTCCAGTCCCCCAGCCAGGGCCTGGTGATCGACCAGCCCACTGCCAGCACCCAGGTCGTCGATGACGATGGTACGGTGAGCATCAGTGCTGGCCAGGGCAGCGTCGTCGAAGGGCACACCGGCAGCAGCCAGATCCTCAGCTTCACGGTGGTGCGCAGCACCGGCGTCGGCGCATCGTCGGTGGACTGGACCCTCAACGGCATGGACGCCGCCGATTTCGGTGGCACCCTGCCCGCCGGCAGCCTGCAGTTTGCCAACGGCGAAACCATCAAGGTCATCGAAATCACCCTCAGCGGCGACCGGACCATCGAGGCGGACGAAACCCTCAGCGTGATTCTCAGCAACCCGGGCGCCAATCTCAGCCTGGGCACCGACCGCGCCAGCACCACAGTGCTCAACGACGACGGCACCTTCAGCATCATCGCCAACCAGACGAGCGTCAGCGAAGGCGACCAGGGCAGCACCCAGCTTCTCACCTACACCGTCACCCGCAGCAATTCCGTGGGCGCCGACCAAGTGAGCTGGAGTGCCTCCGGCATGGATGCCTCGGACTTTGTGGGCGGCGTACTGCCCTCCGGCACCCTCGACTTCGCACCCGGTGAAACCAGCAAGACCATCACCCTGCCTCTCGCAGGCGACCGTCTTGTCGAACCCGATGAAACGGTCACCGTGACCCTCGGCGGCAATGACATCCCCCCGGCCTCTGCGTCCACCGAAGTGCTCAACGACGACGGCAGCGTCAGCATCAGCGCCGATCAGGCCAGCGTGGTCGAAGGCTTCACTGGCGACACCCGGACCCTCACCTACACCGTCACCCGCACCCAGTCCGGCTTTGCCAGCACCGTTGACTGGACCGTATCGGGCGTCAACGCCGCCGACTTCGGTGGCACCCTGCCCTCGGGCACCGTGGACTTCGCCATCGGCGAAACCACCAAGACCATCACCCTGACCCTCACCGGCGACGGCACCCCCGAGGCCGACGAAATCCTCACCGTCACCCTGTCCAACCCGGGGCCCAACCTCACCCTGGCCACGGCCAGCGCCGTCACCACCATCCTCAACGACGACGCCACCGTCAACATCAGCGCCGTCACCACGTCCATCGCCGAAGGGGGCGAAGCCGACACCCGGACCCTCACCTTCAACGTGGTGCGCGACATCGGCCTCAACGCCAGCACCGTGGACTGGGCCGTCAGCGGCCTCGATGCCGCGGCCTTCGGCGGCACCCTGCCCAGCGGCACCGTCAGTTTCGGGGTCGGCGAAACCAGCAAGACCATCACCGTCAGCTTCACCGGCGACCACGTCATCGACGTAGACAAGAGCCTCACCGTCACCCTGTCCAACCCCGGCCAGAGCCTGGGCATCGGGGTCGGCAGCGCCAGCACCACCGTGCTCAACGACGACGCCACCGTAAGCATCGCCGCCGTCGCCGTTGACGTGCCCGAAGGGGACGAAGGCGACACCCAGTTCATCAGTTTCACCCTCACCCGCGACAACGGCCTTGCCACCAGCACGGTGGACTGGGTCGCCAGCGGACTCGACGAGGCCGACGTAGGCGGCCCCCTGCCCAGCGGTACCGTCACCTTCGCCGTTGGCGAACTGAGCAAAACCATCACCGTGCCCATCGTCGGTGATCGAAGCATTGAGCCTGACGAGACCCTTGTCGTAACCCTCTCCAATCCAGGCCCCAACCTGCATCTGGGGATCGCCACCGCCAGCACGGTCGTGCTGGACGACGACAGCCTGGTATCCATCTCCGCGAACGCCACCCAGGTGCTTGAAGGCGACACGGGCACCCAGACCCAGGTCAGCTTCACCATCAGCCGCGCTGACGGCAGCGCAGCATCCTCCGTAGACTGGTCTGTCAGTGGTCTGCCCGCCTCCGACTTCGGCGGCACCCTGCCTTCCGGCACGGTCAACTTCGCGGTGGGTGAAACCAGCCGTGTCATTACCGTGGCCTTTGCTGGTGACCGCATCGTCGAGCCCGACGCCGTGCTCACCGCCACCTTGTCCAACCCCCAAGGTAACCTGCGCCTGGGGGATGCGGTGGCATCCACCAACATCATCAATGACGACGTGGGCTTCAGCCTGGTTGGAGACACACTCAATGTTGTCGAAGGGGCCGCCGGCACCCAGGTCGCCCTGACCTTCCACGTCACCCGCTCCGAAACCTTCGGCCAGGAAGCCGACATCTCCTGGCGCTTCGTGCGCGTGGGGGTACGCGCAGCCGACGCCAACGACTTCGTCAGTGGCCAGGACGCGCTGGGCGGAAACGAGGGCCTGCCCAGTGGCAGTCTCCACTTCGGCGCAAATGAGATCTCCAAGACCGTCACCGTCTATGTGCAGGGCGACGCACTGCAGGAGTACGACGAGACCTTCGGCATTGTGCTCGTCAATCCGCCCCCCGGCGTGCAGATCATCAACGGTGAAGCCTATGGCAACATCTACACCGACGAGACTCTCTTCAATGTCGCCGCCGTCACCCCGTCCACCCTTGAGGGCAACGGCACCGGCGGGCGTCAGGCCTTCAACGTCACCCGCGCCGGCGATCTGAGCCAGGCGGGCGCCATCGGCTACAGCATCTCTGGCTACGGCGAATCACCCACCACGCCCGACGACTTCGCCCCCGGCCAGGCCCTCACCGGCACGGTCAGCTTCGCCGCTGGCGAATCCAGCAAGATCGTCTACGTGGACCTGTCCGGCGATAGCATCCTGGAGGGTTTCGAGACTTTCGCCTTCACCCTCAACCCACTCAACGCCAACACCCAGATCGACGTCGGCACGGCGCTCGCCGTGATCGACCCGGACGACCAAGCCATCTCCATCGTCGCCCGTGACGCCGTCCGCAAGGAAGGCTCGGCCGTTGACCAACCCCAACTGTTCGCCATCACCCGCGTAGGTGACCTGTCCGGTACCGCCACCGTCGAGTGGCAGGTCAATGGCAGCGGCGCCAACCCAACCAATGCCGCCGACTTCGGAGGCACCCTGCCCTCCGGCACGGTCACCTTTGCCCCGGGCCAGAGCGAGATCGTCATCGCCATCACTCCGACCCCCGACAGCCATCTGGAAACCCGGGAAGACTTCACCGTTTCGATCACCAGCAGCACCCCGGGAACCATGGTGCTCCAGGGCAGCGCCATCGGCATCGTGCTCAACGACGACTCCGGGTTTGTGCTCGATGGCACGGCCCTCACCACCAACGAAGGCAATAGCAACGGCCCACGCCAAGCCAGCTTTACCGTGACCCGAACCGGTGACCTGACGGTGGTCGCCAGCGTAGACTGGGTCCTGGAATTTGCGGCGCTGAACGGCGTCGATGCCAGCGACTTCCTGCCCGGCACCCAATTCTCGGGCAGGCTGGAATTTGGTCGCGGGGTGAACAGCCTGGTGGTGAACCTGCCGCTCACCCCCGATCATGTCGTCGAAGCCAACGAAGGCTTCACAGTCCGTCTATCCAACCCCTCCGCTGGCTCCGAGATTTCCATCGGCGAATCCGCCGGCCTGATCCGCAACGACGACGTCATCATCACCTTGCTACCCTCTGCCGCCATTGAGGAAGGTAGCGGCGGTCTTACCGAACTCCGCTACACCGTCCAGCGCAGCGGTGATCTGGATGGCAGCGACACCATCACCTACAGCATCAGCGGAAGCGGTGCCAATCCGGTAGACGGCGCCGACTTCGTGGGTGGCGTTTTGCCCGTCGGCTCCATCACCTTCGCACCGGGCGAGAGCAGCAAGGAGATCGTGCTGCAGATCGCCAGCGACTCCGACCTGGAAGCCAACGAGGGCCTGACCCTGACCCTGGGCAGCCCCGAGCCGGGCGCCACCGTGGCCAACGGCACCGCCACCGGAACCCTGATCAACGACGACCACCAGTTCCACATCGCTGTCCAGAGTGGCATCGCCAGCGAAGGGGTGAATGGCGCGGTGACCAGCTTCACCTATGTCGTCACCCGTACAGGTGATCTGACCCGCGCCGGTCAGGTGGCCTGGAGCGTCGCAGGCAGTGGCACCCACGCTGCCGATGCGAGCGATTTTGTCGGTGGCACGCTGCCCTCCGGCCTGCTCAGCTTTGCTGCCAACGAAGTCAGCAAGACCATCACCGTGCAGGTCGCCGGCGATTACTCCGACGAACGCGACGAAGACTTCACCGTTACCCTGTCAAGCCCGGCCACCGGCTCCACCATCGGCACGGCCAGCGCCACCGGCACCATCGTCAACGACGACACCGGCCTCTCCATCAGCGCCACCAGCACCGCCCTCGTGGAGGGCGACAGCGGCACCCAGGCCCACACCTTCACCGTGACCCGCACCGGCGTCACCACCGGCACCACCACCGTCGACTGGGCCCTCACCGGCAGCGGCGGCCAGCCTGTCGATGCAGCCGACTTCGGCGGCACCCTGCCCTCGGGCAGCCTGAGCTTCGCACCGGGTGTGCTGACCCAGACCATCACGGTATACAGCAGCGGCGACACCACGGTCGAAAGCACCGAAGGTTTCACCATCACCCTGTCGGGCGCCGACGGCAACACCGAGATCGTCACCCCCAGCGCCACCGGCAGCATCGTGGCCGACGATATCGGCATCAGCATCAGCGCCGGTGCCACATCCGTGCTCGAAGGCAGCGCCGGCCAGTCCCGCGTGCTGCAATTCACCGTCACCCGCACGGGCGACACAGCCTCGCCCGTCGTCATCGACTGGGCTGCCAGCGGCATGGACGCCGACGATTTCGGCGTCGGCACGCCCCTGTCGGGCACCCTCAGCTTCGCGGCCAATGAAACCGTCAAGGTCATCAGCCTCACCCAGACCGGCGATGATCTGAACGAGAGCGACGAAACCCTCCTCATCACGCTCTCCAACCCGGTCGGCAACCCGGCCCACGACCGGACCTACATCACCACCGGCACAGCCAGCACCGACGTCATTAACGACGACTCGACCTTCGGCATCACGGCCACCACCCCCATCCAGGCCGAACGCAACACCGGCGACGGCGCCTCCACCGCCTTCACCTTCACCGTCACCCGGGGTGGCGACCTATCCCAGGCCCAGGACATCGACTGGATGCTCGAACTGCCGGGCGGCACCAACTCTGCCTCCATTGGCGATTTCATCACCGGCCAGGATCTTCTGGGCTCCAATGGCGGCCTGCCCTCAGGCACCGTCAGCTTTGCCGCCGGAGCCAACACGGCCACCGTCACCGTGCAGGTCAAGACCGACGACCAGGTGGAACTGGACGAATCCTTCAATATCGTCCTGCAGCCGGCCGGGGCCAACACCGCCCTCACCGGCACCACCGCCAGCGCCACCATCACCAACGACGACACCGGCTTCTCCATCGCCGCCGCCAGTGCGGACAAGGCCGAAGGCCAGAGTGGCACCACCACCTATACCTTCACCGTGACCCGTGCCGGCTTCGTCAACGAAGCCGCCACCGTGGACTGGGCGGTCACCGGCAGCGGTGCCAGCGCGGCCGACGCAGCCGACTTCGGCGGCAGCCTGCCCGCCGGCACCTTGTCCTTCGCCGCCAACGAAACCACCAAGACCATCAGCATCAGCGTGGCCAGCGATCTGACCGTAGAGCTCGATGAAGGCTTTACCGTCACCATCAGCAACGCCCATCTACTCGACGTCGGCAACACCGCACAGACAATCGTCGACGCCACCGCCACCGGGCGCATCGTCAATGACGACCAGCGCTTCTCCGTCAGCGCCGCCAACGCCGCCATTGCCGAAGGCAACAGCGGCACGACCCAGGTGGCTTATACCATCACCCGCAGCGGCGATCTCAGCGTCGCCGCCACCGTGGACTACGCCGTCACCGGCAGCAACGGCGCCAACGCAGCCGATGTGGCCGGCGGCGTACTGCCCACCGGCACCCTCACCTTCGGAGTGGGCGTCAGCGAGCTGGCGGTGACCTTCAACGTCAGCGGCGACACCGTTGCCGAGGCCAACAACGAGACCTTCACCCTCACCCTCAGCAACCCCTCCGCCAACACCACCCTTGGTACGTCCACCGCCAGCACGATCATCACCAACGATGACACCAACTTCGTGCTGAGCGCCCCGGCCAACATCGCCGAAGGTGGCAGCGGCACCACCCCTGTGGTGTTCACCGTCACCCGAAACGGCGACACCAGCGGCAGCGGCAGCGTCACCTGGGCCCTCGCCGCCGCGGCCGGGCTCACCACCGCCGACTTCGTCGGCAACCAGGACGCGCTCGGCACCAACAGCGGGCTGCCCAGCGGCACCGTCAGCTTTGCTGCTGGCGAAACCAGCAAGACCATCACCCTCAACGTCCAGGGTGACCTGACCATCGAGAGCGACGAAACCCTGCAGGTGGTACTGGGCACGCCCGTCAACGGCACCATCCAGCCGGGTGACGGCAGCAAGAGCACGGTCCTGCTCACCGACGACGACAACTTCAGCATCAGCACTGCCACCACCACCCGGGCCGAGGGCAACACCGACAGCACAATCACCTATACGGTGACCCGTACCGGCTCCCTCGACGGTGCCCGTGACCTGACCTGGACCATCACCGGAACCAACGGCTTCGCCACCGGCACCGACCTGGCTGCTGGCCAGGCATCCACCGGCACGGTCAGTTTCGCCGACGGCCAGACCAGCGCCACCATCGTGGTCAACATCAAGGGTGACTCCACCGTCGAATCCGACGAGACGATGACCGTCACCCTGTCCAACGCACCGGCAAACAGCAACATCGTCACCGCCGCCGCGTCCACGGTGCTCACCAACGACGACGCCGGCCTGACCATTTCCCCGCTGCTCGCCGACAAGAACGAAGGCAACTCCACCTACGTGGACTTCACCTTCACGGTCACCCGCTCAGGGAATTCGTCCCAGACCTCCACGGTGAATTGGGCGGTGGATGCAAGCATTGCCAATGCCGTGAATGGCACAGACTTCTACGCCAGCCAGCCAGCCGGCGTCTCGAAGGACGGTAATGGGATTCCATACGGCACCCTGATTTTTGCCAGCGGCGAGACCAGCAAGACCATCACCCTGCGCATTGCCGGCGACAGCACCCTGGAAGGGGACGAAACCCTGCGGGTCAACCTGTCCAACCCGTCCGCGGGCACCGAAATCCTGGATGGCTCCGCCGACGGCTACGTGCGCAACGACGACGCCGAGTTCAACATCACCGCCGGCACCGCCTCGGTGGTGGAAGGTGACAACGGCTTCACCGGCACGGCCATGACCTACACCGTCACCCGCACCGGCTACTTGAGCCAGACCAACACGGTGAACTGGGGTGTGGGCCACGTCACCACCAACATCTACGACTTCTCCAACGGCAGCAACGCCAACATCACGCCCAGTGGCACGCTCACCTTCAACTCCGGCGCCACTACCCAGACCATCACCGTTTATGCCTACGGTGACACCGGCGTGGGCAGCATCGAAAACAACGAAACCTTCAACATCAACCTGAGCGGTGCCAACGCCGGCAGTTCCATCGGCGCCACCGGCAGCTACACCAGCACCATCCAGAACGACGACACCCAGATCACCGCCTCCATCGACGACATGCGCGTCGCCGAGACGGTGGCGGGCCAGTCCTCCACCTTCACGGTCACCTTCACCCGCTCCGGCGATCTCAACAAGGCCTCGTCCCTCAACTGGGCGGTGCAGGGCACCACCATCCTCGATCTGGAGGAGAGCACCACCGCAGACTCCGCCAATGCCAGCGACTTCGGCGGCAGCCTGCCCTCCGGCACCGTCAGCTTCGCCAGCGGCGAGACCAGCAAGACCATCACCATCACCGTGTCCGGTGACGACGTGGTGGAGAACGACGAGTGGTTCCAGATCGCCCTGTCCGGCGGCACGGGCGTGGATCAGGTCACCACGGTGCACAATGACCCCCGTATCAACGGCGGCAACGCGTTCTACAGCTACACGCTTGGCAGCTGGGTCGCCGACAATGCCCAACTCAGCAACACAAACTCCGGCTACCTGTTCGGGGAAATCGAGCGGGACGAAGCCCTGTTCGACCTGGGTGATCTGGCCAACACCGGGGAAACGGGCTCGTTCAACTACGTGAGCAGCAAGCTCGAAGGCGACACTCTGGCCGACGGCGGCCCGACCGACGACTACGTCGAGCACATCTTTGCCGTGCACCGCACCATCGCCACCTCCGGCACTGCCTGGGTGGAATGGAAGCTCGGCACCACTGTGGCCGGCTACGTCGCCACCGACATCAACGACTTCAAGCCCGGCCAGGATGCCCTGGGCACCAACGGCGGCTTTGCCTCCGGCCGGCTCAACTTCGCCGACGGCCAGGAGTGGGGCTACATCAAGGTCTACACCGCCCGCGACAACGTGGGTGAGTACGACGAGGCCTTCCGGGTCTATCTCACCGGCACCAGCGGTGGCAGCAGCTTCAACGCCAACCCGGACGGCGCCGGCTACAACAACAACTACCTTGTCCTCACCAACGACGACACCCGCTTCGACGCCAGCGCCAACGATGCTACCGAGGGCAGCATCATCACCTTCACCATCACGCGACAAGGCGACACGCGCGGCACCGACACCGTGGACTGGTCACTGACCCTGCCCGGCTCCGAAACCACCAACGAAGGCAATACCAACACCAGCAGCTGGTACAAGCTCGACCCCAGCGACATTTCGGGCGTGACCACCAGCAACGGCACGGCGACCTTCAATGCCGGAGCCTGGACCGGCACCCTGACTTTTGAAGACGGCGAAACCACCAAGACCATCAGCGTCCAGACCCTGGACGACACCTGGACCGAAAGCTGGCGTGAAAACCTGAGCATCGTACTCAGCAACCCCACCAACGTGGACGCCGGCGAAGCCAATCACGACCTGGAAACACCATCCGTCGGCTATCTAGACACCGCCTACGTCTATGACAACGACGCCGACCCTCTGATCAGCGTTACGGCCAGCACCACCACAATCTTCGAAGGCACCGGCGCCAACAACTCGGCCGACGGCAACACCGTCACCTTCACCATCACCCGCACCGACCAGGCCGGGCTCGATGGCGCCCTGAACTACCCCACCACCGTCGGCTGGTACCTCAGCGGCTCGGCCATCAACTGGGGCGGCTCCGCCAACGAACTGGTCAAGACCTACGGCGGCGCCAACCACACCAACGAATACACCTCGAACGCCACCTATGGCAACGTCGTGTTCAACGCCGGGGAAACCCAGAAGCAGGTCACCGTCACCTTCTATGGTGACAACTACGTCGAAAGCGAGACCCCGATCACCTTCAACGTGGTCTCGGCGAGTGCGGGCGAGAGCTGGCTCTATGATGTATATGGCGCCGGCACCCAGAACGGCTACGGCCCCGCCAACGTGGACAATACCGCTGCCAGCGTCACGGTCAATGTACGCAACGACGACATCCGCCTCTTCGTCGGTGGCTGGGACACCTACGCTGGTGACGCCAACGGCTACTACACCAACGTGCAGACCAGCGCCTACGAAGGCAACCCGCTGACCTTCACTATCAACCGGGCGGGGCGCCTCGACAGCGACATCGTGGTCAGCTACACCCTGATCAACGGCAGCACGGCAGCCGGCGACTTCCTGTACACCAGCGGCAACATCACCCTGGCCGCCCAGGCCACCGCCTACGGCACCTACAACTACAACATCTCCCTGGCCGACATCCTGAACGACGACGCCACCGTGGAGGCCAACGAGACCTTCACTCTCCGTCTGAGTGCCCCCGGCGACGTGGCGGGTTCCTATGTCCGCTTCCAGAGCTCCTACACCGACTACAGCAACAGCTACACATCGCCGACCACCACCCTGGACCTCCGCGGCACCATCTACGACGACGACACCACCTACACTCTGACCCCCACCGCCACCAGCCTGGTGGAAACCGACCAGGGCGCCAACCAGACCTTCTCCTTCGACGTTACCCGCAGCGGTACGGGCTACTCGGGCGCTGCCACCCTGCGCTGGCGCGTCGAGGCCGTCGGCGCCAACCCCACCAACGCCGCCGACTTCACCAGCACCGACACCCTGGGCAACAATGGCGGCCTGCCCTCGGGCACCGTGAGCTTCGCCAACGGTGTACTCACCGCCAACTTCAACGTGCTGGTCAAGGGCGACCTGATCGCCGAAACCAACGAAACCTTCCGGGTCGTGATCTACGAGGACGTGCTCACCAGCGCCTCACCCAACATCACCAACACCCAGAACCTGGCCACCAGCACCCTCACCGTACTCACCGACGACACCGGCATCAGCATCGCCGACTCGTCCATCGTCGAAAGCGACAGCAACCAGACCATGAACTTCACGGTCACCCGCAGCGGCGACCTGTCGGGTGCTTCGTCCATGACCTGGACCTTGTTCAACGGCACCACCGCGGCCGGTGACTTCAGCGGCGCCACCACCGGTACCGTGAGCTTTGCCGCCGGCGAGAGCAGCAAGACCATCAGCATCACCGTAGTGGGCGACACCACCCCCGAAGCCAACGAGACCTTCACCGTCCAACTGAGCAACCTGTCGGGCATCGACGAGGCGATCGACATCACCGCCGCGGGCGTCATCACCAACGACGACTCCGCCTTCGCCATCGCCGGCACCACCGCCAGCACCGCCGAAAGCAGCAGCCAGACCTTCACCATCACCCGCACCCACAGCACCAACCAGAGCCAGACCATCAACTGGTCGGTGCTCACCGGAGGCGCCAATGGCACGGTGGACGCAGCCGACTTCGGCGGCAGCCTGCCCTCCGGCTCGGTCACCTTTGCCCCGGGCGAGATGAGCAAGACCATCACCATCACGCCCACCAGCGACACCACCCCCGAGACCGACGAGACCTACACCGTCCAGATCGCGCTGGGCGCCGGCACCACTGGCGACAGCATCACCACAGCCACGGCCACCGGCACCATCGAGAACGACGACGCCGTGTTCCACATTGCGGGCGATCAGGCGACGATCCAGGAAGGGCACAGTGGCACCACCAGCCTGACCTTCACCGTCACCCGCGGCGGCGACACCAGTGGCGCCGGCAGCGTGGACTGGAAGCTCAGCTCGGCCAGCGCCAACGTGGCCGACTTTGCCACTGGCGACACCCTCGGCAGCAACGCCGGCCTGCCCAGCGGCACGGTCAGTTTTGCCGATGGCGAATCCACCAAGACCATCACCATCCAGGTGGTCGGCGACCTGAACGTGGAAAGCGACGAGAGCGTCACCGTGACCCTCTCCAATGCCAGCGGCGGCCAGATCCAGACCGCCACCGCCATCACCAACATCCTCAACGACGACGCCACCATCGCCATCAGCGCCCTGTCGGCGGCCAAGGCCGAAGGCAACAGCGGCACCACCGCCTACACCTTCACCATCACCCGCAGCGGCTACCTGGGCGAGGCAGAAACGGTGGACTACGCCATCACCGGCACGGGCCTCAACCCGGCCGACGGCGCCGACTTCGGCGGCAGCCTGCCCTCCGGCACCCTGACCCTGCCCGCCGGCCAAAGCAGCGTGACCCTCACCGTGCTGGTCAGCGGCGACCTGGCCGGCGAGCCCGACGAAGACTTCACCGTCACCCTGTCCAACCCATCCACCGGCGTCACCATCACCACCGCCACCGCCAACGGCACCATCCAGGCCGACGACGTGGTGTTCGACGTCACCGCGCCGGGCACCGCGCTGGAAGGCAACCCGGGCGAAACCACCTATTTCGACTTCGTCGTCACCCGCAGCGGCAACCTGAGTGCCTCCCAGACCCTGGACTGGAGCGTCGCCGGCATCGGCGCCGACCCCACCAGCGCGGCCGACTTCGACGCCACCAGTGGCAGCATCACCTTTGCGGCCAACGAGACCAGCAAGACCATCCGCGTGCCGGTCAAGGGCGACTACTCGGGTGAAGCCAACGAGAGCTTCCGTCTCAGCCTCAGCGGCCCCAATGGCGTGGTGTTCACCCACAGCACCGCCGACGCCACCATCACCGACGACGAAGCCTCCCTGCGCATCAGCGGCACCACCGCCACCCGCGTCGAAGGCCACGAGGGCACCACCACCGACCTCACCTTCACGGTCACCCGCAGCGGCAACCTCAACCTGGCCGCCACGGTGGACTGGACGGCCACCGCCGGCACCGCCGACGCCGCCGACTTCCTGGGTGGCGTACTGCCCAGCGGCAGCCTGGCCTTTGCCAGCGGCGAGCTCAGCAAGACCATCACCGTCACCGTGCAGGGCGACGTGGAGGTGGAAGGCAACGAACACTTCACCATCGATCTGTCCAACGCCTCCACCGGCGCCGACATCATCATCGGCAGCGCCACCGGCACCATCACCAGCGACGATGTGGACTGGACCATCACCGGTTTCAGCATCCCGACGGTCGAAGGCGATGGTGCCAGCCACAACTTCGTCTTCCGCGTCACCCGCACTGGCGGCACCGCCGCCACCACCCTCGACTGGAGCGTGGCCGGCTCGGGCACCCATGCGGCCGATGCCAACGACTTCCTGGGTGGCTTCTTCCCCAACGGCACCCTCAGCTTTGCCCAGGGCGTGATGTCCCAGGACATCGTCGTCCAGGTGGCCGGCGACAGCCTGCTCGAGAACGACGAAGGCTTCACCGTCACCCTCACCGCCCCCACCGACAGCCTGGTGCACAGCTTCACCAGCCAGAGCGCCAACGCCACCCTCGTCAATGACGACGACGTGATGTCCATCGCTGCCCTGGCCGCTGACGGGGCCGAAGGCTCCGGCGCGCCCGGCACGCTGAGCTTCACCGTCACCCGCACCGGCAGCACCGCCGGCAGCTCCAGCGTGGGCTGGCGCATCGTCCATGGCGACACCGTGGCCGGCGACTTCGTCGCCACCTCGGGCACCGTCACTTTTGCCGATGGCCAGGACAGTGCCGTACTCAACATCGCCATCGCCGGCGACCGCAACGTGGAACTGGACGAAGGCTTCAGCGTCGAGCTCTACAACCCGGGCACTGGCAGCACGGTGGATGCCAATGCGTCCACCGCCGCCGGCATCATTCGCAACGACGACGTGGATCTGGCCCTGTCGGCCACCATCGGCTCCGCCGTCGAAGGCGATACCGGCAACCCCGGCCAGCTCAGCTTCACCGTCACCCGGAGTGGCGACCTGTCGGTGAGCACCTCGGTCAACTGGAACGTGGTGGCCGGCAGCGCCGTGGCCGCAGACTTCCCCGGCGGTGTGCTGCCCTCCGGCAGCATCACCTTCGCCCCGGGTGAAACCACCAAGACCATCCTGGTCAACGTGGCCGGCGACGGCCTGGACGAAGGCAACCAGGACTTCACCGTTCAGCTCTCCGGCCAGAGCGCCCACGCCGACATCACCAACAACAACGTGATCGGCACCATCATTGACGACGACGACACGCTGACCGTGTCCGCCGTCTCCGCATCCCAGCTGGAAGGCAATAGCGGCACCACCGCCTTCACCTTCCGCATCGACCGCAGCGGCACCTCCACAGGCAGCGCCAGCGTCGACTGGAACGCCGCCGGCTCCGGCCCGCGCCCGGTGGGCGATGGCGAGTTCGTCGCCCAGACCGGCACCGTCACCTTCGCCGACGGCGAGACCAGCAAGGAGTTCACCGTTTATGTAAACGCCGACACCCTCGGCGAATACGACGAAACCTTCAGCGTCTCCCTGAGCAATCCCAGCTACGGCTCAACAGCATCGGCCACAACCGCCACCGGCACCGTCATCAATGACGATGCCGTGCTGCTGATCTCCGCCGACGCCGCATCCACCCCCGAAGGGAACACCGGCGAGGAGACCCCCTTCACCTTCACCGTCACCCGCAGCGGCGACACCTCGGTCACCTCCAGCGTACTCTGGGAAGTGATCCCCAGCGGAACCAACCCGGCCAACAGCCAGGATTTCGGCGGTGTCTTCCAGACCGGCGCGGTCGCATTCGGGATTGGCGAAACCACCAAGACCATCACCATCACCGTGGCCGGCGACAACACTGGCGAAACCGCCGAGGGCTTCTCGGTGGTACTCAGCGACGCAGCCGGCGCCACTATCCTCGAAGGCACGGCCAGCACCCTGATCGGCAACGACGACACCGGCCTGACCCTCACCGCCATCGGTGGCGCGGAGAAGTACGAGGGTGACAGCGGCACCACCCTCTTCACCTACCGGCTCGAACGCCTCGGCAACAACACGGATACCGTCACCGTGAACTGGCATGTGGAAGGCGTCGGCAGCTATCCGGTCACGGCCAGCGATTTCGTAGGCGACGTGCTCCCCAGCGGCAGCATCACCCTGAGTCCTGGCCAGACGATTTACGACATCCTGATTCCGGTGGCCGGCGACAATGTACTGGGCCCCGACCAGAACTTCCGGGTCGTGCTCACGGACGCCATCGGCATCGATCTGATCAATGACCAAGCTGCGGGCGTTGTCCTGAATGATGACAGCCAGTTCAGCGTCACCGCCATCGACACCAGCCTCGAAGAAGGCAACAGTGGCGGCACCACCGCCTTCCGCTTCACCGTTACCCGCGCGGGAGCCGACGAACTGGCTGCCGATATCAACTGGCAGGTCACAGGCAGTGGTTCGGCCCCTGCCAACGGCGCCGACTTCCTGGGCGGCATGCTGCCTCAGGGAACCCTGCACTTCCTCGCTGGCGAGACCAGCAAGGAACTCGTCATCCAAGTTGCAGCCGACACCATCGGCGAATCCGACGAGCAATTCTCAGTGCTGCTCTCCAGCCTCGGCGGCGGGGTCACGGTCAATCCGCTGCAGTCCAGTGCCGCCGCCACCATCATCGGCGACGACATGGCCGTCACCGTGCTGGCCCTGGACGTGGACCGGGGCGAGGGTGCCTCCGGCGCCACCACCCCCTTCACCTTCCGCGTGCTGCGTGCCGGCCCGGACAGCGAAGCCATCACCGTCAATTACAACATCACCGGCGCCGTGAATGCGGACGACTTCCTCACCCCGCTTACCGGCACCATCACCCTGGCCGCCGGCGTCAGCGAAAGCCTCTTCACCCTGCAGGTGAAGGGCGATGCCGTACGCGAAGGCGACGAGGCCTTCAACGTCACCTTCAGCCACCCGGCCATCACCGGCGGCAGCACCGTGCTCGCCGGCACCATTCGCGACGACGACCAGGGGCTGCAGCTCACCGCACCCGCCAGCATCATCGAGGGTGACTCGGGCAGCACCACGGCCACCTTCCAGCTCACCCGCGGCGACACCAGCACCACCGAGACCTTCTACTGGAAGATCCTCGGCGGCGCGCTGCACAGCGTGGACGCCAACGACTTCGCCGGCGGCGTCTTCCCCACCGGCAGCGTCACCTTCAACGCCGGCCAGAGCAGCACCAGCTTCAGCATCAACATCGCCGGCGATACCCTGGTGGAAAACAACGAGTCCCTGCTGGCCGTGGTCACCTCCAGTGCCTCAAGCCCCGTAGCCCTGACCTCCGCAGTCGCCCAGATCACCAATAATGACGTGGCCGGCGCCGGAAACGACATCCTCTCGGGGACTTCGAGCGAAGACACCCTGCAAGGGCTGGGCGGCAACGACCTTCTGTACGGCTATGCCGGGGCGGACACGCTACAGGGCGGTGACGGCGACGACGTGCTGACCGGCGGCGCCGGAGCGGACACCCTCAGCGGTGGGGCCGGTGCAGATCGCTTCCACTTCGAGCGTCCGACCGACGGCATGGACGTCATCAGCGATTTCGTCGCCGGTACCGACCACCTGAGCTTCGATCCGGCCAACTTCGGCGGGCTGAACAGCCTCACTTCAGTATCCCAGTCCTTCGATACCGATGCCCTGACCACCCTCCAAGCCCTCGCCGCTCAGGCCGACGCCAGCGTCTATCGGGTAGCCTTTGCGGCGGGCAGCTTCCAGTTCGGCACCGGCGGCAGCGGCCAGCTCGACGAGCTGGAGGCGGCCATCACCGGCGCCAACCACACCGGCTCGGCCTTCTTCCTGATCTCCAACGGCGACGTCACCCGCCTGTACTATGATGCCGACACCAGCACCGGCACCGATGGCAGCGGGCTGGTCGCCCTGGCGGAGCTGGCCAACCAGCCCCATGCCGACACCCTGCCCACCGATGTGATCGCACCGCATCCGGTCGTCTGAACCCGGCAGCCCCAGGCCCGCCTGCCCCGGCCTCCCGCATGGGAGCCGGGGCAGTGCCCCATGAACCCACCCCCGTGAACCGATGAACGAATTCTGGCGACGCCTCGCCCTCCACCCCCGGCTCCGGATGGAGCTGTTCCTGTCCTCCCTGCTGATCAACCTCCTTGGTCTGGCCGGCTCCCTCTACAGCATCCAGGTTCTCAACCGCTACCTGGCCCTGGGCATCGACACCACCCTGCTGACCCTCACCGTCGGCGCCATCATCGCCGTGGTCTTCGAGCTGGCCCTGCGCTCGGCACGCCTGCGCATCGCCCAGTGGCTGTGCGCCCGGGCCGACGCAGCCCTGGGCGAGGCAGTCTTCGACAGCAGCGTGCGCGGCCAGTACGCCCTGCTTGAACAGTTGCCGGTGGCCGCCCGGCGGGAGATTCTGTCCGGCCTCGCCACCACCCAGCAGAGCTTTGGCGCCGGCAACCTGATCACCCTGCTCGACGCCCCCTTCGCCTTCGTCTTCCTGTTCGTGCTGGCCCTGCTCAATCCCATCCTGGCCCTCACCGCCATCCTGGTGATGAGCGGCGTCATCCTGGTCTCCCTGCTCGCCCAGCGCCGTCTGCGCGAGCCCATGGAGGCCCAGAGCCGCAGCACCATCCAGCTCGCCGGCCACCAGCAGACCCTCACCTCGGGCACCGAACTGGTGCGGGCCTTCCAGGCCGCCGGCGCCCTGCGCGAACGCTGGAACCAATGCACCACCGAACTCACCGGCCTGCGCGCCACCCTCGGCAGCCTGCAGAACACCATCCAGAACGCCAGCTACGCCGGCGGCGTGCTGCTGGGCATGCTGGTCATGGCCATGGGTGCCCGGGAGGTGCTGGCCGGGCGGCTCGACGTGGGCAGCCTGATCGGCGCCAACATCCTGGCCGGCCGCGCCC
This sequence comes from Zoogloea sp., assembly GCF_028689785.1. Lineage (GTDB taxonomy): Bacteria > Pseudomonadota > Gammaproteobacteria > Burkholderiales > Rhodocyclaceae > Zoogloea. The sequence goes on along the minus strand of NZ_JAQVCN010000005.1, from coordinate 142,700 downwards.
TCGCCGCCCTGACCCGGGCGCTGGGCCTGGGCGAGGCCATCGGCCGCGGCCAACGCGCCCTCGAACTGATCCGCCAGCTCAACGCCATCCCCCAGGAGCGCAGCGACGGCATGACCCTGGGCCAGTACAGCGGCAGCCTGCGCTTCGAGGATGCGGCCTTTGCCTACTCCAAGCAGCCCACCCCCATCTTCGAACACTTCGACTTCGAGCTGCCAGCGGGCGGCGTGGTGGCCGTGATCGGCGCCAACGGCACCGGCAAAACCACACTGGCCCGCCTTCTGGTGGGCCTGCTGGAACCGATCCGCGGCCGCCTGCTGGCCGACAGCATGGACCTGCGCCAGGCCGACCCGGGCTGGTGGCGGCGCCAGGTGGCCTACCTGCCCCAGGAGCCCCTGTTCTTCGACGGCACCCTGCGGGAGAACCTCACGGTGATGGCCCCCGATACGCCGGACGACGAGATCCTGGCCCTATGCCGTGAGCTGGGCATCGGCCCCTTCGTCGAGGGCAGCGCCGACGGCCTCAGCCTGGTCCTGCGCAACGGCGGCAACAGCATTCCCCTGGGCATCCGCCGTCGCCTGGCCCTGGCCCGGGCCCTGCTGGGCAAGGGCCGCGTGGTGGTGCTGGACGACCCCACCGAGGGCGTCGATGCGGACGGCTGCAAGGCCATCGCCAACATCCTCAACCGCCTGGTCAAGTCAGGCCACAGCCTGGTGGTGATGAGCAACGAGCCCTTCATCATCTCCGCCGCCCAGGCGGTGATCGACCTCAACCAGAAGCCCCAGCCCCGCGTTGTCCGCGCACCGACCGCCCCAGCAGCGCCCGCCGTCGCCGCCGGAGACAGCACCCATGACTGATTCCACCCTGCTTCCCGACACCCCGCCGCCCGCCGCCAGCCGCCTGCTCGAACGCATCCTCGGCGCCTTCGAGACCCACCCCCTGCTGTCGCGCCTGACCCGGCTGATCATGCCCCCCCGCGAGGAAGACGGCCAGCCCACCGATGCCCTCGTCGGCAGCCGCCTGACCATCCGCCTGCTGGCCCTGCTGCTGGGCACCCTGCTGCTGTGGTCCTTCCTGTTCACCCTCGACATCGCCAGCCACTCCACCGGCGAGGTCACCACCGCCGGCCAGACCAAGGTGGTGCAGCACCTGGAAGGCGGCATCGTGCGCCGCATCCTGGTGCGCGAGGGCCAGAGCGTGAAGGCTGGCGAGCCCCTGGCCGAAGTCGAGCGCAGCGCCGCCGAATCAGACATGCGCGAGCTCGAAGCCCAGCTCGGCGCCCTGCAGATCAAGGCCCTGCGCCTCGAAGCCCAGCTCGCCCGCCGTTCGGACTTCAAGGTGCCAGCCGACCTGGCCAAGCGCTTCCCCGACCAGGTGGAAACCGCCCGCGCCCTGCTGCTGGCCCAGAAATCCCGCGTCGGCAGCAGCTACGAGGCCCAGTCCCAGAAGATCAGCCAGCGCAGCGCCGAACAGGCCGAACTGCATGCCCGCCGCGCCCACACCGAGGGCAAGCTGCGCCTGCTGGCCCAGCAGATCGAGATCAGCCAGAAGCTCCTCGCCGAGGGCCTCGCCAACCGCTACGAGCACCTCAACCTGCTGAAGGAAGAAGAACTCGCCCGGGGCACGCTGAAGGAAATCGACGCCTCCCTGCGCCGGGTCGCCGCCGCCCAGAAGCAGGAAGACGCCTCCCTGCGCTCCCTGGATTCGGGCGACAGCGAACAGTTCCAGAAAGACCTGGCCGACACCCGCAAGCAGATCGCCGAAGCCCAGGAGCGCATGCGCAAGTTCTCCGACACCCAGGAACGCCTGGTGGTGCGCTCCCCCATCGACGGCGTGGTGATGACCCTGCAGGTGGTTACCGAAGGCGGCGTGATCCAGCCCGGCGGCACCCTGATGACCCTGGTTCCGGCGAATGAGCCACTGCTGATTGAAGCCAAACTGCCCATTGGGGACATCGGCATGGTGCGGGTTGGCCAGGACGCGCGCATCCAGCTGGTTTCGTCGGTAGCCCGGGGCTTCCAGCCGATCAAGGGCAAGGTGGTACATATCAGCCCCGACTCTGTACTCGACGAGCAGAAAATGCCCCACTACCGGGTGCGCATCGCCCCCGAGAGCACGGCCTTCGACCACCGGGGTACACGTTACCCGCTGATGCCCGGCGTACCGGTGAGCGTGGCCATCCTGACCGGCGAACGCAGCCTCTTCGGCTACCTGGCCGGCCCCATCACCGACGGTTTCCACATGGCGTTCTCCGAGCCCTGACACGGGTAGGGATGCTGACGGGAGTGCCCGCGGGGCCGAATTCAATCGACCCCACCGTTACACAGCCACCCGGGCCTGCAGCACCCTGGCCGAGGCTTCCGACACCACCAGGGTGAGCCGCATGGTTGCCCGGGTAGCCCCCACGAAGAGGCGGCGCATGGCCTTGTCGTCCAGTTCGGCAAAGTCGATCTCGGTCAGGATCACGCAGGGCGCGGCCCGACCCTTGAAGCGCAGCACCGAGTCGATGAGGATGTCACCCTCGGTCAGCACCGGGTTGCCCAGCAGGTCGTAGCGGCCGGTGGGCGCCCTGAGGCTGTAAGGCCCCAGGCGGGTGAAGGGGCTGAGGGCCGAATGCTCCCGCCCCCGGTAGCTGATCAGGGCAATATGGCTGCGTTTAAAGCCCAGGCCGATGGCCCGGGTGATGGCGCTCACGGACCTGCTCACCAGCTCACCCGGGCTGGCATAGGTGAGGATGTCCACCTCAGCACCACTCAAGGGGCTGCCCGCCTCCACCGACTCCGCCACCGGCAGCAGCCGGCGCAGGGTAGCGAGGATGTCCCGGGGGCTGCGGTAGTTGGTGTCCGAACGCAGGCTCACCCAGCCGGGCAGGGCCGCCGCCGGTCGGCCATAGAGGTTCTGTAGCGGATCTTCCAGCCACCACGCCCGCCCCCCGGGGCGCAGGAAGCGCAACAGGTTGTCGGCCCAGCCAGCACGGAAATCCTGCCCCTCGTCGATGATGATCTCGTCAAAGCAGTCTGCGTTGGACGGTGCATGCCCATCGAGAAACGCCTCCAGCCGGTCGAACACCCCGGGTTGACTGAAATCCGGCACCTGCCCGAGGGCACGGCTGAGGCGGTCGGCGAGCTGGTGATAGGTGGCCACCTCACCCCCCGGCGGAGCGATGAGGGCGATGTGATCGGCCAGGGGCCGGTTGTAGCAGACGTAGAGAGGCCTCCGCCCGGCCGCCAGCGCATCCCGGTAGGCGGCCATGGCCAGCTGGGTCTTGCCCGAACCGGCCGTGCCGATGATGCGTAGCCGGAACGGGTCGCACTCGATGCGCCGCGCCCACTCGGCCAGCCCTCCGGACAGGCGGGTATACAGGGCGTGGGCCTGGCCGACCACGGCATGAACCTCAGGTACCAGTTGCAGCACGTCCCCCAGAAAGCGGTGGATGCGGGCCCGGTCAGTCACCGCCGGTCCGCTAGCGGGCAGGATGCTGCGGATGATGGGCACCAGATAATCGCGCTTGGCCGCGTCCACGATGCGGGCCGGGTCCAGCCCCGCGGTACCGGCCTGTTTCACTTGGTAATCGGGGCAATACAGCAGAGCCTCCACCGGCACAGGCTCGCCGCCGCAGGCCGCCCGCAGTCGGCGGGTCAGGGCATCGGTGCTGCGGGCCAGCTGCAGGGACACATTCTTCTCCCGGTCGGCATAGCGCTTGACCAGCCCCTCCGGCGTCTCCGCCAGAAAGCCGGATTTCTGCTCGACCAGCAGCACCTTGCCGGTGGGGCCGACGATGGCAAAGTCGATCTCGCCGACGAAGGCCTGCCCGGCCTGCCCCACCCGGGTCCAGTGCACGCCGTGATAGATGGTGTAGGCGTCGTCCAGCCCGGCAGCGAGCAGGGCAAGGGTCTCGATCTCGCGCTGGGCGGCGCCGGTCGCCTGCATCTCGCGCCAGCCTTCGGGGTGAACAATGGCCATGACTTTGGGTTACAGTGATTCGGATAGAAGCGGCCAGGTCGGCACGCCATCCATTCTGTCAGCACTTCCCGGCGGCTGCCATGCCGCCCCCGCACGAGGACTCCCGATGAAGACCCTGCTCTCCCTATCCCTGCTGGGCGCCCTGCTGGCGACCACCGCCGCCCAGGCCGACGAGATCGGCTGCACCACCACCACCTGGAAACTGATCGGCGCCAACCACAAGGTGTGCGTGGAGGCCTTCAAGGATGCCAAGGTGCCCGGCGTGACCTGTCACGTCAGCCAGGCCCGTACTGGCGGCGTGTCCGGCAGCCTGGGCCTGGCCCAGGATCCGTCCCAGTTCTCCCTGGCCTGCCGCCAGACCGGCCCCATTACCCTGCCCGCCAAGCTGCCCGAGAGCGAGACGATCTTCTCGGAGGATACCTCTCTGGTGTTCAAGGAAACCCGCGTGGTGCGCATGTGGGACAAGGCCAACAACACCCTGGTGTACGTGGCCATCAGCCGCAAGCTGATTGAAGGCGCCCCCGCCAACAGCATCTCCACCGTCCCGGTGATGCCATGGGGTGGGCGCTGACAGGATGCACCGTGGGGTCGAGTTCATTCGACCGCCTCACCTTGAGCCCTTGGCAGACCGCTGGTGGGGCGCCTTCAGGGCTCGGTGGCTTCGGGGGGAGGCTCTATGGGCAGGATGACGGTGAAGGTGGTGCCCTTGCCCACTTCGCTACTCACCTCGATGCGGCCATGGTGGCGTTCGACGATGCCCCATGACAGGGACAAACCCAGGCCGGTGCCCTGGCCCACCGGTTTGGTGGTGTAGAAGGGTTCAAAGATACGTTGCAGGTCCTCGGCCGGAATCCCCTTGCCCGTGTCCGTCACGCTGACCCATACCCTGTCATCTCCCTGGCGCCCGGTACGCAGGCGGATCTCGCCCTGCTCCTGGATCGCTTGAGCGGCGTTGACGAGCAGGTTCATGAACACCTGATTGAGCTGCGAGCCCAAGCAGTAAACCGGCGGCAACTCGCCGAACTCCTTGACCACCGTGCAGTGGTACTTGAGCTGATTGCGGGCCATGTTGAGCGTGGATTCGAGGCCTTGGTGCAGGTCGGCCCAGTGCCATTCCGCGGTGCTGGTGTGGGAGTAGTCCTTCAGGTCGCTGACTATTTTGCGCACCCGGTCCACCCCTTCGGCCGACTCCCGGAGCAAGGACAGGATGTCCTCGCACAGGAAGGCGTAGTCGAGCTTGCCACGCAGGGCTGTCGCTTCGGCAAAGGGGGCGGGGTCGGCCACCTGCTGCCCCCCCCCTTCATAGGCATCCACCAGGGCCAGCAGATCCCTGACGTAGGTCTCGAGGGAGCCGAGGTTGGAGCCGACGAAACCCACCGGATTGTTGATCTCGTGGGCAATGCCGGCAGCAAGCTGCCCCAGGGAGGCCATTTTCTCCGCCTGCATGAGCTGCATCTGGGCCTTTTCGAGGGCCTGGGCTCCGCTTTCCACCTTGTGGCGCAGGCGCTGGTTGTTGCGATCAAGCATGTCTCGGGCAGCCTTGGCTTCAAGCTGCACCTGGACCCGGGCATTGACGATGGCGGCGTGGATGGGCTTGTGGATGTAGTCGGCTGCCCCCAGGCCGAAGCCGCGCTGCTCGCTGTCCTCGTCGATCAGGGCGGTTACCAGGATCACCGGAATGTCCCGGGTGGCCGGCACCTCGCGCAAACGCTTGAGCACTTCGAAGCCATCCATGTCCGGCATCATGATGTCGAGCAGGATCAGATCCGGCCGGGGCTCGCCCGCGGCCATCTCGAGGGCCTTGCTGCCACTGGCCGCCGAAATGACTTTCAGGTGATGGGGCAGCACCCCCTCCAGCACCATGCGATTGATGGGTTCGTCGTCCACTACCAGAACGGTGTGCCGGTGGCGCCCGGTGTCATCGGGGTGGCTGTCCGCGTGATCCATAATCAAACTCCGCTGCCGCAAGGATCTTCGTTGATTTAGTTATTTTTGATGATTTTAGCAATTATGCAGGCGGTGCGCCCATGATCAATTGCCTGATCCAAGCACATGTGCCGGGCCAGGGCGATGCATCGGCATTCAGATTACCCCTTCTTCCCGGGCCCGGCGCAATGGCTGCGGACATTGCACAAGACTACGAGCCAGGTTGATACCCATCAAGGCCGCAGGGGCAGACAGGCGCGGACAATCGTCCCAACTCTTCCGGAAGGCAAGGTCATGTTCCGTATCTCCAGTTACATCCGCGAAATCGCCAGCCCCAGCCCCCTCGGCCCGCGCCGTCAGCCTCCCGGGCCGGTGGTCATCTGGAACCTGATCCGTCGCTGCAACCTGACCTGCAAGCACTGCTACTCCATCTCCACCGACAAGGATTTTGCCGGCGAGCTGGACACCACCGAGGTGTTCCGGGTGATGGACGATCTGAAGGCCTCCCGGGTGCCGGTGCTGATCCTCTCCGGCGGCGAACCCCTGCTGCGCCCAGACCTCTTCGAGATCGCCGGGCGGGCCAAGGCCATGGGCTTCTACGTGGGCCTGTCGTCCAACGGCACCCTCATCGACGAAGGCAACATCGAGCGCATCGCCGCCGCCGATTTCGATTATGTGGGGGTCAGCCTGGACGGCATCCGCGACACCCACGACCGCTTCCGTCGCCTCAACGGCGCCTTCGACCGCTCCCTGGCCGGGCTGCGCCGCTGCCGTGACCTGGGCGTCAAGGTGGGAGTGCGCTTCACCATGACCCAGGACAACGCAGTCGACCTACCCGGCGTGCTGCAGTTGGTGGAGGACGAAGGGATTGACCGCTTCTACTTCTCACACCTCAACTACGCCGGCCGGGGCAACAAGAACCGGGCCGACGACGCCCGCCATCAGCTGACCCGTGAGGCCCTGGAGCTGCTCTTCGAGACCGCCTGGAACTGCGAGCAGCGTGGCCTCGACAAAGACTTCACCACCGGCAACAACGATGCCGACGGCCCCTTCTTCCTGCACTGGGTGCAGCGCCGCTTTCCCCAGCACGCCACCCACATCGAGGCCAAGCTGATGCAGTGGGGTGGCAACTCCAGCGGGGTGAACGTGGCCAACATCGACAACCTGGGCAACGTGCACCCCGACACCATGTGGTGGCACCACACCTTGGGCAACGTGCGCGAACGTGCCTTCGGTGATATCTGGCGCGACACCTCCGACCCGTTGATGGCCGGCCTCAAACAGTCGCCCCGTCCGGTGAAGGGGCGCTGTGCCGAGTGCCGCTACCTGGCCATGTGCAATGGCAACACCCGGGTGCGAGCCCAGCAGCTCACCGGCGACCCCTGGCAGGAAGACCCGGGCTGCTACCTGGGCAACGCCGAGATCGGCGTGGCCGAAGGCGAGCGCCTGGAAGTAAAGCCCTGGGTGCGTCTGCAACCCGCCGCCTGAGCCCCCACCGGAATCTCGCGATGAACCGCCTGCTCTCCCTCCTCGCCCTGGCCGCGCTGGCCGTCTCCAGCCACAGCGCCCGGGCCGCCGACGCCGCCGCCCTCTACAACCAGCACTGCATCGCCTGCCATGGCGCCGCCCGCCTTGGCGGCATGGGCCCGGCCCTGCTGCCGGAGAGCCTGGAGCGCCTCAAGCACAAGGATGCCCAGACAACCATCCGCGACGGTCGCCCCGCCACCCAGATGCCGGCCTTCGGCCAGATCCTCAGCGCCACCGAGATCGAAGCCCTCTCCGGGTGGATCTACACCCCGGTCAGCCCGGCCCCCAGCTGGAGCGAGGCCGACATTCGCGCCTCGCGGGTCGAGCACTTCCCCCGGGGCAGCCTGCCCGACGCCCGCCAGGGTGCCGTGGCCAAGGCCGATCCGATGAACCTGTTCATCGTCGTCGAGGCCGGAGATCACCATGTGAGCGTGCTTGACGGCGACCGCATGGAGCGCATTCACCGTTTCCCCTCCCGCTATGCCCTGCATGGGGGCCCCAAGTTCAGCCCGGACGGGCGTTACGTGTATTTCGCCTCCCGCGACGGCTGGATCAGCAAATTCGACATCTGGAACCTGCAGGTGGTGAGCGAGGTACGGGCCGGCATCAACACCCGCAACGCAGCCGTGTCAGCCGACGGCCGCTACGTGGCGGTAGCCAACTACCTGCCCGGCAACCTGGCAATCTTCGATGCCGACCTGCGCCTGATCAAGCTCGTCGAGGGACGCAATCTCAAGGGCGATCAGCGTTCACGGCTGTCCGCCGTCTATGACGCAGGGCCGCGGCGGAGCTTCATCGTCGGGCTGAAGGATCTGCCGGAAATCTGGGAGCTGTCCTACGACCCGGCCGCCCCCGCCTTCCACGATGGCTACGTCCACGACTACAAGATGGGCGAAGCCATCGCCACGCCGGGCTACCTCAACCCCCGTCGCACGGCACTGGAGCAACCCCTGGACGATTTCTTCTTCACCCAGGACTACGCCAACGTGGTCGGCGCCAGCCGGGACGGACACGGACAGGTAATCAACCTTGACGTACGCCGGGCCATCGCCGGCCTGGATCTGCCGGGCATGCCCCACCTGGGGTCGGGCATCTCCTGGCTGCACAAGGGCCAGCGGGTGGTGGCCAGCACCAACCTGAAGGATGCCCAGGTCAGCGTGATCCGCATGAGCGACTGGCACACCGTAGCCACCATCCCCACCCTGGGGCCAGGCTTCTTCCTGCGCAGCCACGAAAACAGCCCCTACGCCTGGGTGGACTCGATGATGAGCCCCAGCGCCCGCGACACCCTGCAGGTCATCGACAAGGAGCGTCTCGAAGTGGTGGCACAGGTTCGCCCCGAACCGGGCAAGACCTTCGCCCACGTGGAGTTCGACCGCCACGGCCGCTATGTGATCGCCAGCCTGATGGAGAAGGACGGTGCGCTGATCTTCCTCGACGCCAGTACCTTCAAGGAGATCAAGCGCCTGCCGGCGAGCAAGCCCATCGGCAAGTACAACCTGTTCAACAAGATCCAGCGCTCCGAAGGCACCAGCCACTGAAGCCCCACGGGGCAATCAGCAGTCCAGGGTGGCACGCTTCTCCTGGTACACCCGGCGACGGGTGGTGAGCTGTTCGACGGTGGCCGAGGACTGGGGCAACTGCAAGGCTGCATCGACCCCGCGGATCACCTCCAGCAACTCCTCGCACAAGGCCGCCCGGGCCGCCGGGTCGCTAGGCGCGACCACGTCCAGATGCTCCGGGACAGGCTCGGCCTGGGGCAAGGCCGGCGGCGGAGCCGGGCGCGACGGGCCCTCGACTTCACGCACCGTCAGGGCCTGATCGGCAAGTCGGTAATGGTCGGACCAATAGGCAATGGCCACTGCCAGCAGCAGGGCAACCAGGAGGGCGGACCCCTCCTTCACAATGTGATCTCGTATGGCATGGCGCGGAATGTAGCATCCGGGCGCCCAAACCGGGTGCGCCGCCCGACACGGAGAAGCATCAGTCCCTTGAGCAGGGTCAAGGCTGGCCCGGCCCCCCAGGGCCACTCTGTGACACCTGACCCACCCGTTTGATCAGGACTTAAAACATGTCGTCCAGCCCCGCCCCCGTGATCGTCGATGCCCGTGGCCTGCTGCCGCCCGAGCCCCTCAACCTGACCCTCGAAGCCCTCGACACCCTGCCACCGGACGGCGAGGTGATCCTGCTGCTGTACCGGGAGCCGACGCCCCTGTATGACGTGCTGCGCCGCAATGGCTACACCCACCGCACCGAGACGGGCGAGGACGGCGCCTTTGCCATCCATATCCGCCACGCCGGCGCCATGCCGGCCCCCTGAGTTTCAGTCGTGCTCGGCGAGGCGGACCGCGTCATGAATGATGATGTGCTTGCCCTGCACCGAGATCAGCCCGGCATCGGACAGCTCGTGAAAAATGCGCGACAGGGTTTCCGGCGTCAGGCTCAGGCGCGATGCGATCACCTGCTTGCTGGTGGGCAGCTCCACTGCCCGCTCACCCGGCTGGGGCGCACAAGGCACGCTCTCGGCGAGTTGCAACAGATAGCCGATGACCCGCTGGGTGGACGAGCGCAGGGCATACGACTCCACGTCACGCACCATGGAATGCAGGCGGATCGACATGCCGGCCAGCAGCTTGCGCGCAAAACGCGGGTCCTGCTCGGTCTGCCCGAAAACCGCCGCCGCACCGATGTGCAGCACCAGGGTGTCGGCCAGGGCCTCGCCCAGCACCGGATAGGGCTGATCGAGGAACATCACCGCCTCGCCGAAACTCTGCAGCGGGCCGAGAATTTCGACCACCTTTTCGTTACCCTGGGCCGAGGTGAAGGCCAGCTTGACCTGCCCCCACACGACCAGGAAGAAGCCTTTGGGCTGGTCACCGCGCTGGAACAGCCGGTCGCCCTTCTGCAGGCGCCGCTCCCGGGTGGCCGCCGCCATGTGGGACAGGTCTTCCGGGGACAGGGCGCTGAAGAGCGGCATCCGGCTCAACAGGCCGGGAATATCGATTTTCTCGGTGGACATGACACTGACTCTCAATTGGGGCGACATGCCCACGAGGGATTCTAACCCCGTCCGCAGCTCCCGACGCCGCGGCAGACACCGCCTACCCCTTTATGGATAAACCCCTCCGCCTGCAGCCCCGCCCCAGCGAACCCGCCCCGCCCCCGGCTGGCGGGCCCACCGGCCCGATCCTGTTTGCCGCCCCTCATCGGGCCATGTTCCTGGCCGGCATGCTCCAGGCCGTCCTCGTCTTTCTGCCCTGGACCTGGGAAATGCTGGCCCGCAGCGGCCTCCTCGCCGGCCCGGCATGGCCCTGGCCGCCCGGCTGGGTGCATGGGCTGTGGGCCAGCTACGGCGTCTTCCCCTTCTTCGTCTTCGGCTTCCTGCTGACCGCCATGCCCCGCTGGCAGGGCCTGCCCGACACGCCGGGCGCGGCAGCACGGCCGGCGTGGCTGCTGCTGTGCGCAGGCTGGCTGCTGTTCGACGGCGGGCTGCTGGTCAACTCGCCCGGCCTGCGCGTCGGTGGCCTGACGCTGGTGCTGACCGGCTGGGTGCTGGCCCTGGGGCGCCTGTATCCAGTGGCCTTCAAGCCCGGTACCGCACGCCTCCACCCGGCCAGCGCCTGGCTGGCACTGGCGGCCGGCGCCGCCGGGCTGCTGGCGTGGATGGGCTACGCCCTGTCCGGCGAAGCAGCCTTCGCCCGGACAGGCATTGCCATAGGGCTGTGGTGGCTGCTGACCCCCCTGTTCATGGTGGTGAGCCACCGCATGATTCCCTTCTTCTCCGCCTCGGCCCTGCCCCGCTACGAGGCGATCCGCCCCGACAGCGCACTGATGGCCCTGCTGGCGGCCAGCTTCATCCATGGCGCCTGTGCCGCCGCCGACCACGCCGCCTGGGCCTGGCCGGCCGATCTGGCCGGCGCGGCCACGGCCTTCTGGCTGAGCGCCCGCTGGCAGCTGCGGCGCAGTTTTGCCGTGCCGCTATTGGCCATGCTGCATCTGGGCTTTCTTTGGCTGGGGGTGGCCTGGCTGCTGGGGGGTGTGAATGGCCTGCTCCAGGTGAGCGGGCTGGGCACCCTCGGCCTGGCGCCCCAGCATGCCCTGACGGTCGGCTTCTTTGCGTCCATGAGTCTGGCCATGGTGTCTCGGGTGAGCCTCGGCCACTCCGGCCGCCCCCTGGTGGCCGACACCCTGACCTGGCGCCTGGCCCTGGGCCTGCACGCCGTCGCCGGCCTGCGCGTGCTGGCCGACCTGCTGCCTGGCAACCCGCAACTGCTGCTGACCCTGAGCAGCCTCGGCTGGCTGGCGGTGGTAGTGCCATGGGCCGCGCGCCTGGTGCCTGTCTATCTGCAAGCCCGGGCGGACGGCCGCCCCGGTTGAAAGCAGGAACTATGACCGCATCCTCGTCACTTCGTAGACCCCGCTGTCATGAATCCGGGACTTCCTTCCTTAGTCCGCCGCAAGCCACACGGGCATGATCGGGGCCAAATTGCATCACCCGGATCAGACCAGGATGGAACACAAGCCTAACCCGACAGACGCCCCCCGCCACGCAGGACGCCACCTGGCGCCGGAGTGCACCCTGTTCGACGCACTTTCCTGCCTGCTCACCCGTGGCCTGAGTGCCATCCCCGTGGGCGAGGCCGGCAACGGCCAGAAGATCCTCAGCGCTGCAGCTCTGGTAAAAGCCTGGCAGGCTGGCCTGCCCGGTGAAACCCCGCTTTCCGCCCTCGACCTGGAAACCGCCGACACCGCGCTTCCGGAAGCCCCTGGCGCCGAAACCCTGATCAACGGCCTGCCCCTGCTGCTATGGATGAAAGATCGCCAGGGGCGCTTCCTGCTGGTCAACCAGAGCTTCGCCGAATCCTGTGGCCACAGCGCCCCCCAGTCTGTGCTCGGCAAGACCGACCTGGACCTGTGGCCACGGGAGCAAGCCGAGCTGTACCGGGCCCAGGACGCTGACGTGATGGACAGCGGACGCCCCCGCACGATGATCGAGGAGATCATCGACAAAGGCATACCCGCCTGGTTCGAGACCTACAAGGCTCCCGTGCGCAGCGCCGACGGACGCATCCTCGGCACCCTCGGCTTCGCCTGCAACATCAGCGAGCGGATGCGTCAGGAGGCCAGCGCCCGCCACGACAAGACCCCGCTGGCCTACGTGCTGGCCACCATCGGCGAAGGCGTATGGGACCGTGACCTGCTCTCCGACCAGGTCAGCCACAACCCGCGCTGGTGCGAAATGCTCGGCCTCGACGAGCGTTACCTGGCGCATCCGGCCACGACCTCCCTGACCCTGGTGCATCCGGACGACCGGGCCCGCCTGTCACGGATCATCGACACCTGCCTGTGCGGTGGTGGCGCTTTCTGCTGCGAGTACCGCATCCGCCACGCCGATGGCCACTACCTGTGGGTGCGCGACCGGGGCGACGTGGTGGAACTGGACGAACATGGTCAGCCCCTGCGCATGGTCGGCAGCATCGCCGACATCACCCTCGCCCGCGAAACCGCCGCGGCCCTGCAGGAGAGCCAGAACCGCTACCAGCAGGTTTTCGACAATGTGCGCGAGGTGATCTTCCAGACGGACACCCTGGGCCACTGGGAGCTGCTCAACCCGGCCTGGACCGAAATCAGCGGTTTCAGCGTGGAGGAATCCCTCGGCCGCAGCTTCGGCGACTTCCTTCATCCCGACGACCGGCCCCACAAGTACCGCGCCTTCAAGCCCATCATTGCCCGCACCCTGCCCCACTGCAGCGCCACCCTGCGCCTGCGGTGTCACGACGGCAGCTACCGCTGGATGGACATCTTCATCCGCGCCCAGCTCAACGAGGCCGGCGAAGTCATCGGCACCTCAGGCACCCTCAATGACGTCACCGCCCGGGTCGCCGCCGAGGACTACCTGCGCCTGACCGCCAGCGTGTTCCGCCACGCCCACGAGGGCATCATCATCACCGACCCCCACTCCCGCATCCTGGAGGTCAATGACAGCTTCTGCGTCCTCACCGGCTACGCCCGCGAGGACGTCATCGGCCAGAACACCCGCATCCTGCGCTCAGGCGTGCATGAACCGGCCTTCTACGAGCAGATGTGGACGGAACTGCGCAGCACCGGCACCTGGCAGGGCGAAACCTGGAACCGCAAGAAGAGCGGCGAGCTCTACGCCCAGCTCGGCAACATCTCCGCCGTACGCAACGAAGCTGGCCAGACCACCCACTACGTGGGCCTGTTCACCGACATCACCGATCTCAAGGAGAGCCAGCGCCACCTGGAGCACCTGGCCTACCACGACGTTCTCACCCAGCTGCCCAACCGCAGCCTGCTGGCCGACCGCATGCAGATGGCCCTCGCCCAGGCCGAACGCAACAACACCCTGGCCGCCGTGGCCTATCTGGACCTGGACGGTTTCAAGCCCGTCAATGACCGGCTGGGCCATGACGTGGGCGACTTGCTGCTGGTGGAGATCGCCCGCCGCCTGCAGGCCTCGACCCGGGCCGGTGACACCGTGGCCCGCCTGGGCGGCGATGAATTCGCACTGATCTACAACGGCCTTGAGCACAGCGACGAATGCGAACAAGTGTTTGCCCGCCTGCTCGCCAGCATTGCCGAACCGGTCGTCATCGACAGCCTCGAACTGCGCGTGACCGCCAGCGTCGGCGTGACCCTGTGCCCCCTCGACGGCTCCGACCCCGACACCCTGCTCAGCCACGCCGACCGGGCCATGTACCTGGCCAAACAGGCCGGCCGCAACTGCTTCCACCTCTTCAACCCCGAGCGCGACCGCGCCCTGCGCGCCCACCGGGACGCCCAGACCCGGGTCGAATCGGCCCTCTACGGCGGAGAGCTGGAGCTCCACTACCAGCCCAAGCTGGACACCCGCTCCAATCACCTGACCGGTGTCGAAGCCCTGATCCGCTGGAAGCATCCACAGCTCGGCCTGCGCATGCCGGGTGAATTCCTGCCCATGGTCAGCGAATCCCGCTTCGAGATCGAGCTGGGCAACTGGGTGCTGGCCACCGCCGTTGCCCAACTGGACAGTTGGTGCCAGGCCGGCTTTGCCACCCCCATGAGCGTCAATATCTCGGCGCGCCACCTGGCCCACCCGGGCTTCGTGCCGCACCTAAAGGCCGTGCTCGACGCCCACCCTCAGGTAGACGCCGGCCTGCTCCAGCTGGAAGTGCTGGAAACCACCACCCTTGGCGACCTGCAGCGCATCGCCGCCATCATGGCCGAGTGCAACCGCCTCGGTGTGAGCTTCGCCATCGACGACTTCGGCATCGGCTTCGGTGCGGTCAACAGCCTGCGCAGCCTGCCCGTGCGCAGTATCAAGATCGACCGTTCCTTCATCCACAACATGCTCGACGACGACGACGATCTGGCCACCGTACAGGGGGTGATCAGCCTGGCTGCAGCCTTTCACCGGGAGGTCATTGCCGAAGGCGTGGAAACCCCCCGCCACTGCCAGGCCCTGCTCAAGCTCGGCTGCCACCAGGTCCAGGGCCACGGCATTGCCCGCCCCATGCCCGCCGCCCACATGCAGGTGTGGATGCAGGAGCATGCCCGCCGGCATTGAGGCCCGTCTCCACGACGCTTTACGTTCTTCTCCTGGGCCCGCCCGCAACCCTGGCCCCGGCGCCACCCTGCACGCCGCGGACACGATTTCGTGCGACCATGCGCAGCGCAGTCCATCCCCGTGGCCTGCGTCCCCGCAACAACCGCATACCCGACCATGGAATTCCTGACCGACCCACAACTGCTGATCGCCTTCTTCACCCTCACCGCGCTCGAACTGGTGCTGGGGATCGACAACGTGATCTTCATCTCCATCCTGGTGGACAAGCTCCCGCCCGAACAGCGCGCCTTCGCCCGCCGCCTAGGCCTCTTCCTGGCCATGTTCATGCGCATCGGCCTGCTCATGATCCTCTCCTGGCTGGCTGGCCTCACCGAACCCATGCTCACCCTGCTCGGCCACGGCTTCTCCGGACGCGACCTGATCCTGCTCGCCGGGGGCCTCTTCCTCGTCTGGAAGAGCACCCAGGAAGTGCATCAGCTGATGGAAGGCGAGGAAGGCGAAGCCTCCAGCGCCGTCAAGGCCACCTTCAGCGCAGTGATCGTGCAGATCATCCTCATCGACATCGTCTTCTCGCTGGACTCGATCATCACCGCCATCGGCATGGTCAACAACCTGCAGGTGATGATCGCCGCAGTGGTCGCCTCGGTGGGCCTGATGATGGTGGCCTCCGCGCCGATCGGCGAGTTCGTCTCCCGACACCCCACCGTCAAGATGCTGGCCCTGTCCTTCCTGCTGGTGATCGGTGTGGTGCTCATCGCCGACGCCTTCGGCCACCACGTGCCCAAGGGCTACATCTACTCGGCCATGGCCTTCTCCGTGATGGTCGAGATGCTCAACCTGCGCATGCGCAGCCGCCAGGCCGCCAAGGTCACGCCTGTGCAGCTCCACGAACCTTACGTACGTGAAGGCAACTCCCAGTGACGGCCCCCTTCGGGCCGCTCACCCCCGACTTCATCCTCAGCGCAGTGGAGGCCTCCGGCCTCCGCTGCGATGGCCGCCTGCTGACCCTCAACAGTTATGAAAACCGGGTCTACCAGGTGGGCATCGAAGACGCGGCCCCGCTGATCGCCAAGTTCTACCGCCCCGGGCGGTGGAGCGACGCGGCCATTCTCGAGGAACACGCCTTCCTGACCGAACTGGCCAACGCGGAGATCCCGGCAGTGGCGGCCATCGAGATCGGCAGTCGCACCCTGCACCACCACGAAGGCTTCCGCATCGCCCTCTTCCCGCGCCGGGGCGGGCGGGCCCCAGAACTCGACAGCCCGGAAGTGCTGGGCTGGCTGGGGCGCTTCCTCGGACGCATCCACGCCGTGGGTGCCATCCAGCCCTTCAGCCACCGCCCGACGCTGGACATCCGCAGCTTCGGCGAAGCCCCGCGGGACACCCTGCTGGCCTCCCCCTTCCTGCCACCCGAACTGCGCGACACCTGGCTGTCGGTGGTGGAGCAGGCCCTCGACGGGGTGCGCCGCTGCTTCGAGCGTGCCGGCCCCCTACCGCAGATCCGCCTGCACGGCGATGTACACGGAGGCAACGTGCTGTGGACCGATGCGGGCCCCCATTTCGTCGACTTCGATGACGCCCGCTGCGGCCCGGCCGTTCAGGACCTGTGGATGCTCCTCTCCGGCGACGCCCAGGCCATGGCCCGGCAGCTCGACAGCGTGCTGGAAGGCTACGAGCAGTTCGCCGATTTCGATCCGCGCAGCCTGCACCTGGTGGAGGCCCTGCGCACCCTGCGCCTGATCCACTACGCCGGCTGGATCGCCACCCGCTGGGACGACCCGGCCTTTCCGGCCGCCTTCAGCTGGTTCGACAGCCCGCGCTACTGGCAGGACATGATCCTGTCCCTGCGGGAGCAAGTGGCCTTGATGGAAGAATCACCACTGACGCGGCTGTTCTAAGGTCGCGCTCAAGCCACGAAAGCTGGCACCACGCCCCTTGTGGGGTCGAATTCACTCGACCCCACGGGCCCTCCGGTCAGCGTGGCCGCCGCCGGAACGCCCGTTCCGCTTGACCCGTCAGACTGCCGCCTCCGGCGCCTTGAACTCCCCGCTGCGAAAAGCCTCAAGCAGGCGCCGCATGCGGCCCGCATCCTCGTCGGTGAAGCCCTGCTTGAAATCCGTCAGCACCAGCCGGGCGCGGGTCGGCCAGTTGCCGGGGGCATCATCCACGGCCAGCCACTCGGCTGTGGGCGCTCGACGCTCCAGCCACTGCCGGGCCTCCCGCTCACGCAGGCCGTAAAGCTCGTTGGGCGTACGCGGAAAAATGGTGGGCGAGCAGTCGATCACCCGTGGGCGGAGATCTTCCGAAAAGCGCGCCGACAGCTTCTGAAGGGAAAACAAGGTGCGCCAGTCTGAAGAGATGATGACCCTCGTCTCCGGGTACTCCCGCAGCACGGACTCCAGCATGGGCAGGCAGCGGAAGTCCTCCGCCTCACCCCACGGATGGGTCACCCCGTCGAAATCCAGGAAGACATAGACCGGGGAGAGAGCCACCGGAGGCGTGTTTTCGGCCGTTTTTTGATGCATCGCAACAAGAGCACTGAGAAAAGGCGGAAACTTGCCGTTAATCGAAAAATGACTATGTAACAGTCACGTTAGACTATTCTAAGGTCAGCGATTGCTGCAGTGCGGTAATTTTTCTCGTTCCAACGGAGTCCAGCCATGAAACCCATCATCAATCTCGAAGGCAAGGTCGGCCTGATCACCGGCATTGCCAATGAAAAGTCCATCTCCACCGGCGTTGCCGAGGCCTGCATCGAGGCTGGCGCAAAAGTCGTCATCACCTACCAGAACGAGAAGACCCTCGCCTTCCTGGAGCCCATCGTCAGCCGCCTGGGTGTCGAAGACGTGCTGCTGCTCGACGTGACCAAGCCCGAGACCATGGACGAGGTCTTCGCCAAGATCGACACCAAGTACGGCAAGCTCGACTTCGCCATCCACTCCATGGCCTTCGCCAAGCGCGACGACCTGCACGGCCGCGTGGTCGACACCTCCGCCGACGGCTTCGCCCTGGCCATGGACGTGTCCACCCACTCCTTCGTGCGCCTGGCCCGCAAGGCCGAGCCCCTGTTCGAAAAGGCCGGTGGCGGCTCGCTGATCACCATGACCTACCTGGGCAGCGAAAAGGTCATCGCCAACTACGGCGTGATGGGCCTGTGCAAGGCCGCGCTCGAAGCCGCCACCCGCTACATGGCTTTCGAACTGGGCCCCAAGAACATCCGCGTCAATGCCATCTCCCCGGGCCCGCTGATGACCCGTGCCGCCTCCGGCATTGCCGGCTTTGACGGCCTGATGGCGGCGGCAGTGGATCGTTCCCCGCTGCACCGCCTGGTGACCCCGGAAGACATCGGCGCACTGACCGCCTTCCTGGTCTCCGACGCCGGCCGCAACATGTCCGGTGGCGTGCACTTCGTCGATGCCGGATACAACATCATCGGGTAAATCCTCGGGTTCGCCATGATCCCCCCTACAGCCGGAACCGGGCAGGCCGGCATCAGCCTGCCTGATCCAGTGCCGGCCCACCCCCTGCTCGACGGCCTGCCCGAACTCGGGCGGGGGGAATCCTCCATCGTCCTCACGCCTGGCGACGGCCAGCGAGTCTTCAAGATCGTCAGCTCACCGGCCGACTACTTCTACCTGGCCGCCGACGACCGCCCCACCGGCATCCACTTTCCGCGCCTGTTCCACGACCACGGCATCATTGGCAAGGCCAGCTCTGGCTACTCCTTCCGCCTGCTCGAGATCGAACATCTGCTGCCCGTTTCGGGTGAAGCCGAAGCGCTCGCCCAGCGGCTCTCCCGGGCCTATTGGGAGGGCTGCGAGAAATGGGCCAACATGGGCGTCAACCGCGGCCGCCTGGCCCTCTACCACATCAGCCGCGAACCGCCGCCCGACCTGCCTGCGAGCCTGGTCCAGGCCGTCGCCGCCCTGTCTGACTTCATTGAGGAATACCCCGTGCAGCCGGACATCCTCAACCCCCGCAACCTGATGATGCGCGCCGACGGCACCCTGGTGCTGTCCGATCCGGTGTTCCTGCCCTAGGGGGAGGCAAGGCTGGCAGATGTACTGCCCCCTTACGGGTACCGGAGTACCCGTGGGGTCAAGCCTGCGCCCGTTCAGATCACCGCGTCCTTCACCTCGCCGCCCAACACTTCCAGCAATGCCGGGATCAGGCGCGACAGCTCGCCGCTCATCAGGGCGAAATCGGCTTCCATCTGCATGTCGGCGGCGTCGGCCTGACGTTCGGCTTCTTCCTTGATCACGTCGAGGAAGGCCACCCGCTTGATCTCCATTTTTTCGGTCAGGATGATCGAGATACGGTCGTCGAAGGTCATCGCCAGACGCGTCGGCAGCTTGCCGGCAGCCAGGTGGTCCTGCACGTCCTTGCCATCGAGGGCGTGGCGCACATAACGCACGGCGGCCTTCTCGTCGGTAACCGCGCGCAGCTCGCAGTCCAGGTCGATGGTGAAGTTGCCGCTGGCCTGGTTGGCCGCCAACCAGTCGGTCATCACCGATACTGGCGAAAGCTGGGTCTTGACCATCTTCACCGGGAGTTCGTCCAGGGTGTCACGCAGGGCATCCAGCACTTCCTCGGCACGGGCCGGGCTGGCTGCGTCGATCACCAGCCAGCCGCCCTTCGGGTCGATCCAGCTGTACACCTTGCGGCGCCGGGTGAAGGCCCGGGGCAGCAACTCCTGCAGCACCGCCTCCTTGATCTCCTTCATCTGCTTGCGGCCGGGCTTGAAGCCCTGTTGGGCCTCGATCTGCTCGGCCTTGTCGGCCGCCACTTCATTGACCACCGACGAGGGCAGCAGCTTCTGCTCCACCATCAGCGCCACCAGGTAGTGCCCGCCTACGGCCAGCACGAAGCGATCATCCTTGGTCGGCGAACTCCAGCCCCGGCTCGCCATGTCCTGACTGCCACAGGGTGCAAAGGGCCGGGCTGCGAGCTTTTCGTTGAGGGTTTCGACGGTCAGCCCCCAGTTTTCGGGGAGACGGTAGATCTGGAGATTGCGGAACCACATGGCGGGAGACGATCCGTGCTGAAGAAAGGGAGGCGGCATTGTAGCGGCTCGCCGCGACACCGCCAGACCGTTCGGCGGATCACCCGATCGTTGACACTCTGCAATTCAGAGCTTATAACTCTGAACTACAGAGTTAATTCATGCGGAATTCCCGATCATGGCCGACCCCATCTCACGCCAGCTCGACACCATCCAGTCCATGCTAGTGCGCGGCCAGCGCAACCTGCGCATGGAGCGCCACAGCCTGGTGCTGTGGGGTCTCGCCGGTGCAGGGCTGTTTCTGTCCAGCGATGCCGTCTTCACCGCCGAACAGATCCCCGACACCACCCAGCGAGCCCTGATATGGCTGGCCTGGATCGCCCTAGTGTTGGGGAGCGCCGGCTGGGCCGACTGGCACCTGACAGGCCGGGTCAAGGCGGCCCGGGACGAAACCTGGTCCTTCATCCATCGCCAGGTAGTCAAGCTGCTGTGGTTGCTGATGGGCATCGGCACACTATTCACCTTCGCCACCTTCTTCTTCGGCGGCGCCTACATGCTGTGCACCGTCTGGCTGGTACTGATCGGTCTGGCCCTGTATGTGCACGGCCTGTTCTCGGAAGAAGTGCTGGAATGGGCCGGAGGCATCATCATCGCCATCGGGGTCGCCGGGTTGGCGGCGCGCCTGCCATTCGAGACCATGAAGTGGATCGCCGCCTCGGTATTCGGGCTGGGCCTGCCGATGCTGTCGGGCCTCCTGGACCATGGCCGTGCGCGCCCCTTCACCCTGCGCCTGGCCCAGGCCGCCGGTTGGACGGTGCTGGTGCTGGCCGCCCCCTTCGCCGGCCACCGCTACGCCTCTGCACTGCAGCCGCCCGAGGTGCCGGTCACGCCCCTGGAGGCCTTCCTTGCCGGCACCGATCTGGCGGGCACCCGCATCGTCAGCCTGCCGGCCGGCACCCGCGTGCCGGTGCGGGTCGAGGTGTCGGGCGACCTCTTCCGCCCAAGTGCCGATGCCATCCTGCCCCTGACCCTCGACCAGCCCCTGGAGGTCCTGCTGCGCGATGGCCAACCCACCGGCGACGTGCGCGCCCCCGGCGGCCCCTGGCGGCTGGCCCGGGAAACCCACTGGATCTCCATTCCGTGGATGCGCGCCAGTCTCGATCCGGCCCACGGGCCGCAGGTCGAATCCGCCCTGGTGGTGGATTTCCACGGCGGCAACGCCCGTCAGTAGTCCCGTTTTCCCACGTCCCTAAGGAGTCCTACCGTGATCCTGCGTCTTTCTGCGGCCACCCTTGCCACCCTCGCCCTGGCGGGCTGCGCCAGTTTCGGCAAACCGGGCGCCGATGAGCTGGCCCGCCTGCCCGTTGTCCGCTTTGGCGAACAAGCCCCCGCCGGCCAACCCTACATCCTGCTCTACCCGGCGGGCGCCCCCCTGCCGATCGAGGCGCGTATTCACGGCAGCCTGCTCGACGGGGAAGCCCGCAGCACCCTCACCGTGCGCACCCGCCAGGACGTCTACACCTACAAGCAGTGGGCCAGCCTGGACGGCAAGAACTGGAAAGCTGGCAACGAGGTTGTGGGTGGAAACTTCGAAATCCGCGTCCCCGGCGAACAGGACGGGCGCAATCCGGGCTCGATGCGGGCAGAATTCAACCTGAAATAGACATTCGGTGCCCGCTCCGGCGGGCCAGCAGCCCATGGAAGCCCTCGATCCCCTCCTGCACCAGCCCCTGCGCACCCAGCTCGCCGCCTTTCTGGCAGGCGCAGGTGAGGCCAGCTTTTCTGAACTCAAGCGCAGCCTGGAGGTGTCCGACGGCAACCTGGAGTCACATCTGAAGAAGCTCATCGCCGCCGACTACGTGAGCCTGCAACGCAGCGAAGGGCCCGGCCGGGCCCAAACCCGCTACAGCATGACGCCCACCGGCCTGGCCGCCCTGCAACGCTACATCCAGGCCCTGCAGAAGCTGCTGCCCATCGGGGCCGACGGCCTGGCCACCCCGCCGGGCCGGCTGGCCGGCAACACCGGCACCTGAATCACCCCGCGTCGGCAGAAACCGCGGGCGCCTGCCAGCCGTTCTCGAAGACCACGGTATCCAGGGGCATGCGCTCGGCCCACTGGTGGATCTCCAGCATCGGACGGGGGTAGAAGGCCTCCACATGGCCGATGCACAGGATGGCCACCGGCCTGGCCCCCGCCGGCATGCCCAGCAGCTCGGCCAGGGCCGCCGGGTCGAAGATCGACACCCAGCCCAGGCCGATGCCCTCGGCCCGCGCCGCCAGCCACATGTTCTGGATGGCACAGGCCACCGAGGCCAGGTCCATCTCGGGCAGGGTGCGGCGGCCGAAGACGTGCTTCTCGCGCCCGTCGGCCAGGGCCACCACGATCACCTCACCGGCCTCCAGCAGGCCTTCCACCTTGAGACGCATGAAATCCTCTTCGCGCTCGCCCAAGGCCCGGGCGGTGGCACAGCGCTCCACCTCGACCAGCGCATGCATGCGCTCCCGCAGGCCCCGGTCGGTGATGCGGATGAAGCGCCAGGGCTGCATGTAGCCCACGCTGGGGGCGTGGTGGGCGGCCCACAGGAGCCGCGCCAGCAGGTCCGGATCGACCGGATCCGGGCGAAAGTGGCGCATGTCACGCCGTTCGGCGATCACGCGGTAGATGGCTGCCACATCGGCATCCGGAAAGCGGTGGGCGTTGTCGGCCATGATGGAGACCCCGTACAGGGCGGTTGATCGGTCGTTGCAGCGGACGCGCCAGTTTACTCGTCGAGCAGGCGGACGCGGACCTTCTTGCCCTTGATCTTGCCGTCACCCAGCCGCTTCAGGGCCTTGCGGGCAATGCTGCGCTCGACAGCCACGTAGGTGGATTGCTCGTTCACGTTGATCTTGCCGATCTGACTGGCGGCAAAGCCGGCCTCGCCGGTGAGGGCGCCGAGCACGTCGCCCGGGCGGATCTTCTCTTTGCGCCCGCCGAGGATCTGCAGGGTCACCATGGGTGGCACCAGGGGCGTCTGGTCTTCGGCCTGGAGGGCGTCGATGGACTCCCACTCCGGCTCGAAACCATGGGCCCGGGCCAGGTTGTTCACCCGGTTCATCTCGTTGGGGCTGGCCAGGCTCAGGGCCCAGCCTTCCTCGCCGGCCCGGCCGGTGCGGCCGATGCGGTGCACGTGCACTTCCGGGTCGGGGGTCACGTCCACGTTGATCACCGCCTCCAGGCGAGCAATGTCGAGGCCGCGGGCGGCCACGTCGGTGGCCACCAGCACCGAGCAGCTGCGGTTGGCAAACTGCACCAGCACCTGGTCCCGATCACGCTGGTCGAGCTCGCCGTGGAGGGCCAGCACATGGAAGCCTTCAGCGTGCAGCACGTCGATCAGGTCGCGACACTGCTGCTTGGTGTTGCAGAAGGCCAGGGTGCTCTCCGGGCGGTAATGGCGCAGCAGCAGGCCCACCGCGTGGAGGCGCTGCTCTGGCGTGATTTCGTAGAAACGCTGGCGGATAGTCTCGGCGGCGTGCTGCTCGGGCAGGGAGATCTCCTGGGGCTGACGCATGAACTGGCGCGCCAGGCGCACCACGCCCTCCGGATAGGTGGCCGAAAACAGCAGGGTCTGGCGCGTCTTCGGGCAGGCCTTGGCGACGTAGGCGATGTCGTCGAAGAAGCCCATGTCGAGCATGCGGTCGGCCTCGTCCAGCACCAGGGTGAGGAGGGCGTCGAGCTTGAGGCTGCCGCGGGAGAGGTGGTCCATCAGGCGCCCCGGCGTGCCCACCACGATGTGGGCACCGTGCTCCAGGCTGTCTGCCTGCGGGCGGATCGGCGTGCCACCGCACAGGCTGAGAATCTTGATGTTCTCCTCGGCCCGGGCCAGGCGACGGATCTCCTGGGTGACCTGCTCGGCCAATTCGCGGGTCGGACACAGCACCAGGGCCTGCACGGCGAAGCTGCGCGGGTTGAGGCGGTCGAGCAGGGCCAGGGCGAAAGCAGCCGTCTTGCCACTGCCGGTCTTGGCCTGGGCAATCAGGTCGTGCCCGGCCAGGGCAACCGGCAGGCTCGCGGCCTGGATCGGCGTCATGCTGTGGTAGCCGAGGCGGGCCAGGTTGGCGATGACCGGGGCCGGCAGGGGCAGCTGATCGAAGGGCGCCGCCACGACGGCGGCAGGAGGCGGAATGAAGGCGGCGTCTGAAGCCTGGCCGGAATCAGCGTCCGGCAGCGGGGGCAAGGTCGAGTTCATGCCGGATTATCCCGGAAAGCGGGGCCGAAATCAGGCCGAACGGCAGATCCTTCCCCCACAAACCCACAAAACTGCCGGCACCATGTGCAGCCAGCGCAACCCCTCAGTTGCGCAGCTCCTGCTGCCAGCGCGCGCGCTCCCGGGACAGGCGCTCCTGCACGCGCCGCTGCTCTTCCATCTCGACACGGCGCTCGGCCTCTTCCTTCTGGCGTTTCTCGCGCTCGGCCTGCTGGCGGGCGGCATGCTCGGCACGCTCCAGGTCGGAGGACACCCGGTCGGCGTAGTAGGTGCGCTCGCGCAAAGCCTCCTCACGCCGACGCTCCTCGTCCCGGCGGGCCCGCTCCTGGCGCTCCTGCTCGTAGCGGCTGGCGGAGTCGGCCCGTTCCTGACGCTCCCGGCTCTCCTGCTCGGCGATCTCCGCGTCACTCATGTTGCCGTACATCTGACGCCGTTCAGCAGCCATCACCCGCTCCTGGGCCTCGGCGGCCATCTCGCCGCTGGCCGCCCGCCCGGCCTGCTTGAAGGCGAACAGGGAGAAAAATATCTGGATGACCATACCGACGATCATCAAGCCGCCGATGATGGTCAGCATGATGCGGCCGGGTGTCCATTTGACGTCACTGATCTCCACCTTCAAGGGCAGGCCGCCATCTGCCAGCGGGAGCGGCGATGAAGCCTTGGCCTGGATCAAGCTGGCGTCGTAGGCGGCACGCCGGCCGGGCTCGGAGAGAATCCAGTAAGCCTCCTTGATGGCCTTGATGCGGTTGTCCGCATCCACCGGCGGCAGGCCGTGCGTGCCCGACTGGTAGCGCTCGACCAGCAGCAGATGCGCGGCGCGGATCTCGGCCTCGGTGGCGTCAGGGCCAAGCCCGAGCAGTTCGTAAAGGGTGGTCCTGGCCTTCATGGAATCGAGAAAACGTAAGGTGGGTTGCGAGCGTGGGCGTGATTATGGCCGACGGGCAGGCTCTGCGGAAAGGCCACTTTCTGCCTTCAGGCAGCCCGGGTCAGCGCAGGGAGCGGCAGGGCGGGCACGTCATCGGGCCTCAGGCCGAGGCCGGGCTGTCGTCGGCGATGTGCCCATCCACCAGGCGCACGATGCGATCGCAACGGGCGGCCAGGCGCGGATCGTGGGTGACGATGAGGCAGGCGCAGTTGCTCTGGCGGTTGAACTCCCGCAGCAGGGCAAAAATGTCGTCGGCGGTGTGGGTGTCCAGGTTGCCGGTGGGCTCGTCGGCCAGGATCAGGCGCGGGCGCAAGGCCAGGGCGCGGGCAATGGCGACGCGCTGCTGCTGGCCGCCGGACAACGCCGCCGGCTTCTTGAGGGCGTGGGCCTTGAGGCCGACCGCGTCAAGCAGCTCCAGGGCCGTGGCCTCGGCCTCATCGTCGGCACGGCCCCGGGCGATGATGGTGGGCATCATCACATTTTCAAGGGCGGTGAAGGCCGGCAGGAGGTGGTGGAACTGGAACACGAAGCCGATGCTGCGCCCCCGCAGCTGGGTGATCTCGGCTTCGGACAGGCTGGCGGTGTCGCGCCCACCGATGGACAGGCGCCCGCCGGTGGGGCGCTCCAGCAGGCCGATGATGTTGAGCAGGGTGCTCTTGCCCGAGCCCGAGGGGCCGATCAGCGCGGCAAACTCGCCCTCGGCCAGGCTCAGGTCGATGCCGTGCAGCACCTCGGTCTCCACCGGCGTGCCCAGGTTGTAGGCCTTGGTGAGGCCGGCGAGTTCGATGACGGGCGCGATGACGGGCGTACTCACGAGCGGATCGCCTGCACCGGGTCCATGCGCGCCGCCCGGCGCGCGGGAATGAGCGCTGACAACAAGCCAACGAACGTTGCCACCACCGCCGCCATCACGATGAAACGCGGCTCCAGCTCGGCCGCAAACAGCGGCTGGCCGTCGGCGTTGCGGTAGATGGCCGAGAAGACGTTGAGCAGGGTGAAGGCCAGGGCGCTACCCAGCACCGAGCCCACCGCCCCCACCACCGCGCCCTGGATCAGGAAGACCTGCAGGATCATGCTGCGGCTGGCCCCCATGGCACGCAGGATGCCGATCTCCTTCTGCTTCTGCACCACGCTGACCACCAGCACGCTGGCGATGCCCAGGGCCACGATGATGACCACGAAGCTGCGGATCAGGTTGTTGGACACGGACTGATTGCGCAGGGCCGCCAGCAGCTGGGCGTTGGTCTGCATCCAGCTCTCCACGGTCAGGCTGGTGGCGCCGCGCAGGCGGTCGGCCACCGGCTGGGCCTCGAAGATGTCGGCCACGGTGAGGTCCAGGTTGGACACGCCGCCGGGCAGGTCGAGCAGGCTCTGGGCCAGGGGCAGGGTCACGAAGATCCAGCGGCGGTTGAGATCCTTGTTGCCGATGTCGAAGATGCCGCCCACCTGCAGCAGCTCGTCACGGCCATTGGGCAAGGCCACCCGCAGCTTGTCGTCCATGCGGATGCCCAGGTCCTTGGCCAGCTCGGAGCCGATCACCGCCCGGGTGCCGTCCACGGCAAAGCGGCCGGCCACCATGTATTCCTCCATGCGCACGATGCGCCGGTAGCGTTCGGCGTCCACCCCCATCAGGGCCACCGACTTGCTGGCCTGGCCGCGCACGGCGAAGGCCGGGCCGGTGACCACCGGCGACACGGCGGTGACCCCCGGCATGTCGGCAGCCAGCCGGGCGATGTTCTCCCACTGGTCGATGGAGCGCAGACGCTGGGCGCGGGGCTCGATGATGGAGGCAAAGCCGGCATCATCGATGGCGCGCCGGTTGACCTCCTCGGCCGGGCGGATCACCACATGAGCCTGGCTGCCCAGCACCCGGTCCACGATCTGGGCCTGGAGCTGGGTGATGAGCTGGGTGAGGAAGACGATCACCGCCACGCCGCCGGTAGTGCCGGCGAGAATCAGCAGGGTCTGCATGCGCCCCTCGCGCAGGAAGCGCAGGGCCACGAGGGGCGCGAAGGGGAGCCGGAACTTCATCCCAGCGTGCTCCGCCGGCCAGCCGGGGCGGCCATCAGCGGGTCATGCCCTGGGGCACCTGCACGCCCGACACCTTGGGCTTGCGGGCTTCGCGGATGCGCAGCCGGTCGCCTTCCAGGGCGCCACCGGCGGGCAGCAGCACCTGGTCACCCTCGGCCAGGCCGGTGAGGATCTCGACGCGGCCGATGCCGCTCAGGCCGAGGCCGACCTCGGCGCGGGTGGCGATGCCGTCCCGGGCCACCAGCACCCAGGGCTTGCCGCTGTCCGGGTCGCGCACCGCCTCGGCGGGCAGCACCAGGGTGGCATCCCGGTGGCCGGTGATGGTCTCGACGGAGACGGTCATGTCGGGGCGCAGGAAGGGCGGGGCAGCCGGCACCCGGAAGCGGGTCTCGACGGTGCCGCGCTGGGGGTCCACCGCCGGCGCCAGGTAGTAGAGCTCGGCGTCGAAGGGCTGGGCCGGAAAGGCGTCAGCCACGCCGCGGGCCTTCTGGCCGGGCTTGAGGAGACTCAGATTCTTTTCGTCTACGGTGGCGTAGACGCGGGTCTCACCGGCTTCGGCCAGCTCCAGCAGCACCTTGCCGGCGGTGGCCACATCGCCGGGCTCGGCCTTGCGGGTCAGCACCACTCCAGCAGCCGGGGCGGTCAAGGTGAGCTGGGCAGCACGGGCACGGGCATTGACGAGCTGGGCGCGGGCCTGATCGACCCGGGCACGGGCGGCCTCGCGCTCGCTGCCGCCAGCCTGCTGGGCGGCCAGCTGGGCACGTGCCGTATCGGCCGCGGACGCGGCATTGGCGGCGTTGCGCAGGGCATCGTCGGCCTTCGACTGGGCGTAGAAGCCCTTGGCCACAAGCTGGCGTGCCCGCTCTGCCTCGGCCAAGGCCACCTTGCGGTTGGCCTCGGCCTGGGCGAGCTGCTGGGCAGCCACGGGGCGGCCGACGCTCTCTATCTGGACAAAGCGTGCCTCGGCCTCGGCCAGGGCCGCGGCAGCCTGACTCACCAGGGCCTCGGCGTCGTCGGCACGCAGGCGGGCCAAGAGCTGCCCAGGGCGCACGGGATCGCCCTCGCGCACCGTCACCTCCAGCACGGTAGCGGCCAGCGGGCTGCCGATGACGATACGCGCCGGCGTGGCAATGCGCCCGGTGGCCACCACCGACTGGGTCAAGGCCGCCCGGGTAACGCTCACCACCTCCACCTCACGCCCCCGCGGCCACAGCACGGCCGCCGCCACCAGGCCGGCCGCGGCCAGCGCCAGGATCAGGTTGCGGCGCTTCATGCCGGCTCGGCCAGCAGCTTGTCGAGGAGGGCGTGGAGCTTGGGAAAGTCCGGCTCGCCGAGGAACTTCTGGACGATGCGCCCCTGGCGATCGATGATGAAGGTGGTGGGGGTGAGGCGCACCTCCTCGAAGCCCTTGGCCGCCTCGCCGGTGGTGTCGAGGGCCACGGTGAAGGGCAGGCCGCTGCGGGCGGCGTAGTTGCGCACGTATTCCGGCGGATCGTAGTTCATGGCGATGGCCACGGTCTCGTAGCCCCTGGCGGCAAACTTGCGGTGGGTTTCCACCAGCCTGGGCATCTCGGCCACGCAGGTGGTGCAGGTGGTGGCCCAGAAGTTCACCAGCACCACCTTGCCCTTAAGGGCGCCGAGGCGGGCGCTCTGGCCATCCAGCGTGGTGTAGCGCACATCCGGCGCCGCGGGCTGGCTGCAAGCGTTAAGGAATGCAAGGAGGGCGACTGCGCCCAGAAGGCGCGTGATAGCCTTGAGAAACATTGTTTTTAACCGGAAGAGAGAGGTGTGCCGTGCGTGGGATTCTGCGAGCTTTGCTGCTACTTGTCATCTGTGGTCAGGCCTGGGCCCTGGGTCTTGCCGACCTCACCGACAAGGATGCCTCCGGTGGTTTGCGGGAAGCCCTCGTCCAGGGGGCCGAGAAAGCCGTGGGACAGCTGGGGACTGACGGTGGTTTCCTCAACAACCCGAAGGTGAAGATCGGCCTGCCTTCCAGCCTGGCGCCCATGGAAGACATGCTGCGCACCATGGGCCGCGGCAAGGACCTGGACGCCCTGGTGAGCACCATGAACAAGGCCGCCGAACAGGCTGTGCCCAAGGCCAAACCGCTGCTGGTGGAGGCGGTGAAGAAGATGAGCGTCGAGGACGCCAGGAAGATCCTCGGCGGTGGCGACGACGCTGCCACCCGCTACTTCAAGGACAAGACCGGCGCCCAGCTGGCCGAGTCCTTCCTGCCCACCGTCAAGGAAGCCACCGACAAGCTGGCCCTCTCGGCCCAGTACAACAAGCTCGCCAGCAAGGCCAACCAGTTCGGCCTGGCCAAGGGCGACGAGCTGAAGATCGAGAACTACGTGACCCGCAAGGCCCTGGACGGCCTCTTCCTGATGATCGCCGAAGAGGAAAAGGCCATCCGCAAGGATCCGGTGGGCGCCGCCGGCGGACTGGCCAAGAAGGTCTTCGGCGCCATCGGGCAGTAGCCCGGGTTTGCCGGGGGCTGCGGCCCCGCCTGCCACCGTGCATCCACAGCCCCGCCTGCTCGCCCTGGGCGATGCCGCCTTCACGGTGGAGTTCGGCCCGCAGCTCACCCCGGACACCCAGGCCCGGGTGCTCGGCCTGGCCGCCGGGCTGGCCGAACTGCAGGCCGCCGGCGCGCTGCCGGGGGTGATCGAATGGGTGCCCACCTTCCGCTCGGTCACCGTGCATTTCGACCCCGACCGCTGCCCGCCCCGCCACCTCGCCGCCCGCCTGCAGGCCCTGGCCGGCGAAGGCCGGCAGGCCACCGGCAGCGGGCGTGAATGGACCATCCCGGTGTGCTTCGAGGGCGAGTTCGCCCCCGACCTGGAGGCCGTCGCAAGCGCCCGGGGGCTGAGCCGCGAGGCTGTCGTGGCGCAGCTCACCGCCACTGAATTCACCGTCTGCATGCTTGGCTTTCTGCCCGGTTTTCCCTATCTCGGCGGCCTGCCCGCCAGCCTGGAGATGCCCCGTCTGGCCACGCCACGGCCGCGGGTGCCGGCCGGCTCCGTGGCCATCGCCGGGCGCATGGGAGCCATCTACCCCTGGGACAGCCCCGGCGGCTGGCGCCTGGTGGGGCGCAGCCCGGTCAGCCTCTTCGACGCCACCCGGGCCGCGCGCCCGGCCCTGTTCGCCCCGGGCGACCGGGTGCGCTGGCAGGCGGTGGGGCCGGACGCCCTGGCTGCACCGTGAGCGCCCGCCTGGCGATCCGCGCCCCCGGCCTCGGCGTCAGCATCCAGGATGGCGGCCGCCACGGCCACCGGCACATCGGCGTGCCCCTGTCCGGCGCCCTGGACCCGATCTTCCTGGCTGCGGCCAACGGCCTGCTGGGCAATCCGGCCGACAGCGCCGGGCTCGAGGTGCTGCTCGCCGGCCCCGTTCTGGAGGCCCTCGACGCGCCGGTGCGCATCGCCCTGGCCGGGGCCATGGGCGCCCGGCACCTGGGCAGCGCGGGCACCCGCCGGGCCATGCCGGCCTGGTCCACGCTGACCCTGCAGCCCGGCGAGCAGCTGCAGGTGGGCAGCCCCCGGGGCGTCGGCTACATCGCCATCGAGGGCGGCCTGCTCACCCCGCCCCTGCTCGGCAGCCGCTCCACCTATGCCCGGGCCGGACTGATCCACCTGGCCACCACCCTGCCCTGCCAAACCGCCCGCGGGCACGGCAGCGAGCGACAGAACCTGGCCCTGAGCCATGAAGACGGCCCGATCCGGGTCATCCCCGGCCCCCAGGACGAACACTTCAGCGCCGCCGCCCTCGAGCGCTTCTATACCGAAGCTTTCCAGCTCACCCGCCAGCGCGACCGCATGGGCCTGCGCCTGGCCGGGCCGCGCCTCGAGCACAGCCGGCTGGGCGCCGACATCGTCTCCGACGGGGTGACCCCCGGCGCCATCCAGGTGCCCGCCGACGGGCAGCCCATCCTGCTGCTGGCCGATTGCCAGACGGTGGGCGGCTACCCCAAGATTGCCACCGTGATCCGCGCCGACCTGCCGCGCCTGGCCCACCTGCAGGCTGGTGACGAGGTCCGCTTCCGCGCCGTGGACGCCGACGAAGCCGCCGCCGCCCGGGCGGCCCTGGCCCGCCGCCTGAGCGACTGGCTGGCCGGCGCCCGGCCCGCCGCGGCGGGCGGCGAACCCGACACAGCCACGCTGCTGGCCGCCAACCTGGCCGGCGCCGCGGTGCGTGGCGACGATCCCCACCTTTGGCCCGATTCGACGAGACCCGGCACATGACCCGCATCCTCAACCTCAACGCCGACCTGGGCGAAAGTTTCGGCGCCTGGCAGATGGGCCACGACGCCGAACTCCTGGGGAGCCTCGACAGCGCCAGCATCGCCTGCGGCTTTCATGCCGGCGATCCGCTGGTGATGCGCGACACCCTGCGCCGGGCCAGGGCCGCCGGCGTGAGCATCGGCGCCCACCCGGCCTACCCCGATCTGCAGGGTTTCGGCCGGCGCCCCATGCACCTGCCCCCGGCCGAACTGGAAGCCATCCTGATCTACCAGATGGCCGCCCTGGCCGGCATGGCCCGCTCCGAAGGGCTGGACATGGCCCACGTCAAACCCCACGGCGCCCTGTCCAACATGGCCTGCGTGGATGCCGCCCTGGCCGACACCGTGGCCACCGCCATCCGGGCCTTCGACCCGGGCCTGATCCTGCTCGCCCCGGCCTGCTCGGCCCTGGCCAGCGCCGGCCGCCGGGCCGGGCTGCGGGTGGTGGAGGAGATCTTTGCCGACCGGGCCTATCAGGACGACGGCAGCCTGGTGCCCCGCAGCCACCCCGGCGCCATGATCCACGGCGCCGCCGCCTCCCTCGCCCATGTGCTCGCCATGCTCGAAGCCGGGGCGATCATCTCGGTGAACGGCACCCACCTGCCCACCCCCATCGGCAGCATCTGCGTGCACGGCGACGGCCCCGAGGCCGTGGCCACCGCCCGCGCCCTGCGGGCCGGGCTGCTCGAACGGGGCTACCCCCTGGCCGGGCTCACGGCACGCGCCACCGACTGAGCGCGGAATGGCGGCAGGGGCCCCATGCACCAGGCCCCTGCAGGCACGGCATGACAGCCACCGGAAGGACCGTGGGGGTCGAATCTATTCGACCGCCGACGGTGGTGAGCGGCATGCCGATGAGCAATGTGCTCAGGTCGAATGAACTCGACCCCACGGAGGCAGCCGCGCCGGCGCCGGTCATGGAACCCGGGGCCCGGTCCCGGCGTCCACCGAGGGCCAACCCGAGGAGAAACAACAATGAACAACGTCTCCCACATCCCGTCCTACCTATCCCCCGAGCATCTGGGCCCCTGGGAGACCTTTCTGGTCCAGATCGATCGGGTCGAGCCCCACCTGGCGCCTGAGCTGCGCCCCCTCGCCCCCATCCTCACCCGGCCCATGCGGGCGCTGATCGTCAACGTACCGATCCGCCTGGACAACGGCGAGATGGCCCACTTCGAGGGCTACCGGGTGCAGCACAACCTGGCCCGCGGCCCCGGCAAGGGCGGCATCCGCTTCCACCCCCAGGTCACCCTGTCGGAGGTGATGGCCCTGTCGGCCTGGATGACGGTGAAGAACGCCGTGGTCAATGTGCCCTACGGCGGCGCCAAGGGCGGCGTGCGGGTCGATCCGAAGCAGCTGTCCCTGGCCGAGCTGGAGCGCCTGACCCGCCGCTACACCAGTGAGATCCACATCCTGCTGGGCCAGGACAAGGACATCCCCGCCCCGGACATCAACACCAACGAACAGACCATGGCCTGGATCATGGACACCTACTCCATGAACGAGGGGCGCACGGCCATGGGCGTGGTCACCGGCAAGCCGGTCAGCCTGGGGGGCAGCCTCGGGCGCAAGGACGCCACCGGCCGCGGCGTCTTCGTGAGCACCGTGGAGGCCGCCCGGCACCTGGGCCTGGAGATCGCCGGGGCGCGGGTGGCGGTGCAGGGCTTCGGCAATGTGGGCGAGGCGGCGGCGCGGCTGTTCGCCGAGGCCGGTGCCCGGGTAGTGGCCCTGCAGGACGGCTCCGGCGCCATCGCCAACCCGGCCGGGCTCGACCTCCAGGCTGTCAAGGCCTGGCGCCAGACCCAGCGCAGCCTGCTCGGCGCCCCCGGAGCCGAAACCATCGACGCGGAGCGCTTCTGGTCCACCGACGCCGACATCCTGGTGGCCGCCGCCATGGAGAACCAGATCACCGCCGCCAACGCCGGGCTGATCCGCGCCCGCCTGATCGTCGAGGGCGCCAACGGCCCGACGACCCCGGAGGCCGACCTGATCCTGCAGGAGCGCGGCATCACCGTGATCCCCGACGTGCTGGCCAACGCCGGCGGGGTGACGGTGAGCTACTTTGAATGGGTGCAGGACATCAGCGCCTTCTTCTGGACCGAGGACGAGATCAACGCCCGCCTCGACCGGATCATGCGCGAGGCCTTTGCCGCCGTCTGGGAAGCCGCCCGGAGCAAGGGCATCGTGATGCGTACCGCCGCCTTCGTGCTCGGCTGCGAGCGGGTGCTGATGGCCCACAAGCTGCGGGGCCTGTATCCCTGAGGCCGGGGCCGGATCGGTGACGCAGGCAGAAGGCCATGCCATGACCGCAGCCTTCATCCAGGCGTCACGTCACTGTCACCCGGCGCAGGCAGGCTCGCAGATCCGAGTTTCCGCGTACCTGCCGTGCTGCCCTCCGACGCCTCCTATGGTTCCGACCGCTCCGGCCTGATCTCCGGCTTCCTGTTTCACCCGGGCGGCCGGGGCGAGCCCCTGGACACTGCCGCCGCGGCCCGCTGGCTGAGCGGCGAGGACACAAGCGGCGGGGCCTTCGCCTGGCTGCACTTCAACCTGGCCAACGCCGCCACCGAACGCTGGCTGGGCGAGCACCTGGACAACGCCGAGGCCTTCATGGACGCCCTCCACGAGGGCTCCCGCTCCACCCGCATCGAGCACACCCAGGACACCCTGATCGCGGTGGTCAATGACGTGCTCTACGACTTCGATTTCGAGCCATCCCAGATCGCCACCCAGTGGATCTCGGTGGATGCCCGCACCCTGGTCAGCGCCCGCCTGCAGCCCCTGCGTGCCATCGACCGGCTGCGCGCCGCGGTGAAGGGCGGCGAGACCTTCGACTCCAGCGTGGCCCTGCTGACCCACCTGCTGCGCGACCAGGCCGACGTGCTGGCCCAGATCGTCCGCGCCGCCACCGAACGCGCCGACAAGGTCGAGGACGGCCTGCTGGCCGGCCGCATCCAGCACAGCCGGGCCCGCCTGGGCACCCTGCGCCGGGTGCTGGTGCGCCTGCGCCGCCTGCTCGCCCCGGAGCCCGGCGCCCTGTTCCGCCTGCTCAACCAGCCGCCGGCCTGGATCGCCGACGACGACGTGCACGACCTGCGCCATTCCACCGAGGAGTTCTCCGCCGTGCTGGGCGACATGGCCGCCCTGCAGGAGCGCATCAAGCTGCTGCAGGAAGAGATCGTCGCCCGGGTCACCGAAGAGACCAACCGCAGCGTCTATGTGCTGACCATGGTCACGGTGCTGGCCCTGCCCATCAACATGATCGCCGGCCTGCTGGGCATGAACGTCGGCGGCATCCCCCTGGCCGAACATCCCCACGGCTTCCTGATCATCGTCGCCATCATCGCCAGCTTCACCGTCATGGCCGCCCGCTGGGCCTTCCGGCGGCAGGAGGAGTGACGAGGCCGCCCCACAACAGCCCCAAACCGGTTTCAGCGGCGGATCGGGGTGACCTTGGGAGCGTTCTTGGTGAGCAGCTTCCAGGCCACGCCGAACACGTCGTCGCCCCGGGACACGGCCTTGCGGGGCAGGGTCAGGGGGTCGTCGGCGGGGGTGGCGGCGGCACGCACGCAGGTGGTGCCGGTGAGGTAGCCGGCCTCGGCAGCGGCATGCACGGCGCGCAGGTCGTGGCTGCCGTAGGGGTAGCAGAAGTGATCGACCCGCCGCCCCAGCAGATCCTCCAGGGCGAGCTTGCTGTCCCGGGCTTCGGCGCGGATGCAGGCCTCGTCCTGCTGGGCCAGGCGCAGGTGGCTCTTCGAGTGGGAGCCGATGGTGAAGCCCAGGTCCTGCACCTCGCGCAGCTGGGCGGCGTTCATCAGCGGGGCCGGTTCGGGGCCGACGCCCGCGTCCCAGCTGGAGGTGGTGCCGATCAGGCCACTCACCGCGTACACGGTGGCCGGGTAGCCGTGGGCCTTGAGCACCGGCGCGGCGTTGTCGAGGAAGTCCACGTAGGCGTCGTCGAAGGTCAGCACCAGAGGCCGCGGCGGCAGGGCGATCTCGCCGCGCAGGCCGGCGGCGGCATCGTCCAGGCTGACGACCGAATAGCCGAGTACCCGGAACATCTTCATCTGGGCACGGAAGCGCGGCAGGTGGCAGTACAGGGCGCCATGGGCCTTGACCCGGCCGGGAAAGTGCCCGACCCGGTGGTACATGAGGATCTGCACCTGGCTCATCGGGCGCAGGCCTCGCGATACACGGCAATCGTCTTGTCGAACATGGCGTCCTCCGTGAAGCCGGCTTCAAAGCGCTGGCGGGCCCGGGCGCCAAAGGCGCTGCGGCGGGCGGGGTCGCGCAGCAGCGGGGCGATGGCGTCGGCCAGGGCGGCCGGGTCGTCCGGTACCACCAGGGCCCCGCTGGCGCCCTCCTCCACCACCTCGCCGATGCCGCCGACGCGGGTGGCGACGATGGGCAGGGCGCAGGCCGAGGCCTCGAGCAGGGTCAGGGACAGGGCCTCCCGCCGGGACGGGGCGAGCAGCAGGTCGGAGGCGGCCATCAGGGCCGGCACGTCCTCGCGCAGCCCCAGAAAACGGACCCGTTCGGCAATCCCGAGTTCCCGCGCCAGGGACTGCATCTGCGGGCCCAGGTCGCCGTGGTGGTCGCCGGCCAGCAGCAGGGTCCAGGGCTGCCCGCGCAGGCGGGCCAGGGCACGCAGGGCGGTGTCGTGGCCCTTGGCCGGGACGATGCGGGCGGCCATCAGCAGGCAGGGCTCGTCGTCGGCCAGGCCCAGCTCGTGCCGGAGCGTGGCACGCGCATCGGCGGGCAGCCGCGCCGCCAGGTCGGCGATGCCGTGGTGGACCATGCGGATGCGCGCCGAGTCATAGCCCTGGCGCTGCAGGAAGTCGGCCACCGCGCCGGACACGGCGATGATGCGGTCGGCCCGGCCGAAGTGCTTGCCGGCGTTGTCGGAGTGGGCCGTGGCCACGTTGGGCAGGCCGGTCAGCCCGGCGGCCAGGCCCACATACCAGGCGCTGCGGGTGAGGTGGCCGTGGAGCAGGTCCACCCGCTGGCGCCGGGCATACAGGGCCAGGCGCAGCAGCGAGGGCAGGTCGTAGAGCCCCAGCAGGGGCAGGTCGATGCCGTCGAAGCCGTCGGCGCGCAGCTGCTGGCCGAGCCAGCCGGCCATGGGGCCGGCATAGAGGCAGTCGTGGCCCCGCGCCCGCAGGCCGCGCATGAGCTGCAGGGCGTGGCGCTCGGCGCCGCCGCTCTTCATGCTGCGCAGGACGGTCAGGATCTTCACCGGCCCAGCACCTGGTGATAGATGGCCAGATTGCCCTCGACCATTCGGTCGATGGAGAACTCGGCCAGGATGCGCGCCCGGCCGGCCTCGCCGTACTGGCGGCGCAGGCCCGGATCGCCAGCGAGGCGGTCGATGGCCGCCGCCAGGGCGTCCACGTCGGCGGGAGGACACAGCAGGCCGGTGACGCCATCGAGCACCGCCTCGGGCAGGCCACCGGCGCGGCTGGTGATGACCGGCACGCCGGCCGCCGCCGCCTGCAGCAGGGACACGCCCAGGCCTTCCATCTCGGCCGGGTGCACCAGCATGTCGAGACCGCCGATCCAGCTTGCCAGGTCGTGGCGGAAACCGGCGAAATGCACCACACCCTCCAGCCCGCGGGCGGCCACGTCGGCACGCAGTTCGGCCAGCAGCGGGCCCTGGCCGAATACCAGCACCTGCAGCTCGGGGTATTTGTCCACCAGCCCGGGCAGGGCGGCAAACAGGTAGCGATGCCCCTTGCGCGGGATCATCTGGGCCACCACGCCGGCCACCAGGGCGTCCTGGGGCAGGCGGAACTCGGCCCGGAAAGCGGAGGGCCCCACCGGCGCCAGGAAGGGCGCCGGATCGACGGCGCTGCGTACGCAGCTCACCCGCCCGGGGGCCAGCCCCTCGTCCAGGAGCACCTGGCGGATGCCCTCGGAGATGGTGATCACGTGGTCGTAGAGGCGGTACTTGAGGGCCACGGCGAGACGCGACTCGGGGTTGTCCACGCGCCGGGACAGCACGCAGGGCACCCCCGCCAGGCGCGCGCCGAGGGCGCCCCAGGTGTCGGCGCCGCGGCGGCTGTGCAGATGCACCAGGTCGGGCTTTTCGGCGCGGATCAGACGGGCCAGGCGGAAAGCCAGGCCGATGTCGGCATCGCCCCCCATGCGGATGGGCAGCACCCGCACCCCGGCCGGCGGCTGGCGGCTCATCTCGCTGTCGAGGGGGCAGGCGAGCAGGCTGTCGATGCCCCGGGCGGCCAGGCCTTCGGTGATGTACTGGACCTGGCGGGCACCGCCGTAGAGGTGCTTGCCGGCTTCCACGTGGAGGATCTTCATGGGGCGGCGCCTCCGGCGGCGAGCATGGCCCGGGCGCGTTCCAGCACCATGGCCGGGGTGATGTCGCGCAGGCAGGTGAACTTGCCGCCGCAGGTGGGGCGGCGCCGGCACGGGGAGCATTCCATGCCCAGCCAGATCACGCTGCCGGTGGGCCGGCCGGTGTCGGTGTAGGGACAGGTGGAGCCGAAGAGGGCCACCGTGGGGCGGGCCAGGGCGGTGCCCATGTGGGTCAGGCCGGTGTCCACACCGATGAGCAGGGCCGAGTGGGCGATCAGCGCGGCGGCCTCGGGCAGGCGGGTCTGGCCGGCCAGGTTGACGATGCGCGGGTCGGCCGCGGCGATGCGGGCGGCGGCGTCCCCATCGGCCGGGCCGCCGAGGATCACCGGGGTCAGGCCGGTGGCCTCGATGAGCCGGGGCGCCAGGGCCTGCCAGGCGTCTTCGAACCAGTGCTTCTGGGGCCGCGTGGTGAAGGGAGCAAACACCGCGTAAGCACCAGGGGCAAGCCCCCGCTCCGCGAGCAGGGCCCGCGCTTTGGCGTCGGTGGCCGGCGCCACCGTGAGGGTGGGCAGGAAGTCGCCGGCATCAAAGCCCATCTGCCGGGCCAGGTACTGGTATTCGGAGCCGATGCGGGCGGCCTCGCCCCCCCGCGGAATGACTTCGCTCATCAGCCACTGGCTGCCCTCCTTGGAGCCCAGGCCGACCCGCCGGGACGCCCCCGACAGCCAGGTGAGGAAGCCGCTCTTGAGGAGGCCCTGCAGATCGATGGCCAGGTCGAAGCGGCGGGCATGCAGCTCGCGCCGAAGCGCGCGCACCTGGCGCCACAGGGCGAGGCGCTGGCCCGACTTCCACAGGCGCACCCACTCGGCCTTGGACCAGGTGATGACCTCGTCGATGTCCGGGTCGGCCAGCAGCAGTTCATGGATGCCCGGCTCCACCAGCCAGGCGATGTGGGCATCGGGATGGCGCCGACGGATGGCCCCGGGCAGGGCCGAGGCGAACACCACGTCGCCGATGGCGGAGGTTCGGACGATCAGGACGCGCATCAAGGGGCTCCCAGCTCGGCCAGGCGGGCCACGACGGCGTCCACCGTGATGGCGTCCATGCCCTGCCCGGCCAGGGCCTGGAGCAGCGGGTCATGGGCCAGGGGCGGGGTGGCACCGAACAGGCCCAGGGCCGGTACGCCGTTGGCGACCGCCATGTTGAGCACGCCGGTGTCGTTGCCGACACAATACTGGCAATGGCGCAGCAGGGCCGCAGAGCGCTGCACCGAGGCTTGGGCGGAGACCATCACACGGCTGCGCAGCGCGGCCGGAACCGCGGCAAGGATGGATTCGGCGGCCCCCTGCTCTGCCGGCCCCCCCAGCAGCAGCACGCTGCCGCCGCGCCCCGCCAGGGCCGCGGCGAGGGCGCCGAAGCGCTCCGCACCCCAGTTCTTGCGGGCTTCGGAGGTGCCGATGGAGAAGGCATAGCGCGGCTCGGGCAGGGTGGCGAGATCGCGCTCTGCGGCGCTCAGGGCGGCCGTAGCCACCGCCATCCGTGGCACCACCGGGCCGCTCACCAGGCCATGGGCAACGCAGAAGTCCGTGGCTTCGGGGTACACCCAGTTGCCCGGCCCGCGGTAGGGGCGGATGTAGGGCGGCTGGTTGAGGAGCAGGCGCTCGGCCACCGTGAAACCGAAACCGGCCCGCCGGGGAATGCCCGCCAGCAGGGCCAGGGCAGCATAGCGCGCACGCCCGGAGAAGATGAAGATGCGCCCGAAGCGCCGGGCCCGCAGTTCGGCCACGAAGGCCAGCTGAGCACCTAAGCCATCATGGCGGCCGAGGCGGCGCTCGCTCTTGCGCGGCTTGCGATCGAACTCGATGACTTCGTCGATGCACGGCTCCGCCGCCAGCACCTCGGCGGCCCGGCACGAGGGACGGGCGATCACGCTGACCTTGCCGCCCGCACTGACGGCAGCAATGGCGCGCAGGTAGGGGATGTGCCAGATCAGGTCGCCGATGCCGCTGCGGTGATGGACGACGACGGTGCGGGGAAGGTCGGGTGTGGTCATTGAGGCCGGGGGCGATTCAAAGGTCGGCAGCAGGGGGGGCTATTCTGCCCCATTCCCCCCGGCAGGACTGCCCATCCGCCGCCGGAGCTGGCGCGCCATAAGGAAAACGGTGAGCTTGCGCCGCTGGGACTGGGCCACCCGGGCGATGTGCTGCACAAGGGGGTTGCTGTGCTGAAAGTCAAAACGACCAGCAATGGTGCTAACAAGGTGCCCCTCCTCCTCAACGACACTAGGAGTAATCAGAGGAATCCGCAGACCATACATCCAGTAGGCATCAAGGGCAGTATCGACCGGACAACGAGGCACTGAGAGCGTAGCCAATAAACGTTTAGCCCCGCCGAAAGTAACCATATAGCCTTGGGCTCCGCTCGGATTTTTAGTCGGCAGAATCAGGTTTTCACCACCAGACAAAGTTGTCAGCAGTATCCCGCGAATAGGCCTTAATGCCGACAGGCGAACTGCATCAATAGGTAAACCAAGACTAGCCACTTCATCCGCAACTCGAATCATGGATGGGCTACAGCTCACGTCATCCTCCAGCACGATGGCATGACTTAACCGCCGATCAACAATTTCCTGCCAAGATCTAACGTGACTGAGGTAACAGCCAACCTCCCCTGGAGACAAGCCGGGCTCGGTGCCGGGCGGAATACTGCCTTTAGCCAGGCGGGAGCCCTCGATGGCGGGAATAAACTCCGCAGCAAGTCCCAAAGAAGCTAGATGCCGATGCATTTTCTCTCGTCGCTCGATTGAGCGTTCCAAATTAATCACAAATATCTGCATAGAATCAGTCCTCCCTGTCCTGACGATGCCCGAAGAGCTTCATGATGCCCCGCTTTTCTCGTTCAACGAACCAAGCGAATAAATGTCGCAGGCTACTTAAAACACCCGGGCTTACATGGATGCGAATTACCTTATGTAAACGATCTTGAGGTGGCAACATCTCAAGTACCGTGTTCAATTCTTGAATAGGAGTGACACCATCAATTTCTAGCTTCAAGTAGAAGGCCCCATTCCTCCGTATGGGTTTCACATGGCGGATCACCGCTGTGTCAATGATGCCTATCGTGCCCCCATCGCTCCGTGCCAAGTGGCTGTAGCCATAATCGCTGCCCCAGGTACTGAGGGTCACCGGAATATCCCCCAGTCGGCGGGTCAAGAAATCGGTGTCGAAACAGGGACACATGATCTCGACGAAGTTTGTTTCCCTCCATTCAGCCAGAGGGTTCCTTAGCATGATGCGGTGAGACCAGTAACCACTCCAATCTTGGGCCGGATGTGACACGGCCAGCCCCAAGCGGTCGATGCTCTCGAAGAAGGCAGAGATGCTGCCACAGGTCACATCAAGGTCGTCATCAGCCAGCATGACGAAGCGGTAATTGCTCAGGTCTAGCCTGCCGGAGACAACGCAGTCACGAAAATGCTCAAGCTTATTGTAGCCTCCCATCTCGGTGGCGATGGCCGCCGGCTCGGGTTCAGTGGGCACGTAGGCGCTGAGGAAGAGGTCCCAGTTACGGTCAGGCTCCTGCGCCAGCCAGCGGGGATACAGGCCGGCCGTCCCGGTACGCATGAACACCAGATAAGGACGTGGCTTCGGATCTGACGATTCGGATAGGGGGAAGACTTGACTCGACATAGCCGTCAATGGGGACACATCGCGCGCATTGTGCCGTAATCCCAAAAATCATGCGGCCGATCTTCTCCGGGACGTTCTTCTGGCCCCCGCTTTGAGTTAACCTTATGGGCTTTTCGTGCCGCGCAGCAAACGCTACCCCTGGATGCTCAAGCTCCCCGACGTCAGCTTGGCCTGCCTCGATACCCGACATCCCGATCTGGCGGTGTTCGCGATGCAGCGTTGCCTTGCTCAGGCCCACTTCCGGGAAGCAATTCTGCTTACCGTCGAGGGCTACGTCAGCCCCGATCCACGCATCATCATCCATCCTGTAGCGCGACTATGCAGCATGGCCGACTATTCAGCCTTCATTATCAAGAAGCTGGGGGGACATGTGGGCGGCAGTCATGTGCTGGTGATGCAGTGGGACAGTTTCATCCTCGATCCCCTAGCCTGGGATCCCGCCTTCCTGGACTACGACTATCTCGGCGCCACGTGGCCTCATCGCACTCCACCTGTGGGTAACGGCGGCTTTTCCCTACGCTCCCGGCGCCTTCTGGAGGCCCTGCAGGACCAGAACATCCGCGAACTGCAGCCCGAGGACTACTGCATCTGTGAGCTCTACCGGGAACTGCTGGAGCGCCGGCATGGCATCCGCTTCGCCCCGGAGGAGCTAGCCCAACGATTTTCGTTCGAGCTCGCCACGCCTCACCAGGCCACCTTTGGCTTTCACGGGCTCTTCAATTTCCACCGGGCCCTGCCCGAAGCCGACCTACTCGCTTGGCTAGACCATGTTCCTCCACCTTTGCTGCGCTCCATGCAGGCCCGCCGCTTGGTCAAGAACCTGATCCGCGAGGGGCACACAGCCCCGGCTCGGAAGATCCTACAGGTGCGAGCCCGGGGCGGCCTCAAGCTGCGTCTCGACGCCCTCAAACTCAGCAGCCTGCTCGCCGCCCGACGCCTTTGGTCCTGAAATCTTCAATACCGCATAGGGGTAGCGGGGTGGGCGCCGGCAGCAAACACTGCCAACAGCACGCAAAAGCATAGAGTCCCCAGGGACGAGGCGAACAGCGAGCCCACATTTGAGAACACCAACTCACCCATCAACAGCATCAACCCCCAGGTGGCAAACAGGCACTTTTCCGGATCCCGACTTCGCCGCGCCACGATGAAGTGCCTCAGCGCCCCCACCCAGAAGGCCAGCATGGCCACGGTGCCCACCAAGCCGGTGGTGGTGAGATGGTCGATAAACAGGTTGTGCAACCCGCCGAAGGTGGTCAGGATCGGCGGCAGGGTGCCCGCTGCCACGGCGGTGGCCACGGCGCTACGGAAATTACCCAAGCCGATGCCGAACACCGGGTTGGCCAGGAACTGCTCCCAGCCCCACTGCCAACTCAGCAGACGCAGGCCGAGGGAGGTCTCACGGGCACTCGGCGACCCCGGATTGACCATATAGGCGCGAACCTCGGCGATCCCTTCGGCCAGACGAGCGCTCACCAGCTCGCTGACCAGCAAGGCTGCCAACACGGCCAAGATAACGCCGGCAATAACCCAGCGCCGAGGGATGCGGCGGCGGCCCGGCATGCA
This sequence comes from Zoogloea sp., assembly GCF_028689785.1. GTDB lineage: Bacteria > Pseudomonadota > Gammaproteobacteria > Burkholderiales > Rhodocyclaceae > Zoogloea. The sequence continues at coordinate 99,672 of NZ_JAQVCN010000005.1, read as the reverse complement.
CAAGACCACCGCAGCCATGGGAAGCAGGGCCGCCCACGCAGAGCGGGTCTCTGATAGTAGCGCCGCCATCAGTCCTCCCAAGATAGCGACTAGAGCCAAGGCGAGGGCTCCAGGCAGAGGACGCACACAAACGGCGAGAGCACCCGCCAGTCCTGCTACAGCTACAACAGCAGTGTAGTTACCAAACGGCCCCGGACTGGAGAAAGGGCCCATTGGCCGCCCGGAATTGAGGGCCAACAACCCCTGACCACCACCATCCCCCACCGCGATGACCGCCACGGCCCCCGCCGCCAGGCCCGCCATGGCAAGCCCAAACAACACCGACCGATAGGAGATGCCCAGGCGCCTGAACAACAGATACACCAGCATTGCCGCCAGGAGGTGGGCCGGACGGTCAAGGACCCTGGCGTTCCAGCCCAGCAGAGCCATATTGAGCATATAGGCGACAGGGATCACAGCACAGCCCAGCATAAAGCGGCGGTCCAGGCGATCCAGTTGACGACCCGGCGCAAGGGCCATCACCAATCCAACCAAAACAAGAACTACTGCAACACTTTTAGCCAAGGCAGCGGAGAGCATTAACCCAAGAAGGAAAAGCGGCAGTAGCCACGTCATACAGCGAGCAGCGTGAATCAGTTGATGCATAAATTTACTTCTCATCGTGGAGGCGGACCCCGGTGGTGCGGAAGGCGTCGCTCATCTGGCGCTTCTCGTCAGCCGACTTGAAGCGCACCCGGTCCCAGCCGAAGGCCACCACCCGGGTGCTGGCCGGGCTGGTCTGGCGGGCGAACAGCAGGGCGCTGGAGCGCACCCCGACCACGGCGTCGTAGGGCGTGTTGGCGAGGTGCACCTCGAGGGGCTCGTCGAGGGTCACCACCGTGTAGTCGGGGTGATTGAGCTCGCGCTCCGGGTCTTTCGGGTGCCCCTTGTAGAACACCTGCGCCATGCCCTCGGCAGCCAGCCAGGCGTGGATCTCGTCGCTCACGGCGTCGCGATCGGCGGGCTTCATCAGGCCGGCGCCCACCAGGGGCTGGCCGATGACCAGCGCCCGCCGGGGGCCTCCGGCCGCCATTGCATCGCCCCGGGGGGTGACCAGGGGTGGCAGCACCACGGCTTTGGCGGCGGAGTATTCGTGGGGCAGGCCGGGCAGCACGTAAACGCGGTCGCAGAAGGGTGCGTCGGAGCCGATGCGGTCTCCCGAGAAGCACCAGTAGTCCAGTTCGGGGGCAATCAGCCGGCGCAGCTTGCGGGCGTACTGGGCCAGGCGCTTGGCGGCGCTGAGCGGATAGCGGCGGATGCTGATGAGGCCGTCGGGCAGGATGCGGGCGCGCATCTGCGTAGCCCCGGCGGCCCTGGGCAAAGCCCTCAGGAAGTAGTTGATGGCCTCGGTGTCGAACACCGCGCTGTGGATGTGCAGGCTGCTGCAGCGGCCCACCAGGCCGGCCACCAGGCGGATGTTGGCGCGCTGCCGGCGCAGGCGCCCGAAGGGCCCGGGCAGGGGCTCCCAGCGCGGCCAGGGCATATACGCCGCTGCATCCCAGTCGGCCTCGCGGACGATGGGGGTGACGCCGGGCTTGTACCACACCAGCACCTGGCGGGCGCCCTGCTCGTGGGCCTCGGCGATGCGCCGGGCGGCCAGGTACTGCAGCGGCGAGGCGACGAAATAGACGGCAACGCGGTCGCTCATGGGATGACCTCAGGCCTCATCCCTGGCCACCTGCTCGCCACTGGCCAGCAGGCGGGCATAGGCTTCGCCGCGGGCCACGAGCTCGTCGTGGGTGCCGGCCTCGACGATGCGGCCGCGCTCCATGACGATGATGCGGTCGGCGTCGCGGATGGTGGACAGGCGGTGGGCGATGACGATCACCGTGCGGTTGCGGCGCAGATCGACCAAAGCGTCCTTGACGGCCCGCTCGGATTCGTTGTCGAGAGCCGAGGTGGCTTCGTCCAGCAGCAGGATGGGGGCGTCGCGCAGGAAGGCCCGGGCGATGGCGATACGCTGGCGCTGGCCGCCGGAGAGCTGGCTGCCGTTGGCCCCCACCCGGGTGGCCAGGCCGTCGGGGAGCTTGTCGATGAACTCCATGGCGTGAGCGGCGCGGGCGGCAGCGATGATGTCGGCTTCGGGCACGTCGGGCCGACCGTAGGCGATGTTGGCGGCGATACTGTCATCAAACAGCACCACCTGCTGCCCCACCCAGCCCAGCTGCTGACGCAGGTGGGCCAGGGGCAACGCGTCGAGGCGCGTGCCGTCGAGCAGGATGCGGCCAGCGGAGGGTTCGTAAAAGCGCGCGATGAGATTGACCAGGGTGGTCTTGCCGCTGCCCGACGCGCCCACCAGGGCCACGGTCTGGCCGGGGTGAACGTCGAGATTGAAGTGGCTGAGCGCCGCTTCGGTCTGCCCGGGGTAAGCGAAGCTGAGGTCGTCGAAGCGCAGCTCGCCCCGGGCCCGGGGGAACTGGCCGGTGGCGCCATCCACCTCGGCCGGCGTGTCGAGCAGCGCGAAGATGCTCTGGGCGCCGGCCAGGCCGCGCTGGATCACCGCGTTGATGTTGGTGAGGCGGCGGATGGGCTCGAAAAGCATGGACATGGCGGTGACGAAGGACACGAACTCGCCGGGGCTGAGCTTGTCCTGGGCCGACAGCGAGGTGGCCGTCCAGATCACCGTGGCCACGGCGGCGGCGGCCAGCACCTGCACCAGGGGTACGTTGATGGCCGACACCCGCACGGTGCGCATGGTCTGGCTGCGCAGGCGCTCGGCTACCTCGGCAAAGCGCCGGTCTTCGTGGTCGTGGGTGCCGAAGAGCTTGATCTCGCGCACCCCGCCGAGGGTCTCCTCGACCATGCCGGTGAGGCGGCCGGTGGTTTCCTGCATCTCCTGGTTGGAGCCGCGCAGCTTGCGGCTGGCCACCCGGATCAGCCAGGCCACGACGGGGGCGATGGCGACGATGACCAGCGTGAGCTCCCAGGCGGTGTAGATGAGGTAGCCGGTGAGACCGATGATGATCAGGGTGTCCCGCACCACGATGATCCAGGCATTCGACAGCGCCGCGCCCACCTGGGGGATGTCGTAGAGGATGCGCGACAGCATGCGCCCGCCGGTCTCGGCCTGGTGCACCGGGATGGGCAGGTGCATCTGGTGGCGGAAGACCTGCTGGCGCAGGTCGGTGATGGCCTTGTTGGCAATCCACTGGCTGGAGACGTTGGCGGCGTATTCGGCCACCCCCTTGGCCAGAAAGGCCAGCATCAGGAACAGGGGCACCTGCCACTGGGCGACGTGGTTCTTCTTGATCAGGCTCTCGTCCACCAGGGGCTTGAGCAGGGCCGGCAGCACCGGCTCCAGAGACGCCGCGGCGATCATCGCCAGCACCGACAGGGCCACCACCTTGCCGTAGGGGCGGAGGGAGCCGAGCAGGCGGCGGTAAAGCTGAAAGGAGCTCTTCATTCCCGGTGCAGGACCTTGTCGACGATCAGGCTGGCCCAGCCTTCGGCCCGGAAGCGGTCATGCATCTCGAGACGGTTGTATTCGGTGTCCACCCATTCGAGAAAACCGATGGGCGATTGGCGGTTGCGCGCCACGTAGGTGGCGAAGAAGAAGTCCAGCACCCCGGTCTTGGCCTGCTTGAAGTGGCCGTACTTCCAGCCCAGCTCGGCCATGGCAGCCTCGACCGGGTGGCCCAGGTGCAGGATGCGGTACAGGGCGGCCCCCAGGCCAGCCCGATCGGCGCCCGATTTGCAGTGCAGCAGCGCGGGGTATTCGATGGTCTTGAAGAGTGTGTCCATGGCGTGCACCTCTTCGACCTCCGGCGGCGTGCGGGAGTACAGCTTGACGTCGTGGAGGGCAATGCCGAGCTGCGCGCAGGCTTCCTTCTCCAGGGCGTAGGAGCCGTAGCCGTGGGCGCCGCGCAGGTTGATCACACTGCGCAGACCGAGGCTGTCCCGATACTTGCGCAGCTGGGCCGGGCTGGGCTGGCTGCTGCGGTACATGCCGCCGCCCAGGTCGTAGAAGTTGCTGTACACGGCGCGAACGGCGCCGTGATCCACCAGGTGCATGTCCAGCCAGGCCCGGATGCGGCCGCTGGTGGTCGAGATGTCCATGATCATGGGCGGGCGGGCAGCAGCAGGTGGGGGCCAAGGCCGGCCAGCAGGGTGTCGCGGGCCGCCGCACCAAGGGCCACGACCCAATCGACGGGGCGCAGGGCGGCCAGCAGGGCCAGGGCATCGGCCGGGGTGTCGGCGGGCTCGACGAGCAACACCCGGTCGGCCTGGCGCCCGGCCTGCTCAAGGCCCGCCAGCAACGCGACATCGGGCTGGCCGACGGGGCCGAGCAGCACCGCGATGCGTTCGCCGGCACTGCGGGCCCGCTGGGCCGCACCGATGACGGCTTCCGCGCTCAGGCACCCGCGGGCAAGGGGCGCCTGGGCGTCCATGGCGGCGTAGAGTTCGTCCAGGGTGGCAGTGGCGGTGCCCAGCTTGCCCACCACCACACCCGCGGCCAGGTTGGCCAGGGCAGTGGCTTCGAGCAGGTTGAGGCCGGCGGCAATGCCGCAGCCCAAGGCCGCCGACACGGTGTCACCGGCACCGGTCACGTCGTAGACCTCCCTCGCCCGGGTCGGCTGGTGGTGGGCCGGCTGGCCGCGCTGGAGCAGGGTGACCCCCTGCTCGCCGCGGGTCACCAGCAGGGCGTCCAGGTCGAGCTCGGCGCGCAGGGCTTCGCCGCGGGCAATCAGGGTGGCCTCATCGGGGCAGGGGCCGACCACGGCTTCGAACTCGGAGAGGTTGGGCTTGACGATGGTCGCGCCCCGGTAACGAGAGAAATCGGTGCCCTTCGGGTCCACCACCACCGGCACGCCCCTGGCCCGGGCCAGGGCAATCAGGGCAGGCACGTCGGCCAGAGTACCCTTGGCGTAGTCCGACAGCACCAGCACGTCCACGCCATCGAGGTGAGCGGCCAGGGCGGCGGCCATTCGCGGTGCATGGGCGGCCGCGAAGCGCTCTTCAAAGTCGAGACGGATCAGCTGCTGATGGCGGGAGATGATGCGCAGCTTGGTAATGGTGGGGGCGTCGGCCAGGCGCTCGAAGCTGCAGTCCACCCCCCGGGCGACCAGATTCTCGCCGAGCAGACGGCCGGCCTCGTCGTCACCCACCAGGCCGATGACCCTCGCCCGAGCCCCCAGGGATGCGGCATTGAGGGCCACGTTTCCCGCGCCACCGGCGCGCACTTCGTCGTTCTTCACCTGCACCACCGGCACCGGCGCCTCGGGCGAGATGCGGGCGGTCGCCCCGTGCCAGTATCGATCGAGCATCACGTCGCCACACACGAGCACGCGGCAGGCGGAGAAGTCCGGCAGGGAGAAATGCATGCGCTGGCAGGCACCTGCAAAGCAGGCGCTGGAGGATGAAAGGGCGGATTATCGCATCAAGGGTGGAGGGGCGGGGAGCGTGCCAACCCGAGCCAATCGCAACAAACGCTCCCGAAAGCCTGTGACTCACGTCACAATATGCCAATGACGCGCCCCTGCACCCCACGCAGCCCACTCACTTTCGCCCGGCATGGTTAGCGATATCCAGGGTTCGCCCGCCCACTGGCTTGGCCGGCTGCCAGAGCAACTCGCCTTCATCGGGTTGTACCTGGCCCTGGATGCGGTGAGCTTCATCCATCCCCTGTGGGGGCTGAACATCACCCCGTGGAATCCGGCGCCCGCCCTCGGGCTGGTGTTCCTGATCCGGCATGGGCGGAAAGCCTGGCCAGCGACGGTGCTGGCGGTCGTGCTGGCCGATTTCGTGGTCTACGATTTCGAACCCCTGCGCTGGCCACTGCTGGGCACCAGCCTGGTCCTGGCCGCCGGCTATGTGGCCCTGGGCTCGGAGCTGGCCCGCATCCTGCCTCGCGACAGTCTGCTGAATACCCGCCGGGCCCTGGTCACCTGGTTCATCGGGGTGGCCTTGGGCACCCTGCTGGTAAGCCTGCTGTACGTCTTTTCCTTGCGACTCGGGGGCTTCCTGGTTCCGAACGGCTGGTGGCAGGCCCTGCTGCGCTTCTGGGTCGGCGATGGAGTGGGCATCGCTATCCTGATGCCACTGCTGTGGTGGCTGGGCAACGAACAAGGGCGCCGGCAACTGCTGCATGCCATCCGCCAGCCGGAAAGCGGCGGCTATCTGGCCCTCGCCGTGGCCACCCTGTGGCTGGCCTTCGGGCTGGGTGGGCATAACGGCTTCAAGCTCTTCTACCTGCTCTTCCTGCCCATCGCCTGGGCTGCCGGGCGCCAGGGCATGGCCGGGGCCATCATCTGCGCCGCCTTCCTGCAGCTGGGGGTCATCGTCGCCGTGCAGCTGCTCGACTACAGCGCAGTCACTGTCGCCGAACTGCAGATCCTGGCTTTGGTCATGGCCCTGGTGGGCTTTTTTGTCGGCGTGGTGGTGGACGAGAAGCGGCGTACCGGCACGGAACTACGCCACAGCCTGCGCCTGGCCGCGGCCGGCGAGATGGCCGGCGCCCTGGCCCACGAGCTGCACCAACCCCTCACCGCCCTGCGCGCCTATGCCGGCGCCTGTGAGCGTCTGATCGAGCGGGGCGCCACCTCTGAGCAGTTGCTGGCGGCCGTGCGGTGCTTGCAGCGGGAGTCCGCCCGAGCCGATGCGGCGGTACGGCGCCTGCAGGAGTTCTACCAGGCGGAACCCACCCGCCTCGAATCCGTGCCCCTGGAGACGCTGGTGGAGGCCGCGGTGGCCCCCTTCCGCAGCCAGGCCGAACAGGAAGGCGTACGGCTGAAGGTCAATGAGCTGCCGGCGGTGTCCCTGTGGGCGGACCGCCTGCAACTGGAGGTGGTGCTGCGCCATCTGCTCGCCAACGCCTTTGATGCCGTCGCCGACAGCCCGCGTCACCCCCGCCGGATCCTGCTGAGTGCCTTCCAGGAAAGCGCCGAGCGGGTCTGCCTGCAGATCGAGGATTCGGGCCTCGGACTCACCACCCAGCACGCCGCACGCCTCTTCGATGGGCCTGCGGCAGGCGGGGCCGGCCCCCTGGATGCCGGCCTGGCGATCAGCCGGGCCATCGTGGACACCCATGGCGGGCGCCTGTGGGGCGAGGCGCACCGGCACCGCATCTTCAAGCTGGAGCTGCCCGTCGAAGCGGCCCCCGGCGCGCCTTGCCGGGCTGGCTGGCCCGGTCGCATACTGTCCGGATCGGGTACGCGTGAAGGAGTCCATCATGCTTGACCACAGCCGCGGACGGAATGCCGACGCAGACGACGACGAGGTGGAACCGTTTGGAGGGCTGGTGCGCTACGAGCGACATGTGCCGCTACACCAGGTGTCCTACTACCTGTGCGGCGAGCTGCAGGCACCCCAGTACTACACCGAGCTGTTCTACACCCTGCGCAGCGCCGCCGAAACCGACCTGATCTACCTGCACATCAACTCCCCCGGCGGCGACTTCAATACCGGGCTGCAGATCATCAACAACATGCTGGCCTCGGATGCCCACGTGGTCACCGTACTGGAAGCGCGGGCCTACTCGATGGCGGCCTTCATATTCCTGACCGGTGACGAGCTGATCGTCCATGACAACTGCCAGCTGATGTTCCACACCTACTCAAGCAGCTTCGCCGGCAAGGGCAGCGAACAGCTGGCCGAGGTACACGCCCTGGGCAGCTGGTTCGAGAAGGTCACCACCCGGCTGTGCACACCCTTCCTGAGCACCACCGACATCAACCACATCCTGCAGGGCAGCGATCTGTGGATGGATTCGGACGAGATCCGCCGACGCCTGGCACGCATCAAACCGGCGCGCACCAAAGCCACGCCGCGCAAACCGGCGGTGCGCAAAAGCAAGACCCCGGCCTGAGCCCGGCACCCGGGCCGCAGCCCCTCAGGGCGTGCGTGTGCCAGCCGGCAGAGCTTTGGCGATGTCCGCCGCCAGGGCATCCACCAGGCGCCCGTGGGCCAGGGCAAGGGCTTCCCAGGTGGGCTCGGTGACCTTCTCGGTGGCCACGAAACGCCCGCCGGCCAGATCCTTGCCACTCTTGCGCAGGGTCCACACTACCTCCAGGCCCACTTTCTCGAAGCCCTCCGCATCGAAGCGCAGCACGTCGATGGGCAGGCTCATATCCGGTTCGGCAATGCTCGACTGGGGCCAGGCCACGATCCGGCCGTTGCCGCTGCGCCGCGCCAGCTCCACCGCCACCCGGCGGGCAATCTCGGTCTTCAGCGGGGCCGCCCAGCGATGGCCGTCGGCCACATCGGCCCGAGCGCCATCCACCTGGCGCACGATGAGCAGACGGTCGATGCTGGCTGGCACACCCACCGGCCCTACCACCAGGCTCGGGCCGCTGCCCATGGCGCCAGACCCGGCCGGCGCCAACGCACCGAGGGTGTAGTAGCGCACGGGCGGGGTGCTGCCGCAGGCGGCCAGCAGGCTGCATACCAGGATCAGGGAGAGCCGCTTCATGGTTTTTCCTCGGGTTTGCCGCGCAACAGAGCCTCGGGATGACGGTCGAGGGTGTCGGCCAGATGGCGCAGGGCCTGGGCGGCCCGGGTGAGTTCCTGCAGGCTGGCGCGCAGATCCTGTTGCAGGGGCGCGTCCGTGACCAGCAGCTTGCGGGTGTCGGCGATGGCGGCCCGGGCCTCGACCACGGTGTCGCGCACATCGCCATTGGCCAGGCCGTCGACGCGCTTGACCAGGGCTTCCGCCTCGTCGATGGTGCGCCCCAGGCCAACGATGGCCTTGCGGGTATCCTGACCAATCTCATCGAGGGGCAGCCGGTCAAGCTTGTCGACGATGCGCAGCAGGGTCGTTTGCAGTTCATCCAGGCTGCCGCGCTGGGTCGGCAGGCGCGGTGGCTTGGCATTCCAGTCCGCCTTGCCCGGCTTGGCCCCCGGGAAGAAATCGAGGGCCACATAGAGCTGACCGGTGACCAGGTTGCCATTGCGTAGCTGGGCCCGCAGCCCGCTGTTCACCAGCCGGTCGATGAAGTCACGGAAATCCTTGTCCCGGTAGTCCTTGCCGAAGAAGGTCTGCTGGCCGGAGTCGGGGCGAGCCTGCATGCGCCCGGGGTAGATGGCGACCTCGACCAGCAGGCCCATGTCGGTGGCCCCCTTGTGGATGTCCGCGTGGATGGCGCTGACTTCGCCCAGTTGGATGCCGCGAAACTCCACCGGCGCCCCCACCGACAGACCGCGCACGCTCTCGGTGAAGCGCAGCAGGTAATGCTGGATCAAGGTATAGGGCTGCTTGAGGGCCCGCTCGCGGGTGTCGAAGAGGTGAAAGACGTGCTCCTGCGGTGCCAGCGCGGCCTCGCTGGTTTCCGGAGTCAGGAAGGACAGGCCGCCAGCCACAATGGATGTGAGGGATTCGGTATTGACCTGTACTCCGTCGGCCCCGAGCTTGACGTCCACGCCGCTGGCGTTCCAGAAGCGAGTATCGGTGGTGACGAAGCGGTCGTAAGGCGCCTTGATGAAGATGCGCAAATCCACATGCTTACCCGTCGCGTCGAGCCGGAAACCGGTGATCTGTCCAACCGGAATGCGCCGGTAGTACACCGGCGTGCCCACGTCCAGCGAACCCAGCGTAGGGGCTTCGAGGGAGAAGTAGCGGCCGGGCACGTCGATGCTGATCACCGGTGCCTCGTCGAGCCCCTTGAACTCCCGCCGTGCCTCGTCGGATTTGCCCACATCCATGCCGATGTAGGCACCCGACAGCAAGGTATCCAGCCCGGACACGGAGCTGCCCGAAACCCGCGCGCTGACCACCCAGAAGCGGGTGTCATCCACCAGCAGGCGCGCCGCCTCGCGGGCCAGCTTTGCGGTGGCGACAACGTGGCTGCCATCGGCGGCCAGGGTCACGGCGCTCAACTGACCGACGTCCACGTCCTTGTATTTGATGCGGGTCTTGCCGGGCTCCAGGCCGACCCCGGTGCTGAAGGTGATGGTCACGGTGGGCCCCTGCTCGTAGTAGGTGCGCACGGCCAGGAAAACGCCGATCAGGGCCGCCACCAGCGGAATGATCCACACCAACGGAATGCGGAAGCGCCGCGGACGATCCACCGCGGCAACGGGAAGGGCGGAAGGAGTGGGGTCAGTCATGGGGGAGCCGGGGAGAAGCGGGGTCGGTGAGGGGGTCCCAGATGAGACGCGGGTCGAAGCTCATGGCGGCAAACATGGTCAACACCACAACCGCGCCGAAAGCCACGGCAGCCGGGCCGGCCTGGATGGTGGCGAGCCCCTGGAACTGCACCAGCGCCACCAGGATGGTGATCACGTAGATGTCGAGCATGGACCAGCGCCCGACAAACTCCACCAGCCGGTACAGACGCGTGCGCTGGATCAGGTTATGCCGGGAGCGGCGCTGGACCGAGATGACGAGGTAGATCAGCGCCAGGATCTTGAGGAGGGGCACCATCACGCTGGCAAAGAACACCACCGCCGCCAGCGGCCACGAACCCGATTGCCACAGGAAGACCACGCCGCTCATGATGGTGTCCTGCTGACTGCCGAGCAGGGACGCCGTGACCATCATGGGCAGCAGGTTGGCCGGGATGTAGAGCAGTACGGCCGCCGCGATCAGAGCCCAGGTGGTGGACAGACTGGCGGGCTTGCGCATGTGCATCGGCGCCCCGCAGCGCGGGCAGCGCAAGCCGTGGGCCCGGCCTTCCGGCTGCGCGGCGAGCTGACCGCATACGTGGCAGCTCATCAGGCCGGCCTCCCGGGCCGTCAGGTGCGCGCCGCTCACCGGGCCGGCCCGGGCAGCGGTGCCTGCCACAGCAGGCGGGTGTCGAAGGCGCGGGCGGCCAGGGTGAGCACCACGATCAGGGCCGCCGTGGCCCAGAAGGCCGTGCCCAGCACCACTGTGGCCAGGTGCGACAGCTTGACCAGGGACACCAGCATGCCGAGCAGGAAGACTTCCATCATGCCCCACGGCTGCACCGAGCGGACCAGGCGGAAGAAGGTGGCCAGCCGCGGCGACACCCGACCCAGGCGCAAAGGCAGCAGCACCAGCAGGAACATCAGCAACTCAAGCACCGGAAACAGCAGGGCGGTGATGAACACCAGGGCCGCCACGGGCTCGACGCCGCTCTTCCATAGAATCTGCACTGCCTCGAAGAGCGTCACCTCGACGCGCCGCCCCTGCATTTCGAGGCCCACCAGGGGGTGGATGTTGGCAATCAGGTAGAGAATCGCCGCCGCCAGGGTCAGCGCCAGACTGCGGTCGAGACTGTCCGGCGGATTACGCGCCAGGAAGGCCCCGCAGCGCACGCAACGAGCCGTCTCGCCGGGGGCGAGCTGCGGCTCGGTCTGCAGCAGATCGCACTCGTGGCAGGCGATCAGATCGGCAGGCAGGATCAGGTGCGCGTCGGGTGCAGGCATGGCTTGGCGCCGGAGAATGACGGCCAATTGTGCGGTGCAAGCACTACAGACGCAAGGGTGGCCAGGCACCTCCCCAGGGCAGGCGGACAGCCGGAGGGCCGGCCGCTGTCGCAGCGGAAATCAGCGGCCGGTGCTGGGCCCAGGGAGCGCCGGACCGGTCAGGCCGCTACCCGGGGGCGGCCCCGAAGCATCCACTGGCGGCGGCATGCGTTCCGCCGGAAGGGCCTCCACCGCCGTGGATGGCGCCCGCCCCACGGGCGGCGGCGGAATCTCGTCCCGCCACAGGGAGTCACTGCTCCGCCCCGGCTCCATGCCCGGGTTGGCCGAAACATCAGCCGGCATCAGGCTGAGGGGAAGCACGATCGGCGCCCCCGAGCTGCGCTGGCTCAGCACCACACGGTCAGGCATCACCCGCTCGACCCGCAGATCATCGTTGAAGGCCGCGCCTTCGGGCACCAGTACCGGACGCCGGCCCGCCTCGGCCAGGATGGCTACACCCGGGGTGTTGCGGTCACCGGCGATCACCCCCTGGAGCACGATCCGCGTCGGCAGAGGTGTCGCCAGCGGCAGGTCGGCCGAGTGGGCTCCCGCTGGCGGCGCGATCTCCAGCAAGCCCGCTTCCTCGGCAATCCACAAGCCGGCCACGGCAATCACGCCCAGGGTCAGGAGGATGCGCGGCAGGCGCCTGAAATCGAATCCGTTCATCAAGAGCCTCTCATCCCAATGTCGTCCAACAGCGCCTACCGTAACATCGGGCGGGGTCGCCTCTTCATCGTTTTGCCATGATTAACGAATTTAACGATTTTCACAATTAATGCAGGGGGCAGGACATGGTGTACTTGCCCGTCATGCCCACGGGCATGCGATGCCGGCCATACAGCGGCACACAGGTCGTGTCCCCGACCTGGCCCATTTTCAATTTAGACCCTGATCATGCCTTCACGCCTCCCCGCCTTCCGCCCCCCGCCTGCCCTGCTTGCCAGCCTCCTGCTCATGGGCCTGGCCCCTGCCATGGCCCGGGGCGGCGACGAGCACGCCCACCACCATCACCACGCTGCCTCGGCCGTCAGCCGCAGTGAAATCACCCTCGCCCTGCCGCAGGTCAAGCTACGCAGCCAGGACGGGGCCGCCGTGATGTTTGCCGACACCCTCGACGATGGCCGCCCGGTACTGCTGAACTTCATCTACACCAGCTGCACGGCCATCTGCCCGCCAATGACACGGATCTTTGCCGAGGTGCAGGAAAGCCTGGGTGCCGATCGCCCACGAGTGCGCCTGGTCTCCGTGTCCATCGACCCGGAGCAGGACACCCCCCAACGCCTGAAGGACTACGCACGCCAGTTCGGTGCCGCCGAGCCCTGGCTCTTTCTCACCGGCAGCGCCGCCGCCAGCACAACAGTGCAAAAGGCTTTCAACAGCTACCGCCCGGACAAGATGGGCCACACCCCGGTCAGCTTCCTGCGGCGCGGCCCCGGCCAACCCTGGGTGCGCCTGGACGGTCTGGCCCAGGCCGGCGACCTCCTGCGCGAGCTGCGCCCGATGCTGCCGCCGCGCCCCTGATGCATCGCCTTCTCGCCCTCAGCCTGCTGCTGCTCGCCCTCCCCGGCCACGCCGATGAGGCACTACGGGCCGAAGGGCAGCGCCTGTATCTGGACGGCCTGCGCGCCGACGGCAGCCCGCTGGAGGGCCGGCGCCCCGGCGGCGAGGTGTTGCGCGGGCGCGACCTGGCCTGCGCCCAGTGCCACCGCCGCAGCGGCATGGGAACCATCGAAGGCGTGGTGGTGGTGCCGCCGGTTACTGGTGCCGTCCTGTTCGCCCCAGGCCGGGCTCCGGCCGGCCATGCCCCCCGGCGAGCCGCTGGCGTGGCCCTGCTCGATCACGGCTTCCGCACCCGTCCGGCCTACGACGCTCCCCGCCTGGCCCGGGCCCTGCGGGAGGGCATGGGCGCGGGCGACGTCCCTCTTGATCCGCTGATGCCCCGCTACACCCTCAACGAACGGGAGCTGGCAGCCCTCCAGGCCTGGCTGGAGGAACTCGGCAAGGGCCCGGTGCCGGGCGTGGGCAGTACCGCACTGCACCTGGCCACAGTCATCACCCCGGACGCCGACCCCCGCCAGCGGGACGCCATGCGTGAGGTCCTGCAACACTGCATCGCCGGGCGCAGCCCACCGCCCGGCAGCGGTCGGCGCACCTGGGTGCTGGAGGAATGGACGCTGTCCGGCCCACCCCAGGGCTGGCGCGCCCAACTCGAAGCGCGGATGCACCGGCAGCCGGCCTTCGCCCTGGTATCGGGCATCGGCCGTGAATGGGCGCCTGTCCATGAATTCTGCGAGGCCGAAGGGGTTCCCTGCCTGTTCCCCAACACCGATCTGCCCGGCCCGGCCCCCCGCGCGTCGGTCTATCTGTGGCCGGGCCTGGCCCTGGAAGGGGCCGTGCTGGCCCGCCACCTGCTCGAACAGGCGCCAGTGCCGAAGCGCATCATCCAGGTCTTCGACCCCGCCGACGCGGGCCGCGCGGGTGCCTCTGCCCTGCGCACGGCCCTGATCGACCAGCCCGTGACGGTGCTCGACCAGACCTTCCATGGCCCCCTTGATGAAACCGCCTGGCGAAAACTGCTGCCCGCCATGGAGGCCGGTGACGTGCTGATGCTGTGGCTGGGTGCCGCCGACCTGGCGCGCCTGCCGGGCCGGCTGGAGGCAGCGCCCCCTACGGCCCGGGTCTTCGTGTCGGGCACTCTGGCCGGGCTGGAGCGGGTTGCGGATGCCCGGAGTATTCCGCCCCCGTGGCGATCGGTGCTGCACGTGATCTACCCTTTTGACGCCCCGGAGGCTCGCCTCAGCCGGATGGTCTTCAACCTCGGCAGCTGGATGAGCGCCCAGGGCTTGAGCCTGGCGCGGGACACGGAGCGCACCCAGGGCAACACTCACACAGCCTGTGAGATCACCGCCCTGGCCTTGTACACCCTGGGTGAGCGCTACTCCCGGGACTACCTGCTGGAACTGGTGGAGGATTCCTACGCCGGTGCCACCGCCAGCGCCTTCCCGCGCTTCACCCTGGGGCCGGGGCAGCGCTTCGGCTCCAAGGGAGCCTACCTGATGCGCGTTGAAACGGATGGCCGCCTGAGTGTCGACGGCGAATGGATCGTGCCCTAGGCGGAGCCGGGCTCAGCCCGGGGCCACGAAGTCGAGCACGTCGCGGATGAAACGCCCCCGCTCCCACAGGTGAGGGGCGTGGTCCACCCCGTCGTAGATGTGCAGCAGGGCATTGGGGATGCTGTCGCGCACATACTCCGCGGTACCGGTGGAGTAGAAATTGCTGGCCCCTCCGTACACCAGCAGGGCCGGGATAGAGATGTTCTTCAGCACCTCGCGGTAGTCGGCCGCACTCAGGCTGGCCCAGCAGTCGATCAGCGGCCGCGGATCGAGGGCACGCAAACGCTGGCGGGCGGTTTCGATGCCGGAACCGTTCTCCAGATACTTGGCCCGGGCCCGTGCATTGTGGCCAAAGGCTGCCAGGCGCAGCACCGCCTCGGCGAAATCGCCCTCCAGCTCGGCGATGAACCGGGCATTGCGGCGGTGATCGAAGTCCCCGTAGATGCCGCTTTTCCAGTCGTCATCGGTGAGCAGTTTGGGCGACTGGTCGATGATCACCACCCGGGACAGGCGACCACTGCCGAAATCGCGCAAGTATTGCCAGAGCGTCAGCGCGCCCATGGAATGCCCCACCACCACGGCCTTCTCCAGGCCATGGTGATCGAGCAAGTTCTGCAGATCCCGGGCCATGCGCTCCACCGTGGGCACACCGGCAGTGCGCAGCGGGTGGCCGCCATGGCCACGGGCATCCCAGCGCAGCACCTGGTGACGGGCCTCGAAGTCCTCCAGGAAAGGGGTCCAGTCCCGGTGGGTGGATGTCCAGCCGTGGAGCAGCACCAGCGGTGTGCCGCTGCCGGAGATCTTCAGGTGGATGCGTTCGCCGTCGTCGGCGCAAAAGGAGTCCATGGGCGCAGAGAGCGGAAGGGAGAAGCGCGGAGTATATGACGTGCACGGAAGGCAAGGGCACCCTCCCCCGCCCTGTCGTGCTCAAGCGACGATGAAGCGCCGCATCATCTCGTGGTCTTCGTGGGACAGGATGTGGCAGTGCCACACGTACTCGCCAGGCCGGTTGAAGGTGGCGATGATGCGCGTGACCTGGCCGGGATAGGCCAGCACGGTGTCCTTGCGGCCCTGTTCGCTGGGCAGTGCCGGGGTCTTCACGCCGACCAGGGCGACACGGGTGAGATAACCCCCCGCCGCCACACCACCCGGGCCCATGGGCTTGGGCTGGACAACACCGGTGAAGCCTTGGCGGTCGAGCACCCGGAAATCCACCAGGTGCAAGTGGATTGGATGAGCATCCACGGTGGTGTTGTGGATCTCCCAGATCTCGGTGGCCCCAAGTTTGATGTTTTCGGTGACCGGATCGGAGAACAGGAAGGTGCCAAAACCAGGGCCGACCGGATTTCCCGGGGCCGGATTGACCGTACCGAGCATGGTCTGCAGGCGGCCGTAGGCGTCATTGCCCTCGAACAGCATCAGCTTGCGCACCGTGGCCCCCACTGTCGACGGCACCGTCAGCGGGCCGTGCACAGGGCGCAGGTTGGTGGGCAGACTGGCGCTGGTCAGCGCGGCGCTACCCTGGCCGAAGAAGCCGAGGGGCTTGCTGACGCTGAAGGCCATCACCCGGTCAGTGCTGCCGGCCAGTACCGGTTCTCCATCGGGAAAGGGAGTATTGGCATCGTTGCGCAGGATCACCCGACCATGCCACCAGGACACCACCTTTGAGAAATCCACCACCACGTCGGCCCGCTCACCGGGGGCCAGGGTCAGGGAGTTGAGCTGTACCGGGCTGTTCATCAGGCCGAGTTCGGTGCCGATCTGCCAGAAGCCCATGCGGTTCTGGGGGAAATTCTCGAAACTGAAGCTCAGGCGGACCACCCGGGAATCGGAACCATTGAGCAGACGCAGGCGGTACAGGCGCGGCTCGCAGTCGAGGCGCGGCCAGGGAATGCCATTGACCACGATGACGTCGCCGAAGAACTCCGGCAGATGGGTGGGCTGGGGTGCCTGGGGGTTTTCGGGGTCGCTGGCCGGGTAGCGCAGGGCGCCGCTGATGGCGAACTGGCGGTCCTGGATGCACAGGGGCACTTCATGGGGGTAGGCGGGCAGCTGCCCGGCCTGGACCAGGTAGTCCTCATTGGCGTCGCGGATGAAGTAGTTGCCGGCCAGCCCCATATACACGTTGAGGCGGGTCACGCCGAGGGCATGATCGTGATACCAGAGGTGGCCAGCCTCCTGGCCGTTATCGAAGGTGTAGGTGGCGCTGAACAGGCGGCCGCGGTAGTCAGGCATGCCGTCGCGGTTCACATCCGGCGTGGCCCAGGCTTCGGGCAGGCCGTCACTGCCGGTGAGCTGGTCGCCACCGTGGCGGTGGGCCACCAGGGGCACCGGCGCCCGCCCGCCCAGGTTGCCCGGGTTGGCCCAGCCCAGGGTGGTGTCCACCGGCAGGCGATGGGGAAAGGGGCCCTGGGCGTTCATCAGGGCGTTCTGGTAGCGCACCGAAACGGCCACCCCCCGGCGCAGGTTGAAGCTGCGCCCCGGGTAGGACGGCGCCTGCATGGGCGTGCCGTAGCCCCACAGGGTGGTGTAGAGCCCCTTGCCGGTGGCATCCACCAACCCCAGCGCTGCGGAGAATTCGCGGATGACCAGGGTATAGCTGGTGCCTCCCGGTGCATCGGGCGCGAACAGGTTGGCCGGATCGAGTGGATTGGGCAGCAGGTCGGAGAACTGCTTGGCGCGCAGGGCACCGAGGACCGAGGGGACCGTCTGACCGTAGCCCCAGGTGGGTACCAGGGAGCTCAGGAGTCCGGCGGCGCCAGCCTTGAGTACGCTTCGTCTGTTTGCCATGGTGTGAATGCCTTTGAGTCTGGCGCGCCAACGCGCGCAGTCAATGTACGTATCCACGTACGCACTACAGGGTGTCGCCCCACAGACTCAAGTATCCGATCGGAATCGATCGCAAAACCATGCAAACAATATAAATGCCACAAATGTAACTTTACGCTACAAATTTATGTGTATTTGATGTTTTCTGCCGCCTTGGCCCCGCTGGCCAGTAGCCATTCGCTACTCAGCGGTTGAACCAGCGCAGCACCGTGCCCCAAGCATGCAGATCCAGGCGGGTGGCTTCGCCACAGGCGAAATCCAGACCCAGCCAATGCTCCGCCGGCAGGCCGAGGAGTTGCCCGGCCAGGGCACGCAGGGGGCCGCCATGGGCGACCACCACGGCAGCATCCGGGTTGGCGTGGCGCAAACTGGCCAGGAATTCGAGGACGCGAGCCGCCATCTGGCGCGGTGATTCACCGCCGGGCGGGGCGAAGTCGAGGGGCGCCGCCGACCAGGCATCCAGGGCTGCCTTGCCGATGTCCTCGAAACTGCGCCCCTCCCACTCGCCGAAGTGGATTTCCTGCAGGCGCGGATCCACCCGCGGGCTGCCCAGGGCTTCGGCCAGCAGGCGGGCGCGGCGCAGGGGGCTGGTGTACAGGGCGTAGTCGGCGGGCAGCAGCGGGCGCAGGCGCTCTGCCACCACCAGCGGCGATTCGGCCAGCCCAAGATCGGTCTGCCCATAACACGTCCCCGGCGCCACATCAGGCCGGGGATGACGGATCAGGTAAAGCTCCATGTGGCAAGCAAGGCCAGGTAGATGAAGAGCTCGGCGACCTGCTGGGTGGCGCCGAGACAGTCGCCGGTGTAGCCGCCCAGCCGGCGGGCAAAGGTGCGTATGGCCAGTACGCTGGCCAGGGCGGTCAGCCCCAACACGCTCAAGGCCTCCGCGGCATTGAGCAGCAGCAGGGGCAACACCCCGCCGAGGGTGGCGACGCCCAGTTCGGCCAGCGTGGGGCGACGGGCCACCGGCGCCGACTTGGCGCTGTCATCGGCGCGGGCGTAGTCCAGCACCACCATCAGGCTCACTGCAGCGAGACGCGACAGGGGGTGGGCGACGAGCAGAGCCACGATCAGGGGGTAATCCTGTTCGGCAGCCAGATCAGCCAGCGCCAGGTATTTGGCGAGGAGCATCAGGACAAGGCCGATGGCGCCGTAGCTACCGATCCGCGAGTCCTTCATGATCTTCAGGATCTGCTCCCGGCTCCAGCCGCCGCCGAGGCCATCGCAGGTGTCAGCCCAGCCGTCCTCATGGAAAGCACCGGTGGCGCGGATGCTTGCCGCCATGGCCAGGACAACGGCCACGTCCACCGGCAGTACCTGAACCGCCAGGCCATATACGCCCGCTCCGATCAGGCCGACGATCCAGCCGATCCAGGGCAGAAAGCGCGCCGCCTGGCCGAGCTTCTCCGGAGAAAACTCGACCCAGCCGGGCACCGGCAGCCGGGTGAAGAAGCCGAGGGCGATGAAGAACAGTTCGAGCTGGGCGCGGAGCATGTCAGTCAATGCGAAGCCGCCCCGGGATCATCGGGCTCACTGCTGGCCGCTGACGCCGGCAGACTCGAAGCTGGCCATCTCGTTGAGAAAGTTAACCGCCGCCTGCACCAGGGGGTACACCAGGGCGGCGCCCGTGCCTTCGCCGAGGCGCAGATCGAGCTGGACCAGGGGCTCGATGTTGAAATGGGTCAGCTGCACGGTGTGGCCGGGCTCCTGGGAACGGTGGGCAAACACACTGTAATCGAGGATCGCCGGACACAGGGCATGGGCCACCAGCAAGGCGCTGGTGACGATGAAACCATCGATCAGCAGCAGCATCCCCGCCTCCGCCGCACCAAGCATGGCGCCGGCCATCATCGCGATCTCGAAGCCGCCGTACTGGGCCAGAGCCTCCAGAGGGTCACCTGTCCGCCCACCGCGGGCCACGGCGCGGGCCAGCAGCTGGCGTTTGCGGGCCAGGCCGGCATCGTCCAGCCCGGTACCACGGCCGATCACGGTGTCGAGGCCGGCGCAGGTCAGGCAGTGGGTCAGCAGGGAAGCTGAAGCCGTGTTGCCGATGCCCATCTCGCCAAAACCGATCACATTGCAGCCCTGCCCCGCCAGCTCCCGGGCCAAGGCCCGACCGCGGGCGATGGCGATGTCGCGCTGGGCGCCATCCATGGCCGGCATTTCCAGGTAATTGGCGGTGCCCGGCGCCACCTTCGCGTCGATCATGCCTGGACGGCCCCCAAAATCCCGGGCGACTCCGGCATCCACCACCGATAGATCCATGCCGACCTGACGGGCAAACACGTTGATGGCGGCACCACCGGCCAGAAAGTTCTCGACCATCTGCCAGGTCACGTCCTGGGGATAGGCGGACACACCGGCCCGCGCGGCGCCGTGATCACCGGCAAAGACCAGCATGTGCGGCTTGCTGAGCCGGGGGGCGAGGCTTTGCTGGATCAAGCCGATCTGGAGAGCCAGCGTCTCGAGCCGCCCGAGGGCGCCGAGGGGCTTGGTCTTGGTGTCGATGCGCTGCTGGAGTTCGGCCGCGAGACCGCGGTCGGGACGGACAATGGCGAAGGTCATGGAGCGCATCTGCAGGCGGGGTCAAGGCCGCGGATGCTAGGACGGCACGACGTTTATTTCAAGCACCACACCGTCCCACGTACCGGCATGACCGCCTCCGGTACGGCCCTGACGCTCAGCTACTGAGGCCGCGGCGACCGCTGCCGCGCACCTGGAAAAGCACGCGCCGGCTGTTGCGGACCTGGCTTTCCCAGGCGCGCTTGAGCACGAAACGCAACTCGTAATCACCGGGTGCGGCACCAACGAGCAGAAAAACCTGGCTGCGGGGCCGCCGGGCATCCGGTTCACCGAGTGTCTGCTCAAGCGTCACCTGTAGCGGGGCCGCAGACGCATCCACGTACCAGGTGGCCCCCCCGGGCGGGGAAGGCAGGGCCAGGCGGCAAGGCTGACCAATACCGCTGGCAAGATGCTGGGTATCCATGGTGACGACTCCTCCCTCTGTTACATTTTGTAATAGGAGCCGATGTTGCACTTCGAGGGGCAAATCCGCTGTGATCCAACACACTTTCGAGATGTGCGGCAATTCCCGAAAAATGCCAACAATGCCAATAAAATTAGCTACTTAGCATTAAAAACAGGCTCTCACCGGCCCGCCTTCAGAACCAGCGGCAGACCCGCTGCCACCAGGGTGACCCGCTCACACAGGGCCGCCACAGCCTGGTTGAGGCGGCCCGCCTCGTCCCGGAATAGGCGCCCGAGGGCAGTCTCCGGCACCAGGCCGAAACCCACCTCGTTGGCCACGAATATGACCTCGCCCGGCAGTTGGGGAATCAAGGCCAGCAGGGCTGCCCGCTCCCGAGCCAGGGCCGGCAGCAGCTCCCCCCCGCCGCCGGGCGGTAGAGCCTCGGCACCGTCGAGCAGGTTGGCAAGCCACAGGGTCAGGCAGTCGACCACCACGCAGCGCCCCTCGGCGGCTTCGGCCGCCAGCGCCACGGCCAGGCCGCGGGGCGCTTCGACCACCCCCCAGCCAACCGGCCGGTCGGCCTGGTGGCGGGCGATACGGGCGCTCATCTCTTCATCCAGCGCTTCCGCGGTGACGATCACACGCACCGGAAGGCCACTGGCAGCGGCGCGTTGTTCGGCATGGCGGCTCTTGCCCGAACGGGCACCACCGAGGATCAATTCACAGGGCATAGTGGGTTTCCAAACATTCCGTGCACGTCAACCAAATTCGGGAAGTATCTGATTTCGGTGGTATTATCGCAGGCTGTCCGGTGCAGCATGGGCTTTACCGGGCAAACGTGTTCCAGGTGCTCCACAGGTCTTCCAGACCAGGAGTTAAACGGGAAACAGGTGCGCGCGCTTCTCGCCGAAGCCGCCATGCCTGTGCTGCCCCCGCAACGGTAAGCAAGCGCAAGGTGTATCACACCGCCACTGGGCCAAGGGCCTGGGAAGGCGATACACCGCGTCCGGTTCGGCATCTTTCTGCCCGCCGGCTCAGCTTGTGAGCCCGGATACCGGCCTTGATCACATGAAGCGGCAGTGCCACGGGGTGGTGGCGACGAGCGCGGTCATGGATCTTCCGGCCCTTCTCTGTCCCCCTCCCTCGGCACAGCCAAGCGCAATCCACCCGGCGGCGGGGACGCGGCCGGGCAAGGGAGAAACCATCAGATGATCATCCGCCTTTCCGCAACCGCCATCGCGGTCGCCTCCGCCTTTCCTGTTGCCGCACTCGCCGCCGACAACGAGCAGCCCACCGTCACCGTCACCGCCACCCGCCAGGCCCAGCGCGCCGACGAAGCCATTGCCGACATTACCGTGATCGACCGGGAGGTCATCGAGCGCGCCGGCCCGAGCTTCTCGCTGCCCGAACTGCTGGCCCGCCAGCCCGGCATCCAGATGAGTTCCAATGGCGGCCCGGGCAAGGCCACCGACATTTCCATCCGCGGCACCAATTCCAAGCACACCCTGTTCCTGGTGGACGGCATGCGCCTGGGCTCCGCCACCCTCGGCACGGCCGCCTGGCAGGACATTCCGCTGTCCCAGATCGAACGCATCGAAATCGTCCGTGGCCCTGCGTCTGCGCTCTATGGTGCCGACGCCATCGGCGGTGTGATCCAGGTGATCACCAAGAAGGGCAGCGGCGAACCGAAGGTCAATGCCTTTGTGGGCGCCGGCAGCTACGGCACCCGCGAAGTCTCGGCCGGGGTGGCCGGCGGCACCGAACAGCTGTCCTACTCGGTCCGGGGCGGCTATTCCCAGACCGACAGCTTCAGCGCCCAGAACCGCAAGCTGACCACCTACAACCCCGACAATGACCTGTACCGCAACGGCAACTTCTCGGGCAACTTCGCCTGGCGTCCCGCCGCCGGCCACGAACTGGGCGGCTCGGTGCTGTATGCCGAAAGCCGCTCCATGTACGACTCGGGCCGGACCTACAACAACTACAACAACGCCGCCCAAAGCGCCTGGAACCTCTACAGCCGCAACCGCCTGACCGACATCTGGACCAGCACCGTACGCTTCGGCCAGTCCATCGACGATTACGAGAACTTCGCCTCCTACGCTCCCAACGGCGCCACCATCAAGACCACCCAGAACCAGTTCATGTGGCAGCACGACGTGCGCCTGCCGGTGGGCAGCCTGCTGGCCGCCTACGAAAACCTGCACCAAAAGGCCACCAACGAAGGCACCTTCGATGTCAGCCGCTCGGTCAATTCCTTCCTGCTCGGCTGGACGGCGAGCATCGACGCCCACCGCCTGCAGCTCAACGCCCGCCATGACGACAACTCCCAGTACGGCGGCAAGACCACCGGCTACGCCGGCTACGGCTACCAGATCCTGCCAACCCTGCGCGTCCAGGGCAGCATCGGCTCGGCCTTCCGGGCGCCGACCTTCAACGAGCTGTACTACCCGGGCTTCGGCAACCCCGAGCTGAAGCCCGAGAATGCTTACAACAAGGAAATCGGCCTGCTGTGGGAAAAGGGCAGCCACAACCTGAGCGCCACCTACTACCGCAACCGCATCAGCAACCTGATTGCCAACGACCAGAACTTCATCCCCCGCAACGTGGCCAACGCCAAGCTTGAGGGCATCACCCTGGGTTACGGTGGGCAACTGGCCGGCTTTGATCTGAGCGCCAGCGTGGACTTCCTTGATCCGAAGGACACCGACACCGACAAGCGCCTGCAACGCCGCGCCAACAAGTTCGCCAACCTGGCCATCAGCCGCCGCATCCAGGCTCTGACGGTGGGCATGGAATGGCGCGGCTCCGGCGACCGCTACGACCGGGCGGGCGAGATCCGGCCCATGGGCGGCTACGGTGTGCTCAATGCCTACGCCAAGTACGCCCTGACCCACGAGTGGGCAGTCGAAGGGCGGGCGAACAACCTGCTCGACAAGCAGTACGAGACCGCCTACGGCTACAACACCCCCGGCGCCAACGTGTTCTTCGGCGTACGCTACGCTCCGAAGTAAGACATGAGCAGAGGGACCATGGCCCACGGGCAGGCTGCAATGCGCAACACCGGCCTGCCGTCGGTGCGCCGCCGCGCTGCTGCCGTGCTGGCCGGCCTGGTGCTGGCGGCACTCGCCACCTTCACCTGGTCCCTCTCTGCCGGCGCCCTGCCGGTCTCCTTCGACGATCTGCTGACGGCCCTCTCCGGAGCCGGAGGCAGCATGGAGTCAGACATCATCCGCAGCCTGCGTCTGCCCCGAGCCGTGGCAGCCTTTGCCTGCGGCGGCCTGCTGGCTCTGGCCGGAGCGCTGATGCAGGTGTTGCTGCGCAACCCTTTGGCCGACCCTTACGTGCTGGGCATCTCCGGCGGTGCTGCGGTGGGCGCCCTGGGCGCGATCCTGGCCGGCGCCACTGCCGGCTGGATCGACGCCGGCGCCTTCATCGGCGCCCTCGGCGCCACCCTGCTGGTCTTCGGCCTGGCCCACGGCGACGGTTCCTGGACCCAGACCCGTCTCCTTCTCACCGGCGTCATCGTCGCCGCCGGCTGTGGTGCCGCCGTAGCCCTGATGCTCAGCCTTGCCCCCGAGGGCCGGGTCAAGGGCATGCTGTTCTGGCTGATGGGCGACGCCAGCGGCGCCACCCGGCCATGGCCGGCTCTCGGCCTGCTGGCCATCGGTCTCACCGCCGCCCTGCCCTTTGCCCGGGAGCTCAACCTGCTGGCCCGCGGTGAGGTCACCGCACGGGCCTTGGGCGTACGTGTAGGACGCCTACGGGGCCTGGTCTATGGCCTGGGCTCGCTGCTCACCGCAGTCGCCGTCACCACAGTCGGCTCGGTGGGCTTCATCGGCCTGATCGTGCCCCACCTCGTGCGCCTGGCCATCGGCAACGACCAGCGCCTGCTGCTGCCCGCCGCCACCCTGGCCGGTGGAGTGCTTCTGTGTGCCGCCGACACCGCCGCCCGCACCGTAGTGGCCCCCATCCAGCTGCCGGTGGGTGTGCTCACTGCCCTCATCGGCGTGCCGGTGTTCCTCTTCCTGCTGGCCCGCCACCCCCGGTGAAAATGGACGCCCGCCCCCCCGTGCTGGCCGCCGAAGGCCTTGCCGTGCAAGTGGGGCGGCGGGATGTGTGCCGCGATCTGAACTTCAGCCTGCAGGCCGGCGACACCCTGGTGATCCTCGGCCGCAACGGCGCCGGCAAGACCACCCTGCTGCACACTCTGGCCGGCTTGCGCGATGCCACCCGCGGTGCGGTACTGCTGTCCGGTCAACCCTACGCCGCCTGGCCGCGAGGCCATGAAGCCTGCCTGCGCGGCCTGCTGGCCCAGAGCCAGCCCGATTTCTTCAGCGCCACAGTGCTCGAGACCGCCCTCGTAGGCCGGCACCCCTATCTGGGCCGCTGGGACTGGGAAAGTCCGGATGACGAAGCCATCGCCCTCCGCGCTCTGGCGCAGATGGGCCTGGACGGCTTTGCCGAGCGACAGGTACCCACCCTGTCGGGGGGCGAACGTCAGCGCCTGGCCATCGCCGCGCTACTGGTGCAACAACCCCGCCTGTACCTCCTCGACGAACCTCTGTCGCACCTCGACCTGCATCACGAGATCAGCGTGCTCGACCACTTCCGCAGCCTCGCCGCGGGTGGTGCAGGGGTCGCCATGGTGCTCCACGACATCAACCTCACTGCCCGCTACGCCAGCCACGTGCTGCTGCTCGACAGCCAGGGCGGCCACGTGTTCGGCCGCGCGGCCGAAGTGCTCACCACCGACACGCTGTCCGCCGCCTACGGCCACCCCCTGCGGGCCATCACCGACGGACCCCACACCCTCTTTGTCCCGGCCTGAACCATCGCGCCCAATGTCCACCCATTGATTGACCTCCCCGGAGCCCCCAATGACACAGCCCACCGATATCGATAGCGAACGCAACGCCCGCCACAAAGCACGCATGGAACGCAAGAAGGCCGTGGTGGATGCCGCCATCGCCGCCGCCACGGACACCCGTGGCCTGCTGCTGGTGAACACCGGCAACGGCAAGGGCAAATCCAGTGCTGCCTTCGGCGTGCTTGCCCGGGCCCTCGGCCACGGCATGAAAGTGGGCGTGGTGCAGTTCGTGAAGGGCCGCTCCGACACCGGCGAGGAAGCCTTCTTCCGCCGCCAGCCCGAGGTGAGCTGGCACGTCATGGGTGACGGCTTCACCTGGGACACCCAGGACCGCAGCGCCGACATGGCCAGCGCCAAAGCCGGGTGGGAGCAGGCGCGGCGCTTCCTGGACGACCCGGAGATCGGCCTGGTGGTGCTCGACGAGCTCAACATCGTGCTCAAGTACGGCTACCTGGATGTGGCCGAGGTCATCACCGACATCAACAGCCGCCCCGAGATGCAGCACGTCATCGTTACCGGCCGAGGCGCCCCCGAGGCCCTGATCGAAGCCGCCGACACAGTAACCGAGATGGGCGTGGTGAAGCACGCTTTCAAGGCCGGCATTGCCGCCCAGGCCGGGGTGGAGTTCTGAGCCACCTGCGGTAAACCCCGGTTCAAGGCCGGGGCACTGACGCGCTAAGCTGGGTGCCCTTCCCCACTCCGGCCCCACCATGCACCGCATCGTCACCCTCGAAGCCGGCGCCCTGATCGCCAACATCCGCCGCCCTGCCTTCGCCCACGAATGGGTCGAATACGAGGCCACCCGCCAGGATGACGTGGCCGCCCGCCTGGCCGACGCCACCATCGCCATCGTCAACAAGCGCCTGCTCACCGCCGACATCCTGGCCGGCCTGCCGCAGCTGCAGATGGTGGCCATTGCCGCCACCGGCTACAACAACATCGATCTGGACGCCTGCCGGGCCCGGGGCATCGTCGTCTCCAACGTGCGCGGCTACGCCCGCGAGACCGTGCCCGAGCACGTCTTTTCCCTGCTGCTGGCCCTGTCCCGGCAGATCGGCCCCTTCCACCGCTCGGTGGCCGCCGGGCGCTGGCAGCTCAGCGAGCAGTTCTGCTATTTCGACTACCCGATCCGTGACCTCCACGGCCGCAGCCTGGGCCTGCTTGGCAGCGGCAGCCTGGGTGAAGGCGTCGCCCGCCTCGCCCAAGCCTTCGGCATGCGGGTGATCCGCGGCGAGCGCAAGGGTGCCGACAGCCTGCGCGAGGGCTATGTGGCCTTCGACACGCTGATCCGGGAAGCCGACGTGATCAGCCTGCACTGCCCCCTCAACGCGGCCACCCGGCACCTGATCGGCGCGGCGGAGCTGGCTGCCATGAAGCCCGGCACCTTGCTCATCAACACCGCCCGGGGCGGGTTGGTGGACGAGGCCGCTCTGGCCGATGCCCTGCGTGGCGGCCACATCGGCGGCGCCGCCTTCGACGTGCTGACCGAGGAGCCCCCCCGGGACAACCCCCTGCTGGCCCCCGATCTGCTGGCGGCGGGCAACTTCATCCTGACCCCCCATGTGGCCTGGTCCAGCCGCGACGCCATGCAGACCCTGGCCGATCAGCTGATCGGCAACATCGAAGCCTTCGTGGCAGGCGAGGCACGCAACCGGGTGGCCTGAGGCCTCCGGCATGGCGATGGCGGAACGCCCGTGCAAGGGGGTGAGAGAAGCCCCACCTCATGCCTTTTTCGGCCGACCCCGCTTCTTTGGGGCATCGCCGTCACCCTTCACCTCCGGCAGGGGGGCGAGCAGGGCGCGGATGTCATCCTCACCGAACTTCACCGTACCCTGGTGATCCTCGGCGAGGATGCCGGCAGCGAGTTCGGCCTTCTTCTCCTGCAGGCCGAGGATTTTCTCCTCGATGGAGCCGGCGACCACCAGCTTGTAGACAAACACCGCCTTGGTCTGCCCCAGGCGGTGGGCGCGGTCGGTGGCCTGGTTCTCGGCGGCGGGGTTCCACCAGGGGTCGAAGTGGATCACCGTGTCGGCGGCGGTGAGGTTGAGGCCCACGCCACCGGCCTTCAGGCTGATCAGGAAGACCGGCACTTCGCCGTCCTGGAACTGGCGGATGGGGGCTTCCCGGTCCTGCGTGTCACCGGTGAGCATGACGAAGTCGATGCGCCGGGTAGTCAGCTCGGCGGCGATCAGGCCGAGCATGCCAGTGAACTGGCTGAACAGCAGGATCTTGCGCCCCTCCTCCACCAGCTCCGGGAGCATGTCCATGAGCAGGTCGAGCTTGGCCCGCTCCTTGACCTTGGCGGCGGCATCGGTCTTGAGCAGGCGCGGGTCGCAGCACACCTGGCGCAGCTTGAGCAGGGCATCCAGGATGACGATCTGGCTGCGGGCAAAGCCCCGGGCGGCGATCTCGTCGCGGACCCGCTGGTCCATGCTGGCGCGCACGGTTTCGTAGAGGTCGCGCTGGCGGCCGTCGAGCTCGACGCTGCGCACCACGATGGTCTTGGGGGGCAGCTCGGTGGCCACCTGCTCCTTGCGCCGGCGCAGGATGAAGGGGGCGATGCGGCGGGCCAACAGATCGCGGCGCACGGTGTCGCCGTGCTTCTCGACCGGGGTGCGCCAGCGGGCGGTGAAGTCCTTCTGGTCTCCCAGGAAGCCGGGCAGCAGAAAGTCGAACTGGCTCCACAGCTCGCCCAGGTGGTTCTCCAGGGGCGTGCCGGTGAGGCACAGGCGGTGCTTCGCCCGCAGGGTGCGCACCACCTGGGCGGCCTGGCTGGCGGCGTTCTTGACGGTCTGGGCTTCGTCGAGGATCAGGGAGTGGTATTCGTGGGCAGCCAGCTGCTCCCGGTCGCGCCACAGCAGCGGGTAGGTGGTGAGGCACACGTCGTGCTCGGGGATCTTCGCGAAGGCTTCGGCCCGGCCCGCACCGCGCAGGCTGAGCACCTTGAGATCGGGGGCGAAGCGTTCGGCCTCGCGCTGCCAGTTGAACACCAGGGAGGTGGGCAGCACCACCAGAGCCGGCTTGCCGAGGCGCCGGCCACGCTTTTCGGTAAGCAGGTGGGCGAGGGTCTGGGCGGTCTTGCCGAGGCCCATGTCGTCGGCCAGGATGCCGCCGAGCTCGTGCTTGCGCAGGTGCTGCAGCCAGGCCAGGCCTTCGAGCTGGTAAGGGCGCAGGTCGAGGGCAAAGCCCTTCGGGGCGGCCACCGCCTTGATCTTTCCAGCACCGCGGATGCGCTCGATCCAGCGCTCCAGGCTGGCCAGGCCCTCGGCGCGCCATCCGTCCCCAAGCACCTCGGCCAGGCGCGGGGCGTCGAAGCGTGACACCTTGAGGGTGCTGGACGGCGTGTCAAAGAGATCCACCAGGTTGCGGGCGATGGGCTTGACCCGCTCGGCGGCCAGGGCCACCCGGTCGCCATCATCGAGCTGCACCAGCACCTGGGCGTCGTCGGGAATGCCGTCGATCAGCTTCGGGTCGAGCCAGCGGGTGTCCTGACGGAAGACTGCGTGAAGCATGGGTGCGAGGTCGATCCGCCGGCCGTCCACCTCAACCCCCAGGGACACCTCGAACCAGCCCTCGTCGCTGTCTTCGATGTTCACCTCCCAGCCGGTGGCCACCAGCACCCGGTGGCGGAAATCCTTGGGGCAATCGATGTGCCAGCCGGCGGCGCGCAGCACCGGGGCGACAATGGAGAAGAAGTGGATCCAGTGAGCTTCGCTTTCGAGGCCGTAGAGGCCTTCCGTGACGGTACCCGGACTGATCAGCCAGCCGCGCTTGAGGGGCTGGAAACCGGCAGCCAGAAGGGCCTTCCAGGCACTCTCCTCGGCCGCCAGGTCACGCTGCACGCGGACGGCCCGGCCATCGGGGAGGCTGGCCAGTTCACTGGTGGCGCCGGGCTCGAAACGCGCTTCGCCATAGGTGAACACGGGGGTCGCCACATCGTACTCATGGCCGCCGAAGTCCGCCTCGTAGCCCCGGTGCTTGCGCCAGCTCCAGCAGAACAGGGAGGCCACGCTAAGGACGGGCTGGCAGGGCAGCACCAACAGGGGCAATTCGGCAGCCCGTTGGCCCTGGGGTGAGGGCAGGCGGGGGGCCACTTCGGCCAGGGCGTTGGCGATCACCGGCAATTCGGCCGGGGCCAGGGCCGGCAGGGCGAGGAGCTCGGCGATCACCATGCTGTCGTCCAGCAACACGCGGCCCACCTCACCGACCGTAACGTCCAGGTAAGCAAGGGGCTCGGTGCGGACCACCAGGGTGGTGGGGGGGGCCGTGGCAACCCGCGCCTTCATGCCGTTCGCCCCGGGCACCCATTCGAGGCTGCCGGGGCGGGTGCTGCCGGCGCGCAGGAGCGATATCCGCCCGTTGCCATCCGCCTCCAGGTAGGCCCGGCCGGTGGCAACGGCCGCATCCAGCAGGGCCAGGCCGGCACTGCCACTGATATGAGGCCAGCCATATCCGCCGGTGCGCCGGTTGGCCTCGCGCAGCAGACGGAATACGTTGAGGTCTTCGTCCCTCACGAAACCAGGGGGCCGCAGCAGGGCCTGTTCGTAGTTGGACCATTCACCGGCCAGGCTGGTGAGGCCACCGTCGGCCCCCACCCGAGCCTTGAGCAGGCTGAACTCCAGCTCGTCGCCCGTGGGCAGGCTGATCACCGAGCAGAGGTAGAAGATGGCCTCCTTGGGCACGGCTGCCTTCTTCGCCTTGCCAGCTTTGTCCACCCGGTCGCGCAGACTGCGCGCCCAGGCGAGAATCTCGGCGCGAGGCTTGTCCACCAGGGCACCCGGGCGGCGGGCGGCAAGAATGAGCGCCGCCGCATGCTTGCAGCGGTTGCCGACCGGGCAGGTGCAGCGGGTGGCCAGTTCGATGCTGCCCTGGCCGAAGAACTCGCGCCGCTCGATCCGTACCGACACCCGGTAGGGCACCGCTTCGGTCCCCTGGACCTGGGCCTGGAGCTGATTGCCGGCCATCTCGATGTGACGCACTCGCCCCACATAGGCACGAGCCCGGCTGAGGGAGCTGGCGGAAAACAGCTCGCCGAGGAGGGTGTCGTCAAGCTGGGCAAGAAGGCGGGGGAGATCCATGCCGGCGGCCAGGCAGAGAAAACCCCCGATTCTAGGCTTTGCGGCGCTGCAGCGAAACAAGCCCGGGAAACTCAGGCGCGGGCGTCGCGGCCGCTGTCCAGTGAAAAACCAGCAGCGTCGAGAATGGCCGGCAGGGCCTCGGCGGCGCGCAGGCGCAGGCGGATGTCCACCCGCTCGCTGACCGGCGTGCTACCCGGATTGATCTCGATGGTCGGCACGCCGGCTTCCAGCGCCCATAACACCGGTCCGGCAATATAAGGAAAGGCGCTGCCGGTACCCACCGTGAAGATCAGGTCGGGCCCCGCTGCCAGCACGGTTTCGAAGCGATGCACGGCCTGGTCGGGCAGGCTCTCGCCGAACAGCACCACGTCGGGGCGCAGGACGCCGCCACAGTGGGGGCATTCCGGCGGGATCGACAGGCCGGCGTAGTTCTCCACCTGACGCACACGGCCGCAGTCCACACAGCGCAGGCGGCGCAGGGTGCCGTGCATCTCGATGACATCCCGGGAGCCCGCCTCCAGGTGAAAACCGTCCACGTTCTGGGTCAGGGTCGTCACCTTGCCGTGCAAGGCTTCAAGGCGGGCGATCGCGTAGTGACCGGCATTGGGCCGGGCCCCCCGGCAACTCGACTCGATCTGTGCCAGATAGCGCCAGGTGATGTCGGGCCGGGATCGGAAGACTGCACCGGAAAGGGCCTGCTCGATGGGCAGGCCGATGTCGGTGAGGGCCCCTTCGTACAGGCCACCGACGCCCCGATAGGTGGGCAGGCCGGAATCGGCTGAAAGACCGGCCCCGGTGATGAACAGGATGCGCCTGGCGGCAGACAGGAGGCGACCTGCGGCAGCAATCTGGGCAGTGCAATCGGCTATGGTGGTGTTTGTCATGCTGAGTCCCTTACGGGAGAATTCCGGGGTGACGCGTGTGTCTGGCTAACGGCTGTACACGCCAATGATTGAATTCTGACCGCCACAGCGGTCGCAGGCCATAGGGGAGGCCGAAAAGAACATGTGTCAGCTACTCGGGATGAACTGCAACACGCCGACGGACATCTGCTTCTCCTTCGCCGGCTTCCAGGCCCGCGGCGGCCTGACCGACGTGCACGGGGACGGCTGGGGCATCGCCTTCTTCGAGGGTCGCGGCGTGCGTGTCTTCCTTGACCCCAAGGCCAGCGCCCATTCACCGGTGGCCGAGCTGGTACGCAATTACCCGATCCACTCCCTCAACGTGATCGCCCACATCCGCAAGGCCACCCAGGGATTCATCAGCCTGGAGAACACCCATCCCTTCCAGCGCGAGCTGTGGGGACGCTACTGGGTGTTTGCCCACAACGGCAACCTGCTGGATTTCTCCCCCGATCAGCGCGGCGATTTCCAGCCCGTCGGGCAGACCGACTCGGAGCGGGCCTTCTGCCACCTGATGGAAACCCTCAACCGGGACTTCCCCGACGGCGAGCCCACCCGGGCAGAGCTCTTCTCTGCCATCCGGCGCATCGCCACCGACATCGGCCACCACGGTGAATTCAACTTCCTGCTGTCCAACGGTACCTGCCTGTTCGCCCATTGCGCGTCCCGGCTGACCTACATCGTGCGCAAGGCGCCGTTCGACGAGGCCCACTTGAAGGACCAGGACATCACCGTGGATTTCCGCCAGCTGACCTCCCCGGCCGACCGGGTTGCCGTTGTAGCCACCACGCCACTGACCGACAACGAAAATTGGGCCACCATCCCGCCCGGTACGTTGATGCTGTTCGTAGACGGCGAACCGGTAGATGCGGGGCCCGCTGATACCTGTGCTTTTGTCCGGGCGACTGGCTGAGGCTGGAATGTCAAATCTGCCTGGAAATACAATTTCTATGAATTACGTCACAACCAAGCCGCTGTGAAATTTTGCGATGTATCCGGGCTAAAATCATCGGATACCGCCAACCCGGGTCGAAACATCCATGCCGACAAGCGCCCCGAAAGACTGCCCCCTGTGTTTCCCTGAATGGGAGAACGTACTCTGGCACGACGCGAGCTGCCGGGTGATCCGGGTCAGTGATCCGGACTATCCTGGTTATTGCCGGCTTGTCTGGACCGACCATGTGGCCGAAATGAGCGATCTTTCGCCCGCCGAACAACGCCACTGCTTCAACATTCTGATGGCAGTCGAGGTGGCCGTGCGTGAGTGCTTCCGACCCGAGAAGGTCAACCTGGCCAGTTTTGGCAACGTGGTGCCACACCTGCATTGGCATGTGATTCCACGCTACCTCGACGACCGCCACTTCCCCCAGCCCGTGTGGGGGCAGAGCCAGCGCAAGGGTGGCCACTCTCCGGCACCCGACGTCGATGACGCCCGTCTCGCCCTGGCCATACGCAATGCCGTTGCCGAGCACCTTTCCGGCTGAACGCGGAGGATAGCCCCATGACGGACAGCCCCCAGAATTACACCGATCTGCGCAGCGTGGAGCAGTATCGCAAGCTGCTGCGCAACCTCCACACCCTCAATGCCGCCGAGAGCCACGCCACCCTCGTGCGCATGCTTGAGGGCCTTTTGGCCAGCCCGCTGGGGCCGGAAGAGCAGCTGGAAGTCCTCGAGTCGGCACGCCAGACGATCACCTTCGTGCAGCACGAGATGTCGTCCCGCTATGCCGCGCACCCCCTGCCCCCCGACAGTGCGGAAGACGCCACCCTGCGTCAGGTGGTGCGCCTATGGACGGCCCTCAGCACGGCTTACGCGCGCCTGGTGGAAAGCGGCGCCGGCAGCGACGAATTCCGCGCCCAGTGGCCTCTGCTGGCCCAGCGCCGCATCCAGTATCTGGGCCAAGTCATCATCGAGTACTTTCGCGCCCACCGGGCCGAACCCCAGGGTGCCTGGAAGGCCGTGCATGCGGCCTATCTGGAAGCCGAACGGACAGGCGTGGCCCACAGCCGGGTCATCGACCCCCTCAACAACACCTGGAAAGCCCAGAGCCCCGACGAGGCCTACATCGCCCTGCTGCTCGTGGACCTGACCAACCCCTACGGCCGCAACCAGCGCGAGCTCAACTGGATCTGCCGCTGGGCCCAACGCTTCGCCCCCTACTGCATCATGCAGAGCGAATGGGAGAAGGATGACGCCCGCGCCTATGGCCTCGATCTGACTGAAGACCACGGCCTGCGCCCCATCGCCCTGATCGGCAGCCGGCCCGGCATGCGCCGATTCGACGGCCACCGTCTGGCGGCCCAGATCAAGGCCATGCTGGCCGAGTTCAAGCAGGGCACCACCCCGGCTTCCCTCGGCCTGGGTGACGACTGCTCGCAACCGGCCTGCGCCCGTCTGCTCGTTTCGCTATACCGACCGTGGGGCATGTCCGCTGCAGGGCGTCGTTTTCCGCGGCACAGCAAGAAGGTCGGAAACATCATCAGCACCGACTGGGAGGCCATCGGGCTGCTGGTATCGGGGCAGGAGTTCGTGCCCCCCAACCG
This sequence comes from Zoogloea sp., assembly GCF_028689785.1. GTDB lineage: Bacteria > Pseudomonadota > Gammaproteobacteria > Burkholderiales > Rhodocyclaceae > Zoogloea. The sequence goes on along the minus strand of NZ_JAQVCN010000005.1, from coordinate 65,968 downwards.
GCGCCAGGCCATGGGCAGCCGCTACGATCTCAACGTGATCACCTTCGGCGCCCGTGTGGATGACGAAGTGCCAACCATTATCGACGCCGAAGCCGAGGTGAGGCGGCGTGGTTTCCATATTGACGAATGGACCACCGTCGATCACTCGGTGTCAGGTTTCCGGCTGCAGCGCAAACACCCCGGGCAGCGCATCGAACACCATCAGCTGGTCGGCATCAAGCCCGGCGATGGCAATCAATACTTGCTCGGCCAGGTGAGCTGGCTGATGTATGAGCCGGATGGCACCCTGATGGCCGGCATCCACCTGCTGACGGGTTTGCCGGCTTCAGTGGCCGTCAGGGGAACGGGCCTCAACGTAAGCCCTCATGAGCCTTACGCCCAGGGTTTCCTGCTCCCCGAAGTGGCAGCCATGCGGGCCGCAGCCAGCATCGTGCTGCCTGGTGGCTGGTTCCATGCCGACAAGGTACTTGAACTGCACACTGGCGAACCGCGTCAGATACGCCTCACTTCGCTGGTGGCCCGGGGCACCAACTTCGACCAGGCAACCTACGAGATGGTCGCCTCCTGAGCCCAGCCGGCTGTTTCAGTCCACCAGGCGGCGGGCTGGAAAGCAGGCTGTGAAAGTGCTGCCGGTGGCAGGTTCGCTCTCGATAAGCAGATCGCCCTGGTGGCGGCTCAACACATGCTTGACGATAGCCAGACCGAGCCCCGTTCCCCCGGTTTCCCGGGAGCGGCCTCGATCCACCCGATAGAAACGCTCGGTCAGACGAGGAATGTGCTCCGGTGCAATCCCGATCCCATCGTCCTTTACCGCATACTCCACCACTGAACCCCGCTGACGCCAACTGATACGGATATGCCCACCCGCCGGGGTGTAGCGCACCGCATTGATGGCCAGATTGGCAAAGGCACTGTAGAGCTCCTTGGCGTTGCCGAGCAGGCGGGCACGGGTACTGCAGTCAAGCTCGATGGTGTGCCTGCCCCCCGAAACCACCTGCGCCTCCTGCTGAACCTCTTCGAGCAGGTCAGCCACATCCACAGCCTCCTCATGGCGGATCGGCTCGTCGACCTCCAGGGCCGACAGGGTGAGAAGATCCTGGATCAGCCGTTGCATGCGCCCGGCCTGCTCGGACGCCAGGCCCAGGTAATGGTGAATGTCGTCCTTCTCCAGATCGTCCAACCCATCGATCACGGTCTCGAGAAAGCCGGTCACGACTGTCAGGGGCGTGCGCATTTCGTGGGAGACGTTAGCCACGAAATCACGGCGCATCGCTTGCAGGCGCTCACCCTGGGTGATGTCCTCGGACATGAGCAAGCGCATGTCTTCGCTGAAAGGCACAACGTGGACCATCAGCATGCGGGGATGGGGGCGGCCGATGCTCAAGGTCAGAGGCTCTTGGTAATGAGCATCCTGCAAGTAGCGTACAAAATCCGGCTGGCGCACGAGATTGGTGATAGGCATACCCTGGTCCCGGGCCTGCTCCAGACCGAAATGCTGTTCTCCCTGCCGATTTACCCATTCGATCGTATGAGTGTTGGAAAGAAACAGTAGCCCATGGGGCATTGCCTGGCTGGCTTCCCGGAAGCGCTCCAGGGCCGATGACAGGCGCTGCTGGCGATGACTGGCACTGCGCGCACGGCTGTTCACATCGGCAAAGATGTAATCCCACATGCCGATAGCACGGGGCATGGGCGGCGAATCGTCCACCGGCGTCCGCAACCAGCTCACCAGCTTGTGCAAATTACGCACATGGTAGATGCCTGCCACTAGCAGACCGGCAGAAAACACGAGAAGTGCTGCAAGCGGGCCGAATACCCCCCAGACAATCAGCGCCACAAGGGCGAGGATTGCCAGAAAGGTGAAGGCTGCAACGAAGATGTACCGGACCGGCCGAATGGCCATCATCCCTTCAGCAGGCTGAACTGACATGAATTATCGCACGGGGGCGGCTGATTCCTGCTGGGTCGAAAAGCGGTAGCCGCTCCCCCGAACCGTCTGCACCAGGGCATCGTGACCACTCGGCTCAAGGGCACAGCGAAGACGGCGGATATGCACATCCACGGTACGCTCCTCCACGAAAACGTGATCACCCCATACCTGATCAAGCAGTTGGGCACGGGAATGCACCCGCTCCGGATGGGTCATCAGAAAGTGCAGCAGACGAAATTCGGTGGGTCCAAGGGTGACCGGATTGCCCGATGCGGCCAGCCGGTGGGTGGCCGGATCGAGGCGCAGTCCTCCCATCTCAACCGGGTCTTCGGTGGTTTCCGGCGCCCGGCGGCGCAACACAGCCTTGATGCGGGCCACCAGCTCACGCGGCGAAAAGGGCTTGGTGATGTAGTCGTCGGCACCGGACTCCAGGCCAAGTACCTTATCCTGCTCCTCACCGCGAGCCGTCAGCATGATCAGCGGAATGCCGCGGGTTCGCTCTTCAGCACGCAGACGCCGGGCAAACTCGACACCGGACATGCCGGGCAGCATCCAGTCGAGCAAGATCAGGTCCGGTAGGGCATCACGCACGATGCGCTGGGCCGTCTCTGCATCGGCAGCCCGAACCACATGGTGGCCGGCCCGCATCAGATTGGCGGCAATGAGCTCCTGAATAGCTGGCTCGTCTTCAACAAGCAGAATGGTGGCAGGCATGGGAACCTCGTTGATTTCTGGCGACCGGCGCAGTGTATTGCAGCAACTTGAAGTTTTGATGACAGGTCACGTGCCTGCAACAGCGAGCCTGTTTGCTCCCCGACAGGGCAGGAAAGCTACCTTCTAGTATCATTCGCCCATCACGAACTCAGATCCCGGATCTCCATCATGGCAGGCCTGCGCAAGGACGATCCCGTCCCGACCGAAATCAAATTGCACCAGCGTTCGCGCATCATGGAAGTGAGCTTCGACGATGGCCGGAAGTTCGAGCTCAGCTTTGAGTTCCTGCGCGTCTTCTCGCCCTCCGCCGAAGTCCGGGGGCACGGGGTGGGCCAAGAGGTCCTGCAACTGGGGAAACGTGACGTGGACATCACGCGCATCGAACCCGTCGGCAACTACGCCATCAAGCCGGTTTTCTCCGATGGCCATGACAGCGGCCTCTACTCGTGGGATTACCTCTATGACCTGGGCGAGAACCACGACGAATTGTGGCAGACCTACCTCCTCCGTCTCGCCGAGGCAGGCGGTAGTCGCGACCCCGCGTTGCAGCCCGCACCGGCGCCCAAGGGTGGTGGCTGCGGTCACCATCACTGATTCCAGGTCTGCCCCAACCGGGGCCGACTCCCTCCGATTCCGATCCGTATCCCGATCATGAATGACAAGACCACCCATTTCGGCTTCCAGAAGGTTGCCGAATCCGAAAAGGCCGGCAAGGTAAGAAGCGTCTTCTCGTCCGTTGCCTCCAGCTACGATGTGATGAACGATCTGATGTCCTTCGGCCTGCACCGCCTGTGGAAGGCCTTCACCGTGCAGATCGCGGGTGTCCGCGCCGGTGACAGGGTACTCGACGTCGCCGGCGGCACTGCAGATCTGTCCCTGGCCTTTGCAAAGAAGGTCGGGCCCAACGGCCAGGTCTGGCTTACCGACATCAACCACGCCATGCTCTCCCGTGGCCGCGATCGCGTTGTGGACAAAGGCTTTCTGCTACCCGTCGCCCAGTGTGATGCCGAAAAACTGCCCTTTCCCGACAACCATTTCGACGTGGTGACAGTGGCTTTCGGTCTGCGCAACATGACCCACAAGGATGCTGCTATCGCCGAAATGCGCCGTGTCCTGAAACCCGGCGGCCGCCTGCTGGTGCTGGAATTTTCAAAGGTCTGGAAACCTCTGGCGCCTGCTTACGACTTCTATTCCTTCAAGCTGCTGCCGATGATGGGCGAGAAGGTCGCCAAGGACGCCGACAGCTATCGCTACCTGGCCGAGAGCATTCGCATGCATCCTGACCAGGAATCCCTGAAAGATCTGATGGAAGGCGCAGGTCTGGCGCGGGTCGAGTATTTCAACATGACTGCCGGCGTGGTCGCGCTGCACCGGGGCTACAAACTCTGAGTCCGGGGATCGGAATGCTCACCTCCTCAGCCATTGCAAGCCTCAACCACATTCTCGGTGATGCTCCCTGGGCCCGGGAAAGGCTGGCCCCTTTTTCCGGTCGCAGTGCGGCTTTCGTACTCAACCCCCTCGAACTGGGGCTGGGTATCGACAGCAACGGTTACTTTACCGAAACTGCCACAACATCACCTGACGTCGTTCTCGAGCTGCCTCTTGCCAGCCTGCCCAAATTGGTAGGAGGGCCTGATGCGCTGATGGCCGATATCCGCATCAGCGGCAACGCCGATCTGGCGGACACCCTCGGTTTCGTGCTGCGCAAGCTGCGCTGGGATGGTGAAGAAGCCCTATCAAGGCTGATCGGTGACATCGCCGCCCATCGAAGCGTCGGCTTCGTACGCAACGTGGCCGAGTGGCACCGACAGACTGCACGCAACGTCGTCGAAAACCTTTCCGAATACCTGAGTGAAGAACAGGCCGTGCTGGTCAAACGCCACGCCCTTGAAGATCTGGCCAGTGACATCGCAGCCCTCCGCGATGATCTGGCCCGACTCGACAAGCGATTGCAGAAACTCGAATCGGCACACTGACACCATATTCGCACACATACAAAAAGGGCAGCCCGTTTGGACTGCCCTTTTTGCAATACAGCGAACCGTTCGTGCTTAGTGGCCGCGCTTCTTCAGCTTGTTGATGGCTGCGATCTGCGCAAGCGCCGAAGCCAGCTCGGATTGGGCCTTTGCATATTCCAGGGCGGAACCCTGGTTCTGCAAGGCTTCTTCCGCGAGACGCTTGGCATCCAGTGCCTTGGCCTCGTCCAGATCCTTGCCGCGGATGGCGGTGTCTGCCAGGACCGTAACAAGGTTGGGCTGAACTTCCAGCAAGCCGCCGGCCACAAAAACCATTTCCTCTTCAGGCTGGTTCTGGACCTTGACGCGTACGGCACCCGGCTTGATCCGGGTCATCAGCGGCATGTGGCCAGGCAGAATACCCAGCTCGCCGGCTTCGCCGGGCAGAGCCACGAACTCGGCCAGACCGGAGAAGATCTGCTCTTCCGCGCTGACGATATCGACATGAATGGTCATTGCCATAGCTATTTCCTCCTCAATCCGGCGGGCTCACCAGGAGCTCCGCCGAACGATGGTCGCGATGATTAGAGGGTCTTCGCTTTCTCGAAGGCCTCTTCAATCGGGCCGACCATGTAGAAGGCCTGCTCGGGCAGATGGTCGCATTCACCAGCCACGATCATCTTGAAGCCCTTGATCGTTTCCTTCAGGGGAACGTACTTGCCGGGAGAACCGGTAAACACTTCCGCCACGAAGAACGGCTGGGAGAGGAAACGCTGGATCTTACGAGCGCGGGAAACAAGCAGCTTGTCTTCCGGAGCCAGTTCGTCCATACCCAGAATCGCGATGATGTCGCGCAGTTCCTTGTAACGCTGAAGGGTCTGCTGAACGCCGCGAGCGGTGTTGTAGTGCTCTTCACCCACCACCAGCGGATCGAGCTGACGGGAGGTGGAGTCGAGCGGATCCACAGCCGGGTAGATACCCAGGGAGGCGATGTCACGCGACAGCACGACGGTCGAATCCAAGTGAAGGAAGGTGGTGGCCGGAGACGGATCGGTCAAGTCATCCGCAGGCACATACACGGCCTGGATGGAGGTGATCGAACCCACCTTGGTGGAGGTGATACGCTCCTGCAGACGGCCCATTTCTTCGGCCAGCGTCGGCTGGTAACCCACCGCAGACGGCATACGACCCAGCAGCGCGGACACTTCGGTACCGGCCAGGGTGTAGCGGTAGATGTTATCCACGAAGAACAGGATGTCACGACCTTCGTCACGGAAGCGCTCGGCCATGGTCAGGCCGGTCAGCGCCACTCGCAGACGGTTGCCGGGGGGCTCGTTCATCTGACCGAACACCATCGCAACCTTGTCGAGAACGTTGGAGTCCTTCATTTCGTGGTAGAAGTCGTTCCCTTCACGGGTACGCTCGCCCACGCCGGCAAACACCGACAGACCGCTGTGCTGCTTGGCGATGTTGTTGATGAGCTCCATCATGTTCACGGTCTTGCCCACACCGGCGCCACCGAACAGACCGACCTTACCGCCCTTGGCGAACGGACAGATCAGATCGATAACCTTGATGCCGGTTTCGAGCAGATCCACGGAGGGAGACAGCTCGTCGAACTTCGGAGCCTTCTGGTGAATAACCCGGCGCTCGTCGCACTGGATCGGGCCGGCTTCGTCGATCGGGCGACCCAGCACGTCCATGATGCGGCCCAGGGTGCCGTGGCCCACCGGCACAGCGATACCCTTGCCGGTGTTCGAAACTTGCATGCCACGACGCAGGCCGTCCGAAGACCCCAGCGCAATGGTACGCACAACACCATCGCCCAGTTGTTGCTGAACTTCAAGAACCAGTTCAGCACCTTCCAGGGTGAGGGCGTCGTAAATCTTGGGCATCGCGTCGCGCGGGAACTGCACATCCACCACGGCGCCGATGCATTGAACGATCGTTCCTTGACTCATCGTCGTTTCCCCAAACTTGTTAAAGCGTTACACCGCGGCTGCGCCGCCGACAATTTCTGACAGTTCCTTCGTGATCGCGGCCTGACGGGTCTTGTTGTAGACCAGTTGGAGTTCGCCGATCACGCTCCCTGCGTTGTCGGAGGCTGCCTTCATCGCCACCATCCGGGCACTCTGTTCGGACGCCATGTTCTCGGCGACAGCCTGGTACACCAGCGCTTCGACATAGCGCACCAGGAGTTCGTCGATCACCACCTGCGCGTCCGGCTCGTAGAGGTAGTCCCAGTTCCCTTCCGGGGTTCCGAGACGCTCGCCGGTCAGCGGGAGAAGCTGCTCAAGCTGGGACTCCTGCTTCATCGTATTGACGAAGCGTGAGTAGACAAGGTGCACTTCATCCAGCTCACCATTCTGGAAAGCATCGATCATGACCTTGACAGGTCCGATCAGCTTTTCCAGATGGGGGGTATCCCCGAGCTGGGTGACATGCGAGACAACCTTGGCACCCAGACGCTGCATGAAACCCAGCCCCTTGTTGCCAATACAGGTCACGCGAATGTCAGTGACACCCTTGCTTTCCCATTCCTTGAGCGCATTCAACCCGGTGCGCAAGGTGTTGGTGTTGAGGCCGCCGCACAGACCCTTGTCGGTCGTTACGACGATCAGCCCAACACGCTTGACATCGTCCTTAGATACGAGGAACGGATGTTTGTAGTCGGTGATGTTGGCTGCAGACAGATTCGCGGCGAGACGGCGGATCTTCTCGGCGTAGGGACGGGCTGCGCGCATGCGGTCTTGAGCCTTCCGCATTTTGGACGCAGCAACCATCTCCATGGCCTTGGTGATCTTTTTAGTGTTCTGAACACTCTTGATCTTGTTACGGATCTCTTTACCGCTAGCCATTTCGCTCTCCGTGTGCCTGCGTTAAGCCCAGCTCTTCTTGAATTCTTCGACAACGGAAGCGAGTTGCTTTTCGCCTTCGCCATCAAGAACCTTGCTCGACTCGATCTTGGCAACAAGATCAGCAGCCTTGGTCTTCACGAACTGGTGCAGCGCGGCTTCGCAAGCCAGGGCACGCTTGACATCGACATCGTCGAAAGCACCCTTATTGACTGCAAACAGCGTGATCGCCATTTCCGAAACCTTGAGCGGCGCGTATTGCGGCTGCTTCATCAGCTCGGTAACAAGACGACCGCGCTCAAGCTGCTTGCGGGTCGCTTCATCCAGATCGGAAGCGAACTGCGCGAACGCAGCCAGTTCACGATACTGGGCAAGCGCCAGACGCACGCCGCCGCCGAGGTTCTTGATGACCTTGGTCTGAGCAGCACCACCCACGCGGGACACCGAGATACCCGCGTTGATGGCGGGACGGATACCAGCGTTGAAGAGGTCGGTTTCCAGGAAGATCTGGCCGTCGGTAATCGAGATAACGTTAGTCGGAACGAACGCAGAAACGTCGCCGGCTTGGGTTTCGATCACGGGGAGAGCGGTCAGCGAACCGGTCTTGCCCTTGACTTCGCCATTGGTGTACTTCTCGACGTACTCTTCAGACACGCGGGCTGCGCGCTCAAGCAGACGGGAGTGCAGGTAGAACACGTCGCCAGGGTAGGCTTCACGGCCCGGGGGACGACGCAGCAGCAGGGAAACCTGACGGTAGGCCCAGGCTTGCTTGGTCAGATCGTCATAAACGATCAGGGCGTCTTGACCGCGATCGCGGAAGTATTCGCCCATGGTGCAACCGGAGTACGGTGCGATGTACTGCATCGCGGCGGACTCGGAAGCGGTGGCAGCAACGACGATGGTGTACTCCAGCGCGCCGTGCTCTTCGAGCTTGCGCACCACGTTGGCAACCGTCGAGGCCTTCTGGCCGACTGCCACGTAGATACACAGAACGCCTTCGCCCTTTTGGTTGATGATGGCATCAACGGCGACGGCGGTCTTGCCGGTCTGGCGGTCACCAATGATCAGCTCACGCTGACCACGGCCAACCGGGACCATGGAGTCGACCGACTTCAGACCGGTTTGCACCGGCTGGGACACCGATTTACGCCAGATAACGCCCGGAGCAACCTTTTCGATCGGCTCGGACAGTTTGGCATTGATCGGGCCCTTGCCATCGATCGGCTGGCCAAGGGAATTGACCACACGACCAAGCAGTTCCGGGCCAACCGGAACTTCCAGAATGCGGCCCGTGCACTTCACGGTGTCGCCTTCGGAGATGCCTTCGTATTCACCAAGGACCACGGCGCCGACGGAGTCGCGCTCGAGGTTCATGGCGAGGCCAAAAACGTTGCCGGGGAATTCCAGCATTTCGCCCTGCATGGCATCGGAAAGGCCGTGAACACGGCAGATACCATCGGTCACAGAGACCACGGTACCCTCAGTGCGGGCATTCGCGGACAGCTGCAGGTTCTGAATCCGACTCTTGATCAGGTCACTGATTTCAGAGGGGTTGAGTTGCATAGCTTATGCTCCTAGTTCTTTAGCGCGGCGGCCATGTTCGCGAGCTTGCCGCGGACCGAGGCGTCGATGACTTCATCCCCAACGGCGATCTTGACCCCACCGATCAACTCGGGGTCGACGCTGACGCTCACGTTGAGCTTGGCCTTGAAGCGAGCTTCCAGGTCAGCAACGAGCGTTTTCAGCGTGGCATCGTCCATGGGGAAGGCGGAGACGATATTCGCCTCCTTGACACCTTCGTGTTCGTTCTTGAGAGCAACGAACAGGTCACGGATCTCGGGAAGCACTTGCAGACGCTCGTTTTCAACCAGAACACGAACGTAATTCTGCTGTTCAGCAGAAAGTCCGGTTCCAGCGACCTCGAGGAAAAGCCCGGCCAGTTGTGCAGGCTGGAGCTTGGGATCGCTGATGCAATCCCCCATTTGCGGATCGGCGGCGATGGACGCCAGCCGACCTAGTGCTTCCGACCAAGGCCCCAGCGCATTGCCCGCGGAAGCGAGCTGAAATGCCGCTTCAGCATAGGGGCGTGCGATGGTGACATTCTCGGCCATGGCTTATTGAAGTTCCTGTTTCAGGTTGGCCAGCAGGTCGGCGTGGGCCTGAGCATTGATTTCCTTGCGGAGAATCTTCTCGGCACCGGCGACAGCCAGATGGGCGACCTGATCGCGCAGGGCTTCTTTGGCGCGTTGGGCAGCGACGCCAGCTTCGGCTTCGGCGGCTTCACGGGCCTGGGCAATGATGCGGGCGGCTTCGGCGCGAGCTTCATCGAGGAACACTGCAGCCTGCTTTTCAGCAGAAGCACGAACGTCCGTAGCGGATTCGCGTGCCTTGCGCAGCTCTTCAACGACTTTCTTCTCGGCATGAGCGAGATCGCTCTTCGCCTTGTCCGCAGCCGCGAGCCCGTCGGCGATCTTCTTCGCGCGCTCATCGAGTGCCTTCACAATGGGGGGCCACACGAATTTCATCGTGACCCACGCCAGAATGAAGAACACAACGAGCTGGGCTACCAGGGTTGCGTTCAGATTCACGGTAGTCTTCCTTTAGTCAGGTTGGACCGCGAAACTCAGATCTTGAACGGGTTGGCGAACGCGAACATCATGGCGATACCGACGCCGATCAGGAACGCAGCATCGATCAGACCGGCCAGCAGGAACATCTTGGTCTGCAGGGCGTTCATGAGTTCGGGCTGACGGGCGGATGCTTCCAGGTACTTGCTACCCATGATGCCGATACCGATACAGGCGCCAATAGCACCCAGACCGATGATCAGACCGGCGGCCAGAGCAACAAAACCGAGAACGTGTTCCATGACTACTCCTTTAGTTGAGATGATTTAAATTGAAACCGAAACGACTGCTTAAACCTTGAAACTAATTAGTGGCTTTCGTGGGCCTGTCCGATGTACACCAGGGTCAGCATCATGAAGATGAAGGCCTGCAGGGCGACGATCAGGATGTGGAAGACCGCCCAGATGGAACCGGCAACGATGTGGCCGAGGAAACCGAACACGGTGGCAGTACCGCCCATCAGCGCAATCAGCATGAAGACCAGCTCGCCAGCATACATATTGCCGAACAGCCGCATGCCGTGGGAAACGGTCTTGGCAAGGAACTCGATCATCTGCATGAGGAAGTTGATCGGGTAGAGCAGCGGGTGCGAGCCGAACGGGGCCGTGAAAAGTTCGTGAACCCAGCCACCAAGGCCCTTGATCTTGATGTTGTAGTAAAGACAGATCAGCAGAACACCAATGGACATGCCGAGGGTGCCGTTCAGATCGGCGGTGGGCACGACGCGCAGGTAAGCATGCTCGTCACCGGAGATCAACGCCCAGATTTTGGGCAGCAGATCAACCGGCAGGAAGTCCATGGAGTTCATCAGGAAGATCCAGAAGAACACGGTCAGCGCCACGGGGGCCACGAACTTGCGGGATTCAGCACTGTGCACAATGCCCTTGGCCTGGTCGGCAACCATCTCGACGAGGATTTCGACGGCAGCCTGGAAACGGCCGGGAACGCCGGACGTAGCCTTGCTCGCGGCCTTAGTCAGCAGCAACAGGGTAACGATGCCGAGACCGATCGAGAAGAAGAGGGTATCGAGGTTCCAAACGCTCCAGTCAATGATCGCGGTTTGCGCGTGACCGGTGGAGTTCAGATGGGTGAGGTGGTGGACAATGTACTCGCCCGCGGTCGGGCCGTGTGCTTCGGTGCCAGTGCTCATGGTTAGGTCTTCACCAAAAATGCAAATAAATTCGCCTTCAGCGCCACGACCAACCCGATAAACAACGCCAACCAATGGACGTCTGGATACACGAGTCGAACGGTCGCCAACAATCCTACGGTTGACGCGATCTTAAAGAACTCGCCAACAAAAAACTCAAGCGGGTACGACGCAGCCGGACGCTTGGAAACCAAGCTGAGGCGCAGGGCGAACAACAAATTGGGAAGAACACAGGCTGCGCCTCCCAACGCCGCCGACAACGCACCGCGCGTCCCTGAAATCAATCCTGCAGCCAATGCTACAAGAATTGTCGCGCCTATCTGCAGGAATACCGCTTTTAACATTGGCTCTCTGCGTGGCACGTCGGGTAATGCGCCGTCCGCCGTACGAAAAACGTGTGGATAGTAGGGGTTAACCGCAGCAAAGTCAATCGCCGCCGCACTGCAGCATTATTGGACAGGTCATCGGCATGAGGGAAATTGCCAGACCTGGTGCTTGACAGATACCGGAAACATATCGATCATTATCGACATGAATAATGACTACTCCCGGGCCATCCCCGAAACCTGGCGTGACATTTCGGCCATCTTCGCTGCTCTTGGTGATGAGCACCGACAGCGGATTCTGCTGACCTTCGAGGCTGGTGAGAGGCTCAACGTCGGCCAGATCGCCGAGGTATCCACCCTCGCCCGCTCAACCGTCTCCCACCATCTGAAAGTGCTGCGTGAGGCCGGCGTACTCGTTTCGGAAAGGGAGGGCAAGGAGATCTATTTCCATGTGAACAAAGCCTTCTTGCAGGAGGCTTTCGGAAAGGTCTCCACCTACCTCGACGCTTATCTCTGACCGGGCCATTTCCATGCGATCGATCATCAAGGTGCTCCTGCGTACCCTCAGTTCCCTCATGTTCCGGGTCCAGGTCAAGGGGCATCCACCCGCAGATAGCGGACGGCTGCTGGTCGTGGCCAACCACGAGTCCTTTCTTGATGGCCTGCTGCTGGGTCTCTTCCTGCCCCTTGATCCGGTATTTGTCGTTCATACAGGAGTCGTACGCAATCCGGCTTTCCGGCTTCTTCTTTCCCTGGTGGACTACCTCGCGGTCGATCCCACCAGCCCCATGGCCATGAAGAAGGTAATCCGACTACTGGAGAGCGGTCGCCCGGTCGTCATCTTCCCCGAAGGTCGCATCACCACGACGGGCAGCCTGATGAAGACTTACGACGGCCCGGCCTTCGTCGCTGCCAAAACAGGCGCGACGATTCTTCCGGTAAGGATCGACGGCGCAGCCCGCACCTATTTTTCCCGTCTCGCGGCCCACGTCCCACGTCGTCTCTTTCCGCGAATCAGTCTTTCCATATTGCCCACCACTCACATTCCCATGCCCGAGGCGCCCACGGCCCGCGACCGGCGTCGCCGGGCCGGCGAGGCCATGCGTCGTCTCATGCAGGAAATGATCTTCGCCACCCGACCGGACCAAACCCTATTCACCACCCTGCTCGATGCCGCTGACATCCAGGGTCATGGTCATTCCCTGGTGGAGGATCTCAAGCAGATCGAGTACAGCTACCGTGACGTGATCAAGATGGCCCTGGCCCTTGGACGACTGGTTGCCCGGGAGAGTCGGCCCAGTGAGAAGGTCGGGATCCTGCTGCCCAATCTGGCGCCCACACTGGGACTCGTCTTCGGCCTTTCGGCATACCGGCGCACAGCTGCCATGCTCAATTACACGGCTGGCGTCGAGGGCATGCAGGCAGCAATCACCGCAGCACAGATCCGCTGCATTGTCACCTCCCAAGCCTTTGTCGAGCAGGCCAAGCTGGGTGACAAGCTCCCTGCCCTGCAGGGCGTGCGACTGATCTACCTGGAGGAGCTGCAGGCTAGGATGCGTCTGAGCGACAAGCTGTGGCTGCTGTTGTGGGCATTGCCCTTTCCGAGACTCGCGCTCCCGGCCGGCTCACCGGAAGATGCTGCAGTCGTGCTGTTCACGTCCGGCTCCGAAGGCAAGCCGAAGGGTGTTGTGCTGTCGCACCGGGCACTACTGGCAAACGTAGCCCAGATCCGCGCGGTGGTGGACTTCTCCATCGACGACAAGATTCTCAACGCCCTTCCCCTGTTCCACTCCTTCGGCCTGACGGCCGGCGGACTGCTGCCGGTGCTGTCTGGTGCGCGCGTCTTCCTCTACCCGTCACCGCTCCACTACCGGGTGATTCCCGAACTGGCCTACGACCGCAACTGCACAGTGCTGCTCGGCACCAGCACCTTTCTTGGCAACTACGCCAAGTTTGCCCACCCATACGACTTCTATCGTCTGCGTTACGTGATCGCTGGCGCCGAAAAGCTCGCCACACCAGTACGCGACCTGTGGTTCGAAAAATTCGGGATCCGCATCTTCGAAGGTTATGGCGCCACCGAAACCGCCCCGGTGCTGGCAGTGAACACTCCGATGGCCTTCCGCAGCGGCACCGTGGGGCAGTTTCTACCGGGCATCCAGTATCAGCTGGTACCGATCCCGGGAATTGCTGCCGGCGGCATGTTGCATGTGAAGGGTCCCAACCTCATGTCGGGCTACCTGCGCTTCGAGAACCCCGGCGTTCTCCAGCCGCCTGCATCGCCGGCCGGTGATGGCTGGTACGAGACCGGCGATGTGGTGGAGTTGAGCGACGAAGGCTTCGTCAAGATCGTCGGGCGGGTCAAGCGCTTTGCCAAGGTAGCCGGTGAGATGGTGTCCCTGGAGGCTGTGGAGAAACTCGCCGCATCCACATCGCCGACCGCAGCCCACGCTGCGTCCACGCAACCCGACCCAGCCCGGGGCGAGACAATCCTTCTGTTCTCCACCGACCCGGCGCTGAATCGCGAGCAGCTCCAGGCTACCGCCCGGAGCGGCGGCTGGCCCGAGATTGCCGTACCTCGCCGGATCATCACAGTCGATGCCCTGCCACTATTGGGTACCGGCAAGATCGACTACGTCAGCCTCAAGCAGTGGGCCGAAAGGGCCTGAGCCATCCCGGAAAGGACAGTCATGCGCAACAAAGCCCTCATCGCCATTCTTCTCGCATCTTCCCTGCTGGCCGGCTGTGCCATGTGGTGGGAACGCGGTAACCAAGCCCAGCGCGGCATGGTGGTTGACTACCTCTACCCGAAAAACCAGCAACCCGAACTCACACCAAGTGTGCCGGAGCTGAGCCTCCCCCTACGTGTCGGCATCGCCTTTGTCCCTGGCGACCGTTATGCAGATCTGCCGGAGCTAGAGCGTGATCGCCTGCTGCGCCGGGTCAAGGACGCCTTTGCCAACCGCCCCTACATCTCCGCCATCGAGGTCATCCCTACGGCCTACTTGCGCCCCAAAGGGGGCTTCGAGAATCTGGAGCAGGCCGCCCGGATGTTCAACGTGGACGTGGTGACCCTGATCTCCTACGATCAGGTCCAATTCAGTGACAGCAACCGCCTGTCCCTGCTGTACTGGACCATCGTCGGCGCCTATGTGATCAACGGCAACCAGTACGACGTAAGCACTCTGGTGGATGCCACCGTCTTCGATGTGAAGAGCCGCAACCTGCTATTCCGCGCCCCTGGAACAAGTCAGATCAAGGGAAGCTCGGCACTGGTCAAGTTGTCCGAAGCCTCCCGGGAAGCACGAACGGAAGGCTACCGGCAAGCCATCGACGAGATGATTCCACGCCTCGATGCCCAGCTCGAAGCCTTCAGGACCAGAGCCAAGGAGCAGAAGGTTGCAAGAATCGTCCATAAGCCCGAGTACAAAGGGGGTGGCAGCATGGACCTGGCCGGGCTCGGCCTGCTCGGACTCGCCGCAGCATTTGTGCTGGCCCGGAGGCTGCGTGCCAGCTGAGCGACTGCTCCTGGCACTGTTGGTCAGCCTGTTCGCCCTTGCCAACCTGATGCCAGGTGAGAGCATGCAGTTTGACCGCGCGGCCATCACAGGTGGCGAAATCTGGCGCCTCTGGACCGGCCAGTTGTGCCATTGGTCGAACCTGCATCTGATCGGCAACCTCGCTGCTGTCGCCGCACTCATGGTGATTGCCGGAAAGCCCCTGCGGCGCTGGCTGGCACTATTGCCCCTTGCCGCCCCGCTGTTGTCCCTGGTCCTGCTGAGCCTGCTGCCCGAACTACAGACTTACCGCGGAATGTCCGGACTTGTCGCCGTGCTGGTGGTCGGCGTGGCAATCGATGGCGGCATGATCGGCCGTATCGCGGCACTGGCCTGGGGCGCAAAGCTGGCATTCGACGCCATTTCCGGAACCCCATCACCGCTCCTGCCTGTGGGCATCGCCACCACCTGGCAGGCCCACCTTGCCGGATTTCTTCTCGGATTGAGCGCTTGGGCAGGCTTTCTCCACCTCGACCGGAAAACTGCGTCCCCATCATGAAGCGCCGCCACTTCATCCTCGGCAGCACCGCAACGGCAGCACTGCTTGGTGCGGGTGGCACCGCCCTTGCCCGACGAAGCCTGTGGAACCCCTGCCGAGCCAGCCTGCCCCCGGATATCGCTGCTCACGACGTCGTCCGCGCAGCCTGGGAAGGGCTCGATCCTGCCCGGGTGTGGGACTGTCACGCCCACCTGGCCGGTATCGGTGACGGAGGCAGCGGCGTCACCATCACCCCGCGCATGCTCAGTCCGCTGCACCCCACCGAGTATTTCCAGCGGCTCTTCTACCTCAACGCCGGCTGCGCCCACGAGGCCCCCGGGCGGGTGGACCAGAGCTATGTGGAGCGTCTCCACAATCTGGCCGACGGCATGCAGACGGGCTTCAAGCTGATACTGCTGGCCTTCGAGCGCACCCATGATGCGCACGGGCGGCCGCATCCCGAACTCACCGCTTTCCATGTTCCCGATGCGTATGCCCGGGATGTGGCCCGGGCCAATCCGGCCTATTTTGAGTGGGTCTGCTCCATCCATCCCTACCGGCCAGACTGCGTCGAAGCCCTGGAAGGCGCAGTCCGCGATGGGGCACGTGCCGTCAAGTGGCTGCCACCAGCGATGGGCATCGATCCGGCCTCGCCTGCCTGCGACCGCTTCTACACGGCGATGGCCCGGCTCGGCATGCCGCTGATCACCCATGCTGGTGAGGAGAAAGCTGTCCATGGCGCCGGCCAGCCTGCCTGGGGCAACCCCCTGCGCCTGCGCCGGGCCCTTGATCATGGAGTGCGCGTGGTGATAGCCCACTGCGCCAGCCTCGGCGAGGACCAGGATGAAGACCGGGGACGCAACGGCCCCCGGGTATCCAGCTTCAGCCTGTTCGCACGCCTGATGGGTGAGCAGCACTATGCCGGATTGCTGTATGGCGACATTTCCGCCATCAATCTGCGCAATCGGGATGTGGGCATCATCCGTCACCTCCTTGAGCAGGAAGACTGGCACCCGCGCCTGCTCTTCGGTACCGATTACCCGCTGCCCGGTATCCTGCCCCTGGTATCAGCCCGCCAGCTGGCCCGCGAAAGACTCCTCGATCCGGCTGCAGTGCCGGTGCTGGAAACCCTCCGCGAGCACAATCCTCTGCTCTTCGACTTCGTTCTCAAGCGCCACCTGCGCTCGGGACAGCGGCACTTTGCCCGAAGCGTTTTTGAAACGCGCAACTTCTTTGATCGGAAACCTGCATGAGTGCCCCGCCGGATCACGCCAAGGACGCTCCTCCGTCCCAGTTTCACCTGCTCGGAGAAAGGCGCTTCCGTCCCTTCTTCCTGACCCAGTTTCTGGGCGCCTTCAACGACAACCTGTTCAAGAACGCTCTGGTGGTGCTGCTCACCTTCCAGGCGGCCAGCTGGACGACAATCGCCCCAGCACTGCTGGCCAATCTGGCAGCGGGGATCTTCATCCTGCCCTTCTTCCTGTTCTCGGCCTCGGCAGGTCAGCTTGCCGACAAGTACGACAAGGCCCGCCTGACCCGCCTGGTCAAGGTGCTGGAGATCGGCATCATGGTCGTGGCCCTCGCCGGCTTCCTCATCCACAGCCTCGCTGTACTGTTCGGCGCCCTGTTCCTGCTCGGCTGCCACTCAACCCTGTTTGGTCCGGTCAAGTACGCCCTGCTGCCACAACATCTGCACGAAGATGAACTGGTGGGCGGCAATGCGCTGGTGGAGGCCGGCACCTTTGTGGCGATTCTGCTGGGAACCCTGTGCGGCGGCCTGCTTGCCGGTGCACCGCACGGTGACCTGTGGATTGCCGGAGGTGGAATCCTGGTAGCGTTTGCCGGATACTTGACCAGCCGGGGCGTACCGCCAGCTCCAGCACCAGCCCCAGACCTGCGCGTCAACCCCAATCCCTTCACCGAAACCTGGCGCAACATCGGCTTTGCCCGGGAGAACCGACCGGTGTTCCTGGCCATCCTCGGCATTTCCTGGTTCTGGCTCTATGGCGCCCTGTTCCTGGCCCAGTTTCCGGCCTACGCCAAGGGCGTGCTGGGAGGCGGAGAAGGCACGGTCACCCTGCTGCTGGCGACCTTCACGGTAGGTATCGGCCTGGGTTCGCTGCTGTGCGAGAAGCTCTCCGGCGGCCATGTGGAAATCGGTCTGGTGCCCTTCGGCTCCATCGGCCTCACCCTGTTCGGGCTCGACATCGCCCTGGCTTCTCCGGGTACCCTGCCGGCCGGCGCACCGCTGGCCATCGGTGAGGTCCTGGTGCAACCCGGCATGCTGCGGGTTCTGCTGGCCCTGACCATGCTCGGCGTGTTCGGAGGCTTCTTCATCGTGCCCCTCTACGCCATGATGCAGAGCCGCTCGGCACCTGGACACCGGGCACGGGTGATCGCTGCCAACAACATCCTCAATGCGCTGTTCATGGTGGTTGGCGCCCTGGTTGCCGGTGCGCTGCTCAGCACCGGGCTGTCCATGCCCATGCTGTTCGGCGTGGCCGCCATCATGAACGCAGCGGTGGCCTTCTACATCTACCGGCTGGTGCCGGAATTCTTGCTGCGTTTCATCGTCTGGCTGCTGGTCCATACGGTCTATCGTCTGCGCACCGAAGGGCTGGCACACATCCCCTCCGAAGGACCGGCCGTGATCGTCTGCAACCACGTGAGCTTTGTCGATGCGCTAGTGATCGCCGCAGCCTCCCGCCGACCGATCCGCTTCGTGATGGACCACCGCATCTTCCGCTGGCCAGTGCTGTCCTTCGTCTTCCGTCACAGCCAGGCCATCCCCATCGCCCCCGCCAAGGAAGACCCGGCAATGATGGAGGCAGCATTTGCAGAAGTCTCGGCAGCCTTGGCTGCCGGAGAGCTGATCGGCCTCTTTCCGGAAGGAAAGATCACCGCTGATGGAGAGCTGTGCCCCTTCCGTCCCGGCATCGCCCGCATCCTGGAAACCAACCCGGTACCGGTCATCCCCATGGCCCTGCGCGGCCTGTGGGGCAGCATGTTCTCACGCAAGGATGGCCCGGCCCTGAGCCGGCCCCTGCGGCGCGGCTTGTTCAACAGGATAGAGCTGGTGGTGGGGCCCGCTCTTCCACCTGAAACCGTCAGCCTGCCGGGCCTGCAGGTGCAGGTGGCAGGCTTGCGGGGTGACTGGAAGTAAGCAGGCCCAGCACAATCAGCCCAGGTTTTGCTGGGCAAACTCCCAGTTGAGGAGCTTGTCGATCAGCGCATTGACATAGTCGGCACGCCGGTTCTGGTAATCCAGATAGTAGGCGTGCTCCCACACATCAATGGTCAGCAGCGGCTTGAGGCCGACCGTCTGGGGCAGATCGGCATTGGCGGTCCTGATCACCTTGAGCTTGTCGCCGTCGGCAACCAGCCAGGCCCAACCACTACCGAATTGGGATGTCGCCGCAGTTGCCAGCTCCTTCTTCAAGGCGTCCACGCTTCCGAAGGAAGCTTCGATCCGTTTCTTCAACGCCGCTGGCGGTTCACCACCACCATTCGGCCGCAGACTGTTCCAGTAGAAGCTGTGATTCCAGATCTGCGCCGCATTGTTGAAGATGGCCGTCTTGTCGGCCTTGCCGGCCGTGGCAGCAACGATCTTCTCAAGGGAAAGATCAGCCAGATCCGACCCTGCTAGCAGGCGGTTCAGGTTATCCACATAACCCTTGTGGTGCTTGCCGTAGTGAAAGCCGATGGTGTTGGCCGAGATTACCGGCGCCAAGGCGGAGTCGGCCCAGGGCAGAGCAGGAAGCAGGATGGGGCTGGCAGCCTGGACCGGCCGGGCCAAGACCCCTAGCGCCGTGGCGCTCAGGATACCAATGGATGTGCCAATAAACTGACGACGGCTGACACCCGTCAGGGACTCGGATTGGAGCAACGATGACATGCGGACTCTCCTCTATGGGATCAATAGGCCCGGCAACTGAGGGTCTGGCCGGAGAGCGCATTATTCGCCACTCTTCAAGCCTCATGTCATGAATCGGCGCAGTTATCCCGTCAGAGTGCGGGATGAACTGGCTGGAGCTGCAGACTGAGGGTCGTCTCACCGGCCGAGAACCAGATCTGCCCATCCTGGATGGTGCAGCTGAGAGTCATGGAACGCTCGGCCAGGGCAGCCAGGGCCCGGGAATCCTCCTGGGCCACGGCCAATACCCGCAAGTTGTTCAGCTTGCCCAGGGTGGCAGCATCCTTCTGCCACCAGATATCCACAACTCGCCCGCCATAAGCCAGCACAACCACCTCATCTGCCCGCCCGGCAGCTCGGCGCAACAGACGTTCGTCAGGCAAACCCACCTCGATCCACTGCAGGATGCGCCCGGTGTCGTCCTTGTTCCACAGGGCCGGCTCATCATCGCTGGAAATTCCGCGACCGAACTCCAGGTGCTCCGTCGCATGCAGCGCAAAGGCCAGCACGCGGACCATCATGCGCTCATCGGTCTCAGACGGATGGCGGGCGATGGTCAGGCTGTGCTCGGAAAAGTAACCCCGATCCAGATCGGAAATGGAAAGGGAAGCACGGAATATGGTGGATTTGAGAGCCATGACAGAAACCCGGGGGGTCAACGAAAAACCGGGCGCAGGGCCCGGTTCGGGAAAAACGGCTGACGGGGAATTACTTGCCGACAGCAGCCTTGGCCTTGTCAGCCGCATCCTTGGCCGCATCGGCGGTGGCAGCAACGGCTTCCTTACCGGCTTCCTTGGCAGCGCCAGCTGCTTCCTTGGCGGCGGAAACGGCATCCTTGGCCGCATCCTTGGTGGCTTCAACAGCTTCCTTGCCAGCTTCCTTGGTAGCCTCAACGGCTTCCTTGCCCGCTTCCTTCGCAGCGCCAGCAGCGTCCTTGGTGGCTTCAGCAGCCTGCTTGGCAGCCTCTTCAGCCTTATCGGCAGCTTCCTTGGCAGCATCAACAACGGGCGCGGGCGCCGGAGCAGGTGCTTCTTCCTTCTTGGAACAGGCAGCCAGGCCAAGGGCGATGAGGGCGGCGAGGGCGAGGGAACGGGTATTCATGAATGACTCTCCAACTGGGTGGTTATCAAAAGGGGTTGAACCTTGGGGAAACTCCGTCCGCCTGGGCAGACATGCTGCATACAACGCCGCAGACTGCAAAAGGATGACGACCGCAACAAAAGGCCACAAGGCCCCGGAAGACCTTGCTTGTCTTTTGGGGACGGCTTACTTGACCCGGTTGCGATACTCGTCGGTACGCGTATCGATCTCGATCTTGTCGCCGATTTCAACGAAAGCCGGAACAGACAGCTCGAAGCCGCTCGGCGCAATGCGGGCCGGCTTCAGAACCTTGCCAGAGGTATCGCCCTTGACGGCGGGTTCGGTGTATTCAACTTCACGGATCACGGTGGTCGGCAGATCCACGGAAATGGCCTTGCCGTTGTAGAACACCACTTCGCAAGGCATGCCGTCGATCAGGTACTTGAGCGCGTCGGTCATGTTCTCGGCTTCGACCTCGTACTGCTCGTACTCGGCGTCCATGAACACGTACATCGGGTCAGCAAAGTAGGAATAAGTCACTTCCTTGCGATCGAGAACCACGATTTCGAACTTGTCGTCAGCCTTGTAAACCGACTCGGACGGCGCACCGGTGAGCAGGTTCTTGAGCTTCATCTTGACGACAGCGGCGTTGCGACCGGACTTGTTGTACTCGGCCTTCTGGACCACCAGGGGGTCGGCACCCACCATGATCACGTTGCCGGAGCGGAGTTCCATTGCGGTTTTCATGCTTTTTCCTGCTTGCTGAAGATTGCGCGGCACGGGCCACGGTGAATAGGTAACTGATTATTCTATCTCAACTTTACAAAATCGCACCAGATTCCCGGCAAGGTCACCGGCGGCCTGCAACTGTACCGACCACGTCGACGCATGACGCGCCAACGCCGGCAGAGCCGCTTCGAAAGCAGGCCAGCAGGCACCCACACCTTCGCCACCATTCCAAGCACGCCAAAAGTCCTCCACGGCGCAGGCCACGGAGGGGCTCACCCCCGCCAGATAGTGCGCCATGAACGCATCCAGCTTTTCAAGATGTGCGTCGTCCTGCTGCGCATAGATGTGCCACACAAAAGGCGCTTCGGCCCACTGGGCGCGTACGAAAGAATCTTCACCACGGACGAAATTCACATCGCAGGCCCACAGGAGTTCGTCGTAACGGGACTGTTCGACGAAGGGCAGAACCGTGACAGTGAGATTGCCCTTTCGGATCCGGTCACCAGGCTGCAGGCCACTCACCCCGAACCAGGCTGCCACTTCAGGAAGAACCCTCCCTTCCGGCACCAGACACAGCACCTGCCGCATCCCCTGCGCCCAGATCCCCAACAACTCCCCGAGGCCCGGATTCTCATACGAAAACAGCGACACCAAGCACTGGCCGGGCTCCCGTGGCGGCAGGCCGAAGAAACGGCGAAAGGCATCCTCCGAGAACCGACCGCGCCGGGCCGCCAGATCAACCTCCCGCAACAGCCCTCCGGTACTGCCATCCAGGCCGGGAAAGAAGAAGTGCTGCACCAGGGGCAGGGCCGGATGGGGTGAAGGCAGGCCGTGACAGCCGGCAACCCAGGACTCGGCGCTCAGGTATTCAAGGTTGATCCAGCGGGGACGCGGCACACAGCGGGCCATCGCCGTCAGGAAGCTGTCCGGCAGATTGCCGGCAAACGCAGCAATCACCACTTCACCCGGCGGCACCGCGACGAGGGGTTCAACCCAGTGGCGAATCTCCACGCCGTCCACGTGCTGGCAGGCTGCTTGCGGATCCAGGGTTGGGATCAGACGACGTGCACTTTTCAGCTCATCCACCCACAGACGAACGGCGAGTCCATGTTCGACAACCAGCTGGCGGGCCAGACGCCAGCAGACACCGATGTCTCCGAAATTGTCCACAACGGGGCAGAAGATGTCCCAGCAGGGTGCCGGAGCGGTGGGAAGACCGGATGGCTGGAGTTCGCTGGTCAAAATTGGGGATAAGTTGGGGTAGAAAGGTCGGGCAAATTGTGCACAAAGCCGTTGGTCGAATCGAGGGCAAATTTGCTCAACAATCACCACACAGCCTGACCGGGCCTTCACCGACAGCTTTATGAACTGGCTATCTTCATGAAAAAAAAGAGAATAGCCCTGTTATCCACAGAAAAGTGCCGAGCTATATAGTTAACAGTACTTATATGTAAACAAAAACAGTAAACAAAACAGAGAAACCCGCTCCTTGAAGCACAGCTTGAGGGGGAAACCCCGGGGAAGAGAAAAACGGCCCCCCCTCTGAAAGCCTTCGACAGTTGCAACCCCGACCCTGGCAGATCCGTGAACATCCCTTCACCGACCCGGGCGCTGTGTACAAGTACCCGGGGAAAGCGCCGGAGAAAATGTGGACAAACAGACTTCCAGCCGGGACTCCAGGAATCGTCCCCAAACCGTCCAACTCTTCCCAGCCCCCTTTTCCAGAGCTTTCTACAGAAATCAAAATACTGTTTTAAAAAGGAAATATATACTTATCCACAGAAAATGCGGGTACACAGTTAACATGAACTTATATATATAAAGAAAAATACAAGAACAAACCCTGAACAACTTTTAGCGCCCTTCCCAGGCCGCTCATACGGGTTGATCCCAAGCGCAGGCTTGCAGAACCTCCCCCATAATCCGGGGCCATCCCGCCCAAGGCAGTCCTCCATGTCCGCGCATCGTTTGCCTCGAGCCCTGCTTCATCCCTACCTGCTGCTGACGCTGACCGTTCTGTTCTGGTCGGGCAACATGGTGGTGGGACGTGGCCTGCGAGACGCAGTCCCTCCGATGAGCCTCGCTTTTGCGCGCTGGAGCCTTGCCCTTCTATTGACCCTGCCTTTCGCCTGGCCCCATCTCAAGGCTTTGCGGAACATGACCCATAAGCAGTGGGGCGTTCTGGCAGTGCTCGGGGTGCTGGGGGTTGGTGCATACAACACCCTGGCGTACGTGGCACTGGTGCATACCACCGCAACCAATGCGGCGTTGCTCAACTCCTTCATCCCCATCGCCATCATCGCCATATCCTGGTGCTTGGGGCATCGGGCCACGCTGGTGGAGTCCATCGGCGTGGGGGTATCTTTCGTTGGAGTGATGGCCATCGTCAGCCGCGGTGATCTGGCGGTGCTGGCGGGCCTGAGCCTCAATGTCGGTGATCTTTGGATGCTGGCAGCGGTGCTTTCCTGGGCGCTTTACACTCTGGGTCTGCGCTGGCGGCCTGCCGGTCTGCACCCCATGGCCCTGTTGGCAACCCTGACGGTGATCGGTCTGATGGTGCTGGCGCCGCTGGCGTGGTGGGAGCTGGCGTCCGGTGCACACTTGCAGCTGACGCCCTCGGCCCTTGCTGGTGTGGCGTACACCGGGATCTTTCCGGCCTTTCTGGGCTATGTTTTCTACAATCGGGCAGTCGGTGAAGTGGGGGCTTCCCGGGCAGGCCTGTTCATCCATCTGATGCCGGCCTTCAGCACTATCCTGGCCACGCTCTTCCTCGGGGAAGTGCCCAGGGCCTACCATTTTTTCGGAATTGCGTTAATTCTGACCGGCATCTGGCTGACGACCGGTTTCAAGAAAGGCTAGACTGCCAGGTTCACTTTGGGAGCCGCCCTTGCATTTCGAACACCTCATCGAGATCAACAACCCCCTCAACCCGCTTATCGAACCCTTGAGTGCGGAACAGGTCTGGCACGGCCTGATGTACCGGGTGGAAGAGCCCACTGTTTTTCTACCCGGGCTTGAGCGCTGCACAATTCTGTCCCGCGAGGCAGAGCGGGTGGAGCGCGAGCTGCACTTCGGTCAGGCCAGCGTGCGTGATACGGTCACCTTCCGGCATCTCGAGTGGGTCTGCTTCGAGTCGGCAGCGACGGCCGAACATGCCGGCGGGCGTCTGACCATCCGCTTCGATCAGCCCGCCGCCGATCACCTTTATCTGCGCTTCACCTATGAAACCACCTTGCCTGAGGGCTTGGGGGCAGCGGAGGGGGTGCAGGTGTCCGAGTACGTGAAGGCTGCCTACCGGGAGTCCGACCTGGACACTGTTCGCATCATCCGTCTGATCGCTGCCAATGGCCGGCCCCAGTGAGGGGGCCTGTAGCCCGACACACCAGAATGACATCAGGAGACACCATGAAAATTGATTCGCCCCGTATCACCTCCTTTCAGCCTCCCGTGCGTACCCTGATGGGGCCCGGGCCGTCTGATGTGCCGCCGCGCGTGCTGGCCGCCATGGCTCGCCCCACCATCGGTCACCTGGATCCGGCCTTCGTGGGCATGATGGACGAGCTCAAGAGCCTGCTCCGCTATGCCTTCCAGACCGACAACGAGCTGACTTTCCCGGTTTCTGCACCAGGCTCGGTGGGCATGGAGACCTGCTTCGTGAACCTGGTCAGCCCGGGTGACAAGGTGGTGGTGTGCATCAATGGGGTGTTTGGTCAGCGCATGGCCGAGAACGTGCGTCGCTGCGGTGGCGTGCCGGTGATCGTCGAGGACCCGTGGGGTGCACCGGTGGACCCGGCCAAGGTGGAGGAAGCCTTCGTTGCCAATCCCGATGCCGCCCTGTTTGCCTTCGTGCATGCCGAAACCTCCACCGGGGCCCTCTCCGATGCGGCCACGCTGGCGGCGATCGCCCGACGTTACGGGGCACTGACGATCATGGATTGCGTCACTTCACTGGGCGGAGTGCCCGTGCTGCTGGACCAGTGGGGAATCGATGCGGCCTATTCCGGCAGCCAGAAGTGCCTGTCGAGCACACCGGGCCTGTCGCCGGTGAGTTTTTCGCCGGCTGCCGTCGAACGCATCCGTGCGCGCAAGTCTCCTTGCCCGAGCTGGTTCCAGGATCTGAGCCTGGTGCTGGGCTACTGGAGTGGTGCCAAGCGGACCTACCACCACACCGCGCCGGTGAACCCGCTCTACGGCCTGCATGAATCCCTGGTGATGCTCGCCGAGGAAGGCCTCGAGAACGCCTGGCAGCGCCACCACAACAATCACCTGCGCCTGCGTGCCGGGCTTGAGGCCTTGGGCCTCAAGTTCGTGGTGCGTGAGGATGCACGCCTGCCCCAGCTGAACACCGTGTGGGTACCGGAAGGGGTTGATGAAGCTCAGGTGCGCAGCCGTCTGCTCAACGAGTTTGGTATCGAGATTGGTGCCGGCCTGGGGGCGCTTGCCGGCCGTGTCTGGCGTATTGGTCTGATGGGCCATTCCAGCCGCCCTGCCAACATCGCGCTGGTGCTGGCTGCGCTGGAAGCCGTGATCCGCGGCTGATCAGGGTTTGTCCCGGATTATCGGCCTCGATGGCGGGTGATCCGGTGGTATCTTCAACAGGCCCGGCGTCCTGCCGGGGCCTGTTCTCAAGGCAGGTCTGCCGTTTCTACTTCTTCGCTTCACCCCCCGTCACCGTCAGCTCGCCTTTCAGCTTGGCCAGGTTCTTGTCGCCAAAGCCCTTGATGTTCTTCAGGTCGTCCACGCTTTTGAAGGGGCCGTTCTTGCTGCGGTAATCGACGATCGCCTGGGCCTTGGCAGGCCCGATGCCCTTCACGCCGTCCAGTTCTGCCGGGGTGGCGGTGTTGATGTTGACGGCGGCAAAGGCCAGGTTGATGCCGGCCAGGCTCAGGATGATGAGGGACAGGATGCGCTTCATGGTGGTCTCCGGGTTGATGACGAAGACATTTAATGACAATTCATATGTCATTGGCAAGCTGTGCTGATCCACTGCCGCAACATCCGGAGATGATTGCCCTGAAACCGCCGGATGGATGCAGCGTTGAAGGGGGGCAACCTTTACTGGAGTGAAGTCATGAAGCGCCTTATCTGTATCGTACTGGCCGCCGCCTCCCTGAGCGCCTGTGTCGTCCTCCCGGTTGGTCATGACCGTGGCTATGGTTACGGGCATCGCCACTATTCGCCGCCGCCGGTCATCGTGGTGCCGCCGGCCCCTGGGCCGGGCTATCAGCGGGGATACCGTGGCTGGTGAGGGTAAAGGCAGGAAAAAATCCGGCCGGGGCGGGGTGATTGCGCTTATGCTCGACGCCTGCGATCAACCCGCCCCCGGTGGGGCGACATGCTCCCCTGCCGGTCTTGTCCGATGCCGTCCTCGCTACGTACTGCTACCGTCCATGAACACCGGCTGAGCCTGGCCGAAGTGCTCGACCTGCTCACCACCGACCGGATGGTGGCTCAGACCGATGCTGACAACCTGCGCCTTGCCCAGGGCATCCGGCCCTCCGATGCCCATCCCCTGATCGTCATTGCCGGCCAGAAATGGGCCTCCAGGCTGCCACCTCACAGGGTGTTGGGCCTGGAAGAGCTCACCGAATGGCTGGCTGGCAAGGTGGAGCTGGACTACTACCGCATTGACCCCCTCAAGATCGATTTTGCTGCGGTGACGGCGGTGATGTCCTCGGCCTACGCCACCCGTTTCGGGGTGCTGCCGGTGCAGGTGGGCTTGCGCGAGGTGGTGGTCGCCACCACCCAGCCCTACCTGCGCGAGTGGGAGAAGGAGGTGGCGGGCTACCTCAAGAAGGACATCCGCCGGGTGGTGGCCAACCCGGCCGATGTGGCGCGCTACCTGGTGGAGTTCTACAACCTGGCCCGTTCGGTCAAGAATGCGGCCCGGAGCAGCGGCCATACGGGCGCCAGCCTGTCATCTTTCGAACAGCTGGTGGAGCTGGGACAGGGCAACCGTCAGTTCGACGCCAACGACAGCCACATCGTCAACATCGTGGACTGGTTGTGGCAGTACGCCTTCGAGCAGCGCGCCAGCGACATTCACATCGAGCCCCGGCGCGACATGGGGCTGGTGCGTTTTCGCATCGACGGGGTGTTGCACCAGGTGTACCAGATGCCGATGCCGGTGCTCACCGCCATGACCAGCCGCATCAAGATTCTCGGGCGCATGGACGTGGTGGAGAAGCGCCGCCCCCAGGATGGCCGCATCAAGACCCGGGTGAGCAGTGGCAAGGAGGTGGAGCTGCGCCTGTCCACCCTGCCCACGGCCTTTGGCGAAAAGCTAGTTATGCGTATCTTCGATCCCGAAGTGTTGGTGCGCAACATGGCTGAGCTGGGCTTTTCGGAGCAGGATGAAGCGCGCTGGCACTCCATCTCCGAGAAGCCCCACGGCATTGTGCTGGTCACCGGGCCCACCGGTTCCGGCAAGACCACAACCCTCTATTCGACCCTGAAGCAGCTCGCCACCCCCGAGGTGAATGTGTGCACCATCGAGGACCCCATCGAGATGGTGGAGCCGGCCTTCAACCAGATGCAGGTGCATCAGGCCATCGAGCTGGGCTTTGCCGACGGGGTGCGGGCCCTGATGCGGCAAGACCCGGACATCATCATGGTGGGGGAGATCCGCGACCTGGAAACCGCCGAGATGGCCATCCAGGCCGCCCTCACCGGCCACCTGGTGCTATCCACCCTGCACACCAACGATGCGCCTTCGGCGGTGACGCGGATGCTCGACCTGGGGGTGCCGGCCTACCTCCTCAATGCCACCCTGCTTGGCATCATGGCCCAGCGTCTGGTGCGCATCCTGTGCCCCCACTGCAAGCAGCCCCATCCCCTGACGCCCGAAGAGGGAGCCATCTGGGATCATCTGGTGACGCCCTGGAAAGCGCCCCGCCCGAGCCGCATCCACAAGGCTGTGGGCTGCCTGGAATGCCGCATGACCGGTTACATGGGGCGCATCGGGCTGTACGAGATCCTGCTCATGTCGCCGGAAGTGAGAAAGGCGGTCAATGCCGAGATGGACATCGCCCGGGTGCGTGACATCGCCATCCGCGAAGGCATGAAGCCCCTGCGTCTCTCCGGTGCGCTCAAGGTGGCGGCCGGGGTCACGACCCTGGAAGAAGTCGTCAAGGTTGCGCCACCGGCCGAAAGCAGCGAGATCGCCTGACCGGAAGCCCCTCCGAGGCGACTTCAGGCCCACTTCCTGCCCTTTTGGGCGTACCCTGCGCAGCACTCTTGCCGACTCTCCTGGAGCCCTACATGGCCTCATCCCCCGAAAACGTCAGCATGGCCCTGTTCTGTGATTTCGAGAACGTGGCCCTGGGTGTACGTGACGCGAACTACGAAAAGTTCGATATCAAGCTCGTTCTCGAGCGCCTGCTCCTCAAGGGCAGCATCGTCGTCAAGAAGGCCTATTGCGACTGGGAGCGCTACAAGGGTTTCAAGGCGACCATGCATGAGGCCAATTTCGAGCTGATCGAGATTCCCCATGTGCGCCAATCCGGCAAGAACTCGGCCGACATCCGCCTCGTCGTGGACGCCCTCGACCTGTGCTACACCAAGAGCCACGTCAATACCTTTGTCATCATCAGCGGCGATTCCGACTTTTCGCCGCTGGTGTCCAAGCTGCGCGAAAACGCCAAGCAGGTGATCGGCGTCGGGGTCAAGCAATCCACCTCCGACCTGCTCATCGCCAACTGCGACGAGTTCATCTTCTACGACGATCTGGTCCGCGAGACCCGCCAGGTGGCGGCCCGTCGCGAACCCCGGGAGGCCCAGCAGTCCAGCCGGCGCAGCCCCGAAGAGGAAAAGCGCCGCAAGGAAGAGCTCGACGCCCGGCGTACCCGCGCTGTCGAGATCGCCGTGGAAACTTTTGAAGCCTTGCTGGCCGAGCGGGGTGATACCGGCAAGATCTGGGCTTCGGTGCTCAAGGAAGCCATCAAGCGCCGCAAGCCCGATTTCAGCGAAACCCGCTACGGCTTCCGTGCCTTCGGCAACCTGCTTGAGGAGGCCCAGTCCCGCGGCTTGCTGGAGTTCGGCCGGGACGAAAAATCCGGCACCTATGTGTATCGTTCCGGTGGCGCTGCAGCCCGTACGGAGCAGCTGGCCAGCGAGCAGGTGGTGATTGCCGAAGGGCAGGCCGGAAATGTCGTGGCCGAGCCGACGGAATCTCGTCGTTCATCCCGTCGTGGAGGGCGGGGCGGCAACAAGCCCAGAGTGGATGATCTGGCTGTTGCCCGCAGCGAACTCGAAGCTGCCTACGCCGAGCATGTAGCCCAATCCGAATTTGCGCCTCAGGCCGAGCCGGCCGAAACCCGTAGTCCCCGTCACCGCGGGCGCAGGGAGGGTGGCAAGGCTGCCGATGCGCCTGCACCGGTCATTGTCGAAGCTGCGGCTGTGC
This sequence comes from Zoogloea sp., assembly GCF_028689785.1. Lineage (GTDB taxonomy): Bacteria > Pseudomonadota > Gammaproteobacteria > Burkholderiales > Rhodocyclaceae > Zoogloea. The sequence goes on along the minus strand of NZ_JAQVCN010000005.1, from coordinate 36,253 downwards.
CAGAAGCACCGGAAGCTCCCATCGAGCCGGCCGTACCCGCTGCAGACCCTGAAACGCCACCGGTGACCAAGGAGAGCCGTCGGCGTGGCCGCAGCTCCCCCAAAGCGGCAGAGCCGGCTGTAGAGGCATCAGTGGCTCCCCCGGCGCCTGCCGCAGTGGTCGCTGAGGCTGCCCCCGAAGCGGCGCCCCGCCCCGACACCCGTCGCAAGGGCCGTGGCACCCGTAAGGCAGCCGAAGCCGTGGTCGATGCGGGGGGCGAAGCAGCCCCCGCCGAGCCTTCCGCCCCGGCCCCCGAGGTCGCGGAAAAGCCGGCACGCAAGGCCCCCGCCCGCAGCCGTCGTCCGCGCAAGCAGGACGAAGCCTGATCGCAGCCCGGTACGGCCGTTTGCACAACTGCTGTACCGGGCCGGGCAATGAACTTTCCTTGCGCCTGTCTGCCTGACCCACTTCTCCGATCCGTCCGCACGGCATCAAGCCGGCGTCGCGCATGCCTGTCTTTCCCCCCTCCCTCGCCCGCTACCTCCCAGCGCTGGCGCTGATCGTCCTGTCGTGCACCTGGGGTTACACCTGGGTGCTGCTCAAGCAGGGCCTCATGTACGCCTCGCCCTTCGCCCTGGCCGCCCAGCGCTGTGTGGGCGGCGCCGTGGCCCTGATGGTGGCGGTGAAACTGATGGGCAAATCCATGCGCCTGGTGGCCCCACGAGAGACCACTGTGCTTGGCCTGGTGCAGATCACCGGCTTCGTGGCCCTGCAGACCTGGGCGCTGGTGGAGGGTGGGCCCGGCAAGACGGCGGTGCTGATCTTCACCATGCCGATCTGGACCCTGCTGCTGGCCTGGCCGGTACTCGGCGAGCGGGTGCGTGGCAAGCAGTGGCTGGCGGCTGCCTCCACCCTGGGCGGGCTGCTGCTGATCATCGAACCCTGGAACATGCACTCCAGCCTGTTCAGCAAAATGCTGGGCATTGGCGCGGCAGTGTGTTGGGCGGTGAGCACCGTGCTGTTGAAGCGCCTGCGCCGCCGTGAGCCGGTGGATCTGCTGGTGCTGACCACCTGGCAGATGATCATCGGCTCAATCCCCCTGCTGCTGCTCGCCGAACTGGTTCCTGGCCGCAGTACCGACTGGAGTGCTCACTACATCGCCATCATGGCCTTCCTGTCGGTGGCCAGCGTGGCGCTGTGCTGGTGGCTGTGGGTGTGGATTCTCGACCGGGTGCCGGCCTGGGAGGCCAGCCTTTCGGTGCTGGGCACCCCGGTGGTGGCCATCCTCTCATCGCGGCTGGCCTTGGGCGAAGCTTTCAAGGCCAGCGAGGTTGCCGGCATCCTGCTGATCGGTGGCGGGTTGGCTCTGCTCTCTCTGTTCGGCTGGATGTCGAGCCGACGGGCTGTTCAAACCCGATAACTCCTTTCCGCCAGCACCTGGCGCGGCAGCCACCAGGCCTAGGGCTTGGGGCTTGGGGTCTGGCGGGCCAGTTCCTCGGGGGTGTTGATGTTGGAGAAGGCCCCGGGGCAGTCGGAAAAATCCACCACGACGTGATGCGCTTCACCCACCCAGCGCCGGATCTGCCGCCCGCCGCCTTCGAGAAAGGCGGCCAAGCTGGGGGCAAGGCGTCTGTGGGCAAGCAGGAAGGCGGGTTCGGGCTGACCGTTGGTGCTGGCCATGGCCAGGTCGGCAGCAGCTGCCTGGACCGCCGCGAGCATGCGGGGGGCCAGGTCGAGGGGCAGAAAGGGCGAGTCGCAGGGGCAGGTCAGCACCCAGTCCCCTTCCAGCGCCGGGTCGTGCAGGGCTGCATCCAGGCCGGCCAGGGGGCCGACAAAACCTGCCAGCCGGTCAGGCACCACCCTGGGGCTGAACGCGGCGTAGGCGCCGGCATTGCGGTTGGCGTTGATCATCAGCTGATGCACCTGGGGGGCCAGACGATCCAGTACGTGTTTCACCATGGGCTGACCGGCCAGTTCGACGAGGCCCTTGTCCTGCCCGCCCATGCGGCTGCCGAGGCCGCCGGCGAGGATGAGCCCGGTGATGGGGTCGTGTTTCATGGTGTGGAGACGGGGGTCAGAAGCTCAGGGTACGCCAGGCCGGGTCGAGGCTGCGACCCAGGAAGGCGGCCGCCCCGGCCTGCCCGGCAAGGGTGGGGATCAGTGCGTTTTCCGGTACATCGTGGCTGGCCAGGGCGGTGGGGCAGGCATACAGGCGGACCCCGAAGGCCAGGGCTTCGCGCCGGAAATCGGCCACCGATTTGCCGCTGCCGGTGGCGGCCTCCAGCTTTTCGGCCACCCCCTGGCGGAGCAGCTCCACCGAGCGGGCGGTGAAGTACATCTCCACCTCCACGTCCATCGCGGCGGCTGCTGCTGCGAAGTAAAAGGGGGTGGCACACAGTTCCGGCCGGCTGGGGTCGGCGGCCCAAACGAGGATGGCGAGTTTCTGCAGCTGGGCTTCAGAAGTCACGGTCGTCTTCGTGGAAGAGCGGGGTGGAGAAGTCGGATAGGTCGCGGAAGGCGTAGCGATCCATGATGCGGATGATGGCCGGCTCGGCCTCGGGCCAGGCCAGCAGGGTGTCGGCGGGCAGCGCACCCACGGCTTGCAGCTCGACCATCCAGGCTTCGAAGGGGGCACGGTTGATGGCCCGGGCGGAGGGGTCGAGGGCCTCGTTGGCGCGGAGCAGCCTTGCGTTGAAAGGGGATTTGACGGGGAATACCGTCTTGCCCGCTTCGAGCAGGCCAAAGCCGCGCCCTGCGTCCACCGTGGCGCCGGTGGGCTTGGGGGTGAACAGCAGGATATCGCCGGACAAGGCGATGCCTAAGCCGGTCACACCCACCCGGTAGCGATCTTCGCCCAGGGGCGCGAACCACAGGTGGCTTTCCGGGTGGTAGAGCAGCGCATCCGGAAAATCACAGCCGCGCAGCTGGGGCATGGTGGGCTCGCTGAAGTGTAAGGGTGGCGGAAGAGAATGGGAGTCGAACCCACCAGGAACCGCTTGACGGCCCCTCCTGGTTTTGAAGACCAGTCGCCCCACCGGGGGACGCATCCCTTCCGTTCAAGAAAACGTGAATTGCCTGTATTTTATCGCATTTAAACTCAATTTACCGGAAGATCGCCACGAATTCGGTGCTGTTCATCGTGTCCATGGCCGACCTTGCGGGTGAAGCCGACGCGGTCGAAATATTCGAGGATCTGGATGGCCCGCTTGCGCCCCAGGCCGCTTCTGTCACGAAAGGCGGCGGCCCGGATGCAGCCTTCGCCGTCCATCAGTTCGGTGGCAATACGGCCCAGGCTGCGTACGGCGGCTGGGGCGTAAAACAGGTCGCGCACCACCTGGCAGGTTTCGCCGCGGGCGGCGAGACGTTTGAGGAGTTCGCGGGTCAGGGCTTCCGGTTCGCCGAGGCGCGTGGCGATGTCGCGGACCCAGGGGGGCTCGAAGGGCTTTTCGAGCAGCCAGGGCATCAGCTTTTCGGCGCGCTGGCGATCACGATCATCCAGCTCGACCCGGTGCTCGGGCAGGTGCCAGGCACTGCCGCTGCGGGCCAGGTGGCCGGCGGCAAGCCAGGTGTCCAGCCATTCGGCAAAGGCAAGGGCGGGGACGGCAGGGGCGACCATGCGGCGCAGGCGGTCGCGCTCGACGCCGCGCTCGTCGCCGTGTTGTTCGTGGTGTTGGGCGAGGCGGGCTGCGACCCGCTTGCCGAGGGCTTCCAGGGGCTGGCTGCCGATCAGCCAGCCAGCCCTCTCGCTGTGGTGGGCGGTGGGCAGCAGGGTGACCAGGGTGCCGGGGTGGCAGTTTTCTGCGGCGGCCAGCTGGCTGGCATCGAGACCGAGGGGGGCCCTGTTGAGCACGGCTTGCAGGCGCTCTGCCGGATCGGCGATGAGCTGGCTGGCCAGTACGGCGAGGCGTTCCGGCGCCCGGCGGTGGCGCACCGGGCCGAAGGGGTCGAGGATGCGTCCGCCGCCCAGGGTGTGCTGGCCGTGGCCGTCTCGCAGTACCACCAGATCGCCTCGACAGGCGTGCAGGGAGGCGTCGGCGACCAGTTGTGCGGGGCAGTCCCCACCGGGCGGAAGACCGGTCTTCTCGAGGGTGGCGTCAAGGAGCGCAACCCGGCCGAGGAGGTGGCGGGTGCCGTGGTGGATCTGTACCACGGCGCCGTGGGCCAGGGCCCGAGGTGCATCGCTGGCGAGCTGCAGGTGGATGTCGAGGCGGGTGGAGGGCAGCGGCCTGGCGGTACCTACCAGCCAGTCGCCACGCTTCACTTCATCTACTGCCAGGCCGGCGAGGTTGAGGGCGCAGCGCTGGCCGGCGTGGCCCTGGTCGGCCTTGCGGTTCTGCACGTGCAGGCTGCGCACCCGGGCAGTCTTGCCCGCGGGGGCCAGGGTGATGGTGTCGCCCACGCTGATCTGTCCGGCGTGCACCGTGCCGGCCACGATGGTGCCGGCGCCGGAGAGGGTGAATACCCGGTCCACGGCGAGGCGGAATTCGCCGCCGGCGGTGCGGGCGGGCAGGGCTCCGGCCGCGTCGAGGAGGTGGCTGCGCAGGGCGGCCACGCCGCTGCCGGTGATGGCCGATACCGGGAAGACCGGCGCCCCGGCCAGGGAGGTGGGGGCGAGCAGGGCGTGGATCTGGCGGGTGACTTCGGCAATGCGCTCCGGGCTGGCCCGGTCGACTTTGGTGAGGGCGACGGCGCCGTGGCTCAGGCCGAGCAGTTCGAGGATCTGCAGGTGTTCGCGGGTTTGGGGCATGGGGCCGTCGTCGGTGGCCACCACCAGCAGGGCGAAATCCACGCCGCTGGCGCCGGCCAGCATGGTGGGGACGAATTTCTCGTGGCCGGGAACATCCACAAAGCCGAGCACCTGCTCCGGGTTGCCGTCGTCGGCGGCCAGGGGCAGGTAGGCGTAGCCCAGCTCGATGGTGATGCCGCGGCGCTTCTCCTCGGGCAGGCGGTCGGTGTCCACGCCGGTGAGGGCGCGGACCAGGGTGGTCTTGCCGTGGTCGATGTGGCCGGCGGTGCCGATCAGCATGGGGTGAAGCCCGCCTGGATCTGGGTGAGGAAGGCGGCTTCGTCGTCGGGGGGCAGGCAGCGCAGGTCGAGGTGCAGGGCGTTGTCGGCGATGCGCCCGATGACCGGCACCGGCAGGCCGCGCAGGGCCGCTTCGAGCTTGCCCAGCACGCTGCCCTTGCGGCCCTGGGGGCGGAACACCAGGCCGGCGGAGGGCAGGCGGTCCACCGGCAGGCTGCCGGAGCCGATCTGCGACAGCATGGGTTCGATGCTGACCGTCAGGGGCCAGCCGGCCAGGGCGCTGGCCACCGGGGCGTGCAGGCGTTCGGCCTGGGCGAGCATCGCGTCCCGGGGGCGGGTGAGCAGGCGCAGGGTGCTCAGGCGTTCGGCCAGGGTGTCCGGGTCGCGGTACAGGCGCAGCACGGCCTCCAGCCCGGCGAGGGTGATCTTGCCGACCCGCAGGGCGCGCTTGAGGGGGTTCTTCTTGATTTTTGTGATCAGGTCCTTGCGGCCGACGAGGATGCCGGCCTGGGGGCCGCCGAGGAGCTTGTCGCCGGAGAAGCTGACCAGGTCGGCGCCGTTGGCGATGGCCTCCCGCGGGGTGGGTTCGTGGGGCAGGCCCCAGCGTTCCAGGTCGGTGAGGGTGCCGCTGCCCAGGTCTTCGACGAAGGGCAGGCCGCGGGCGTGGGCGATGCGTGCCATGTCGGCCTGGCCGACGCTGGCGGTGAAGCCTTCGACGGCGTAGTTGCTGGTGTGGATCTTCATCAGCAGGCCGGTGCGAGGGCCGATGGCCTCGTCGAAATCCTTGGGGTGGGTGCGGTTGGTGCAGCCCACTTCGACCAGCCGGGCACCGGCGCGCTTCATGATGTCGGGCACGCGGAAGGCACCGCCGATCTCCACCAGCTCGCCCCGGGAGACGATGACTTCCTTGCGCTGGGCCAGGGTGTTGAGGAGCAGGAAGACGGCCGCGGCGTTGTTGTTGACCACGGTGGCGGCTTCGGCGCCGGTGAGCTCGCGCAGCAGTTCATTCACCACGTCGTCCCGGTCGCCGCGGCCGCCCGTATCCACGTCGTATTCGAGGGCGCAGGGGGAGCGGGCGGCGTCCACCATGGCGGCGATGGCTTCGTCGGGCAGTACGGCGCGGCCGAGGTTGGTGTGCAGCACGGTGCCGGTGAGGTTGAAGACGCGCTTCAGCCTGGGCGCGGCGCGGGCCTTGAGGCGGGTTTCGGCGTCCCGGAGCAGGCCGCCGGGTTCAGGGGCGGCATGTCCTTCGCCAATGCGCTGGCGGGCAGTCGCGAGGACTGCCCGCAGCACCTGGGTGGTTTCGCTGCGTCCATGGGCCTCGATGAGGCCGGGGGCGGCGGCGAGAAGTCGGTCGAGACTGGGCAGGGCGCGGTAAGCGGTGCTGTCGTCGGACGTGGTGCCATGGACCATGGACGCCATCGTGGGGAGTCTCCTAGGGGGTGAACAGGAACAGGTTGCGACCGGCTCGGTGGAAGCCGGCCTCGTCCACCAGCATGTCGAGGGCCAGGGTGGCCAGGTCGTCGGCGAAGGCATCCACCAGCGGGTCTTTCTCCATGGACACGATCTTCAGGCTGGCCTGGCATTCGGGGCAGGTTTCGGCCTTGACGCCGGGGTGCACGGTGCCCTGCCGGCTTTCCAGGCCCTGATAACTGATGCCCTTGGTGTTGTGGCAGGGCACGCACTTGATGCGGGTGACGTGCCATTCGCAGGCGCACAGGCTGCAGGTGGCGTAGCGCACGCCGTGGCCGGCATCGCCGATGCGCACGATGGAGGCCACCGGGTGGGCGCCGCAGGCCGGGCACAGGCTGTCTTCGAAGCCGGCGGGAATGTCGCTTTCGGCGAGGGCCAGGGCGCGGGCTGTCCAGGCAACCTGCAGGGCAGCGCCGACGAGGGGGGCGAGGGCCAGTTCGATGACGGTGTCCGGTGCTTCCTCGCAGCGCAGGATGCTGCGGGCGAGTTCGTCCATGGTGTCGCGCGCCATGCCAGGCAGGCTCAGCAGGGCCGACTGCAGTACCGGCGGGGCGTAGGGGTCGAGGGCGGCGGCGAGGTGCTGGAGGACGCTGAACCAGGCCTCGGGCAGCTCAGCGCCCTGGGCATCGAGGGGCGGCATGCCGTGTTCGCGGCAGCGCTTGAGCAGGGCCGCGTCGGGGCGGGCGGTGAGGGGGCGAAGGCGGTCGAGTTGCTGCTGCTGGACGTCGGCGATCCGGGCGCAGAAGAGCAGGAAGTCGGCCATGGCGTGCTCACCGGCCAGGGCCCGCAGGCGCTCGGCGCGGTTGGCAAAAACCCAGGTGGAAGGAAGCCGGTTGGAGCTGTTCTCGGCGACGGCCTGGGTGGCGATTTCTTCGGGACTGAGCAGTGTCTGCATGGCGTTCCAGATAGGGCTTCGGGGCTCGGGCGCCGGTTTGTCTGACGGACGGCACCGGGAATTCGGGCGGCGGGGGCGCCGGCTGGGGCCCCCGCCGGATTGTGCTACTTGCCGGTCACCTGGCGATACCAGGCCCGGTGATGCTGCTTGGCCCAGGCGCGGGTCACGGTGCCGTAGAGCATGGCCCGGATGGTGCCCCGGACCCAGATGGCGGCATACACGTGAACGATGATCGCGATGATCATCACCGTGGCAAAGACCGCATGCAGCACGGCCCCGGTGCGGATCACGCCGATGGGGAAGTAATGGGAGAAGTACGCCCGCCAGATGATGATGCCCGATACGAAGAGCATCAGCATGGCCAGGCCGAGGAACCAGAACAGCAGCTTCTGCCCCCCGTTGTACTTGCCCATCTCCGGCATGTTGTGGTCATCTCCATCCACCATTTCCCTGGCCCGCTTGACCCACTCCCAGTCGGGGTCGGTCATGTGGTTGAGGCGTTTGAAGCGGAAGAACATCACCACGAAGAACAGCATCATGATCACCCCGATGAAGGGGTGCAGGATGCGGGTCCACACCCCGCCACCGAACAGGTTGGTGAGGGGGAACAGGGCCGGGTGGAACAGGGCCAGGCCGGAGAGCGCGAGCAGGATGAAGCAGATGCCCACAATCCAGTGGTTGGCCCTCTCGGACGCGTTGTAGCGTTGCAGGTCGGACGGATCACGGATCATTTTTCGGCCTCCAGTTCCTTTTCGACTTCGGCTTCGATCTCCTTGGACACTTCGTTCGGGCCCTTCATCACATAGTGGAAGAGGCCACCCAGGGCCGCGGCAGCAATGCCGGCCATGGCCAGGGGCTTGGCGAAGCCCTTCCACAGGGAGACGGTGGGTGCGATCGTCGGGTCGGCGGGCAGGCCGCTGTACAGGCTCGGCTTGTCGGCGTGGTTGAGCACGTACATCACGTGGGTGCCGCCCACTCCGGCCGGGTCGTACAGGCCGGCGTTCTTGAAACCCCGCTCCTTGAGCTCGGTGATGCGCTCATCGGCCAGCTCCTTCATGTCCTCCTTCGAGCCGAAGCTGATGGAGCCGGTGGGGCAGACCTTGACGCAGGCCGGCTCCAGGCCCACCGCGACACGGTCGGAGCACAGGGTGCACTTGTAGGCCTTGCTGTCCTTCTTCGAGATGCGCGGGACATTGAAGGGGCAGCCCGCCACGCAGTAGCCGCAGCCGATGCAGTTTTCCTGGTGGAAATCCACGATCCCGTTGGCGTACTTGATGATGGCGCCGGGGGCCGGGCAGGCCTTCAGGCAGCCAGGGTCCTCGCAGTGCATGCAGCCGTCCTTGCGGATCAGCCATTCGAGGCCCCGTTCTTCCGATTCGACTTCGGCGTAGCGCATGACCGTCCAGGAGTTGGCGGTCATGTCCGTGGGGTTGTCATAGGTGCCGCCGCAGCTCCCGACCTCTTCGTGGAGGTCGTTCCACTGAAGGCACGCCACCTGGCAGGCTTTGCAGCCGATGCACTTGGAGACGTCGATGAGCTTGGCGACTTCTAGGGTCTTGCGTGCCTGGGGCGGCTCGGTGGTCGTTGCCGAGCGCTTGGCGATGTCAAGTGATTGCAGTGCCATGGCGATCTCCTCAGGCTTTCTCGACGTTGACCAGGAAGGACTTGAACTCCGGCGTCTGGGTGTTCCCGTCTCCTACAAAAGGCGTCAGGGTGTTGGTGATGAAGCCGTTCTTGGCCACCCCCTTGAAGCCCCAGTGGAGCGGGATCCCGACGTGGTGAACCGTCTTTCCGTCGACCTTGAGGGGTTTGATGCGCTTGGTCACCACCGCCACGGCCTTGATGTAGCCCCGGTTGGAGCTCACCTTGACCTTGTCGCCGGCCTTGATGCCCTTCTCCGCCGCCAGCGCCTCGCCGATCTCGACGAACTGTTCCGGCTGGATCACGGCGTTGGAATGCACGTGCTTGGTCCAGTAGTGGAAGTGTTCGGTGAGGCGGTAGGTGGTGGCGGCGTAGGGGAAGTCCTTGGCCGTGCCGAAAGCCTCCATGTCGCCCTTGAACACCCGCGCGGCCGGGTTGGACGTGGCCTTGGGGTTGTTGCGGTGCATGGGGTTCACACCGATGGGGGTCTCGAAGGGCTCGTAGTGCTCGGGGAAGGGGCCTTCGTTCATGGCACCCCGGGCAAAGAAGCGGGCCACACCCTCTGGGGTCATGATGAAGGGCCCCATGCCGTCCTCAGGGACCGAATCGGCCTTGAAATCGGGCACATCGGAGCCCACCCACTTGCTCTGGGTGGCGTCCCACCACACCTGCTTGCGCTTGGCATCCCAGGGTTTGCCGGCCGGGTCGGCCGAGGCGCGGTTGTAAAGAATGCGCCGGTTGGCCGGCCAGGCGAAGGCCCAGCCCAGGGTCTGACCGTTGTGGTAGGGGTCGGCGTTGTCGCGCCGGGCCATCATGTTGCCCTTTTCGGTCCAGGCGCCCGAGAAGATCCAGCAGCCGCAGGCCGTGGAGCCGTCATCCTTGAGCTGGGCGAAGCCGTCCAGCAACTCGCCGGCCTTCTTGATGACCTTGGTCGGATCCTTCGGATCGAGCTGATCGGCGAAGGTCTTGCCGTTGTATTCCTTGGCCAGCTCTTCGGACGAGGGGTCGTAAGGAAGCTTGTGGGTCCAGGCCAGGTTGAGGATGGGGTCGGGGAAGGCCCCGCCGTCCTTTTTATACATATCCCGCAGGCGCAGGAAGATGCCCGCCATGATCGCCGGGTCGGGTTTCGCCTCGCCTGGGGGCTCGGCGCCCTTCCAGTGCCACTGCAGCCAGCGTCCGGAATTGACGATGGCGCCGTCCTCCTCGGCAAAGCAGGTGGAGGGCAGGCGGAACACCGTGGTCTGGATCTTGGCCGGGTCCACGTCGTTGAACTCGCCGTAGTTCTGCCAGAACTCGGAGGTCTCGGTGGCCAGAGGGTCGATTACCACCAGGTATTTGAGCCTGGACAACGCGGCACCCACCTTCGCCTTGTTGGGGAAGGAGTTGAGGGGGTTGAAGCCCTGGGCGATGTAGCCGTTCATCTTGCCCTGGTGCATCAGCTCGAAGACCTGCAGCACGTCGTAGGTCTTGTCGAGCTTGGGCAGGTAGTCGAAGGCCCAGTTGTTCTCTTTGGTGGCGGCGTTTCCGTACCAGGCCTTCATCAGGCTGACGTGGAACTTGCCGTAGTTCTGCCAGTAGGAGAGCTGGCCCGGTCGCATGGGCTTGGGCGCACGCTTGGCGATGTAGGCGTCGTAGTCTGTCTCCTTCTCGCCTGGCAGGGTCATGTAGCCCGGTAGCAGGTTGGAGAGCAGGCCCAGATCGGTGAGCCCCTGGATGTTGGAGTGACCCCGCAGGGCATTCACCCCGCCCCCGGCCCGGCCGATGTTGCCGAGCAGCAGCTGCACCATGGCCGCCGTGCGGATGATCTGCGAGCCGGTGCTGTGCTGGGTCCAGCCGAGGGCATACAGAATGGTCATCACCCGGTCCGGCGTGTGGCTGGAGGCGAGCAGCTCGGCCACCTGCAGGAACTTGTCCTTGGGGGTGCCGCAGATGTTCTCCACCACGTCCGGGGTGTAGCGGCTGAAGTGGGCCTTCATCAGGTTCCACACGCAGCGCGGGTTCTCCAGGCTGGGGTCGGTCTTGACGAAGCCGTCCTCGCCCATCTGGTATTCCCAGCTGGATTTGTCGTACTTGCGTTTTTCCGGGTCGTAGCCTGAGAAGAAGCCGTCCGCAAAGGCGAACTCGTCCTTCACCAGGAAAGTCATGTCGGTGTAGGACTTGATGTAGTCCAAGTGCACCTTGTTGTTGGTGATCAGGTAATGGATCACCCCGCCCAGGAAGGCGATGTCGGTGCCGGTGCGGATGGGCGCGTAGAGGTCGGCCATCGCAGCGGATCGCGTGAAGCGCGGATCCACGACAACGAGGCGGGCCTTGTTCTTTGCCTTCGCTTCGGTCACCCATTTGAACCCACAGGGGTGGGCTTCGGCAGCGTTGCCGCCCATGATCAGGATCACGTCCGCATTCTTGATGTCGGACCAGTGATTGGTCATCGCGCCGCGGCCATACGTCGGGGCAAGACTTGCCACCGTCGGGCCGTGTCAGACACGTGCTTGGTTATCGAATGCGAGCATTCCCAGGCTGCGCACCACCTTGTGGGTGATGTAGCCGGATTCGTTGCTGGAGGCGGAGGCGGCGAGGAAACCGGTGGTGAGCCAGCGGTTAACTGTTACGCCATCGGCGTTCTTGGCGACAAAGTTGGCGTCGCGGTCTTCCTTCATCAGCTTGGCGATGCGGGTGAAAGCCTCGTCCCAGCCGATGCGCTTCCATTCCTTGGTGCCGGGTTCGCGCACCTCCGGGTACTTGAGCCGGTTCTTGCTGTGCACGAAGTCGAGCAGGCCGGCACCCTTGGGGCACAGGCTGCCGCGGTTTACCGGGTGATCTGGGTCGCCCTCGATGTGGATGATTTCGGCGTGGACGTTTTTGGCCTTGTCGCCGAGGCTGTACATGATGATGCCGCAACCGACCGAACAGTACGGACAGGTGTTGCGCGTTTCCGTGGTGCGCGCGAGCTTGAAGGTGCGAACTTCGGCGAGGGCCGCGGTGGGTGAAAAGCCCATCGCGACGAGACTCGAACCGGTCAAGCCCCCGGCGGCCACCTTGAAAAACTGGCGCCGTGAGAGTTGCATGATGATTCTTCCCCCTTTGAGGTGTTGTTGAAGAACGGTCTGGATGACCTGCAAGCGCCGAGCCAGGAGGCGTGGTCTTAGGAATCAATGGCTTGAATGGACGCATTTGGAAAGATCGGGACATTTTGTCTTCTGATTGGACAAAATGTCCCATCTGTTCCGGAGCCGGCCCGAGCGCCCGGCCATCATGCTGCCCCGTGCTGTTTATACCAAGTGCGTTTTTGTGAGCTTGCGTCCTGGCCAACTGCAAGACATGGCGATGCTGTTGATGGCGGTGATAGTGGGCGGTGTCAGCGTGTGTTTGCGTCGGACGGGCGGCCAGGCTCGGTTGCCGTGCCGGTCTCGATCCAGCGGGCGTTGAAACCCGGGGCGGTGGGGGTGTCGGCGTAGCGGGCTTCGCTGCGCAGGTGTACGGTGAAGCAGGCGCCCTGCCCGGGTTGGCTGGCCACGGAGATGCGGCCGCCGTAGCGTTCGATGATGGTGTAGCTGATGGACAGCCCGAGCCCGGTGCCCGAGCCTTTCTTGGTGGTGAAGAAGGGGTCGAAGATACGTGACAGGTCTTCGGCGGCGATGCCTTGGCCGGTGTCGCAGACTTCCATGCGAGCGCCCACCGGCTGGCCGTCCTCCTCCCAGTCGCGGATGCGCAGGCGCAGGCTGCCGCCGTCCGGCATGGCCTGGATGGCATTGACGATGAGGTTGATCAGGACCTGTTGCAGTTCGCTGGCATTCACCTCGACCCGGCAGGTGGCGGCGGTGTCCACATGGACGTCGATGTTGCGGCGCTCCAGGTTGTGGCGGGTGAGCACCAGGCAGTCGGCGATCAGGGCATTCGGGTCTACGCCCTCCACGTAGCCGGCAAATTCGCCCGGTCGGGCAAACTGCAGCAGCTTGGTGACGATCAGCCAGATGCGGTGGGTCTGTTCGTGGATGAGGCGGATCTCTTCGCGCACCGGATCGGCGGCCGGGCCGAGGATTTCCTTGAGTACGTCCAGGTTGCCCTGGATGACCGCCACGGGGTTGTTGATCTCGTGGGCCACGCCGGCGGTGAGTTCGCCTATGGCGGCGAGCTTTTCGGTCATGGCCAGGTGGCGGCGGGCCTGTTCGAGGGTGGCGTTGGCCTCTTGCAGTTCGAGGGTGCGATCGGCCACCTTGCGGTCGAGCTCGTCGGCCCAGCGTTGCAACTCGGCCCGGCGTGCGGCGAGGGTGTCGAGGAGGCCGTCGAAGGCGGCGGCCAGCTGGCCGATCTCGTCCCGGCTGGCCACTGGCCCGACCCGGGCCTCGGCGTCGCCCTGGCCCACGCGCTGGATGGTGGCGCCGACCTGCTCGACGGGTTTGAAGATGCTCCGTGCCCAGCGCAGGGACAGCACGCAGCCAGCCACGCTGACCGACACGAAGACCGCGAAGAGGGTGAACAGGGCGCCCTGCATGGCGGCGCTGAAGGGCGCTTCGAGGAAGCCCACATAGAGCATGCCGACCCGCTTGCCGAAGCTGTCGATGACGGGCTCGTAACCCGACACGTAGTAGTCGTTCACCACGAAGGCGGTGTCCAGCCACACCTTGCCTTCGGTCAGCACGTGGTCGCGCACGGCTCGGGAGGCGCGGGTACCGAGGGCGCGTTCGCCCTCGAAGAGGCGCACGTTGGTGGCGATGCGGGTGTCGCCGAGGAAGAGGGTGGCAGTGCCCCGGCTGCCCAGGGGCAGGGTGCCTTCCCGATAGATGATGGCGTTGATGCGATCCACCATGTCGCTGTTGCCGTTGAGCAGGACGCCGCCTTCGAGCACGGCCACCAGCCGCTCGCTTTCGTCGCGCACCGGAATGGCGGCGTGGATGAGCAGGCCCCGGGTTTCCTCCAGGCGTGCGTCGGGGGCGGCGTTGGGGGTGGGCACCAGGCTCAGGCGGGCGCGTTGGCGCAGCGCGGGGTTGATGGCGGCCAGGTGTTCGGCGTCGAAGACATCGATGGCGGTGGCGGGCTCACCGGCGAGGGCCTTGCGCACCACCGGCCAGTCGTCGCGTCGGGCGCTGGGGTGGTGGCGGGGTAGGTCGGCGCCGAGCAGTTCGCCACGGGCGTCGAGGAGGTAGAGAAAATCCAGCCCGGCCTGGCCCCGGGCTTCTTCCAGATAGCTGTCGAGGGCTGCGCCAGCGGGGGCCGCCATGGCCCGGGACAGGCGATGGGAGCTAGCCAGCGCGCCGATGTCCACGGCGACATTCTGGTGCATGTGAGCAAAATATTCGTGGGCGGTGATCAGGTCGGAGCCGACCTTGTAGCTGACCAGCTGCTGGTAGCCCTGGGTGCCCCACATCCACACCAGCCCGAGGAGAATGGGCACGCCGAGGAGTAGCGGCGCCAGCACCATGGCCAGCAGCTTGCTGCGGACCGAGCGACTGAGGCGGTCGCGGAAGTCGATCAAGGGCGGCCTGTTTTACGAAGGCTTAGGCCAGCCCCCACTCCACCGCCTTGCGGTCGAGGGTTTTGCGGGAGACGCCGAGCAGGGTGGCGGCGTGGGTCTTGTTGCCGCCGCACTGGTCGAGAACGGCCAGGATGTGGCGCTTCTCCACCTCGGCCAGGCTCAGGGGCAGGGGGTCGGCCATGCCCTGGACCTGGTTGTGCACCGGCAGGCTGCCGAGGATCAGCGAGCGTTCGATGAGGTTGCGCAGCTCGCGCACGTTGCCCGGCCACGGGTAGGTGGCCAGGCTGACCAGGTCGGCGGGGGTGACGGTGAGGGGCGGCAGGCCCAGGCGGGAAGACAGCTGGGCGTTGAAGTGCTGCACCAGCTCGGCCACGTCCTCGGGGCGCTGGCGCAGGGGCGGGATCGACAGGGTGAGCACTTCGAGGCGGTAGAACAGGTCGCGGCGGAAGCGCCCCGCCGCCACTTCGGCGTGCAGGTCGCGGTTGGTGGCGGCCACCACGCGCACGTCCACCGGCACCTCGGCCTCGCTGCCCACCGGGCGGATGCGCCTTTCTTCGAGCACGCGCAGCAGCTTGGTCTGCATGGCCAGGGGCAGCTCGCCCACTTCGTCGAGGAACAGGGTGCCGCCGTTGGCGTAGTGGAACAGGCCGCGGCGGGCCTCCCGGGCGCCGGTGAAGGCGCCACGCACGTGGCCGAAGAGCTCGCTCTCGATCAGCTCGGCCGACACCGCCGCGCAGTTGAGGGGTACGAAGGAGCGATCGGCCCGGGGGCTCATCTGGTGCAGGGCCCGGGCAGTGACTTCCTTGCCGACGCCGGATTCTCCGAGGATGAGCACCGTGGCCGGGGTGGGTGCGACGCGCCGGATCATGTCGCACAGGGCGCGCATGGATGCGGAATGGCCGATCAGCCCGGCCACCTCGCCGCCCAGGCCGGCCACCTGGCGCTGCAACACGAAGTTCTCCCGATCGAGGCGGGCACGCTCGAAGCAGCGCTGCAGGGAGTTGATGATCTGATCGACCCGGAAGGGCTTGAGCACGAAGTCGGAGGCGCCGGCGCGCAGCGCATCGATGGCGGTTTCGATGTCGGCAAAGGCGGTGATGAGGATCACGTCGCCGGCAAAGCCATCATTCTTCAGGGCCCGCAGCCACTCCATACCGGAGCGGCCGGGCAGAGCGATGTCGAGCACGATGGCATCGAAGTGATGTTCACGCAGGCGCTCGGCACCCTCTTCCGACGACCCGGCCACCTCCACCCGGCAGCCCCGGGCCCGCAGGGCGCGTTCGAGAAAGTTGCGCACCCCGGCTTCGTCGTCCACCACCAGCACGGCATATTCGGACCAGGCGGGCTCGCGGTGGTTGGCGGGGAGAGATGGGACGGGGTCGGCGAGGCGCTGGTACATGGTCCGGATTTAACCATGAGGCCAGCGGATTGTGGTTATCGAAGACGCTTCAGTACCCCACGGTGAAGCGCTGGCGGTGGTGCCGGGGGTGCTCGATCTCATCGGCCAGGGCGATGGCGTAGTCTTCCATGGAGATGTGGCTGTTGCCTGCCGCGTCTACCAGCAATGCGTCGCTGCCCAAGCGGAAGTGCCCGCGGCGTTCGCCCGGTTCGAACAGGGCTGATGGGGAGATGAAGGTCCAGTCGATCTCGTTCTCGGCGCGCAGGGCCTGCAGGAAGACGCGGCCTGCGCCCGCCTCGGCCTTGTAGAGCTCCGGAAATCCGGGGGTGTCGATGAGGGCGACGCCCGGGGCTACCTCCAGGCTGCCGGCCCCGCCGACCACCACGACCCGCTTCACGCCGGCCTGCTTTGCCGCAGCGAGCAGGGTAGCGGCGTCGATGCCGTCGACAAAGCGAGTGCTGCTGACCACCACATCATGGCCCGGGAGCAGGCTGGTCAGGGCCTTGCCGTCGGTGACATCGGCGGCCTTCAGGCTCAGGCCGGGTTGGGCGCTGGCCTGGCTGATGTTCCGGGCGATGCCGGTGATCGTGTGCTGGCGGCCGAGGAGTTCGGTGGCGATGCGGGAACCGGCGCGGCCGGTGATGCCGAGGATGGCGACGTGAGACATGGATGTTCTCCTGGAAGCTTGTGGAGGAGCGTGATTGCTCCTTCCATGTCCGTCATCCTATGTTTCTTGATCCGGCAGAAAAACTCCATAATCGGAAAGTCTTTATTGCACGATTCGATCGAATATGGACCGCATCACCGCCGCCGAAGTGTTTGTGGAGATCGTCGACCGGGGCAGCATGGCCGGTGCCGCCCAGGCACTGGAGATGTCGCCGGCCATGGTGACCCGCTACCTGCGGGAGATGGAGACCTGGGCCGGCGCCCGGCTGCTGCACCGGACGACCCGTCGCCTGAGCCTGACGCCCCCCGGCGAGCAGGTGCTGGCCCGCTGCCGGGCCATGCTGGAAGTGTCGGCGGCCATGGCGGTGCTGGGCACCGACGAGGCGGATCCCGTGCAGGGTATGCTGCGCGTGGCCTGTGCATCATCCCTGGCTCAGACTGCGCTGGCCCGGGCTCTGCCCGAGTTCCTGCGCACTCATCCCCTGGCGGCGGTGGACCTGCGTGTTGATTCCCGGGTGGTGAACCTGGTGGAAGAGCGGATTGATCTGGCCATCCGCATCACCAACGACCTGGACCCCAACGTGGTTGCCCGCCGGCTGGGGGATTGCCACTCGGTGGTGTGCGCCTCGCCCGCCTATCTGGCTGAGCACGGCACGCCCAGTACGCCCCAGGATCTGGGCACCCACAACTGCCTGACCTATTCCTACTTCGGTCACAGCCTGTGGGAGTTCGTGGATGCCCGGGGTGAGCACATCGGCGTGCCGGTGGGTGGGCGGCTCAGTGCCAACGAGGCCCACGCCCTGCTGTGCGCTGCCGAACAAGGTGCCGGCATTGCCCTGCAGCCCCGCTACGCCGCCCGCGAGCTCATCGCCGCTGGCCGGCTGGTGGCCCTGCTGCCGGGCTATGAGCCCAAATCACTGGGCATCCACGCGGTGTTCCAGTCGAACCGGCAGATGCGCCCCGTGCTACGGGCACTGGTGGATTTTCTGGCGGGGTGGTTTGCCCGGCTGGAACAAGGCCGGGGCTGAAGATGCTGGAAGGGGCAGGCCGCCCGCATCACCACATCAGGTCGTCGGGCACCTTGAAGTCGGCGTAGGGGTCGTCCTCGGCGGGGGCTTCGGCCTGCTTCACGTACACCACCCGGGCCGGGTCGCGTTCGGCGATCTTGTTGCCGATGGCCCGCGGCAGCAGCTCGGCGGACTCGCCCTGGCAGACGATCACCAGGTGCCCCGCGGCAATGTGGTCACGCACCTGGGCCGACACGAACATGCGCTTGATCTTGCTGTCGTGGGTGTAGTTGTAGGCCACCTCGGCGGCGCCCCGGGTGAGCTTGGCCTGCTTGTGCTGCTGGATCATCTGCACGATCTGCGCCTCGATGGCCTTCTGCCGGGCGGCCGCGTCGCGTTGGGCGTTGAGCTCCCGGGCCCGCTCGGCCTGCTGGCGCTGGATCTCCTGGGCGGCCAGCTTGGCTTCGTTGACCGTCTCGACCCCGGCCTTGCGGTCGAGCTTCTGCTGGCGCGACTTGTCCTGGTTAAGCTGCTTGGCCTTGCCTTTGCTGACCAGGCCGGCCTTCATGAACTGATCCTGCAACGACGCCATGGGCGTATCTCCGTGAGTGATGGGTACTGGCCGCCCGCGCGGCCGGGAAGCGGAGGATAGCAAGCGGCCAATCCGTGTGCACGCATTGCTGCCCATTAGCGCAGCCCCTAGACTGCCTGCCGTCACCCCAGGTTGCCCGGCTCCTGCACCGGGCAAGGAAAGCCCCATGCGCCTCCCCCGCCCCATCCTCCACGCCGCCCTGCTGCTGGCCGCCCCCACCCTGGCCGCCGCCGACCTGCCCGGCACCCGCTTCTTCCACGGCGACTGGGAGTTGGCCTGCGACAACACCCGCACTTGCCGCGCCGCCGGCTACAGCCCGGATGGCGTCGAGCTGCCCATCTCGGTGCTCCTCACCCGCCCGGCCGGGCCGGGGCAGCCGGTGACGGCCCAGGTAAAGGTCGGGCGCTACGGCGACAACCCCATCGTCGACAAACTGCCCCGGCGCTTCCAGCTCACACTGCGCATCAACGGCACCGCCCAGGGCCCGGTGGGTTTCGATAGCGACAGCCTGCAGGGCGAACTCAACCCGGCCCAGACCCAGGCCCTGCTCGCCGCCCTCACCCGCAAGAGCAGCATCGAGTTTGTGCGCAGCGGCACCACCTGGGCACTCTCCGACACCGGCGCCGCCGCCGTGCTCCTCAAGATGGACGAATTCCAGGGCCGCCTGGGCACCCCCGGCGCCCTCATCCGGCGCGGCACCGAACCCGAAAGCAAGGCCCTCCCCCCGCTGTTGAGCCTTGTCATCAAGCCGGGCGCCATCGCCCCCGCCAGGCCGGGCGACAAGAGCTGGGTGAAGCAGCAAGGCCCCGCCCTGCTCAAGGCCCTGCGCGCCACCCTTAAGAACGACGAAACCGACTACTGCCCTGATCTCACCGAACCCGATCCGTCCGTCGAAGAAGCCCCCACCGCCACCCGCCTCACCGACACCCGCTTCCTCGTCGCCACCCGCTGCTGGGGCGGCGCCTACAACGTGGGCCACGGCTACTGGATCGTCAATCAAGCCCCGCCCTACCAGCCCGTGCTGGTCACCACCCAGGGCTCGGAATACGACGCTGGCACCATTACTGCCACCCAAAAGGGCCGCGGCCTGGGGGATTGCTGGTCGATGGAGGAATGGAAGTGGGACGGCAGGGGCTTCGTGCTGGCCCATGCCACGTCCACGGGCATGTGCAGGCTGATCGCGCCGGGCGGCGCGTGGGATTTGCCGACGCGGGTGGGGCTGGGTGGGGGGGAGTGAGGGGCTGGCCTGATGGAGTGGGTTGGAAATATTCCTGTGATCGCAGGAATTCATCGGTTATCGGTGGATTCGGATCGGGAATTCCTGCGCTCGTAGGAAATGATGGAAATCGCTGCGGCCTCCGACTATTATTCCTGCGATCACAGGAATAATAGTCGGACGAATCGTTCGTGAGACGACTGAGCGCTGAGGAAAGATCTCCATGAAAAAAACGGTGGATTCCGTCTCGGATATCGGCACGGTGCTTCGTGCTGTCCGCAAAAGCTCCGGTATCCGGATCGACGACCTGGCGGGCATGGTGGGTGTCAGCAAGCAGTTCACGTCCGACGTGGAGAACGGCAAGGACACCGTGCAGATGGGGCGGGTGTTTCGCTTGCTCCGGGAGCTCGGGGTGCGCGTGTCCGTAGAATTCCACGACTCCGCGGCAGCAGAGCTTGAGCGCCTGGTGCAGCGTGCAGCGCAGAAGCGGGATGCTGACGGTGAGTGAAGCGCGCGTTCTGCAGATCTATTTTGAGCGCCAGCATGTTGGCCATCTGCTCGAAGAGCAGGACATCTGGACGCTGAAATACGACGAATCATGGTCAAGGTCTGCCCAGGCTTTTGACCTGTCACCGGCATTGCCACGACATCAGCTTGAGCATCGCGACGGGAGCACGGTCCGCACCGTACAGTGGTTCTTCGACAACCTCCTGCCAGAAGAGCATCTGAGAGAAGCGGTCTGTCGGGAAGCCAATGTCCGCGATGCCTTCGACGTCTTGCGATATCTGGGGAGGGAATCGGCTGGTGCCCTGACATTGCTGCCACCCGGGGAGGCGCCTCCGACCGACAGCGCGATTGTGCCGCTGCCCGACGATGTGCTTGTCCGCCGCATCCGCAATCTGCCGCAGCAGACCCTGATCCATGATGCGCCAAAGAAGATGTCGGCAGCGGGCGCACAGCACAAACTGTTGCTCGTCGTGAAGGAGGGTGAGCTGTTTGAGCCGGCTGGCGCCACGCCGTCCACGCACGTCCTCAAGCCTGATCATCCCGACGTGGAGCGCTATCCGGCATCGGCCTACAATGAATTCCTCACCATGCGGCTGGCCAGGGCGGCGGGGCTGCTTGTCCCGGACGTCATTCTGCGGCGCCTGCCCGACGACCAGGCGGCGGTCCCGGTCTACATCATCGAACGCTTCGACAGGCTGGGCAGCTTTCCCGATACGCAGCGAAGACACATCCTTGACGCCTGCCAGCTGCTCAACATCTCCCGCACGCTGAAGTACAGCCGGGCGTCCCTGGAGACGCTGTACGAGATCAGTACCCTCTCGGCAAACCCCGCGGCAACGCGGTTTCGACTCTTTCGATGGCTGGTCTTCAACGTCTTTCTGGCAAATGACGACAGCCACCTGAAGAACCTGTCATTCGTCATGACCGGGCTCGGGCCCGAGCTGGCGCCCCATTACGACCTGCTGAGCACATCCGCCTATCACACCAGAGCATTGGGCACCCAGGACGGACCGTCGCCCGCCGTGCGCATGGCCATTGAACTGCCCGGCGCGGCGAGATTCAACGAGGTGAAACTCGACAGTCTCATCGAAGCCGGCAAGGCGCTGCGCCTTCCAGCGGAGGCGGCAGCGCGCATCGTGAACGACGTGGCAAAGGGCATTCGCAAGGCCCTCGCCAGCCCGGAGCTGGCGCCCGCTACACCGATTGAACAGCGTGTGTTCAAGGTTGTGGAGCACATGATTGTTGGGGAGATGGCGGGAGCTGTGACATAACATAAAATTTACTCTTATCGATATTTTGTCTACCTTTATGTTATGTCAAAGCCTTCTTTAGCCCTGAGTTCCTTGCCGCCGGAAGTCCTGGTCTCTTTACAGACGCTTGGAGAGAGGCTGGCCGTGGCACGGCTTCGGCGTAAGGAGTCCCAGCGGCAGTGGGCCAGCCGTCTTGGGGTCTCTGTGCCCACACTGATTCGCCTGGAGAAGGGCGACCCGTCTGTGAGCATGGGGGTGTATGCCTCGGCCTTGTGGCAGCTCGGTTTGGCGGACGGGCTTGGGGACTTGGCTGAACCGGGCAAGGATGTCCGGGCACTCGAATCCGACGTGCGTCAGGCGAGCCGTTTGCGCGCTCGCAGAACGCGTACAGCTGCTGTGGTGAGCGGTGACAAGGACGGCAAGCAAGAATGAGCACGCCTGCCATGCCCGACACGCTCTACCGGGGGCTGCGATGCCCTGCATTTTTCGTCTTCCAACCGGCTGTCCTCATGCTGCAGAATTAATGTCCTACTCTTGTAAGATAAAAGTTATACTGAAATAGGACTTACGATTGATAGGAGGCCCGTATGCTTCAAACCCTGCGCAAAGCCGGTGGCTCGCTCGTAATGACGGTGCCCAAGGCATTTATTGACCAGAACGGTCTGGGCGAAGGCTCCCAGGTGGAACTTCATCTCTTGGGCAATAAGATGACCGTGGAAGCGCCGACCCGCCCGCGCTACAAACTGGCCGACCTGATGGCAGAAATGCCTCAAGGGCTGCCGCGTGTCGAAGGCTGGGATGAAATGCCCTCGCTTGGATTGGAGAGCGACTGATGGCGTACCTGCCAAACCGTGGCGACATCGTGCATCTCGACTTCGATCCGCCCTCTGGTCGGGAAATGAAGGGCCCGCACTTCGGCCTTGTCTTGAGCGGTAAGGTCTTCAACCAGCAAGGGTTGGCGATGATTTGCCCGATTTCGCAGGGCGCCGCTGCCGCTGCCCGTACTTACGGAACGGTGGTCACGCTAGTGGGGGCTGGCACCGATACCCAGGGTGCGGTGCATTGCCACCAATTGAAGTCCTTGGACTGGCGAGCACGGAACGTGAGCCTGAAGGAAACGGTGCCGCAGTACATCGTTGACGAAGCTCTGGCCCGAATTGAGGCCATTTTGTTTGAGTGAGGCACGGGAACCTTCAGCGGTTGGATATTGGGTTCTCCTTGAGCCTCTTGCCAAACACCCCCGCCAACGTGTCTTGCACTGCAGGATTTCCATTACCTGGCCGTCCAACGCTTGATTTCGTCTTCCATCGCCGTACTCATGTGTCGTTTCTTTCAAGGTTAACACCTAAGCATGATTTTACTGGGGCAATACAGATGGGCGCTACTTCTACTGATACACGATTAATACTGAAGAGCGAAACGTCTCCACCCACGACTTTTTCGGGATTGAAAAGTGCAAGGTTCATACCATTGCTCACTGAACTACGGTAGACAACTCCGTCGTAACCACTTTTCTTGATAAATTCACACAGATATTGGCTAGGAATATAGTCAATCGCGGCGCTTCGCGGTAGAACGGGGCGGGTAAGTTCTTCGCCCAGTCGTTCCAGAAAAGGAATGTCAGCCCGCATCTGGCCAATTGAGCCCGCGTCTGCGAGGAGAAAAGGCGAGACCAGTTTGCGTGGATTGCGTAAATCGATAGCAGTCAAAGAACCCGTAACTTTGAAGTCAGCTACGCACGCCACTTCGCCAGTATGGGGCCGCACCTCTGCAACTGCAGTTTCTGGTAAAGAACCTAAATAGAGATAAGGAATACCCGTCGGGTTAGCACGCCCATGAGTTGTAAGATGCTTTGGTGGGGCCCCCATTTCCGCAATCGGATACGGGGGATTCGCTGTCAGTATGCGCGCTCGGAACCAACTTTCTGGCAAATCATCCGCGGGCAAATGATCCAGTAATTCCTTTAGTCGGTCAGTATCGAGAGTCTCATCAAGAAAATATCTGTTTTTATACATTAGCTCGTCCCGAAGCGTTTCCCATCGGGCAAGCCCTTCACTCTTGTAAGTCTCGGCTGGAGAAAACGTTTTTCGGACGATATCTCCGTTATCTAGAATTTCGCTGAGTAATTCCTTTGCATGGGCAGTATCCATGAATGGATGAGAGAAGATTTGCCAATCATGCTTCAACCATTCCACGAGGGATTTACCATTGGGATTAGGCTCATAAATGCTAATGAGCATTTCAAATACGTCTGCAAGTTGAGCAGGCTCAACTAGATCTACACCTGTTGATTGACAGTAATTGCAGACACCGCGAATTGGATTAAGGGAAGGAATAATGCTTTTTTTGAGACCACGGTCACCAAAGCACTCGGAGCAACAATATGCTGGCATGGATGTTAGTCAGCAAAAAAATCCGCTATCGTTTCTATATGATGCTTCATTGAGAGCTTCTTTACATGACCTAGCCCCGGGAAGTGACCCTTTGCATGGAGATCACGAAACTCCTGGATGGCCTCAGTGTCGATGAGCTTGGAATTGCCAGAGTCCAGCTTAGCTATAAGCTTGCCTAGTGCCTGACCGAACTTTCCGGCAGGATCAGTTGGCGTATCCTTAGTCGTCGAGACAAAATGATAGATGTACATGACATTATCTTTGTCTGAATCGATAAAAGTTAAGTGGATAGCGATAGCGTAAGCTGGGCCACCTCCCTCACTGTAGTCGTCACCTACGATCAAGAAATCCCCAAACCCATCCATGTCCTCCTCCTCGTAGGTAACGTGGAGGTCAGAAAACTCCTCAATAGCTGGGTGGTCAGCATTTCGGCGTCGCTGAAAACCATCACGTAGAAGAATTCGCATACTACCTTTGAAGTGTTTGCGATACAGCTTGCCGCAATGCTTTTCAAAAAAGACATGCTGTGTTTGACCCAGGTCACCGTCTAACTTTTCGGCGAGCGCTTTTGCCTCCGTGAAGCCAGCGTGCACAAATACCGGTTTGTGATCTTTATGTTTATCGTAATAGTTCAACGCCGAGCCAAGGTTCATCCCTTCCTTAAGCAGAATCCCTGCGGTGATACCTTCTTTGTCTAGAAAACCGTTTTTTAGCAAGGAGCTTATTCCAGCACCATCTTCTGCATGATCGCCATGATCCGGGTTAACGATAACAATGGCTTTCCCCTTGACTTCGCAGATAGTTTTTAGTGCTCGATCTAGCCCGCTTAAAACCTCTCTCACGGGCTCAATTATTGGCACAAAGCCCGAACTCTTAAGTAATTCCGCTGTTTCACGAATAGCGATTAGCTCAAACTGCTTACCTCGAAAATAAGGGTAATACATGTGATTGTTTACACCCAGGCCATAGCTTCGTTGAAAGGAGTTTGTACCGCCTGAAGCAGGCGTTCCTGGTCTGCTTGCCGTATTTGAATGGAGAGTGCTGCTGGTTGCAATGAAGGCGGCAACTGATCAAGAAGAGAACCTAGCTGCGCTAAATTACGGGTCCTCTTCAACGTCTGTACCATCTTTTGATGAGCCTCTGTTGGATCCAATTGCCCAAAATACTTTCGCATCACACCGTAAAGCTTCGTATTTGGCACGTCTGGCACTGCAATATTGAAACTTCGCAAAATTTCGCGCGCCTCTGCCAAGCGTAGTGAATCAAATATGGTCTCTGGGCAAACCAGGTCGGGGCGGTCAACGGCCTCTCGTACTGTCTGAATTCTGTTCCATCGTACAAGGCTCAATACGCCTACGTCACTAGAGGTACTACTAACAATTTCCTGTACAAACGCTTCACTAGCGATAACGTAGATTTTTGCGAAAACCTTGCGGTAATTCTCAAGCTGGTTAGTTAAGCGCGCTAAGGAATCACGATCCGATTTGATCTCGTAAACAGTTGCGGTCCCATTCAAGATAGCAAGATCAGCTTTACACGAACCTGCTCTAAACTCTGTCAGCATACTGGCAGTGCTTAGTGAATGGCGGCCTAACAAAATATTATGCGTCAGCGCAGCACGGTAAACATATTCATCACGGAAGCCCGATTTCCTTAGAACAGCGAAAGCGGCCTCAAATGCTGTCGCGACGGTTCCCTTCGCAATACTTTGGCCGGAGAGGCCTGTCTGGTGGAATAAGCGGGTAAATAACGGAGAACGCCCTTTCCGCCCCATTTCGCGGAAAACAGCCGACGAAAATAGGCGAGACAATGCGGAAAGTTGAGTTGCAGTTTGTTCCATTTTCCCAGCCGGCTAAGCCGTAGTGCCCTTTTTTTAAGGTTACAAAGCCTCCTCCGGATCAGGCGCTTATGCTTCATTGTAGTGTTCAATCTTAGTACACTCAATGGCCGAATATGCCTTCGGGGTCATTTTCTTGGTAGCCTCTGTCTTGTCATTACCTCGTAAGGCTGTTTACACGTTTAGGGCTGTGCTACAGCCCTAAGATCCAATCGACTGTGAAGCAAATGAAAAAGCTCAATTTCGGGCTTTTGTCATTATCTGTGTCACTAGTTTTGCACTAACTAGGCACAGTTTTCGCTTTTTGTGTCACCCGACACCCTCACACATCCAGATTCCTCGCATACAGCGCGTTCTCCTCAATAAACGCCCGGCGCGGTTCCACGTTGTCCCCCATCAGGGTGGTAAAGATCTCATCCGCCGCAATGGCGTCGTCGATCTGCACGCGTAGCAGGCGGCGCACGGCGGGGTCCATGGTTGTTTCCCAGAGTTGTTCGGGGTTCATTTCGCCCAGGCCTTTGTAGCGCTGCTTGGAGATGCCGCGTTCCACGTCGGCGAGCATCCAGCGGATGGCGTCGGCAAAGCTGGTGACGGCTTGCTGCTTTTCGCCGCGGCGCATGATGGCGCCGGGCTGGATGAGGCCGGAGATGGATTCGGTGGCCTGGCGGATGGTGCGGTAGTCGCCGGAGCGCAGGAAGTCGGCGTCGATCTGGGTGCGCTTGCGGTTGCCGTGGTGCATGCGGGCAATGTCGAGGGTCCAGGCTTCGGCGCTTTCGTTGTAGACGGCTTCGATGCTCACTTCATTGCCGACGGCGGTCTGCAGGCGCTGGGCGGAGTCGCGGGCGGCGGCTTCGTCGTCCACCGACAGGGGCAGGTCGTTGGCCAGCAGGGCGTGGAGGACGGTGGGGTCGATCCAGTCGGTGAGGCGGCGGATGACGGCTTCGGCCAGCAGGTAGGTGCGGGCCAGGCCGCCGAGGGCGTCGGTGTGGATGGTTTCGGCGCCTTCGGCCGGGGTGAGGATGGCGCCTTCGAGGCCGAGCTTGAGCAGGTGGGCGTTGAGCTCGGTGTCGTCCTTGATGTACATCTCGTTCTTGCCGTGCTTGATCTTGTAGAGCGGCGGCTGGGCGATGTAGATGTGGCCGCGCTCGACGAGCTCGCGCATCTGGCGGTAGAAGAAGGTGAGCAGCAGGGTGCGGATGTGCGCGCCGTCCACGTCCGCGTCGGTCATCAGGATGATGCGGTGGTAGCGCAGCTTTTCGGGCTTGAAGTCTTCGGTGCCGATGCTGGTGCCCAGGGCGGTGATGAGGGTGGCGATCTGCTCGGAGCTGATGAGCTTGTCGAAGCGGGCGCGCTCGACGTTGAGCACCTTGCCGCGCAGGGGCAGGATGGCCTGGAACTTACGGTCGCGGCCCTGCTTGGCGGAGCCGCCGGCGGAGTCGCCCTCGACGATGTAGATTTCGCACAGGGCGGGGTCTTTTTCCTGGCAGTCGGCGAGTTTGCCGGGCAGGCCGACGCCGTCGAGCACGCCCTTGCGGCGGGTCATTTCGCGGGCCTTGCGGGCGGCTTCACGGGCGCGGGAGGCTTCGACGATCTTGCCGCAGATGGTCTTGGCGTCGATGGGGCGCTCGAGCAGGAAGTCGGCGAGCTTCTGGGCGACGACTTCTTCGACCGCCGGGCGGGCTTCGCCGGAGACCAGCTTCATCTTGGTCTGGGAGGCGAACTTGGGGTCGGGCATCTTGACCGAGAGCACGCAGGCGAGGCCTTCGCGCATGTCGTCACCGCTGATGTCGACCTTGGCCTTCTTGGCGATCTCGTTTTCTTCGATGTACTTGTTGATGACGCGGGTCATGGCCGCGCGCAGGCCGGTGAGGTGGGTGCCGCCGTCGGCCTGGGGGATGTTGTTGGTGAAGCACAGCACCTGTTCGGCGTAGCTGTCGTTCCACTGCATGGCCACTTCGACGGTGATGGGCACGCCGTTCTGGAGGGATTCGCCGCTGGCGTGGAAGACGGTGGGGTGGAGCACCGACTTGGCACGGTTCACGTATTCGACGAAGCCGGCCACGCCGCCGGCAAAGGCGAAGTCTTCTTCCTTGCCGGTGCGGCGGTCGATCAGGCGGATCTTGACGCCGTTGTTGAGGAAGGAGAGCTCGCGCAGGCGCTTGGCGAGGATTTCGTAGTGGTATTCGACGGTGCCGAAGATCTCTTCGTCGGCGAGGTAGTGCACCTCGGTGCCGCGGCGGTTGGTGTCGCCGAGGATGCGCAGGGGGCTGGTCTCGATGCCGTCCACGACTTCGATGAGGCGATCGACGGCGTGGCCGCGGTTGAATTCGATGCCGTGCTTCTTGCCGTCGCGGCGCACGGTGAGGCGCAGCCACTTGGAAAGGGCATTCACGCAGGAGACGCCCACGCCGTGGAGGCCGCCGGAGACCTTGTAGCTGTTCTGGTTGAACTTGCCGCCGGCGTGGAGCACGCACATGACGATTTCGGCCGCGGAGCGCTTGGGCTCGTGCTTGTCGTCCATCTTGACGCCGACCGGGATGCCGCGGCCGTTGTCGGTGACGGAGATGGAGTTGTCGGCGTGGATGGTGATGACGATGTCGTCACAGTGGCCGGCCAGGGCTTCGTCGATGGCGTTGTCGACCACTTCGAAGACCATGTGGTGCAGGCCGGTGCCGTCGGAGGTGTCGCCGATGTACATGCCCGGCCGCTTGCGCACGGCCTCCAGCCCTTCGAGCTGCTGGATGCTGGATTCGTCGTAGTTGTCGGCGGAGGCGGGTTGTTGCGGCGTATCGGACATGGCGTTCTCGGTTCAGCGGGTACAGCGGGGACGCCCCCTGGCGGGGGCGCGCAGTCGGACGGTGATGCGGTGGGTCAGATTCTCATGGGCATGACGACGTATTTGAAGTCGGCGTTTTCGGCGAGACCGAAGAGGGCGCTGGCGTTGCCGTCGTTGAAGCGGATTTCGATCTCGTTGGCGGAGACGTTGGTGAGCACGTCGAGCAGGTAGGTGACGTTGAAGCCGATGTCCAGGCTGTCGCCGCTGTAGTCGACTTCGAGTTCTTCCAGGGCTTCTTCCTGCTCGGCGTTGGTGGACACCAGCTTGAGGCTACCTTCGGAGAGCATCAGGCGCACACCGCGGAACTTCTCGTTGGTGAGAATGGCGGCGCGTTGCAGGGACTGCAGCAGGGCCAGGCGGCTGGCCTTGACCAGCTTGGGGTGGCCTTGCGGGATGACGCGCTCGTAGTCGGGGAACTTGCCGTCAATGAGCTTGGAGATGAGCTCGATGTTGCCGAAGCGGAAGACGATCTGGTTGCCCACCAGGGTCACTTCCAGGGGGTCGTCGGAGTCGGCGAGCTGACGGGCCAGTTCAACAACCGTCTTGCGCGGCAGGATCACGTCGGTGCGGGCGTAGTCGCCGACCAGCGGGGAGGCGGCGTAGGCCAGGCGGTGGCCGTCGGTGGCGACCATGCGCAGCAGGTTGCCGGCCACTACCAGCAGCAGGCCGTTGAGGTAGTAGCGGATGTCCTGCTGGGCCATGGCGTATTGCACCAGGGCGAGCTGCTTCTTGAAGGCCTTTTGCGTGGTGGTGAAGTGCACGCCTTCGCCTTCGGGCGGGGCCAGCCGGGGGTAGTCGGCGGCGGGCAGGGTCTGCAGCTGGAAGCGGCTCTTGCCGGCTTTCAGGGTGATGCGTTTGTCGTCGAGGGTGAGGCTGACGTCGGCGGTGTCGGGCAGGGCGCGCAGGATGTCCTGCAGCTTGCGGGCGCCCACGGTGATGGCCACGTCTTCGGCGCCGAGGGCGGCGGGGGTGCTGTTGCGGATCTGGATCTCGACGTCGGTGGCGAGGAGGGTGAGCGAATCGCCCTTCTTCTCGATCAGGACATTGGAGAGGATGGGCAGGGTGTGACGTTTCTCGACGATGCCGGATACCGATTGCAGCGGGGCCAGAAGGGCGTCGCGGGGCGCAGTGAAAAGCAGCATGGACTCAGGTCTCCAGTATCGTATTTAGAGGGGCAGGCGCGCGGTGGGCGTCCATCCGGCAATCTTGGGGGCGAAAGGTTTCATCAGCCGCGCAGCACCTGGGTGAGGACGTGCAGATCATGGTTGAGCTGGGTGTCGCCGAGGCGCAGCTCGGCGATGGTGCGGCAGGCGTGGAGCACGGTGGTGTGATCGCGGCCGCCAAAGGCTTCGCCGATGGCCGGCAGGCTCATGGGGGTGAGATCCTTGGCGAGGAACATGGCCACCTGGCGCGGCCGGGCGATGACCCGGGTGCGCTTCTTGGAGTGCATGTCGGCGACCTTGATCTTGTAATAGTCGGCCACGGTCTTCTGGATGAACTCGGCGGTGAGCTGGCGGTTGTGGGCGTTGAGGAGGTCTTTGAGGGCCTCCTTGGCCACTTCCAGGGTGACTTCCTTGCCATGGAAGCGGGCAAAGGCCAGCACCTTCTTGAGGGCGCCTTCGAGCTCGCGCACGTTGGAGCGGAGGTTTTTGGCGATCAGGAAGGCAACGTCTTCGTTGAGGGCGATGCGTTCGGCTTCGGCCTTCTTTTTAAGGATGGCGACGCGCATCTCCAGCTCGGGCGGTTCGATCTGCACCGTCAGGCCCCAGTCGAAACGGGAGATCAGGCGGTCTTCGAGGCCCTGGACATCCTTGGGGTAGGTGTCGCTGGTGATGATGATCTGCTTCTTGGCCTCGGTGAGGGCGTTGAAGGCGTGGAAGAACTCTTCCTGGGTCCGGTTCTTGTTATTGAAGAACTGGATGTCGTCGATGATCAGCACATCGAGGGAGCGGTAGTAGCGCTTGAAGACGTCGAAGGACTTCTGCTGGTAGGCGCGCACTACGTCGGCGTAATAGTCCTCGGCATGCACGTAGCGGATGACCTTGCGCGGGTCGGCCTTGAACACGGTGTTGCCCAGGGCGTGGATCAAGTGGGTCTTGCCCAGGCCGACGCCGCCATAGATGAACAGCGGGTTGTAGGACACGCCAGGGTTCTGGGCTACCTGCAGGGCGGCGGCGCGGGCCAGGTCGTTGGCGCGGCCGGTGACCAGGGTGTCGAAGGTGAAGTCGGGGTTGAGGCGCGACTTGTCGTAATTGGCGGCATCGGCCGACACCGGAGTTTCGGCAGGGGTGCTGCGGAGCACTGCGGGTGCCGGGGATGAGCTGCCACCGTTTGCGGGTGCCGGGGCTGGCGCGGCACTGCTGGGGGCCGGGGTGCTGCTCGGAGGGGGGCCAGCACGGCGCAGACTGCCGGCTGGGGCCAGGCTGACCTCGATGGTCGGCAGGCCACCGAAGAACTCTTCGCCCAGCTCTTCGATGCGGCGCAGGTAACGGTCGCGCAGCCACTGGCGATGAAAGTTTGACGGTGCCACCAGGCGCATGCCGGCTCCGTCGTCACCGGCAAGCTCTTCGGCACGCAGGGGGAGGATCCAGGTCTTGAACTGCTGGGCGGGTAGTTCCTGCTCCAGGCAGTTCAGGCAATGCGTCCAGAACGCAGCGCATTGGGGCGACGATGAGGCTTCGGGCACGATATTGGGCGGGTGGGTTACGACGGCAGAACGCGCACCGGATAGACGCTTCCGGATGACTCCGGAACAGGGCCGGAGCGGCCAGAATCGCGCGCGGGGAGCGTTTGGCCAAACGCGCATTGTACCTGTGCAGAGGGGACTTATCCACAGCTTCGGGTGGTGATCAGGGCTGTGCATGGGGGCCTGTGGACACTTGCGAGGGCGGGCCTGCCGTGGGGTGTTTGCTGGGGGCGAACAAAACCTGCTTGACAAACAGTGGGTTAACGTATCAAATTGCGCGTTTGACTCAACTTTTCGGGCACGAAAAATGAAACGTACTTACCAACCGTCCGTCGTCCGTCGCAAGCGCACCCACGGCTTCCTGGTCCGCATGGCTACCCGTGGCGGTCGCAAGGTCATCGCCGCTCGCCGCGCCAAGGGCCGTCATCGTCTCGCCGTCTGAGGCTCGCCCGCGGGCCGATCCTGATATTTCTTCCCCGGCAGGCATCGTCAATGGCCCGTCGGATGAAGCAGAAAACACGGCAGGGTTCGGCTTCGGCGCGTCTTTGCGACTGCATAAAACGGATGAATTTTCATCCGTTTTTGCTTTTCGGCGCGTCGTTCGCGGGCGTTACTTCGCGCTCCACTACTGCCCCGGCCAGGCGGGTACGGCCCGGCTCGGCTTGGTGGTGGCGAAGAAGCTCGCCAAGCGGGCGGTGCAGCGCAATCTGGTCAAGCGCATCGGTCGCGACGTGTTCCGTCATGCCTGTGCAAGCCTGCCGCCCTACGATCTGGTGTTACGATTGTCGGCCAAGGTTGGTGACGTCACCAAACGCTCCCTGCGCGAAGACATGCTCGCTGTGATTGAACGCCTGCCCAAGCAGGGTGTGATCAAGTGAAACCGGTTGTGTTGGCTCTGGTCAGAGCCTATCGCTACGCCATCAGCCCCATGCTGGGACGCAACTGCCGTTTTGTGCCGTCCTGTTCCGAATATGCTCTTGAGGCTGTCGAGCGCCATGGCGCCCTGAAGGGGTCGTGGCTGGCGGCGCGGCGTGTGTGCCGCTGCCATCCGTTCAGCGCGGGTGGCTACGATCCGGTACCCTGAGCAGCGCTTGCAAACCCTTCCGCCCCAAACTCCTTCCTGACACTGACTCCGATGGACAACCGTCGCCTGATCCTCCTTCTCGTCTTCTCGTTCTCCCTGGTCATGCTGTGGGACGGCTGGCAGAAGCACAACAAGCCCCCGGTGCCGGCCGTTGCCGCAGCGGCCAATTCTGCAGCTGGTGTTCCCACGCCGACGTTGGGCGCTGCTGCAGCCGGCAGCCCTGCCCTGCCCGGCCAGAACGCCACGGCAGCCGCACCGGCAGTGGCACCCAAGGCCATCATCCGCACTGACGTGCTGGTGGCGGAAGTCTCGGCCCAGGGCGGCGACATCGTCCGGCTTGAGCTGACCCGCCACAAGGCCTCCGAAGATCCCACGCGCAATTACGTGCTCTTCGACAATGGCGAAAAGCACAATTACGCCGCCCAGACCGGCCTGATCGGCAATGGTCTTCCCAATCACAAGACCCTGTTCAGCCTGGCAGCGTCCAGCCTTGAGCTGAAGGACGGCGAGGATGCGGTGACCCTGCGCCTTGACGCACCGGCTACCGCCGAGGGTGTCAAGGTCAGCAAGCTGATCACCTTCCGGCGCGGCAGCTATGTGGCGGATGTGAGCTACGAGATCACCAACGGCAGCCCTGCAGCTTTGGCGCCCCATGCCTACTTCCAGTTCACCCGCGACGGCAAGCCGGCCGAGCAGCCCGGCGGTTTCGGCGTGCAGACCTTCACCGGCCCGGCCTTCTACACCGAAGCCGAGAAGTATCAGAAGGTGTCCTTTGAGGATGTTGCCGCCAAGAAAGCCAAGTTCGTCACCAAGGCCTCCGACGGTTGGGCGGCGATGGTGCAGCACTATTTCGTGGCTGGCTGGGCACCTGCAGAGGGTGAGCGCGAGTTCTTCGCCAACCAGGTGAGTTCCGACCTCTACTCCGCCGGTGTGATCGTGCCGGTGGCCTCCATCGCCCCGGGCCAGAGCGGCAAGCTGTCCATGCCGCTGTATGCCGGCCCTCAGGAGCAGAGCCGTCTCGAACAGTTCGCCAAGGGCTTTGACCTGGTGGTGGACTACGGCTGGCTGACCATCATCGCCGCACCGCTGTTCTGGGTGCTGGAGTGGTTCCACAAGCTCACCGGCAACTGGGGCTGGGCCATCATCCTGGTCACCATCGCCCTGAAGGCCTTGTTCTTCCCTCTGTCCGCCGCCAGCTACAAGTCGATGGCCAAGATGAAGACCCTTGGCCCGCGCCTGCAGCGCCTGAAGGAGCAGTACGGCGACGACAAGATGAAGATGCAGCAGGCCATGATGGACCTGTACAAGCGCGAGAAGGTGAACCCCCTCGGCGGCTGCCTGCCCATCCTGATCCAGATCCCGGTGTTCATCGCCCTCTACTGGGTGCTGCTGGGTGTGGTGGAAATGCGTGGCGCGCCCTGGCTGGGCTGGATCCACGATCTGTCGGTCAAGGATCCGTTCTACATTCTGCCGCTGGTCATGGGTGCCACCAGCTTCATCCAGATGAAGCTCAACCCGGCTCCCCCCGACCCCATCCAGGCCAAGGTGATGATGATGATGCCCATCCTCTTCACGTTCATGTTCCTGTGGTTCCCGGCAGGTCTGGTGCTGTACTGGGTGGTCAACAACACCCTGTCCATTGCCCAGCAATGGCAGATCAACCGGATGATCGCGGCCGGTGGCAAGCCGGCCGAGTGAGCCCATTGCGGCGATCGCCACTGCCCCCGGGCGCGGTGGCATCGGCGTGGTCCGGATCTCCGGGCCGAGTCTCTCCCCGCTCGCGGCCACTCTTGGTGGTCGCGAGCCGCAAGCCCGGGTCGCCCAGTTCGCCCGCTTCCGTGATGGCAGCGGCGGGCTGATCGACGAAGGCCTCCTCCTCTACTTCCCCGCCCCCAACTCCTTTACCGGCGAAGACGTCATCGAGCTCCAGGGCCACGGTGGCCCGGTGGTCATGCAGATGCTGCTGGCCCGCTGCCTTGAGTTGGGCGCCCGCCTTGCCGAGCCCGGTGAATTCACCCGTCGCGCCTTTCTCAACGGCAAGCTCGACCTGGCCCAGGCCGAAAGCGTTGCCGACCTCATCGAGGCCTCCACGGCCGCCGCGGCCCGCTCGGCGGTCCGTTCCCTCACCGGCAGTTTCTCCCGCGAAGTCCAGGGTCTGTGTGACCGCCTGATCGACCTGCGCATGCTGGTCGAGGCGACCCTCGATTTCCCCGACGAGGATGTGGACTTCCTCATCGAGGCCAAGGCCTTCGAACGCATCGAGGTCGTTGCCGCCGAACTGCGCGCCATTCTCGACCGTGCCCGTCAGGGCAGCCTGCTGCGCAATGGCCTGCACGTGGTGCTCGTCGGTCAGCCCAACGTCGGCAAATCCAGCCTGCTCAACCGTCTTGCCGGCGAGGAGCGGGCCATCGTCACCGACATCGCCGGTACCACCCGCGACGCCCTGCGCGAGACCATCCAGATCGAGGGCATTCCCCTCCATATCACCGATACCGCGGGGCTGCGTGACACCACCGACGAAGTCGAGAAGATCGGCATTGCCCGCACCTGGCAGGAGATCGAGCGCGCCGACGTGGTGGTGCGCCTGGTGGATGTGCGGGCCGGCCTCACCGATGCCGACGCAGCCATCGATGCCCGGCTGCCGGCAGGCGTCGAACGCATCACCGTCTTCAACAAGGTGGATCTGCTGGCACGCCAGCCCGAGCGCACCGAGGACGCCGCCGGCATCTGCCTCTATCTTTCCGCCAAGGCCGATCAGGGCGTCGGGCTGCTGCGGGCCGAGCTGCTGCGGGTGGCGGGCTGGCACCGCCATGGGGAAGACGTGATCCTCGCCCGGGAGCGCCACCTCATCGCCCTGCGCGAAGCCCTGGCTCGGGTCGAGGCTGCCCTCGATGCCCGCCACGCCCTCGAACTGATGGCCGAAGAGCTGCGCCTGGCCCAGGAGGCAGTCAATGAGATCACCGGGGAATTCACCCCGGACGATCTGCTGGGGGTGATCTTTTCGCGGTTCTGCATTGGGAAGTGAAGTGGAGTCCATGGACGTCCACTGATGTCTGCTGAGCGTCTGGACGACTGAAGCCATGGGCGCATGAGATTGCAGGGCGGCCTCACCGGACGACCAAGGCACGGCACCGACTGCTGACTTCGATGCGTAGTCCCCGCCTCCTCACGAAAAATCCAAAATGAATATTTTCAAGGGATAATCACACCCCAGCAACAAGATTTCAGGTGCGCCGAAAGCCTGGCCAAGGGATTTACTGCTGTGAGCTCATCCAGAACATGAGCATGTCGCAGGGTTTAGCGAAGAAAGATGATGAGCGCACAATCGATCTGCTGGCGAGAAAAGCTGTATCTCCTGGGGCTGACAACCTTGCTGCTGTCTCCTGACACCTCCTTCGCAAGTGAGCCACCAAGCATAGCCGATGGGATTCTTAGCCGAATATTGGCCTTCAACCTGAAGGCCGCTCAATCCACAGCAGCCTTGGCCGGTGTCCCCAAGACCCCTCTACCCGTTGTCGACTCCGGCGCGTACACCCACATGAATGCCGTGTGGTGGATGGACAACCATCGCCTGATCTTCAATGGCAGCGCGCCCGGCGTTCCGCCCAACGAAGCAGATCCTCAATTTCGCCGCTTTGGAATCCTCATCTGGGATGTCCGGGACAATTCTATACAGGTGTTTCAGGACAATAGAGGGCGGAAGAAGGATGAGGGGTGGGAGCTGGGATGTTACTACTATGAAACGAAGCAAATAACCTACTCTCGCCGGGAATTTACAAAACTGTCGCCCTTTAAAGAATGGAAACAATTTGTAAGATGGGGGGCCTTGGGATCTGAGACGGAAGAAATAGGATTGGGCGCCATTGCACCATCCCCAATCAATACGTCCGAGATTTCCAGCCCGAGGGAACATCCTCATACCTGCGCCCCCAAGCCGAAAAGCTATGACCCTAGTCATCTAACAGCTAATCGCACAACAATCGCCCTACTCGAAGAGCATGGCTACATCGATATAGGCCCCTACCCCAGTACGCCCAAGACGCTCAAGGAATCTCAAGACATTTACTACAAGGTCGGCGCCAAACCGATTCCTCTTGATTTCGAGGCTATTCCCCCTTTTGGCGATCATCGTTACTTCTATCGAGCTGGCAACGGTGGCTACCACCCCCAGGGCAATCGCATCGACCCAGCATAACCGCCTCAAAAATCCCGTTCACATTCATGCAATTACAAACCCCCCTGTTCACTGGGCCGCATTTTGTGTAGTTTCCTGCCTTTTTGGGCTTCCCATGAA
>NZ_JAQVCN010000090.1 GCF_028689785.1 Zoogloea sp. | reverse complement strand
CCGCTGCCGCTTGTTGTTGCTTGTCGTCGCGCTGCTCACTTCGCGTTCCTCCTGATTGAACAGAAGGAGGATTCTTCCGCGTGAGCCAGGGCGGGGGAAGAACGCCGCTCAGTGAGCGGTTACGGCTATCGAGTGCATGAAGAGCTGTCGACGGCAACCAGCGCAGGGGGCCGTCTGGTCGTACGCAGTTCCACCAACCCCGGCTATGGAGTCGAGATTGCTGCTGGCGCTGGAATGGAGCGGCTGCAGGTGAGAACAGTGGCTTTCAACACCAACCGGGATTCATCGGGTGACCTCCCTGCAGAGCAGCAATGGTGTGACGACTTCGGAGCACTTAAAGCGACGCTAAAGGAGCAAGGCGCTGAAGTCATCGTCGAGAGGGCCTTGGGCGTTGGGGCGGTCCCGTTAAAGCTCCTCTCGACCCCGACAATGGATGAAGCGCGGCGCACGTCAAGCGCTCCTCGCCAAGCAGTCAGGAAATAGCGGCACATTTGGCTGCTCGGCGCCATGTCTCTAAATAGACATCCCGCCTACAGGGACAGACAGCGCACACTATCCAAAAACAAAAGCCCATAAATTTCTCAATTTATGAGCCTTGGATTCTCGGCTTATGCGTTCATCTACAAAGCCTCTGTCGGATGACACGGTTAGTGAAAACCGAGCCTTTGATTATAAAACGAATTTTCACTAACTTTGGCAGCGTGGTGTGAGGCTGTGCCAGAGTTCATGAAGGGACGTCCAGCCTGTGCCAAAGATAGCGCAATTTTCTGGTGATGCGGCCCGTAGGCAATTCATAGAAGCACATCCTGCCGTCAATAGTAGGGAGGGGGAACGATGAACGAAGACCTACACAGCGTCTCATAAAGCGCTTGAATCCTAGAAAACAGTGGGGCAACCGAAGTTGCCCCGTCAAGTTACCGCTTGCTGTCTGGCGTCACCTTGACCGGCTCCCATCCGTGTCCAGGTTTGGTCGTAGGAGGAAGGGGCTTGTTGTCCGGGACGGTCGAGAAGTTCGGCTGTTTGCCGCCTCTCGGACCCACTTCTTGAAAAATCCCGCCGTTCTTTCCGGT
Organism: Zoogloea sp.; assembly: GCF_028689785.1. GTDB lineage: Bacteria > Pseudomonadota > Gammaproteobacteria > Burkholderiales > Rhodocyclaceae > Zoogloea. The sequence continues at coordinate 11,729 of NZ_JAQVCN010000090.1, read as the reverse complement.
GTTTTGACCGGGCTTCATCGAGGCTGCCATGAAAATCTCCTTTCGAGAGTAGAGGCAGTGGTAGATCCCGGTACATTGAAAACCTCTATTGGCCAGCCAAGTCTCCTGCCTTTATAGTGCAGGGCGTTTTGCCCAACGTAGGTGACAGGCTTCTCCGGGTTCGGTGACCTGTCCAAGTTGCTCGAAGGAGTTCCAGTCCTTCGAGCAACTTTTTCATTCAAGATGCACTATTGTGCATAGTTCAATTAGTCAATCCGCATCAATTGGGAGTCCTGAGTCTTGTACGGGCTCGGACCGCAAGATTTTCCGCTTGGAAGCGATTCCGGACGATACGAGACATTTCATCGTAGACCGGGGCCTTACCTTCCGGATCGGCGATGGTAATGATCAGCGAGAACCGCTGGGGCTTAAATAGCTGCTCGTCGTCCTCAATGCCGTGTCGAGTCAAAAGTTGAAGTTTCAGTCGCCAGCGTAATCCACGCTCTCCCTTATCGCTCATCACACCATGGTAGGTTCTAACCGGAGCCCATTTGCGTAGCTTCTCAACTTGGTAAGCTTCATGCAACTGCCCGGGATTTCTATGCTCAACGGGTACGAGTCCCTTAAAAACCTGCTTGATCTCTCCAGTATCCCTAGCGGTTTTCTCGTAAAAGACGCCAAGGTGGGCGTCGATGTGAGTTTCGCAGTACTCAGCCCCCCATCTTTCACCCCGCGCAGGGGCAAAGGCCAGGGTCATCCAAACCTCCCCAAAATATCTTCCATCTCGCTTCAATGACGGGGGATAGGGGAAATCATCCCACTCAAGAAAGTAACCAGGTCGAAGCGTATCCTCAAAAACAAGCGTTGCCGTATGGGGGGTGCATTCGAGGCAGTACGGGACAGTAGCGGGCAAGCCGAAACCTAAGTAATTTTCTTCGCCATCCGGCACTCGAAGACCAGACCTAGGATCGCGCGCATGGTGAGTTAGCAGTGCCCGCGCCAACACTGGCGAGGGTGTCGGCGTGATTTGGTGGTAAATCTGAGCGAGAGTTCGCGACACTAACGGAGTTGAAAAGCTGGTACCCAGGTCTTCTGTGACTCCCGCATCAGTAACGGAGCGAATCCCATGAATGTGCGCTCCATCCGTGGAGCAGGAACCGCCGTAATGGACGAGGTCCGGCTTAATGACGTAATTTGGCCCTGCACCATGCCGTGAGAATGCCGACGGATGATTCTGTTTGGGCCCATTGCTTTTGAAGTCGACATGGGAGACTGCCCCAACCGTAATGCCCAAGACACTGTCTGCGGGGGACGTAATCCGCCCTGCACTAACCTGAGGAACGGTTCGCGGATAGTCAAGCAGCGGAGGAGTCACGTAGTTGCCAGCACTGATCACAAAGGACACCTGGTACTTCTCTTGTAGGTTGTCGAGTTCAACGGCCAGCTCAGAAAACTCATCTAGCGAGCAAACTGCGTCAGTGCCCAACGATAAGTTCCAGACCTTATATTTATTCGCATGTTCTTCAAGGGCCGCCTCTAACGAAAAGAGAAGTTCGGACTCCATCAGCGGAGTGGTTTCACCGCGGGATGGATCATCGTTAGGAATAACTTGCAGATCAAAAACACCGCACGGGCCAGTATCTAATCCTCCAACAGTGGGGTTCAAAGCATGCCCCCAGCAGATCAAGCCTGCGACGAAGGTTCCGTGATCAGTGTTTACATATGAAGGGGGTACTTGGCGGTCACGACCAATAACCCAAGACTCTAGGGCCGGGATTCGGTCCGAGACACCACTGTCCACGACGACGACGATCGGAATATCAGTATCTGTGACGCTTCGCACCGGAAGAGCGGGGAGTGCTTGCGGCTTTGCCGTGTTGGGTCGCACGGTTCTAATCAGGGGCATCTGGGTGATTGATCGCACGCTGACTAGCCTGGAGAGTGCTTCAACCTCTGCTACAGAGCGGCATTCTGCCGCGAACGTCCAACTTTGCTTTGCGTATCCTTTGGCACTTATCGATATACCAAGAGCATTGCACGAGCTAACGAAATCGTCGACAAGGCTGGATTGATCTTCGTCGCCTCCGAAACTGAATAGACGTACCCGAGTCACGAACCCCTCTCCCCTACGAGGGCTCCTACGTAGTACCTCCTCGGCACTTTGCCCTCGCCGCCGAAGCATGGGTGTAACGACCTCGATAGATTCGATGCAGGAAAGTTCTTTTACGATCTGGTCCGATTCATTGGCTGTTATCGTATGTTTCAACTTCGATAGGCCACGGGGAGTTGCTTTGATGAACAGTTCGCCGATTCCACCCGACCCAATGATCGGGCAGGACTGTTCTGAGAAGAGCGCGTCAGGCCGATGGCTCTTCGCCGTAGCTTTAGATATGACTTTTACCCGAACCGGCGCCGCCTTGGCCACATTCAACTGAGGCAGCACTGCTTCTTCAATCGCCGACACCTGATTGGCAAGTCGCTGCCGATATTCGGTATCAACTGTGCGAAATGGTGTCTTCGCTCCTCCGCCGCCAAGCACGCGACGCTCGGCTCCTTGCTTTGGCATGATGAGTTTGATCGGCAGTAAATCATGCCGAACGCTGTCATGACTATTCGCCATTGTTTTCGCCCTCCTTCTTGGCGAGGCGGTGCGCAGTTGCCTTCGACAAGCCCAGCAGTTCAGCGAGCATGGCGAGGCTGTAAAGCCGTTGATCCCGCTCGCGCAGAAGATGAACAATCTCGGCCGGCTCTTTGTTGGTCAGAGTCGATGCAAAACAACGATCATTCTCGCCAGATATCGAGAGATTCTGAAGCACCATGAAGGCCTCCGACAAATGAAGTGCCTTCCCGCTGGTGAGCTGCCGTCGCTTCAGTCGAGCGCAGGTTTCCCGAATATCCGAACCGGAAAAACCGTCAGACAGATCTGCCAAGACAACCAAGTCACGCTCTGAAAACGAGATGGGAGCTATGAAATCCTTCCACATCTGGGTGCGCTGCTCCCGCGAGGGAAGCTTCAGTGCGACCCGGTAGGTAAAGCGACGCCATACCGCAGCATCCAACAGAGTTTCATGATTTGTTGCAGCAATGACGATGGATTGCCTCCCCAGCGTATCCAAGTTTTGCAAGAAGCTGTTTACGACTCGCTTCAGCTCGCCAAGTTCATGACCATCGCTTCGGATTTTGGCAATGGCATCAAACTCGTCAAGAAACAAAACACAGGGAGTCTTCGAGGCAAAATCAAACAAGGCCCGAATGTTCTTGGCTGTGCTACCAAGGTAGGAAGAAATCAAACCATCAAGTCGTGCCACATAAAGATCAAGCCCTAATTCTTCGGCAATGTGACGGGCAAGCCTACTCTTGCCTGTACCCGGAGGACCATACATCAGGAAACTAAGAGCTCCAGAAAGATCGTTTGTATCGAACGATCCATAGCTCTTCGCAACACTTAGAAACTCGTTAACTACATCCCACTGGGATTGAAGCAAATTAATGGGAGGCTCTTGCAGTCCTCTTAGGTTGACGTGCTCGACCAAGGGGAAGCGGCTCTCAGAATCGACGGGCAGTGCTTTGCTGAAACGAACCTCCGCGGGTCGCAGCTGATGATCAGTCTCTGCAAGGAGTTTCCTCAGGCGCTCGGCTGCGCTTTGCTCCCCAGCGCTCTCCAGCTTGTCCGCCAGAAAGGCCGTATAGTTCCTCACCTTATCGACATCGAGACGCAGAGCCCCATTGACGATTCGAGCAATCTCATTGAAGAAACGAATATCTGTTTTCATGAGACGATTCTATGAAAACAAGAGACGTTCGTCAAGCAAGTGGAAGCACCTTCTTGCGGAGTCTGTAGACGGGTAAGGTCGCGCAGCGCCGCTCTTGGAGCGAGTCAAGTTGCAGATGAGACATGCACCACAGATTGCCGGACTTCACGGGTGTCGTTTAAGACCGCTGCTACCAGGCAAGAGCCCATCATTGAGCGCAGCCGTTCGGCCAGGTTGTTCAGTTGTGCGAATGGCAGAGGAAGCTCTCTTCAAGCGTGATATACCTCTTGAGGAGGCGCTTTGCCATTTTGGCTAACACCCGGACGCCCTCCACGCCCTTCACCTCCAGCGGCGCACAGAGCTCCATCCCGATCCCCCATCGATACCAGCGCACAACCAGACTTGGGCGGGCCTCGTAGTCGATTCCCTCCTGACGCAGTCGCTCTTCGATAGCATCAACCCGCTCAAAATAGGCCTTCATCTGGTCCGACCAGCCCTGGGTACGGTAGGTGACTGCCCTTTTCCTTGAACGGCCAACGCGCTTCCAGCGCTTCTCTTCGCTCCACGGAGCAGAATCGTCGGGCATCGGTCCGGCTTCCTCGTAGGCTCGTCGGGCGATCTCGTCTTCGTACCTGGCCTGGGGATGAATCCACCACACCATCACCCGGCGTCCGTTGAGGATGAAGCCGACGTCGTCCCACAGGTTCACTTTGTCGGGCTCCAGATAGGCATGTGGGATGAACAAGCCGTTGGTCAGGCGCCAGGGGTGATTGCGGTGAAACTGGTGCATCAGAACGCGGAAACGTTCATATCGTGGGTTTTTCATGATCACTCCGGCTTGGCGAGGATGTTCGAGTGGCTGGCGGGGGAAGACTGCACTTCCTGATTCGGCTTCGTCATCAGCTCACTCACAGCGCACATTGGCGACGCCGTCGAGGGCCTGCTCCAAAGTCAGATCCGTCCGAGTCAGGATCGTGTCTAGCGTCGCGGGTGGTATCCAGTGCCCCTTCTGGCGCCTGACCAGTTCCAGGGCGACTTCGGCGAGATAGTTCATATAGTGGCCTGGCAGTGAGTCCAAGTCGTCGACGTGCAACGCTTTGCCCTTACTCTCGACCAGGAGGCGATGGATCAGCCGGAAAGGGGCTTCAGCCCGTCGTACGGCCGGACTCCCCCATGTGGGCTCGTCGTCACTCAGGGTTTCGTAGATATCCCTAGCGATCAGGTTCAGCCATTCTTCGGTCATGCTGACGGGGAGTGCAGCTTCGAAAGGGCCGCTGAGGATCTCGGCCTGCAATCGGTCCAGATCGGTATCTGGTAAGTCTTCACGGTTCTGCATTGCCTGACTCCTGGGGTTGGGGAGGTTGGTCAAGAAGGTGTTCCACGTCGCTGCGCAGGTAAAAGTACTGCCGGCATCCATCGATAGCAGGGCCTGCCACAGGGTGAATTTGCAGGCGGTGAAGGGCTTGTTTGGGCGAAGTGCCCAAGCGCTTGGCGATCTCCACCAAGGAGATGTAACGCGCCTCGAACTTTTCGATCCCGTCCCGAGAAACTCGACGTACCTGCGCCTGCGGAGACGACGTGCTCTCCAGGAGACCGGATCGAACCAGGTGGTAGGCCACCTGGGCCTTGATACTGAGAATCGTGGCCACGTCAGTGATCGAATAGTCACTGCCGCTGGCCTGACGCCAGTGCGCAAGCCAAGCCTGTACTCTCCGGCGAGGAAGCAACAGGTCTCCCAGAACAGTGTTTTCCACGTCGCTGCCGAGAACTGGAGCCAGCACGCCTAATTGAAGCGCATGAAGCATTGCGGGAAATGCCCCGGCCTCCAAGCGCCAAGCCTTGAGGATCTGCACGAGGGGAACGTAATCTGGGTGTTCTTCTTCAGCCACCGGAGCTTGGCCCGCCAAGTACGCACGGCCCAGGTCGTCCAGTTGATGCTTGGAGATCAGCCACGTTGCAGATCCATCCCTTTCGGTCGAAAGAAGCGGTTTGATCATGCCCGCCGTGATCAGCTCGCGAACGCGATGCTTTGGAAGCCACAAGTAGGCAGCCGCTTCCTTCAAGGTGAGACCATCGGCGATTAGGGTGGCAAGAGGTTCGACCTGTGAAGCAGGAAATGACCACGCATGACGGCCGCAGGGCTGGGCCGCGATGTCGGCCTCGACCCAGCCAGCCAAGTGCAACTGCCGGACCCGCGCCGGGGTCGTACCTGCCGCTTCTGCAATAGCGTGGACTGTCTTCCGACTGTTGATGGTTCGGGTGCCAAGGCGGCGGTTGCGTCGACACAGCAGCCCCCACCAGTGTTCTCGCAGGTAGTCCTCGAAGGCCTCGCGTAGAAAAGCGAACTCGCCCCCCTCGAAATCCCGGTACAGCCATCGGTACAGGCGTCCAAAGGTTCGAACCAAGCTGAACGATGGCTCTGCCCGTCGCTGCAGATCGCCCAGGTAGCGATGAAAGCCAGCAGGCCAGGCGGCGAGCAGACTGGCGAGTTGCCGATTCACCGCAATGGCCAGATCAAGACGGTGGAGCCCAGGTATCTGGCCGCTGCGACTTTCCCGCTCGGCATCGAAGAGCGCAGCCACACGATGAAAGAGCCTGATCCAGGCAGCCACACTCAACGAAGGGGCGCCCTCCTGGGCTTGCCCAGCCAAGGCACCCTGAAAGGCAATCTGGAGTCGGAGTTCATCCTCGGCGACATGCTCAGTGGGGATGCCAATCAGCGAGGCGCCGCACCGGCAGCGGTCGAGCACAGCTCGTTCTGGCCGTTGATACTGATGGCAGACCGCGCAGGTGTCCTGCAGATAGCACTTGTGGGCAGGGCACACGACGCACAGTTTGATTGCCCACCTAGCTTGCAGAAACCGCTGCTCGGCGAGGCAATGGGGGCACCAGCGCAAGTGGTCATGGCAGTAGTCGGATGTGGCCAACCCCTCGGCCAACACGTGCTCAAGACGACAGAAACGCGGCCAGGGGCCGGACAAGAAACGCCATTCAGTCGGAGACAGGCGCAGCGCGTACCTGACCGAGGAAACGGAGCTCGTGCGCCTCGGCCCCAAACTACGCCACAGGACACGGGGCGATTCGTAGCCATTGGCCTCCGCGATCCGTACCAGGTAGCCGTGAGCCCATTCACCCGGATGAGGCCTCGGACGCACCGGAAGACCGCGATGTTTCCACCAACCTCCGCCTCCCGTCACCGAGACGGCTGCGGATGCGTGGTAGATCGGCTCAAACCGTCGCACGGGTGACTCCTGCGGCGCGACACGCGAGTTCGCAGAGATACTGAAGGTGTGCGCTGGATACGGTCTTCAGCTGCGCATCGAATCCCTGGATGAAAACGTCGTGACCACAACCCGCCGGAAGCGGCCGGCCGGGCGGCCACGCCTGTGCGAAACGTCGAAAGTGCTCGGGACTGGCACAGGCTGTTGCCGCGCCGACAAGTACGTTCAGCAACAGCACGCGGAACTGGGCATCCAGGCTTCCGAAGTACGGTGTCGGGGAAATGGCGACTTGCGGAAGTGTGTCCGACACTTCTATCCATGGGCACAGAGCGGACCACCAGCGCATCAACAGGCCAAGGCGCGCCTGCCGTTCCTCGATACTCAGCGCAGGATTGAAAACCAATACCCGTGCCTCGCCGATGGGAGATGCGAAATGCGCGATGACGCGATGAGCCACCAGGTAGGCATCTGCCGGCAGATCCGTCTGGCTTTCGGCATCGGCCAGATAGTCGAACAGCCGTCGGGTCGGATGCTTGTCGTCTAGCAACAAAAGGAGGTTCCCGCGCTCGCGCCGGTGACGAAAACGTAGCAGACGAAGGAGCCGGCATTCCAGCCCGTCTGGCCAGTCCTTGAGCAACCGCCCGAGGCGTTCATCCGTTGTACGCTCACGCATGGCGTGGCCTCGGGTTGCTTCATGGATGCGCTGCAGCAGCTCCTGCAACCAGAACATCAGCGCATAAGTCTGGCGAAGATGGGTGGTAACGCGCCGCTCACCATCGCGTGCCCATGATGGGGTCTGGAGCCCGCTGGACTCAGCGACCAATCGCGTGAGGCGCCCAAGTGCAGGTGATGCTGGACGACTGACCAGGGTCGTAAGCGATTGGCCACAGCGGCAGGTCCAGTCTGGGCCCATGCTGGGCCATGTCAGCTCACGCCCACATTGGCAGTGCTGGCGAAGCAGGCAATCGTGCAGAGGGCAGGTATTGACCCGCGGCAGCTCCCAGAGTGCGAGATGCACACCCTGTTCCGCCAGGCAACGTGGACAGACCTGTATCGGCGACAAGATGGCGCGTTGCCATGAGCGCCCTTTCCGCTTCGGCCCAGCTTCTGGCAAAGAAAAGCGCTGGTCCAGCCACAGGCGGCGATCCTCGGCGGAAGCCTGTCCGGTGAGGTGGCAGATCAACGCCCAGGCCTCCTCCCGACGTACCGCGCTTTCGGAGCGGTACAGGCTTGCAATCGCACGGTGCAGCGCCTCCGGCATCCAGTGACCGTTCGTGCCGAAATGCCGGCTGACAAACCCGGCCAGACTCTCCCCCGGTTGGCGCGTCGGTCGGAGGGGATAGCCTGCCAGTTCAAGCAGCATGAGCACGCCGCCTTGAGGAAGGCCGAACCACCTCGTCACTGGATTGGAAGGGCTCGCCAGCCCTGTCCAGTCGCCGGAAGTCGAAGTTCGCACAGAAGGGATTCAATGCCCCAACCCCTTGGTGCCAGATCGCGGAGGTAAACGCAGCCTCTAGCACCGCGAGGGTGATCTCCTGCAAGTCCTGCTCAAATACCTGTCGAATGGCGCCAATCAGGAGGCTCTTCACATAGGAAACCCGCCCGTCCGTGGCGGCATGCAATCGGTAAGCGAGCTCGCTCCAGGTCGTGCCCCCTTTGTTGAAGGGCACGGGCAAGGACGGTGTCAGGGACGTAAACAGCCGAAGACACTGGGTTTCAATGGTGTTGTCGGGGTCCTTTCCGAACTCCAGGTGGAGACGGAGCATGAACCGGCGTCGTAGCTGTTCGTTAACCCTTAAAAGATTCTCGACCCGAGGCAGGCCCATGAGCACCGTCGGCACCTGCACGTCGTCCATCAGGCTCTTGAGCCAGTCGCCGACCATGTACTGGGTGGGTAACTGGCCTCGGTCCTGGATGTGATTCGCTTCGTCGAAGAGGATGAGTTCAACGGCACAGGCGCGCGCGAGACGGGCGACACGTGCAGTCTTGGCAGAAGTCGTTCCCGTCGTTGGAGCCGGATCGCCCAGGTTTCTGAGCATGGCTTCGGCTACGCTGGCGATGGTTGCTGTCGATGGCATCGGTACAAAGAGCGCGGGTATCACGTCCCGCTCTGGCAATGATGCACGGGGGTAGCGCTCCACCATTGCCTTGCAAAGCGTCGTCTTGCCGCTGCCCGACTCCCCGGTTACCAGCAAATGTTGAGCGATGCCGGTTTGACGGTAGAGCTGAACAAGTCGCTCGATCTCATTGAAGGCCGCCACGAACGGGGGAAATTGCAAGTACTCGCTGGTGAACACCCGCAGGGCTTCGAATTCTGCGACGTTCATCCGCGCCTCCCTCGCGAGAGCTGAAAGGTGGGCAGCGGCGCGGGTGGTTCGTCGAGGGCCACCTCGGGTGTCGGGATGGGTTTAGTGACGGGTTTGGGAGGCGTGCCGGGATTGAGTCGGGCCTCGGGATGAGTGCTGGTCTTGCCGTGGATGTTCGCTGCCCGGCGCCGGCCGCGTTGTTTGCGCCCCTTGAGGAGTTCGTCCACAGCGATAGCCAGGTCGTACTTGGCCTTGGCCAAGGCGTCGGGGTTCTCTGCGGAGTGACCGTTTTCTCGGACCTGCTGCTGGATGAGCTCGTGCTGGAGGAGTGTGAGACCCTTGGCGTAAGTCTGGTTCAAGGCCGGAACCGTCACCGGATCCTGCTGCTCGGGCGCCCAGACCTGGATACTGCCCAGGTCCTCGGCGTCGAAAACGAGCCGGATCTTTACCCCTGGCCCCCAGGTGCGCAGGATGGGATCGAGATCGGGACCCGCGTAGCGGATTCCTTTCAGGACGATCCCATCTCGACGCAGGGTGCGCTCCTCGGCCATGCCGATCCTGCGCTGCAAGTCGTCCAGACTCCCCGGCAGCTCCGGCGTGTGACGCTTCAAGCCTTCGTGCCACTTAGCCCAGGGCGTCGTAGCGATGCCTCGGTGGACGGTTTGGGCGTAGATATCGAGCAGCCACTTTTCCAAGAGGTGCTTGAATTCGGCGAGGGTCAGGAGTGCGTGCTTCTGGGAGTCGTAGTCACCCCTATCCTCCAGTCTGGAGAGGCTGGTGCCCGGTAACTGGTGGCTCAGGGTGAAATTGAACGTCTGCAGGAAGCGCTCAATGGCGCCTTTGAACCATGGCTGCCGCTTTGGGCAATAAATGATGCTCATACCCAGGTCCATAGCGACGCTATCCAAGGCCGTGGAATAGAACTCCAGACCGTTGTCAGCAACCAGTACCGCGATCAGACCGTAGCAAGGCCATGCGTGCTCCACGGGCAAATCCGGTATGACTTCCTTGACCGGGGTTTTGGGCAGGATGGCATGGCGTAGGCCACCGACAACAGCGGCGGCGGAGGTGCCGCCAAAACTGAGGTAGTAGCCGACCGGGAAGCGGCTATATACATCGATGAACAAGGTCAGAACCGGTCGGCCAAGGGGGAGGCCCGTGATCTCGTCGATCAGGAAGAGGTCGAGGGGCGTGTGATCGACCTCAACCCGCATCAGGATGCCGTCGACGACAGGCCCCGCTTTGACGACCCGATAGCGGCGATCCGCAACATGCTTCCCCTCGGCGAGCCGCGTCTGGTCATAGGCTTCAAGTCGCCTGAATAAGCGATATACCGTTCTCACCGAGGGGAGGCGGAGTGGGGCATTCGGGAGACGCTTGGCGTTCTCGGCGCGGATTTTCCCTTTAAGGCGCGTGAAGATGGATTTGATGGTTGCCGACGGACTGGCTCGAAAGGCTTCCTCAGCCGCCTCCGCGAAAAACTCTCGAATCTGCTCCGACTGCCGTGCCCCCGCTCTGCCTCGGCGGTCATACCGAGGAATCAAGGCGCGAGCATCCTGATGCCACCGGTAGATCTGGTGCCACCGATAGATGGTTATCGGTGCCGGGGGATGTGGATCGTTGATGCGTTTGGAGACCTCGGCAATCAATGGAGACAGGTGATACGGAGTCAAGGGGATCTGCCCAGCCTCCTGAATCGCGTCCAGATAGGCCATTCGCGTGCGCACTTTTGCCTGAATGTGGCTGGGAAGCTCTGCCAATGGCCGCCGATATACCTGAGCAGCAGGAGCCGTGTCAGTGCCATGAGGCATACACAGCTGCCCTGCACCGAAGGCAGCCAAGAGTTCCTGCCGGGAACTCAGTACAGTCTGTCCGTCGCTCAGGCGCTCCAGCACAACCTGATCACCCGTCCCCAGGCGCTCGATCCGGTGAGCGGCACCGTCCCACTCAAAAACCAAACCGGTCCGAAAGGCGAAACCACGCATGGTCGCTCTCCTGAGAAAGATGCAGTTGGGTGTCGAAGTCCACGGGGTGGTCAAGATTGCAGGTGAGTCGCCCGGCCATCAGCAACGAGAGAGGGTCCAAGCCAACTGGGGTGAGCACCTCCTTGGTTGCTTGAATCGAAGCCGGAAAATGCACGGCCAGCCGCTCCAGGGCGACGTCGCACTTCAGCAGGGATGGACGGATACGCGGGGCTTGGTGGTAGATCCAGCGCAGGTTGCCCAGACGCGGCTCAACACGGACTTGCTGGTCGGTCAGAACGGCAAACACGCGACCGATGCGGGTGAAGTGTTCGGTAATGCGGTCGAGCTTGTGTTTGGTCTCAGCCTCGGCAGCCAGCTCTTTAACGTGAAAGAGCCCGGCCTCTGAACGAGCGAAGTCCTGACCGCAGCAGGTCATCGGAGCGAAGGCGGCCTGAATCAGGCGTGTTGCGGGATGAAGCCGAACTTGGTCAGCGCCTTGATCCAGCG
>NZ_JAQVCN010000030.1 GCF_028689785.1 Zoogloea sp. | reverse complement strand
GCACCGGCTTGCCGAGCATCTGGCCCAGGCGCACGGCCACGGGGGCGAGGGTGTCGTCGGCGTTCAGCTCGCCTTCGGTGGGGCGACCCAGGTGGGAGGTGACCATGACCGCCGCGCCGCCTTCGAGAGCGAACCTGATGGACGGGATGGAGGCGCGGATGCGGGTGTCTTCGGTGATGTTGCCGGCGTCGTCCTGGGGAACGTTCAGGTCGGCACGAATGAAGACCTTCTTGCCCTTGACGTCGAGATCGGTAAGTTTCTTGACTTGCATGATGATGTACTTTGAAGCGTCGGAATGAAAAACGCCCCGCACGGGGCGGGGCGTCGGCGCAGCGGTATTACTTGGCGTTCACGAAAGCACGGGCCGCGTCGAGCATGCGGCAGGAGTAGCCCCACTCGTTGTCGTACCAGGCCAGGACCTTGACCAGCACGGAGCCGTCTTCGCCCTTGATGACGCGGGTTTGGGTTGCGTCGAAGGTGGAGGAGACGGTGGTGTGGTTGAAGTCGGAGGACACCAGCGGCTCGGTGTTGACGGCCAGGATGCCTTTCAGCGGGCCGTTGGCTGCAGCGGTCATCAACTCGTTGATTTCTTCCTTGGTGGTGGCGCGGTCGGCGGTGAAGGTCAGGTCCACCAGCGACACGTTGATGGTCGGCACGCGCAGGGCAAAGCCGTCCACCTTGCCGACCAGCTGCGGCAGCACCAGGCCCACGGCCTTGGCGGCACCGGTCTTGGTCGGGATGATGTTGGCGGCGGCGGCGCGGGCGCGGCGCAGATCCTTGTGGCGGACGTCCACGGTCACCTGGTCGTTGGTGTAGGCGTGGATGGTGGTCATCAGGCCCTGCTTGATGCCAACGCTGTCGGCCAGGATCTTGGCAACCGGGGCCAGGCAGTTGGTGGTGCAGGAGGCGTTGGAGACGACGGTCATGCCGGCCTTGAGAGCCTCTTCATTGACGCCCATGACGATGGTGGTGTCCACATCGTCGCCGCCGGGGGCGGAAATCAGCACGCGCTTGGCACCCTGGTCGAGCAGGGCCTGGGCCTTTGCCTTGGTGGTGTAAGCACCGGTGCATTCGAGCAGCACGTCCACACCGTGGGTGCCCCAGTTGACGCCCTTCGGGTCTTTGGTGGAGTAGAAGGGGATCTTTTTGCCGTCGATGATGATGACGTTGTCGCCTTCGGTTTCCACGGAGGTGGCGAAGCGGCCGTGGGTGGTGTCGTACTTCAGCAGGTGGGCGTTGGTGGCCAGATCGCCGGAGGCGTTGATGGCGACCACTTCAAACTCGTTCTGCAGACCCTGCTCGTAGATGGCGCGCAGCGTACAGCGACCGATACGACCGAAACCATTGATGGCGACCTTGATGCTCATCGATTTTTCTCCCTAGTTCAGATACACGAAACCAAAATCACGTTGCATTCGACACCCCGTGGGGTGCCGACCCTGTTGTTGTGTACGGTTCGTCGCCCGCTCAGGCGAGAACCTTTTTCACGGCAGCGACCACAGCTTCGGTGGTGATGCCGAAATACTTGAACAGCTCGCCTGCCGGAGCCGATTCGCCGAAGCGGTCGAGGCCGATCACGATGCCTTCGAGGCCCACGTACTTGTACCAGCCGTCGGTGACGCCGGCTTCGACAGCCACGCGAGGCAGGCCGGCCGGCAGCACGGCGGCGCGGTAGGCGGCATCCTGGCGATCGAAGACGTTGGTGCTGGGCATGGACACCACACGCACGGCGATGCCCTCGTCGGCCAGCTGCTTCTGGGCGGCCACGGCCAGGGCGACTTCCGATCCGGTCGCGATGATAACGGCTTGCGCGGCGGCCGGCTGTGCAGCAATACCGGCTTCAGAAAGGATGTAGCCGCCACGACGAATATCGGCCACCTGCTGGGCGCTGCGAACCTGGAAGGGCAGGTTCTGGCGGGAGAACGCGAGGGACGAGGGCCCTTCGTGGCGTTCGATGGAGGCGGCCCAGGCCACGGCCGATTCGGTGGTGTCGCAGGGGCGCCACACGTCCATGTTGGGAATCAGGCGCAGGGAGGCGGTCTGCTCGACAGGCTGGTGGGTCGGACCGTCCTCGCCCAGGCCGATGGAGTCGTGGGTGAACACGAAGAGCTGGCGCACCTTCATCAGTGCCGCCATGCGCAGGGCATTGCGGGCGTATTCGCTGAACATCAGGAAGGTGGCGGTGTAGGGCACCAGGCCGCCGTGCAGGGCGATGCCGTTGGCGATGGCGGCCATGCCGAACTCGCGTACGCCGTAATACACATAGTTACCGCCGGTGGTCTTGCTGACGCCCTTGGCGCCGGACCACAGGGTGAGGTTGGAGCCTGCCAGGTCGGCCGAACCGCCGAGAAGCTCGGGCAGCTTGGGCGCGAAGGCTTCGATGCTGTTCTGGCTGGCCTTGCGGGTGGCGATGGTCTCGCCCTTTTCGGTGACCTTGGCGAGCACGGACTCCACATGGGCGGCCCAGTCGGCGGGCAGCTCGCCGGCCATGCGGCGCGTGAACTCGGCGGCGAGTTCGGGGAATTCCGTGGCGTAGGCAGTGAAACGGGTGTTCCAGTCGGCCTCAAGTGCGGCGCCCTTGGCCTTCGCGTCCCAGGCGGCGTAGACGTCGGCGGGGATCTCGAAGGGGGCGTGGGACCAGCCGATGTGGGCACGGGTGGCTTCGATCTCGGCTGCGCCCAGCGGGGCACCGTGGACGTCGTGGCTGTCCTGCTTGTTGGGTGCGCCAGCGCCGATGATGGTCTTGCAGCAGATCAGCGTGGGCTTGCCGGTCTCGGCCTGCGCAGCCTTCAGGGCGGCCTCGATCTCGACCGGGTCGTGGCCCTGGACGTCGCGGATGACATGCCAGCCGTAGGCTTCGAAGCGTTTCGGGGTGTCGTCGGTGAACCAGCCTTCAACGTGGCCGTCGATGGAGATGTTGTTGTCGTCGTAGAAGGCGATCAGCTTGCCCAGGCCCCAGGTACCCGCCAGGGAGCAGGCTTCGTGGGAGATGCCCTCCATCAGGCAGCCGTCCCCCAGGAACACATAGGTGTGGTGATCGACGATGGCGTGGCCGGGGCGATTGAAGCTGTCGGCGAGGATCTTCTCGGCCAGTGCCATGCCCACGGCATTGGTGATGCCTTGGCCCAGGGGGCCGGTGGTGGTCTCGACGCCGGGGGTGTAGCCGACCTCGGGGTGGCCCGGGGTCTTGCTGTGCAGCTGACGGAAGTTCTTCAGGTCGTCGATGGACAGATCGTAGCCGGTGAGATGCAGCAGGCTGTAGATCAGCATCGAGCCGTGGCCGTTGGACTGGACGAAGCGGTCTCGGTCGGCCCAGTGGGGATTGGCCGGGTTGTGGCGCAGATGGCGGCGCCACAGAACTTCAGCGATTTCGGCCATGCCCATGGGGGCGCCGGGGTGACCGGAGTTGGCCTTCTGGACGGCATCCATGGCCAGCGCGCGAATCGCGCCAGTCAGGGAGTTGAAGACGGGCGGCTTGACGTTACGCGAAGAAGACATCGAAGAACCTTGGGCCGGGGGAACGGCGCGCAAAGACCGCAATTATCTTTGATTTACTGGCACTTGGGTAGCCTTGACGGGGGATTTGTGGGCGCGCGGGGACTTGCGGCCGCCATGTCCAAACTCCGGCATAATCGCGGCTCGCTCCGGAAATTACATTTTTTTACAGCGCGCTGTGCCGCCCCTCGTCCTTTCCAGACTGGCTCTTCTGCTTGCCCTGCTGGCGACCTTGTTCACCAGCGGGTGCAGCACCATGGAATACACCGTGGATGATGGCCGCAAGGTGAATGAAACCCTGCTTGCCAACCTGCGCCTGATGGGGCATGGCGAGCGCGCCCTGCGCCCGGCCATCGTCCGCTCCGCGGGCTTGAAGGACCCAGGGTGCAGCCGCCAGTGGGAGCTGCCCTTCAGTGTGGCCACCAGTTTCGATTGGCCGGTGGACGACAGGGTGGCGTGGGTGCGGGCGTTGCAGGTTGACGAGCGCCTTACCGTTATCGCCGCCACCCAGGACAGTGGTCTGCAGCCCGGTGACAAGCTGGTGGAGCTCAAGGGCTACCGCAAGGACGACGCCAACAAGATGCTCCTCGAACTCGCCGAGCTGCGTGATGACGGTGATCCCTTCCCGGTGAAGACGGCAGCGGGGCGCACGGTGATGGTCAAGCCCTTCGAGGTGTGCCGTGGCTACACCCGCCTGGCGCCGCCCCTGACGCCGGCCTACCAGGACTTCCACTGGCTGATGAGCATTCATCCGCTGGAGCTCTTCGTGCCCCAGATCACCCCGGATGAAGCCCTGTGGATGGTGCTGTGGACCCAGGGCCTGTCGGAAGAGGGCGGCGCCCGCATGAAGACCTACCACTACAGCAAGGAAATCGTCTCGACTTTGTTTGACATCGCCTCCCTGGCGGTAGGGGTCAACGCGGCGGCCCAGGCGGCCAAGGTGGCCGCCAACCAGGCTGCACAGGCGGCGGCCACTGCGGCGGCCAAATCGGCCAGTGAAGCTGCGGCCAAGCAGGCCCTTCAGGAAGCCGCGCGCAGCATTGCCGAACAGGCCAGCCGTGAGTACGCCCAGAAGGTCGGTGAAGAGGTGGGCAAGGTGGTGGCGATGCAGGCCGGCAACGTGCTGCGCGAATCCTTCATGATGCGGGTCGGCCTGTCGGTGTCGAGCCTGTCATGGGTGGCCACCACAGTCTTCGATTACGCGGATCGCTGGGCCTACGACCGTATCGTGGCGGTGGGGGGCGACCCCCTGGCTGGCGCTACGCTGCACCAGAAACTGCTGGACCGGAGGCTGGTTAACAACGCCTTCGTGTTCGACGAGGAGCGCCTGCAGGGCTTTGCGTCCCTGGCCCGGCAGACCCAGCGGGAGGAGATGTTGGCGGCCGTGCTGAAGGGGGCATCTCTGGAGGTGTTTGCCCTCCGGCTGACCGATCTGCCGAGTGCCTCGGAGGAGGCCGGTCAGCACGCCTTGAGGGCCGAGAGTGATGACACGATGCTGGCGTCCGGGCAGGGCGGTGGCGGCTTGATTGATGCAATGCTGAGGATGCCCCTGGAGTCGGGGGTCGAGTGATGATGAAAACGCCTTCCTTTTTCCTTGCTGTGTTCTGTGTGTCCGCCATCGCCACTTCCACCAGAGCGCAGCAGCCGGATGCCGCTGCCGCCATGCCGACGGAATCTTCGGTGGCCGCTGTGGATTGCCCTGTGCTGCTGCAGGAGGCCGAGGTGCTCCTTGAGCGGGGGGCGCATGCGTCGGCTGCGCGGCGCTGGAGAGAAGCGGCGCCCGTGCTGCGGGAGGCCGGGAGTGCCTTTCTCAAGGTCGCGGCGGCCTGCCCTTCAGTAGCCATTCAGGCCAATCGTCAGGGCGATCGGGCAACGGCGGAGCTCAGGCTGGCGGAACGTGCCATGTCCCATCAGTCCGAATGCCTGCCGCGGCTCGACAAAGCCCTTGATCTGGATCTGCGGGCAACCGCGGCGCGCAACGACAAGGGTGACCCGGCGGAGGTCGAACGCCTTCTCGGCGAGGCCGAAGGGGTTTGGCGTGAGGCCGTGGGCTTGTGCCAGTCGCCCCATCGGGAGAAGGCCGAGAAGAGCCTTGCCGCCACGGTGAGGCTGCGGGCCGCCAATGCCGAGCTGCTGAGCGCAGGGCCCGCCTGCGATGCCGCCTGGAAGAGCGCCGGGGCGCTGGTGGACTATGCCCGCGGTGCCTGGAAGGACAAGCGCTGGGACGATGCGGCGATGCTCTACGACAAGGCAGCGATGGCCTGGGAAGGGGCTGCGGACAAATGCTCCGGCACCCGCCAGCAGCAGGCCCAGCGCAAGGCGGAGCAGACCCACGTGGATGCCCACAATGCCGAGCACTGCGGCCCCCTGTGGGATGCCGCCACCGATCAGGCCCAGCGCCTCAAGACCAATGGCGCCAACCTGTCAGCGGGCGAGCGGGACCAACTCTCCATCCGCGCCGAAGTGGGCTGGCGAGATGCTGCGACCGCCTGTCGGGGCGTTCCCCAGACCCTTGCCCGCACCAATGCAGATGCGCTTGCCCGGGAGCGTGGTGCGCCGCTGCCGGCTCAGGCCATGGCGATGTACGGCAGCAAGAAGCTGCCGCCGCCGGGCCCTGTCGGGGTGGGCAGCCCGCCCACCGGCGCAAGCCCGGCGCCGGTGGTGGCGACGGCCTCGGGGGCCGCGGGCCCCATCGCAACGCCGGGGAACGCCCTGGTGGCAGGCACGCGGACCGCTGCAGCGACGGTGAATACCCCTGCGCCACCCAAGCCCGTGCCAATCCCCGCACGGCCGGCGGATGCGCCAGTCGTTGAACCCCGCGCAGCCCCTGTTGCCGATGGGGTGGTGGTTGCCGGTGACACCACCTACCGGGGTGCCTTCGCCATCGTGTCCGAGACGGGCGAGGTCAGTGGCACCGGGTTGGTTGAATGGGCCAACGGCGAGCGATTCACCGGTACGCTGGTCAAGGGCCGGCGCCAGGGCAAGGGGCGTTTCAATTGGGTGGGTGGGCAGTGGTACGAGGGCGACTGGGTGGATGACCGGGCCGTGGGCTACGGGGTGATCCAGTTTCCGGGGGGCAATCGCTATGAGGGGGCCGTCCAGGATGAGGAGCCTGGCGGGCGTGGCACCCTCGTGTTTGCCTCTGGTGATCGTTACACGGGTGAGTTCTCACGGGGCCTCTTCCACGGTCAGGGCACCTACGCCTGGAAGAACGGCAACCGCTATGAAGGTGCCTGGGTGCTGGGCAAGAAGCACGGACTCGGGCGCCTCTTCTGGGCCAGTGGCGAAGGCTGGGAAGGCGAATTCCGGGACGATCTGAAGACTGACGTGGGCAAAGACATCGCCGCAGCGGCCCCGCGCTGAGCGGGGCCGGGCTGGGCTTTCAGTGCATCAGACCCACTGCCGGCGGCGCTCCATGAGCTTCCAGATCAGCGGGGTGAGGATCAGTTGCATGGCCAGGTCGAGCTTGCCGCCGGGCACCACGATAGTGTTGGCGCGGCTCATGAAGCTGTCGTGGATCATGCGCAGCAGGTAAGGAAAGTCGACACCGCGGGGGTCGCGGAAACGGATGATGACCATGGACTCGTCGGCCGTGGGGATGTCCCGGGCGATGAAGGGGTTGGAGGTGTCCACCATGGGCACCCGCTGGAAGTTGATGTGGGTGTGGGAGAACTGGGGCACGATGTAATGCACGTAGTCGTGCATGCGCCGCAGAATGGTCTCCTGCACCGCTTCAAGCGAATAGCCCCGGGTCTTGGTGTCCCGATGGATCTTCTGGATCCATTCCAGGTTGGTGATGGGAACTACGCCGATCAGCAGGTCGGCATGACGACAGGTATTCACCTTGTCGGTGATCACGGCGCCATGCAGGCCTTCGTAGAACAGGCAGTCGGTGTCCTGGGGCAGGTCTTCCCAAGGGGTGAAGTCGCCCTGGCGCAGGCCGCGCCGGGCGGCTTCCTCGGCATGGTGCAGATAGTAGCGACGCTTGCCACCACCTGATTCGCCGTAGGTGCGGAACAGCTGTTCGAGTTCTTCGAGCAGGTTGGCCTCCGGGCCAAAATGGCTGATGCCCCGTTGCCCCTTGCTTTCGGCTTCGATGATCAGCCGGCGGATCTCTTCGCGGGTGTAGCGGTGAAAGCTGTCCCCTTCAATGATTGCCGCGTTGACCTTCTCGCGCCAGAAGATGCCTTCGAACGTGTGTTTTACCGTGGTGGTGCCAGCCCCTGAGGAGCCGGTGACCACGATGATGGGGTGCTTCATGGACATGACTGCTTCCCGAAAGTGAATAGTCTTGGAGCAGGGCACGAGGCATGGCCTGATCCAAAAGCACTCGATCGCAGGGTTTTCGGCCTCGGGAAGGCTGATTTAGCAAAAAACGGACCGCCGGCCTTGTCGCTCCCTCAGGAGTGGGCGTGCAGCCAGGTGCGCCACTGCTCGAACAGGGCCGGGCTGGCCGCGGCGATGACCGAACGCTTGATGGCGGGCCCGGCTGTGAGCGGCGTGCCGCCAAGGGTGCTGTAGCTGCCCCCGGCTTCTTCGAGGATCAGGCGGCCGGCGGCGTAGTCCCACAGCATCTGGCCGCCGTGGAGGTAAACGTCGAGACGTCCAGCCGCCACATAGCACCATTCCAGGGCGCTGGAGCCGAAGTTGCGCTGGGAGTAATAGGGCGGGCGGACTGCCAGTTCGTCGCCGAGGTGATGACTGATGCGCTTGAAGTCCACGCCGGCCACGGCCTCCCTGAGATGGCTGGCGGGCTGGCGCATGGGTAGCGGAATGTCGTTGAGCCAGGCTCCAGCACCTCGGCCGGCGTAGAAGGCTTCATCGGTGACCGGGTTATAGACCACCCCGATCTGGGTCTTGTGATTGACCAGGTAGGCTACGGCGACGCCGAAAAAAGGGATGCCGTTGGCGAAATTGGTGGTGCCGTCAATGGGGTCGATGACCCACAGGCCGTTGACACCTTCGTGCCAGACGCGGCCTTGTTCCTCGGCGGTCATTTCCTCGCCCAGGACCGGTGCCATGATGAGCTCGGGCAGGCATTCCACGAGGGCGGCCTGGGAGGCCAGGTCGGCCTCGGTAAGCACACTGCCGTCGGCCTTCTGTTCGCGCACGGCACGCAGATAGCGGGGCAGGATGGTCTCGTGGGCCATCCGGCGGACCGTCTCTGCCAGGGTGCGGGCGTATTCGAGGCGCTGGGCGCTGGTCATCGGGTGCTGGGAGGCTAAAGGTATAAAGACCTCGACCTTAACGGCCGGGCCTGGCTGGGCTGAAGCGCCGGGAACACCGGCATGACCGGCGCAAGCCGCGTTTCAGTCCCGTTGAGTAACGTGGTTTTGGCGATAATAGCATGATGAATCCGCGCTTCTTCTGCCCCGAGGGGCTTGTTCCCGATTGCGAAATTCCCCTGCCCGCGCCAGTCGCGCACCACGCCGAGCGTGTTCTGCGCCTCGCTGTGGGTGATTCGGTGGTCCTCTTTGACGGGCGTGGTGGCGAGTTTGCGGCCACCCTGACCGCCCTGGGCAAGCACCCCCTGGCACGGCTCGGGCCGCGCCTGCCGGTCGAGCAGGAGTCGCCGCTGGCGATCACCCTGGTGCAGGCGCTGGCCAGCGGGGACAAGATGGACTGGGTCGTGCAGAAGGCAGTGGAGCTAGGTGCAGTGGCCATCCAGCCGGTGGCGGCGGAGCGTTCGGTGCTGAAGCTGTCTGGCGATAGGGCTGAGAAGCGGGTGGCGCACTGGCGGCAGATCGCGGTGGCGGCCTGCGAGCAGTCGGGACGCAACCGGGTGCCGGTGGTGGGCGAAATCCTCAGCCTGGCTCGCTACTTGGCGCTGCCTGCCGAGGGCGCTCGCCTGATTCTGGCACCCGGCGCCGCTGGCGCTCTGGCCCGCAAGGCTGCACCCCAGGGGCCGCTGGCCGTGCTGATCGGGCCGGAGGGGGGGTGGTCGACGGCAGAACTGGCCCTGGCGGAGCGAGCCGGTTGTGCGCCCCTGGCCCTCGGGCCGCGGGTTCTGCGCACTGAAACGGCCGGCGTGGCGGCGATGGCGGCCCTGCAAACCCTGTGGGGCGATTTTTCGGGAGAGGGGCATGTTTGAATCGGCGGAATTGGGCCACCGACTGTCGAAAGCCGAGTATGACGAGATCGAGCCGCAACTGCGCACGGCCTTGCTCAACGCTCAGTTCGAGCTGCTCGAGAAAAAAGGCTTCGCCACGGTGATTCTGATCAATGGCATCGATGGCGCGGGGCGGGGCGAAACGGTGAACCTCCTCAATGAGTGGATGGACCCGCGGCACATCGAGGTGCATGCTTTTGACCGTCCCACCGAGGAGGAGTGTGAGCGCCCCTTCTTGTGGCGCTTCTGGCGCGCTCTGCCCCCCAAGGGGAAGATCGGCATCCTGTTCGGCAACTGGTATTCCGAGTTGATCGGTGACCGGGCTTTCGGGCGCATCAAGAAGCCTCGCCTCGATCAGCGCCTGTCCGAGTTCAACCGCTTCGAGGCGATGCTCGCTGCGGAGGGCGTGCTGCTTGTGAAGTTCTGGTTCCACCTCTCCCGAGGCGGGCAGAAGAAGCGTCTCAAGGCCCTTGAGGCGAATCCCGACACCCGCTGGCGGGTGCGTGAGGCGGACTGGCGGTTCTACGAGGAGTACGACCGTTATCGTGAGGTGGCCGAGCACGTGCTGCGCCGCACCAGCACCGGCATTGCACCGTGGGTGATCGTTGATGGCTCCGACCCCGATTACCGGGCGGCGCACGTGGGGCGGACCTTGCTTGACGGTATGCAGCGCAAGCTGGACGCCCTCGGCAAGGGCTACCGGACGCGTCTTACCGCTCCCCAATTACCCACTCAGGTCGACCAGCGCAATCTCCTCAATGCCCTTGTGCTGAACCAGCCCATGGACAAGAAAACTTATGATAAGCAACTGGAGAAGCTGCAGGGGCGCCTGGCGCTGGCGGTACGCAGCGATGCCTTTGCCCGGCGGAGCCTGGTCCTGGTGTTCGAGGGCATGGATGCAGCAGGCAAGGGCGGCGCCATCCGACGCGTCACCCAGGCCCTGGATACCCGTCAGTACACGGTGATCCCGATCGCCGCCCCAAGCGACGAGGAGCGCGCCCAGCCTTACTTGTGGCGCTTTTGGCGGCGCCTGCCCAGGGAGGGCAAGGTGGCCATCTTTGATCGTTCCTGGTATGGCCGGGTACTGGTCGAGCGGGTTGAGGGCTTCTGCTCGGAGGCCGACTGGATGCGTGCCTACGCGGAAATCAACGATTTCGAGGATCAACTGGTGTCGGCGGGCGCCATCGTGGTCAAGTTCTGGCTGTCGGTGAGCGGCGACGAGCAACTCCAGCGCTTCAAGGATCGGGAGGCCGAGGCCTTCAAACGCTACAAAATCACCGCAGAGGACTGGCGCAACCGGGAGAAGTGGCCGGCCTACGAACCCGCCGTATGCGACATGATTGACCGCACAAGCACCGAGAATGCCGGCTGGACCCTGGTCGAGGCCGACAACAAATACTTCGCACGGGTCAAGATTCTGGACACGCTTGTCGAAAAGCTTGAAACCGCCATCAAAAAATGAAGGACAACTGACCCTAAAATGCAGACCACTGCCGACTTGGCCATTCCGGAAACCAGCGTGACGACTTCTGCCACTGTGCCAGCCCCCGGGCAGGCCGATCACCTCTCCCAGCGTTTCGTCGCCTGGGTGCGGGCTGCTGCGCCCTATATCCATGCCTTTCGCGGCAAGACCTTCGTCCTCGGGTTCGGTGGTGAAGTGGCGGCAGGGGAGCTGGCCCAGACCCTGGCCTACGATTGCAACCTGCTCGCCGCTCTGGGGGTGCGCCTGGTACTGGTGCATGGTGCGCGTCCGCAGATTGAGGCCGAGTTGGCCCGCCGGGGGTTGATGCCGCGCTATCACAAGGGGCTGCGGGTGACCGACGCCGCTGCACTGGAGTGCGTCAAGGCGGCCATGGCAGTGACCCGCATCGAGGTGGAGGCCCTGCTCTCCCAGGGCCTGCCCAACACCCCGATGGCCGGCAGCTTCATGCGTGTGACCGGCGGCAATTTCGTCACAGCCAAGCCGGTTGGGGTCGTCGATGGGGTCGATTATGGTTTTACCGGCACGGTGCGCAAGGTGATCGCCGAAGAGATCGCCGCCGATCTGGATCAGCAGAACGTGGTGCTGATGTCGCCCCTGGGCGTGTCCCCGGCGGGGGAGATCTTCAACATGAGCATGGAGGCCGTGGCCGAGGCCGTGGCCATTGCCCTCAAGGCCGAGAAGCTCATCTACCTGTGCGATGCGCCGGGGCTGCTCGACAGCAAGGGCGGCCTCATCGAGGCCATCACCGCCGACGATGCGGAGGCCAAGCTGAAGACCGGCGAAGGGATGACCGAGGACCTGGACCTCTACCTGCCCTGCGCGATCCGCGCTGTGCGCCAGGGTGTGGGGCGTGCTCATCTGATCGACCGGGACAAGGACGGCGGCCTGCTGCTGGAGTTCTTCACGCCCCAGGGCGTAGGCACCGTGCTGACTCGCGACCCCCTGTTCCGCCTGCGTGAGGCGACCATCGAGGACGTGGGTGCGCTGGGCAGCGTGATCGCCCCGATGGAGGCCGACGGCACCCTGGTGCGGCGCAGCCGGGAGCGTCTGGAGGAGGAGATCGAGCGTTTCACTGTGGTTGAATACGACGGTGTGTTGGTGGGCTGCGCGGCTCTGTACCCCTTTATCGACGAGCGCGCGGCGGAGATGGCCTGCGTGGCGGTGGTGCCCCAGCATCGCCGTGCCGGGCTGGGCGAAATGCTCCTGCGTCGCATGGAAAGGCGTGCCCGAGCGCTGGGGGTGGAGCGGCTGTTCGTGCTCACCACGCGTACCGCCGACTGGTTCCGGGAGCGGGGTTTCCGGGAGGCTCCCCCGGAGGATCTGCCGCGCCAGAAGCGGGAGATGTACGATGTGAGCAGGCGTTCAAAGGTGTTCATGAAGACACTGTGAAATCTCTAGCGAAAGTCGTTCCTGTGCACCTGCCGTTGGCTGCGTCGGGGCTGATGTTCCCGGCTGCTCACGCGCTGGCGGCGCTGCCCGAGAGCATGGCCTCGCCAGTGGTGACCGCGGTGGCTGGTGTCGCTGTAATGCTGGGGCGGGCGGGGGGGGGCTATGTGTTGCACCTGAGGCAGCGCATTGCCCAGCTGAGCGAGAGCTTGCCGATGCCGCAGGGCAAGGCGGTGTCACTGGGAGGAGGGCTGACGGACGCAGGCGACAGCCAGGATCGCTATTTCCGGCTTGCGGCGGAGTCCGGTGGCGGCATTGAGGGTTGGATCAACCCGGCTGGAAAGCTGTATTGGGTCAATCGGGCTGTTGAAACCTGCACCGGCTACACCCCGGATGAGGTGCTGGCCGGTGATTTCATCGAACTGCTGGTCTATGACAAGGACCGCCGGTATTGCCGTGATCAGGTCCGGCAAGTGTTGCAGACAGGTGTGGCGACGGAGTCGGAGCTGAGGCTTTCCACCAAGTCGGGAGGGCAGATGTGGGTGGTCTGCCGCTGGCAGCCGATTCGAAACGAAGCTGGCAGCCTGCTGGGCCTGCGTGCTTCGATGAGCGATGTGCAGGCCCGCAAAGAGGCCGAGTACAAGCTCCTGGAGTCGGTCGCGGCCCTGCGCCGGGCCCAGGCCTTGTCCGAGCATTACCTGCGCCGCAGCAACGAGGAGCGCTCGCGCTTGTCAGCGCTGCTCGATGTGGTGCGGATGGGCATCCTGTTTATGGATACTGACCGCCGGGTGGTGTTTTGTAACCGGGCGTTGTATGGCATCTGGGGCTTGCCCCCGGGAGATGGCTTCGTCGGGGTGCGTGACGTGGTGCTGCAGCAGCACATCATCCAGTTCATCGACGATCCCGACGCGTACCAGCGTCATGTGGCCGACGTGCAGCAGCAGCAGGAGCCGAGCGAGCCCTTCGAGATCCATTTCAAGGATGGTCGGGTGGTGCGGGAGTTCTCGCGGGTTGTGCCCGGGCCTGACGATGTGGGTGAGATCGGGCGGATCTGGGTGTTCGAGGATGTCACCGAGCAGCTCCGCGTGGCCGCCCAGCTGATGCGCCTGGCCGAGCGTGATCCGCTGACCAATCTCTTCAATCGTCGTCGTTTTCATGAGGAGCTTGAACGCATGCTGGCCGACGGGCGCCGTCATGGAGAGTCGGTGGGCCTGTTGGCCATCGATCTGGACGGGTTCAAACCGGTCAATGATTTGTATGGCCACCAGGCTGGCGACGAGGTGCTCATCGGGCTGGCCGGCGCGGTGGGGGCGGTGGTCCGGCGCAACGAAATGTTTTTCCGCATGGGCGGTGACGAGTTTGCGATTCTGGTGCCGACGGCTTCGGCCCAGGAACTGTCCGAGCTGGCGCGCCGGGTGTGTGTGTGTATCAGTAGCCTGCGCTTTGCCTTCGCGGGGGAGTCCGTTGCGGTGACGGCGAGCATCGGCATTGCCCTGGGGCCGCGGCACGAGAACGATGGCGAGCACCTGATCGGTGCTGCCGATCGGGCCATGTATGTGGCCAAGGCCCTGGGAGGAAATTGCTGGGAATTCGCCCGCGAGTCCGCGGCCGGGCGGCTGGATCGTACCTCTCCGGCAGGCTAGAATCCGGTCGTGTCCCGGGCTGCCTTGAGGCTGCAAGCCAAAGGCGGCGCGGGGTTCCCAACTCTAGAGGTGAAAAATGGCACGGATGGTGAATTGTGTGAAGCTCGGTCGTGAGGCCGAAGGTCTGGATTTCCCGCCCCTTCCCGGCGAACTCGGCAAGAAGGTTTTCGAGAACGTCTCGAAGGAAGGCTGGCAGCAGTGGGTCAAGCACCAGACCATGCTGATCAACGAAAACCGCCTCAACCTGATGGACGCTCGGGCCCGCAAGTACCTGGCCGAGCAGATGGATCGCTACTTTTTTGGTGGCGGTGCGGATCAGATTGGTGGTTACGTGCCGCCAGCGTCCTGATTCGACGCTTGCCCCTTGCCCGATGATGGCCCCGGAAATTTTGGGGCCATTTTTACGGGCATGCCCGTCTGGGTGCCCTGTTCCAGGCTGTACAGCCAGGCCAGCAACTCGGCCACGGCGATGTAGAGTTCAGGCGGGATGCGGGCATCCAGGTCCACCTGCATCAACAGGGCGACCAGCTCTGGTGACTCGTGTACATAGACGCCGGCCTCCCGGGCTCGCGAGATGATCTCGGCAGCGATCAGGCCACGGCCTTTGGCGACTACAGTCGGGGCTGCGTTGCCCGCGTTGTAGGCCAGGGCAACGGCTTCGGCCCGGGGTTCGGATGGGTGTTCAGGGCTGTTCATCTGGTACTGCCAGTTCGGCCACCATCCCGGTGAGTGGTATGTTGACCGCATCCAGGGCCTCGGCCAGACGAGGTTGGCCGGCAGTGAGAATGTCGCGGCTGCGTGCATCGCCAGCGACCAGCCGCACTGCAACGCCGGCCGGGGTGAGGTGCAGGCGTGCTTCGATGCCGCCCAGGCCAGGCAGGGTCAGGCGCAGGGTGGTGTTCCAGTTGGGCTCGGGGGCATCGTCGTCGGATGCGTCGTGGGCGCCCGGATCTTCGATTTCCCATTCCATCTGTTGCCCGGGCCAGATCTGCCCCTGCCAGACAATCTGGTGAGTGGCCAGGGTGTCGAGTTGCTGGTGAACCAGTGGCAGCAGGCGTTCGGCGACCGGCGCTGAATCTGCGGCCCGGGATGTGGCGGAGGCCTGCATCGTCGTGGTGCTCGTGCTGCCAGCTTCGTCAGCACCGGCCACATTGGCGGCGACGAGGCCTGCGCTTGCCTGGTGGCGGGCGGCAAGCTGGCCTTGGGGTTCCTTTTGTAATGCTGCCGTGCTCATCTGCCCGGCGAGCCAGCGGGTCTGGTGGGACTCGTAGAACAGCCCGCTTTCGCTCACCGCAGTGCCCAGCCTGGCGGCCAGTTGGGCGGTGGCGGCCGCGCTTTGGGGGGGTGCTGGAGCCAGGGCTTCACCACCATTGAGGCGGGCGGCGCCGGGGGATGGCTGGCCGGTGAGGAGAAAACTGATGAGTTTGCCGGCCTGGCTGAGCGCGGGCTTGTCGGAGGGCTGTGGGGCAGGGTTGGCCAGACTGGCAAAGATCGCTCGGGGGGTGACCTCGCTGACGATCAGTTCGAGGGTGTCGCCGGCCTTGACCGATTGGGGCAGGGAGAGCACCACGTCGCGACCATTGACCCTGCCCTGGACGGTTTGGTCCTTGTTGATGTTCTGCAGGGTTGCGGTGATGCGTTCGCCAGGGGTGAAGCTTGGCAGATCGGCGGGAATGGCCCGGGTGCGGGCCAGGGGTGCGACGTTCTGCTCGCCCGAAAAAAAACTGGCTTCAGTGAGCATCCGCAGGCGGGCGGCAAGATCACCGGGAATCATGGATTGCCCGCCCGGGGCGGCGCTCAGCCGATTTCGGGGTCGCCGTAGGCCGCGCGCACATTGCGCTGGCGTACGCCGCCCGAGAGCAACTGGCGCACATTGTCCATCCACGGCTCGGTGTGTACACGGACCTCTTTGTCGTCGTCAAGAATGCGCCGGATCAGGGCCACCTTTTTCTTGCGTTCGTCTTCCGACATCTGGCGCGGGCGGCCAGGGAAGCCCAGGGCTTCTTCCACGCCAAGGCGGTCACGCAGGGAGGCGACCTGGCGTTCGAGGCGGGTTAGCCGATCCCAGTCATTGGCCCGTGCCGCGTCCACCATTTCGGTGGAGTAGGCGCTCATCTGTTGCAGAAGGGCTAGGGAGCTCATGCAATTTTCTCCGGCTGTCTTAGCGGTTGGCCTGGTCGTACGTGCCGATTTCTTCCCAGGCGCCTTTCAGTTCGTTGAGCAAACGGGCCACCTCGTCCAGGGCGGGCCGGCTGTTGTGCAGGTTCGCGTACAGCAGACGCTGCGTCATGTAGTCGTATAGGGCGCCAAGGCGCTCGGCCAGTTCGCCGCCGGCTTCGTAGTCGAGGCTGACCTTGAGTCCGTTGGTGATGATCTCGATGGCCTTGGAGGTGGCGGCGCCCTTGGTTGGAATGTCCTTGTTGTCCATGGCGATGGCGGCCGTGCCGATTTGCAGCAGGGCGCCTTCGAAGAGCATCAGGATGAGTTGGTGGGGGTCCGCGGTGGAGACGCCGCTTTCCACGCCGACTTCAGCATAGATTGAGGCAGCACGACGGGCGGCGAGGCCAAACGACATCTTGTTCTCCGGTCGGGGTTACAGGCTGGCGAGGATGGACAACTGCTGGGTCAGGTAGCTGCTGGTCGTGCTCATGCTCGTCATGGTCGAATCCAGGGCGGTGAATTGCGCCCGGTATGTTTTTTCTATCATCGTCAGGCGGTTGTTGAGGGCGTCGATCCGCTTGTCGAGGTTCTTGATGGTGGAGTTCAAGCCTTCCGTGCGGCTTGCAATGACCCCGCTCGTGCCAAGCAGGTTGGTGGTGGTGGTCTTCATCACGTCGCCGTAGGCACCGAGCGCCGTGGCTACTGCAGAGAAGTTGGTGCTGGCGGCCTTGTCGAACTTGGTCGAATCGAGCTTCAGTGTGCCGTCGCTCTGGAAGGACACGCCCATGTCGGCCAGGGTCTTGATCGCATTGGTCGACAGGCTGTCCGGCGTGTTTGTGATCGCACCCCGGACTTGGGCCTGGATGGTGCGCAGGGAGGCGTCGCCGTTGAGGGCAGCGCTGGTCTTGGTGGTGGCATTGTAGGCACCGAGACTCTTCACCGAGGCGTTCAAGCTGTTGTAGGCGCTGATGAAGCTCTCGACCTTGGTCTTCAGCTCGGAGTTGTCACGGGTAACGGTCAGGCTGGTCGAGCCTGTCTTGGTCAGCTGAAGGGTGATGCCATCCACTGCGTCGGTGATGGTGTTGCCCTTGGTGGCAATGGATACGCCCTGGATCTTCACCGCCGCATCCGTGGCGGCCTGGGTCTGGGTGAAGGCACTCGAAGCGGCAATGGGGCTGCCCGGTGCATCGGGGTCGATGAAGGTTGCCGTGCCTGACAGGCTGACGGCGGCGGCGGTGCCACCGGTTGTGGCTGTGAGCAGGAGATTCTGCTTTCCGTTGGTGTCCGTCACGATGGTCGCATTGACCCCAGCCTCGGCCTTGTTGATGGCGTCACGGACGCCCGCGAGGGTGTTCTGACCGCTTTCGATGGTGATGTCGACGGGCGTTCCGCCCTTGGTGACGGTCAGGGTGCGGGTGCTGTCAGCGCCGAAATCAATCACCGGATCGCCAGCTGCGTAGGTCTTGCCCAGGGCAAGGCGCTGGTTGGTGGCGAGGGCCGTGACTTCGATGGAGTAGGTTCCGGGGACGGCGGTGTTGCCGGCGGTGACGGTGCCGATGGTCGAATCGGCAAGGCTTGCCTTGTAAGCGGAAAAAGCTGCCGTTGCGCTCTGGCCGATTGCCGGTGTCAGGGCCTTGGCGGCCGTCTGCAGGGCAGAGATGCCGCTTTTCAGGGTGCCGAGGGCGGAGATTTTCGACTGGTAGCTGGTCTGCTGGCTCTGGAGTTTGGTAAGGGGTTGTTTTTCAATGGCCATCAGGCCGCTGATGATCGACTCGACCTGAAGACCCGAACCAATGCCGGCTGAAGAAAGGCTTGCCATGATGTACCCCCGTGTTGCTTCGTCACTACTGGTTTCGATTACGGCGTTACTTGCACAAACTTGAGTGCTTTGCCGATCC
Source organism: Zoogloea sp. (assembly GCF_028689785.1). Taxonomy (GTDB): domain Bacteria; phylum Pseudomonadota; class Gammaproteobacteria; order Burkholderiales; family Rhodocyclaceae; genus Zoogloea. The sequence continues at coordinate 40,485 of NZ_JAQVCN010000030.1, read as the reverse complement.
TGCACTCATGCAGCATGGACTGTGCCAGGTCACGAAGGTTGCATCGGCATGACCTCATGTCTGACCGCTTCCTGCGGTAATCATCGTAAGCGTGCGTTTCGTCCGGGAAAAGAAAATCCCACCTCCAGGGTGGGATAAGTGTTGCCAGGGGAGGGGGTGGCTACGGAAAGGGGGTCAAACCTTCTGCTTGACGAGCAGACCCTGCAGTTTGTCGAGGGCTTTTGCGATATCCATGACTTCTTCCGATGGAATCTGCCGGATGACTTTCTTTGATTCCGTATCGATGACTTTCACGACGGTAACGCCGATGTCTTCGTCGATGGAGAATTGAAGGCTGTTGGCCGTCTGCTTGATCACGTCCTGGATCTGTTTGACGGCTTGGTTCAGCTGTTCGCTTGTCGGTGGCGTCCCGGGCGTGCTCTTGGATGCGTTCGTTTCCTGGGTGCGGCCTGCTTCGGGAGTAGCCTCCACCGTACGTACGGCGCCTGTGCCCAGGTTCTGCCCAGGATTCTGTACGGGAGGCGCGTATTGCGTGCTGCTCGCGCCGACGGACTGGATGCTCATGATGATCTCCCACTATTGCGACAGGCGTCGCACCGGCTATGCGGCGGCGGCGCCTGTCACGTTCGCTGTGCGGCGGTTTATCTCAGCAGGGACAGCACGTTGTTGGGCATGCTGTTGGCCTGAGCCACCATCGCGGTGCCGGCCTGTTGCAGGATCTGGCCGCGGGTCATGTTGGCGGTTTCCTTCGCGAAGTCGGCATCCATGATCCGGCCGCGCGACGCGTTGGCGTTCTCGGACGCGACCTGCAGGGTCTGCACAACCGAGGTGAAGCGGTTTTGCACGGCACCCCAGGTGGCCCGGGCGGTGTTCAGGTTATTCAACTGGGTGTCGATGCTCGCAATCGCTGCGGTGGCGCCGCTGACGCTGGTCACACTGCCGGTCACCGCGGCGGACACGCCGGTCAGGGAAACCGCACTGCCCTGCACCGTGATGGTATCGGTGGTTGCGGTGCCAGCGCCGACCTGGAAGGTGACTGCACCGCTCTGGCTCAGCACGTTCTGGCCGTTGAAGGTGGTGCCGCCGATAACACGCTGGATTTCTTGTTGCAGTTGCTGGAATTCGGTGTCCAGGTTGGCTTGGTCGCCGGAGGAGTAGGTGCCGTTGGCTGCCTGCACGGCCAGTTCGCGCATCCGCTGGAGGTTGTCGGTCACGGCCTGCATCGCGCTTTCAGCGGTCTGCGCCATGGAGATACCGTCGTTGGCGTTGCGGATTGCCACGTCGAAGCCCTTGGCTTGCGAGTTCATGCGGTCGGCAATTGCCAGGCCTGCGGCGTCATCCTTTGCGCTATTGACGCGAAGGCCGGAAGACAGACGTTGCACGGAAGTCGCCAGGCTGGCCTGGGAGGTGGAAAGGTTGCGTTGCGCATTGAGCGACATCGCATTGGTGTTGATAGTGGCAGCCATTTTGGTTCTCCTTAAGTCCGTTCAAGATAAGCGTTTAGGCTTAACTTTGGTTCGCCTTGCCCGGTGTGTGTAAGGCAACCGCCGTTGAAATCATTAACGGGAGACGCTGGAAGGACTTTAGAAAATTGTTGACTTTTTTCATTTTTTTGTTTTTAGGGTGGGTGTCGGCGGATTACCGCTTGGCCTTTGATAGCGGCCCCAAAAAACAAAGCTTTAGCCAAAAAAGATGTGACACGGTTGCCCTGGGCGACCGGTTTTCGACATGCTTTCAGGCTTGAGGGCGATGGCCTTCATGGTCCGTAGGCCGCGAACCAGCTGGCGGCGTGGTTTTCGAGGATGAAGCCGTCGGCGACCCAGCGCTGCAGGATGAGGCCGGCTTCGCGCAGGGCATCGGGCTCGGCGAGCTGCTCGCGGATCGTGGAAATCCACTTCTGAGGGTCATTGGCCAGGCGGGTGACCGGTGCGTTCTGGTAAGGGTAGATGTCGGTGCAGATCACCGGCCAGCCCATGGCGCCGTATTCGAGGAGGCGCAAATTGCTCTTGCATTCGTTGAAGCTGTGGATCTCCAGCGGGGCAATGGCGAGGTCCAGGTCGAGCCGGGCCAGGGCCTGGGGATACAGGCGGAAATCCTGAACGAAGCCGTGGGATTCCCGCACGAAGGGCTTCAGCGGCTCGGGGCACATGCCCATGAATATCCAGTCCACTTCGTCGGTTAGGGCTTCGACCACGGTGTAGATGAGTTCAAGGTCGCCCAGATGTTGCTGGGCGCCGGCCCAGCCGACCCGCGGCTTCCTGCGTGGCAGGCGTGGTGGCACCACGTCGCCCCACAGGCTGCTTTCCAGGCAATTGGGCATGATCCGGATGTCGCCGATCATGTCGGCGCAGATGTCTGCCAGGGGGCGGGTGCTGACCACCAGCCGGTCGGCCATGCCCAGGGTGCGGCGCAGGCGTGGCCGGGCATCCTTGAAGCCGGACTTGTAGAAGGAGTTCTTTTTGGGTAAAGCGGTGACCAGGTCGTCGATGGTGATGATTCGCTTTACCTGGGGGGTGTAGCGGGCATAGGCCTCAAGGGCGTCGGTCTGCGGATCGTCGAGGGGCTGGTGCAGGATGATCGAGTCGGGCGCGGCGCGGGCCAGTTCGATGGGCGACAGGATGCGCACCGAGAAGGCTTTAGGCGGTTCGCAGATCATGGTCTGGGCGAGGCCGGCCTGGCCGATGGCGCGCAGGGGCGCGCGCAGGCGGTATTCGCCGGCTCCGCCGGTGAGGGGCACGCCGAGGATGCGCGGCCGGTCGTGGAAGTGGGTGTCCCAGTCGACGGGGGTGATGTGCTCGGGCTTGAAGGCGTCGACCAGGCTCAGGTTGCGGTTGTAGGCCGGGTCGTTGGCCAGGCGCGGCAGCCAGCGCTTGAGCAGCCGGTCGTTGGCTTCGAGGGCCGCGAGCAGGTCGGCCAGGGCGCCTTCCGGTTTGCGTTGGCGTGCCTTGAGGGAGATGGCATCGTAATGCACCAGCATGGCGTAGGGCGTCCACAGCACCTTGAGCCCGGTGTCGGCGGCGCGCAGGCATAGATCCAGGGCGCTGTGGGCGAGAGGGAAGCGTTCACCGTCCATCCCCCCCAGCTGTTCGAACAGGCTGCGCCGGACCAGCAGGGCCGAGCCGCATACTGCGCTGACGTTCTGATCGCACAGGGCGCGACCCATGTAGCCTGGGTCGGTGATTTCCGCATCGTTGTTCCAGACGCTGGCGGCTGTGCCGCGCAGGCCTAGGATCCAGCCGGCTTGCTGCACCTTGGCGGTCTCGGGGTAGGTCAGGCGCGGCCCGACGATGCCCACGTCGGGCCGGCAGGCCAGGGACATCAAACGGTCCAGCCAGTCCTCCTGCACCACATGGGTGTCGTTGTCGAGGAAGAACAGGTAGTCGCCCCGGGCGGCTGCGGCTCCGGTGTTGGCGCCCAGGGCGTAGCTGAAAGTGCCGGGGCAGGCGATGACGCGGGCCCGCTCGATCCACGGCGCTGTGCTGCCCAGTTGCGCCAGGAACTGGAGGGCATCCGGGTCAGTGCTGTCGTTGTCTACCACCACCACCTCGTAGTTCGGGTAGCGGGTGCGCGTGGCGATGCTCTCGAGCAGGGGGCGCAGGTACTCTTCCCGGTCGCGGGTCTGGATGATGATGCTGACGAGTGGTGCCGCGTTCCAGCGATATTCCACGCGGCGGGTGCCGAACAGGGCGCCGTCGTGGATGAGGGCGTTGAGGCCGAGGCGTGTCAGGTGATCGGCCAGGGCTGCCCGTTCGGCCTCGGGTACCATGGCGCGGCTTGACTGGCGGGGCAGGTGGGCCAGCATCTGGCTGATGTGGCCGATGGCGGCTTCGCCAGCGAGTTCGAGGGTGCGCAGGGAGAGGTCGTAGTTCTCGGCGCCAGCGTGCTGGCCATAGCGGCCGGCGGCCAGGAAACTCTGCTTCTCCACGAATACCAGGCAGCCGAAATAGGCCTGGGCGCGCAGCAGGTCGAGATTGAAGTCGGGTTTGAACAGGGGGTGGTTGAAGCTGCCGTCCGTGTCGCGGGTATCCTCGTCGCAGTAGATCAGGCGCCAGTCGGGGCAGTGGTTGATGTAGTCGGCGATGACCTGCAGGGCGTGGGGCTCAAGGGTGACACCCGGCTCGATGCGGGCCAGCCAGGTGCCCGGCGAGGCGGCAGCCATCTCGTCGATGACGTAATCGATATGAGCCGGATCGCGTACGGACAGCCATTGCAGGTTGGGGATGTCGGCCAGGCCTTCCGGGGTGGGCAGCACGGTGACCACCGTCAGCATCCATTCGGGATAGAGTTGGGCGGCCAGACTGTCGAGGGTGTCGGCGAGGAGGCTTTCTTCCCCCGCGTGCAAGGCCAGCAGCAGATGTAGACCGGGGCGCTGGGTCCATTTGAGGACCATGCGCTCGGCGAGGAGCTGGGCGTCGATCTCCTGCAGACTCTGGCGTTTGCGCCACACCGCATAGGTCTGACGGGCTTCGGCGGCTGCGGGGTCTTCGGCGGGCTGGGCGGAAACGTCGCTGACCGGCATAGCCTGGGTGGTGGCGACAAAGTGATCCAGCTGGCTCCAGAAGCGTGCCTCCGCCGCCTGGTAGGCGTCCCACATCTTTCCGACGCTGCTGCGGGCAAAGGCGATTTCTTCCGGCGAATCGTTCAGGGCGATCCCGTTGCGGCCGATCTCGGCCTCGCTCAGGGCGACACCATTGAAGAAGGGGGACGGGAGGATTACCGCTGGGCAGCCGCACAAGGCCGCTTCGGCGGCGATGGCTGTGGATTCGAAACAATAGACCACCTCACTGCGGCGCAGCAGATCAGCCAGGGCCTCGTGGCTTTCGGGCCAGCTGTAGGTGATCAGGGTGGCCTCGGTGGCCAATTGGGGATATTGGGCCAGCGCAGCCTGGTGGCGACCAGGGTAGAGCAGGGCGCCGCTGCGCTGATTATCGAAGGGGTTGTTCAGGTTGTTGAAGATGGCGGTATCGATGGGCGGCAGGAACAGGATGTTCTGCGGGTCTGCATCGTCCGGCAGGGCATTGAGACCGAAGCCGAAAATCAGCTCGGTGTCCGCATAGACGCTGTCTCCCCCCAGCAGCCCGGCCCGGTTGAGTACGTAGCGCACCACCGAGGCCGCCTTGCGTGGGTTGCCGGGTACAACTTCTGGATAAACGACGATGGGCTCACGGCCGGTGGCCTTATGGCGTTCCATGAGCTCGGGCGTGACCAGCGGGGTGTTGAGGATCGGGTTGGTTTCGGTCGGGTAGACATAGGCCTCCTCGCCGATGCTGTTGAGGGCATGGCACAGGAGGTGCAGGACCCGGATGCCCGCTGACGTGCGCCGATAGGCCGGTGCGTCGATGTAGTACGGGCGGCGGGGGGCGGAAAAGAGTTGGCGCATGGCGGTCATCGACGGCTCAGGGTTGCGATACGGGAGAGGCACATTCCGCCGTCAGGCGGATGGCCTCCTCCAGGGGGGTCCAGGCGTCCAGCGCCAGTTCATGGCGGGCCCGGTCGATGGCGGGGATGTAGCGGTTGCGTTCGGCCTTGTCGTCCTGGCCGCGGGCAATGTGGACGGCTGCGCCGGGAGCCAGGGTGTCGCGCACCCGGCCAGCCAGTTCGGCGATCGATATGCCCTGGTCGGCGCCGACGTTGTAGGCGCGGCCGTGCTGCCCGCTGAGCAGGATGGTCAGCAGCCAGATGGCCAGGTCGGCGCCGTAGAGGTAGCTGCGCTGGGGGCTGCCGTCGCCGCTGACATGGATGTCGTGCCCGGCGAGGGCGTCGCCGATGAAGTTGCCGATGGCGAAGTGGCCATCCAGGGGCAGGGTGGCGCCGACGAAGGCGAAACAGCGGGCGACAGGAATGGCGATGCCATGCTGCAGACCGAACTGCAGGCACCACTGCTCGGCGGCGCGCTTCGCTTCGCCGTAGGCGCTGCCCGCGTGCAGGGCGTCGCAGGCAAAGGCCGCGTCCTCGGGAATCTGCGCCACGTCGGCAGGCTGTCGGCCATACACGGCACCGGAGCTCACGTAGAGGGCGCGGCGCACGCCGGCTTCCCGGGCCCGTTCGAGGGTGTGGCGGGTGCCGAGCAGGATGTCGTCCATGATCGCCAGCGGGTGGCGATGGGCGTCGGCGTCGGTGTCGGTGGCGGCGTGGATCAGCAGGTTGGATGCCGGAATGGCGCCGAAGTCCTTGATGTCGCCCTGCAGCCATTGCAGCCAGGGGGCGTCGGCGAAGTAGGGTGCGCGAGCCAGGTAGGCGGTGGGCGAGCGGGACAGCACGCAGACCTTCAGCGCCACGCCCTGGCGGTGCAGCAGGTCGAACAGGCTCAGCAGCCAGTAGCCGAAGAAGCCCGTTCCCCCGGTCACGAAGATCCGCTGGTCGTGGAGGCTTCGGGTGTCCAGGTGAGCCAGCAGCGCCCCGAGCCGGCCGTGGACGGCAGGGCAGGCGGGGGACGGGAGCAGGGGGCGTGACATGGCGTCAGGGCTGCGAAGGCTCACAAGCCGCGGCTATAGATGAGCTTGCGCAGGGATTCGTTTTGGGAATACGGGCTGTCCACGTCGTCGATCTCCAGGGGCGAGTCCTTGGTGACGGGGCGGGTCAGCTTGAGGCCGTTCATGGTCTCGCGGCAGGACAGCTGGCCCTTCTGCAGGGGGATGGCCAGGTAGAAATCGTCTTCCAGGTTCTGGTGGTGCAGCTCGTAGCCGGCGGGGAGGTCGCGCTTGGCGTATACACCGCGGACCAGTCCGTCCAGGTATTCGGTTTCCTTCTTCTTGGGCACGCGCTTGGCCGTGCCGGTGCCGCCACACATCTCTACCGCCTTGTGGAAGGCCTTGAACCATTGGTCGATCTGGTGGGGCAGGGAGCAGTAGGGCGATACGGGGATGCCGTCCTCCTCGACGTCGATGTGGCGCTCCCAGGTGCGGGCGCCCTTGGCGTAGGAGAGCAGCATCGACGACGTCCAGTCGTGGTACTCGTGGGTGGACAGGCCGATGACGTTCTTCGGATAGCGCTGGCGCAGGAAGTCGATCTGATTCAGCTCCAGCTCGTCATCCTCGCTGGGGTAGATGGAGACACAGTGGTTCACTGCCAGCGGGATGTTGCGGTTGGCGAAGAAGGTCACCATGTCGTCGATGTCCTTCTGGGTTGAGCCACCGGTGGACACGATGACCGGCTTGCGCGTCTCGGCGATGCGTTCGATGAGGAACCAGTCGTTGATGTCGGAGCTGGCGATCTTGATGATGGGGAGATCCAGCTCTTCGCACAGATCCACCGAGGCCTCGTCGAAGGCGGTGGCCATGGGAATGCAGTTGCGCTCCTTGATGGCCTTCACCAGGGTCCGGTACTCGGCCTTGCTGAGCCGGGTGGCTTCGGTCTTCTTGACGTAGCGGATGTCCTCACGGCCGCGGAAATCCTTGTGGATGAAGTGGTCCACCTCGCGGAACTGCAGCTTGATGGCCGCCCGCACGTTGTTGAAGCGCACCACCTGGGCAAAGTCATTGACGATGCGAAGCCCGCGCTCTAGGCGCCCCCAGTGGTTGTTGGCGAGTTCGAGGATGAACAGGTTTTCGAAGATGGCGTTGCTCATGATGGACCTCAGTAAGCGTAGAAGACCGCGTCGAAGGAGTTGTGGGCGTGGATCCGGAAACGCAGCCGGTAGTCGAGATCGAGGCTGGCGATCCAGGCGGGGATGCGCCACAGGTCGTCACGGCGGTGATAGCCGGCAATGGCGAGGACGGGGCGGTTGCGGCGGATGAGGGCTTCGGAACCAGTCAGAGCCTCCATCTCGTGGCCCTCCACATCCAGCTTCAGGTAGTCCACCCGGGCGTTGGGCAGGCAGTCGTCGAGGCGTAGTACCTGGATGTGGCTGTTGCCTTCTCCGCCCAGGGTGCTGGCTTCACCGTGACCGCCGGAAAATGCCAGGCTGGCATTCACCGAGGACAGGCCGCAGGGCAGGCAGGTGACCGGTACGCCCAGGCCTCGGGCCCGCTCGGAGAGAAGTGGGAAGTTGGCCGGGTCGGGCTCGAAGGCCCAGGCCTCCCGCAAGGGGAGGTGTCGCTGCGCTTCGGTCAGGGTGTCGCCGTTGTAGGCGCCCGCATCCACGAAGCCCAGCGGGCCGTGGGCGAGGCCGGTGAGAAAGTCGGGGAAGTACTGGGGGCCGCAGACGGGAGCGGAGGGGATGCCCCGGATCTGGCCCAGCCGATAGCGCAGGATGTCGGCGAGGAAGGCGCGGCTGGGTTCGTCTTCCAACTGGGCGAAGCTGTCGTGCAGTTCGGACGTGCGGGCGGCGTAACCCTGCCGCTCGTCCAGCCAGTAACGCCAGCCCATGTTGCCGCCGAGGGCTTCGAAGTATTGCTGGGGCAGCAGGACGCGGGAAAAGCCAGCGGCTTCGCAGGCGGAAGCCAGGGTTGCGTGATCGGAGCCGGGTTCGCGATTGAATACGCCGATCCACAGGGGCAGGGAAGCCCAGCCCGTCGGGAGCGCCGTGAGCGGGGCGACCGGGCAGCCGGAAAGGCGGGACGCTTCGCCGCGCGAAACGACAAAACCGCGCACCGTGATGCCCATGCGGGCGAGGGTGGCGTGAAGATCCCGGCCGAAGCTGCCGCAGCCGAAGATCAGCACGCCATCCCGGCGCGCCTCCGCCAGGGCGGTGCTGACGTCCTCGAAGTCAAGGGAGGGAAAGCGAGCGCTGCTCACGCGCCGGCTCCACCCGTCCAGGCACGGATGCGGCGGGCTTCTGCACGCACCGCGGCCAGCTCGGCCGGGGGCAGGAAGGGGAACATGTCGTCCAGCTCGGGGGTGGCGAAGCCCCCCTCGGGCAGGGCGCGGGACTTGATCCGGGGCTCGAAGCCGGGGGCCGGGTCTACTCGGGCGGCGATGAGGGTCGGGCCGCGGCGGGCCAGGGCGGCGTCGAGGGCCGGCAGATCGGCAGGCGTGGCGATGTTGACGGCATCCAGGCCGTAGGCCGTGGCGACCCGGGCAAAGTCGGGAAACTCGACCCCCGATGCCGGGGTGGCACCAACGATCCGGCCGAAGAAGTTCTCGTGGGTCTGGCGGATGGAAAGGTAGCCGCCGTTGTCGATCAGCACGATCAGCACGTCCAGGCCCAGGGTCTTGAGGGTCTGCAGTTCCTGGATGTTCATCTGCAGGCTGCCGTCGCCGGCGAAGCACACCACCCGGCGGCTGCCGGCGGCCTGGGCGGCGCCGATGGCGGCGGGCAGGTCGTAGCCCATGGAGGCCGAACCCGAGTTGCTGAACATGCGCTGGCCGGCCTTCAGGCGGCCCACCTGGAAGGGGAGGATGCAGGCCGAGGCGTTGCCACAGACCACGATGTCGTCGTCGCGAAGCTGGTCGAAGATGCGTTCCACCAGGGCGTAGGGGTGGAGCTGCGGGTTGTCGGTGGAGGCGCCGCCGACGGGGTAGCGGGCGCGGATGTCGCGGCACCAGGCGGACCAGGGGCGGACATCCGGCAGGCCGTCGGCGCAGGCGGCGGTGAGGGCATCGATGAACAGCCGGGCATCACAGGCCAGGCGCAGATGGGGCTGAACGAAGGGCTTGGCCAGCTCGGCCGGGTCCACGTCCACCTGGGCGATGAAGGCGTCCTTGGCGAAGCTGTCCCAGTTGTAGCTGACCTGGCGGATGTTGAGGCGCGAGCCGATGACGATCGCGCAGTCGGCGTTCTGGGCGCAGAAGTTGCCTGCGCGGGTGCCGATGGTGCCCGGACGGCCGGCGAACAGGGGGTGATCGCTGGCGATGAGGTCGTGGGTCCAGGCTGTGGCCACCGGGATGCCATGGGCTTCGGCAAAGGCCAGCAGGGCACTGCCAGCGCTGGCCAGGCGCACGCCCGTGCCGGCGATGATCAGGGGGCGGTGGGCGCCGCGCAGTTTTGCGACGATCTGCCGACAGGCGTCTTCCAGATCGGCCGGAGCTTGGTGGGACGGTGCGGTGAAGGCCGGCAGGGGCGGGCATTCGGCCGATTGGACGTCGAGGGGAACGTCCAGCCATACCGGGCCGGGGCGCCCGCCGATGGCGGTGGCCAGGGCGCGGGGCAGGAGCTCGGCCAGGGCCTCGGGGCTGCCCACGCTCTCGGCCAGCTTGGTGACGGGGCGGGCCATGGCGACCACTGGACCTTCCTGGTCGCCCAGCTGCCGCAGGCCCGGCACGGGGGTGTATTCGAGGCAGGTGGCGCGCTTGACCTGCCCGCCGATGACCAGCATGGGGATCGAGTCGGTGAAGGCGCCGAACACGCCGTTGAGGGCGTTGATGCCGCCGGGGCCGGTGGTCACCATCACCACCGCCGGCTTGCCGGCGACCCGGGCGTAGCCTTCGGCGGCCATGGCGCAGGCTTGCTCGTGGTGCATGAAGGTGCATTTCAGGCGCGGGTGGCTGGCCAGGGCCTGATTGAGGTACATGGCGCCGCCGCCGGTGACGGTGAACACCTGCTCGATGCCGTGATCGGCCAGCCAGTCGGCGATGCGTTCGGAAACTTTCATGTGGGCTCGGTGATGAAGTGCAGGCTACGGGCGTGGCCAGGTTCCAGGCGGGCGATCTCGGCCCCGATTTGATGGGGGTTTACGGCGACGCAGACAAGAACTTGTGCATTCGGGTGACGACTTAGTCCATCGGCGGGGGCTACGATGGGCTTGCCAGCGAAAGTCTGCCCCTGCTTGTTTGGAGCTCCATCCAGAAAGGCCGCCACCCGGGCTAGGGGAATGGCGTTTTGGCCGAGGAGGCGTTGCGCCCATGAGCCAGCTCCCCACACTAGCAGCGGGGTGTCTTCCGCCAGAGGGGGGTGGATCTGAATGGCCTGGTGGGCGCGGGCGGCGCAGTTGTTCAGGTAGCTGCGCAGCTGAGGAATGGCTGCTGCCGGGGCCGGGCAGGCTGTTGAGCCCATGCTGGCAATGCCAGCGAAGGCCGGGTAGGTCGAGCCGTCGGACAGGGTCAGGGTGCAGTCGGGAAAGGCCTCTGGGGCGAGGCCGGCCGAGGCGAAGAGTCTGCCCAGGGCGTGGGGGCTGAAGTGGTTGATGTGCTCGCTGTCAAAGTAGTAGTAGGGCGGGCGCGGGTCGCAGCGGTAGCCGCGGGGGTCGGGGACTTCGATGTACAGGCGGCCGCCCGGTGCCAGCAGGGTCGACAGCCGGGGCAGCCAGTCCAGGTCGCGCAGGTGTTCGGCTACATGGGACAGTACGATGAGATCGAAGCGGATGCCGGCGTAAAGGCCTGGCGATTCGCTGGCCAGCCCGGCCCGCACGGCGAGGCCATGGGCGCGGGCGGCGGCCACGGCCGCTGGGTCCGGGTCGAGGCCTTCAGCCTGGGTGTAGCCCCGGGCGCCAAGCACCTGCAGCAGTCCGCCGGCGCCGCAGCCGATATCGAGAATCGCCGCGTCCTTGCCCGGGAGTCCGGCCTCCAGGCGATCGGCGAGTTGCTCCAGGCGCCGCATGTCCGCGGCGTCCTGGCCGGCGCCGGTGCCAGTGGGGCCGCCGTACTTGGCGAGGTGCTGGTAGTAGCGGTCGTAGTCGGCCTGGCTGGCGGGGGTGTCGGCGTAGGCGAGGTCACAGTCCGTACAGGCCACCAGGCGATAGCCCGGGGGCAGCGGCGAGTGGCTGGGTTGGGGCAGGGAGAGCTGCGCCAGCACCTCCGGCTCTCGGTTGCCGCAGAGGGGGCAGGGGCGATGGAGGTCGGGGAGCATGGCGGCTGGGGGCGTCAGAAGCCTGCGCCGACAAACTGGCGGATCAGTCCGGCGCTGTAGTCCAGCTGGGCCTCGCTGAGCCCCGGCCACAGGCCGATCCAGAAGGTGTCATGCATGATCCGGTCGGCCACCGGTAGCTCGCCCACCACGCGGAAGTTGCGTCCGGCCATGGAGGGCTGGCGGGTCAGGTTGCCGGCAAACAGCAGGCGGGTGCCGACCTTGTGCTGGTCGAGGTATTCGAGCAGGTCGACGCGGTTGACCCCGGCCTCGGGGCGTAGGGTGATGGGGTAGCCGAACCAGGACGGGTCGCTGCCCGGGGTGGCTTCGGGCAGAACCAGGAAATCCTGGGCGTCGTCCAACGCCGCGCTGAGATGGGTGAAGTTGCGTTTACGGGCGGCGATGAAGGCGTCCAGCCGGTCCAGCTGGGCCAGGCCGCAGGCGGCCTGCATGTCGGTGATCTTGAGGTTGTAGCCGATGTGGCTGTAGGTGTACTTGTGGTCGTAACCCTGGGGCAGGCTGCCCAGCTGCCAGCCGAAGCGCTTGCCGCAGGTGTTGTCGCAGCCCGGCTTGCACCAGCAGTCACGGCCCCAGTCGCGGAAGGATTCGGCGATCTGGCGCAGCGTCGGGTCGTTGGTGAGCACCGCGCCGCCCTCGCCCATGGTGATGTGGTGGGCGGGGTAGAAGGACAGGGTGGCGAGATGGCCGAAGGTGCCGACCTTGCGGCCCTTCCAGGTGGAGCCCAGGGCGTCGCAGCAGTCTTCGATCAGCCACAGGCCGTGGGCCTGGGCGAAGGCGCAGATGGCGTCCAGGTCGAAGGGGTTGCCCAGGGTGTGGGCAATCATGATGGCCTTGGTGCGGGGCGACAGGGCCGCCTCCAGCAGGCTCACGTCGATGTTGTAACCCGGCAGGCTGGCGTCCACGAAGACCGGCACGGCACCGTTCTGGAGGATGGGATTGACGGTGGTCGGGAAGCCCGCCGCCACGGTGATGACCTCGTCGCCGGGCTGGATGGCGCGGGCGCCGAGCTTGGGTGAAGTAAGGGTCGAGAAGGCCACCAGGTTGGCCGACGAGCCGGAGTTGACGGTGAGGGCGTGGGCCACGCCGACGAAGGCGGCCAGGCGCGCCTCGAAGGCGTCGTTGAAGCGCCCGGTGGTGAGCCAGGCGTCGAGGGCCGCGTCGATCATGGCGTCCTTCTCGGGGTCACCCACGACCTTGCCGGAGGGCGGCACGGCGTCGATGCCGGGGCGCCAGGCCTGCGGCGATGCGGCGGCCCGGGCCGGGCGGACGATGATCTCCAGTTCCTGCCCGGCCAGCTCCGGCAGGTCGAGCTGGAGGCGGCCGTCGGCGCCGGGGGTGAGGGTTTTGCGGATCAGGCTCATGGGGGGCTTCCGAAGGCGGCGATTTCGTCGAGGGTGTAGCGCTGCATGTCGGCGCCGCCCTGCCAGGCCCGGTGCCAGGCGAGGCTGCGCGCCACGGCTTCACCGGCGTGCCAGCGGGCTTGCCAGCCCAGCCGGTTGCGGGCCTTGCTGCAGTCGAGCTTGAGGGTGTGGGCTTCGTGCACCTGGGGGGTGTCGGCCACGGCCCAGCGGGCGTCGGGGCCCCAGCCTTCGGCCAGGCGCTCGACGACCCAGGCGACGGTCTTGGCGTCGCTGTCGTCAGGGCCGAAGTTCCAGCCTTCGGCAAAGACCGGGCCGCTTTCGACAAGCCGCTGCGCGAGCAGCAGGTAGCCGGACAAGGGTTCCAGAACGTGCTGCCAGGGGCGGATGGCGCCCGGGTTGCGCAGGGTGACGGGGGTGCCGGCGGCAAAGGCGGCCAGCACGTCGGGCACCAGCCGGCTGGGGGTCCAGTCGCCGCCGCCGATCACGTTGCCGGCGCGGGCGCTGGCCACGGGGATGCCCTGGGCAGACAGGAAGGCACGGCGGTAGGAGGCGACCACCAGCTCGGTGCAGCCCTTGCTGGCGGAGTAGGGGTCGTGACCGCCCATGGGGTCGTCTTCCCTGTAGCCCTGTGGCTGCTCGCGGTTTTCGTAGCACTTGTCGCTGCTCACCACCACCACGGCCAGTATGTCGGGAACCTGGCGGCAGGCATCGAGCAGATGCACCGTGCCCATCACGTTGGTGGCGAAGGTGTCCACCGGCGCCTCATATGAAAGCGGTACCAGGGGCTGGGCCGCCAGGTGGAGGACGATCTCCGGCCGGGCGGCGGCCAGGGCGGTGTGCAGGGCGATGGCGTCACGGACGTCGCCCAGCGTGGAATGCATGCCGCCGGCCACGTCGGCGATCTCGAAAAGGGCCGGGGTGGTGTCGGGGGCGAGGGCGTAGCCGTGTACCTCCGCGCCCATGGACTGCAGCCACAGGCTCAGCCAACTGCCTTTGAAACCGGTGTGGCCGGTGAGGAAGACCCGCCGGCCTCGCCAGAAGGCCGGATTCACCAGGTTTTCCATGGGGCGTTGCCGCTGGTCCACAGGTCTTCCAGCACGGTCTTGTCACGCAGGGTGTCCATGGGGCGCCAGAAGCCGGTGTGCTGGAAGGCTGCGAGTTGGTCCTTGGCGATGAGTTCGCCAAGGACGGGGCCCTCGAAGATGGTCTGGTCGCTGTCGATGAGGTCCAGCACCTTGGGCGAGAGCACGAAGAAGCCGCCGTTGATGAAGCCGCCGTCGCCGAGGGGCTTCTCGACGAAGGCGCTGACGGCGTCGCCCTTCAGTTCCAGGGAGCCGAAGCGCCCGGGGGGCTGGACGGCGGCGACGGTGGCCAGCTTGCCATGCTTGCGATGGAAGGCCAGTTCGGCGCCGATGTCGATGTCGGCCACCCCGTCTCCGTAGGTGAAGCAGAAGGCGTCCTCGTCTTCCAGGTACTGGCGCACCCGGCCCAGGCGGCCACCGGTCTGGGTGCTATCGCCGGTATCCACCAGGGTCACGCGCCAGGGTTCGGCATGGCGTTCGTGGATCTCCATGCGGTTGTGGGTCATGTCGAAGGTGACGTCCGACATGTGCAGGAAGTAGTTGGCGAAGTACTCCTTGATCACGTAGCCCATGTAGCCGCAGCAGATCACGAAGTCGTGAATGCCGTGGCTGGAATAGATCTTCATGATGTGCCAGAGAATGGGACGACCGCCGATGCCGATCATCGGCTTCGGGCGGTTGACGGTCTCTTCGCTGATGCGGGTGCCCAGGCCACCCGCGAGGATCACGGCTTTCATCGGTGCTCCAGGGGAATATGGAGCCGATGTTATGCGTGGCAGGGGCCGGGCTTAGGGCGGAACAGGGGGGGGAAAGGGGGGTATTTCCGCCAGGGAAGTGCGTCAGCGACCGGCGGGGAAGCTCGGCGGCGTGGCGCCGCAGACGATGTAGTCCTCGTCGCTCATCACAGGTTTGAACTCGCAGGGGCGGGACGGAGCAACATTGTCTGTGATGCGGCCGAAGCGGGGGTCGGCGACCCGCTGATATTGCGGGGCGGTGTCCTGCTGGGCTGAGGCCTGATTGCGGGACGTGAGGTAACGGGCCGCGTCCTCTTCGGCTCCGGGTTCGGACGATGCGGCCGCGCCCGGCTGGGCGCGCTGGCGGCGGGCGGCCAGGGATTCGGCCCGAAGCACGGCTTCGGCACGTGCCACTGCCCGCGTCGTGTCGCCGCCATAGTTGTTTGAACGGAAGCTGGACGTTGGTACCGACGAGGGCAGGGGGGCCTGGTAGCGAAGGGGGGGCAGGGGCGTCGGCCGGTAGACAATGTCGGGTGTAGTGTCGTGGTGAGGGGCGTGCGTTGAGCTTGAGGTGCTGTGGCTCATGCCGATGCTGCGGCCACCGCCAAAGCGCCGCGCTTCGGCGTCAGGCGCATTGAGGGCAAGGGTGCTGACCAAGGCGACGAGGGCAAGCAGGCTGCGCGAGGGTGTAGTGGTCATTGCCGGATGAATATGAAAGTGGGGTGGGGAGACCGTGTGCAGTGTCGCACAGTGATGGAAACCGGGGAAAGCCGACTGCTGATCATCAATGAACTGGGGTAGCTGTCCCTTGGGCCGGCCGACGCACGTCGGTTCTTTTCGCTCGTGTCGCCCCGCCACGAGCGGGCCTGCATGCCGATCTCCTCGCAGTGTTGGTTAACCGGGAGGGGCAAGTCTGTATGTTGTTTGACTGTCGAGTGACTGGTTGCCAGTTTGATGCAGGCCGCATTAGTGTGAACGATCAAAATATATCGATGTTATTGTCATATGATCCGGCGTCGGCTGATGCAGATTCTCTTGCTGTCTTTGTGCGCGCATCTGGTGGTTTTCTGGCCCCTCCCTTTGCCGCGCGTGGTTTTGCCTGAGCCGAGTAAGCGTTTACGCGTGCATATAACTAAACTTGAGGGGCCTGTGCTTGCCGATGTTGCGGAGCGCCCATCCGGTAAGGGGGGGCGTCCCGACTTGGCTTCAGAAGGGGCCCCGCAGCCCGCTGGCGGTATGGATCGTCCTCACAAAAGTCAGCCGGCTGGCCAAACAGGGCGACGTGGTTCAGACCAAGCCTCGCCTGTTGTCGCGAAGGCGGCGCCGTCTGAGGCCATGCTCGAAGACAGAGAGGGTGCCCCGCCCGACCTGCAGGCATACAAGTTTGCCGTAGCGTCGGCCGTGCTGGAGTCGCGCCCGCAGAAAAGCGGCGGGCTTGCCTTCAATGGGATTGTGGTTGTGGATATCCGCGTTACCAGCGGCACCAGAGTGGCATTGGTTTCACTTGCCGACTCCAGTGGTGTGGATGCTGTAGATACCCTTGCCCTGCAGATGGTTCGGCGTGCGGTTGAGCGGGTTGCGACACCTGCCCTGGGGCAGGGGCAGGGCGACCGGGTGAGGCTGTCCGTTGTATTTGAGCCTGAAGGCCCTTAGTCGAGGGAACTCATTTGACTAGGCTGCCGGCAGGGATGGCGAGGCTTGTAGTGTGCAGCTCGAACTGGCCTCGACGGCGGTCCTCAAAGAAGCACTTCAGCGTGTAGTCCACAGAGCGGAATGCAATTTCTGGCCATGGGATCTCCTGTTCCGTCATCAGGCAGGCTTCCAGCGATTCTTCCCCCGGTTGGAAATCCAGGTCAAGCAGTGTGGCTCTGTAGATGATGTGGATCTGGCTGATGTGGGGCAGGTCGACGAAAGAGAACATTGGCCCGAGAGCGATGCGTGCCCCTGCTTCCTCGAAGGTCTCGCGCAGTGCAGCACCGCCGCATGTCTCGTTGTTTTCCATGAAGC
Source organism: Zoogloea sp. (assembly GCF_028689785.1). Lineage (GTDB taxonomy): Bacteria > Pseudomonadota > Gammaproteobacteria > Burkholderiales > Rhodocyclaceae > Zoogloea. Next base: position 23,618 of record NZ_JAQVCN010000030.1, on the reverse strand, counting down.
CGGCAGGAAGTGTCCAGAAACCGTAGCGAGGTTCAATGGCCCTGCGGCACATGAGAATCCTGTCTTCCCATTCCACCAGAGCTCCGACTACAACCTTCGGGTTCTGGTAATGAATGGTGCCGCATTGGTCGCACACATGCCGGGGAAGGCTGTCGCCTGCTGGAATTCTGAGACTCACCTGGGCGCCGCAGTGGGAGCAGTAGTTCATTGGCCGGATGGAAGCATGGATACCTTTCGGATTCTAATTCAAGGTGCCGGTGTGGACGTCAGGCTTTGCGTTTTTCGCCGGGATCTCCTAAAGACCCGTGGGCACATGTCCGATAATGTGTGACGCGTGGCTTTAGGCCGCAGAACCTCATTGGACCAGACATGGCCTTGCCGATCGACATCACGAAGTTTGAGCACTTGAAAGCATCCGGAGACCTACCTTCGCCTAAAGGCGTCGCGTTGGCGATCATCCGGTTGATTCAGCAGGAAGACAGTTCGATGGGGGATCTGGCGAGGATCATCAAGACGGACCCCGCGTTTGTCGGTCGCCTGATCAAGGCAGCTAACGGACTGGCAGGCTACAACCGGCGTGCAATCGCGTCTGTCCAGGAGGCCTTGATGGTCTTGGGTTTGCCTGCGGTACGCACGTTGGCGCTGGGCTTCTCCCTTTTATCGAGTTATCGGGATGGGGCCTGCAAGAGCTTCGATTACGGTCGTTACTGGACGAGTTGCCTGGTCTATGCGCTCGGAATGCAGGCCATCACCCAGCGCACGCGTGCGGCAGCAGCGGAGGAAACCTTTTGTCTGGGGCTGCTTGCGAGAATAGGCGAATTGGCGCTGGCAACGCTTTATCCTCTCGAGTACGGCAAGGTGCTGCAGCAGACGCTGGAGTACCGGGATGTGCCGTTGGTTGCGCTGGAGCAACGAGCGTTTGCACTGAATCATCGCGAACTCGGCGCGGCCATGTTGGCTGACTGGGGGCTGCCCAGGATCTTTCACGAGCCGGCTTTTTTTGCTGAGTCGCCAGAGGAGGCCGGCTATCCGGAGAACTCCCGCGAATATGTCATCGCCCACTCGCTGAGTCTTGCGTCTTACATCTCCGATGTGTGCCTGGCGGAAGAGGCCGAGCGACCCAACCTGATGGGGCGTCTGTTCGAGATTGGTGCCCGGCTAGGCCTGGATCGGGTGGCCATCAGCGAGTTGTGCGACGGAGTCGTGCGCGAGTGGCAGGCTTGGGGCAGTCTGCTGGAGCTTGAAACGCTCGAGATCCCGCCCTTCAGTGAGCTTGCCAGTCGGGGCGAGGAGATCGCGGCCGGGCTGGCTGCAGCCCAGTCTTTGTTGCTGGAGTCTGCAGGAGCGCCGCGAGTGGTTCAGGAAAATGCTCCTGCCTTTGCCGGCTTGCAGATCCAGGGGCTTGCTCCCGGTGTGCAGCCGATGCGGGTTTTGATCGTCGATGATGATGCCTCCATGCGTGCCCTTGTCCGCAAGGTGCTGGAAACGGTGGGGCATCAGGTTCTTGAGGCTGCAGATGGTCTGGCCGGCATGGAAATGGCGCTGGAGTTTCAGCCTCAGTTGATGATCATTGACTGGGTAATGCCTGAGATGTCGGGCATTGAGCTGACTCGCGCTTTGCGCCAGACCAAAATTGGTCGCGGGCTCTACATATTGATCATGACGAGTCTGGAGGATGAAGACCGGTTGATCGAAGCTTTTGAAAACGGCGTCGATGATTTCATGAACAAGCCGATCAAACCCCGTGTCCTGGCTGCCCGACTCCGGGCCGGGCAGCGGGTGATCCGGCTGCAGCAGGAGCTTGATCGGGACCGGGAGGAGATTCGCCGGTTTGCCGCCGAACTGGCGGTGTCCAACCGTCGTCTCCAGGAGGTTGCACTGACGGACTCCCTGACAGGCTTTCCTAATCGACGTTACGCCATCGAACGTGGGCAGCAGGAGTGGCTGGTTTCTTCCCGGACACGTCGTCCGCTATCGACCATGGTGATCGATGTGGACATGTTCAAGACCTACAACGATTCCTACGGCCACGATGTGGGGGACGCGGTGCTGAAGCAGGTAGCCGGGGCTGTCAAGGGGGCGCTCCGCGCTCAGGATATTGTCGCTCGTACCGGAGGCGATGAGTTTCTCGTCATCTGTCCGGATACAGGGTTGGATGCGGCGCTGGCCTGCGCCGAGCGTGTCCGGTTTGCGGTAGAAAGCGCCTCTCTGGAGCAGGGAGGGCAAACCCTTAACATGTCTGTGAGTATTGGCGTAGCGACGCGAGACACGGTGATGAGTGAGCCAGAGGCACTGATCAAGCGTGCTGATCAAGCGCTGTATCTGGCCAAAAACAAGGGGCGCAACCGCATCATGACAGCTCAGTCGCTGCGGCCTGGGCCTATCGTTCCTCCGCGCTGAATGCGCTCTGTCCGGCATTGCGACGTACCCCGATCGGACATGCAGGCCTTCTATGGCCGTTCTCGTGTAGGCGAATTTCTTACTCGCGTTTACGTAATTGATCCTACGCCAGAATCCGAAGCCTGCGGATAGTGGTGTTTGCCGCTTATCGGCAGAATTTGCCGCATGAAAAAGGCGGACTGCCGAGGAGATAAGATCATGCGCACAAGCGATATGCACGCCGAGATTCGGGAGCTCAATCTGGCCTACCTGATGCTTGCCCAGCAAATGTTGCGGGAGGATCGTGCTGCCGCGATCTATCGACTGGGAGTCGGCGAGGATGTGGCGGAGATGCTTGAAGGTCTGAGCTCCGCACAGGTCTTGCGAATGGCAAGCTCAAACATGCTGCTTTGCCAGTTCCGGTTCAATGACAGCCTGTTGGTGGATCTGCTCTCTTCCCATGGCCGGGAGCGAGGCACTGCGCACCTGCACGCTGCGATTCTGGCTGCAGGACGCCCGGTGGAAACCTTGGCCTGACCGTCACTGGCCAGAGGGCATCATGCGGAACAAAAGCGTATTGCAGGAGGCGCAGGACATCCAGAAGGCGGTAGACCTGATCCAACTGGGTGCGCGCATGCAGATGCTTGAAGCGGAGACCTCGCTCAGTCGCGAGCGCCTGCTCAAGCTCTATAAAGAGGTTCGTGGGGTGTCGCCGCCCAAGGGCATGCTGCCGTTTTCCACTGACTGGTTCATGTCATGGCAGCCCAACATCCATGCGTCGTTGTTCATGGCCTTTTACAGGTTCGTGCGTCTGCATGCTAAGCAGGAAGATCTGGACGCAATCGTGCAAGCCTACCGGCTTTACAACGAACACATTGAATCTTTCGAGATGGAGCAGGTGCTGAGCCTCACCCGTGCCTGGACATTGATCCGCTTCCTCGATGCAAAACTGCTCCAGTCCGCGAAATGCACTTGCTGCGGCGGTGAGTTCGTCTCCCATGCCTTTGACCCAACCCATGAATATGTCTGCGGTCTGTGCCATGTGCCATCGCGGGCAGGCAAGACCCGACGGGCCTCCCAGCCCCTCGAAACGACAGCGCAGTGAAGCGCCCCTGAACTCTGAGAGCTTGGCCGCCGGCTTTTGATCGGCGGTTTTTTTTAGTCTGGTCGGGTGACGACAGGCTTGCTTTTTGAGCTCAAGTTTCTTCAGGCAGGGCCGATATCCCACCCGAAGAATCAAGCCCTGCGGGTTGTATTGCCGGGGCGTATTTACAGAACGAGGTTTCTGCGATGTTTCTGATAATCGGCTACGTCATTATCTTGGCGGCATCCCTGGGTACCTATGCCGTTCACGGCAGTCTGGCGGCCTTGTGGGTTCCCACCGAGTACATCGCAATTGTAGGTCTGACCATCGGTGGTTTCGTCGCCGGCAACGGGCCCAAGGCCATCAAGGGAACCATTGCGGCCTTACCCACTATCTTCAAGGGGTCCCCGTACAACAAGGCCTTTTATGTGGACCTGCTGTGCATGCTGTATGAGATTCTTGCCAAGGTGCGCAAGGAAGGTTTGATGTCGATCGAAGGGGATATCGAGAACCCGGAGGGTAGTCCGATTCTCTCCAAGTATCCGGCTTTCACGGCGGATCATCACGCGGTGGATTTTCTCTGTGATTACCTCCGCATGATGGTCGGTGGCAATCTGAATGCCTTCGAAATCGAAAACCTGATGGATATCGAGATGGAGACCCATCACCAGGAGGCGCATACGCCTGCCCACGTGGTGGCGAAGGTGGGGGATGCTGTCCCAGCATTCGGTATCGTCGTGGCGGTGATGGGCGTTGTGAACGTGATGGGCTCGGTCGGCCAGCCACCTGCCGTGCTTGGCAAGATGATCGGTGGCGCGTTGGTGGGCACCTTCCTGGGTATTCTTATTTCCTACGGTTTTGTGGCGCCGGTCGCCGGGCAACTCGAGCAGAAGGTGGAAGAGGGCGGAAAAATCTACCAGTGCATGAAGGCGGTTCTGCTGGCGAGCATGAACGGGTATGCACCGCAGGTGGCGGTGGAGTTCGGCCGAAAGGTGCTTTTCTCCTCGGACCGGCCCGGGTTTGCCGAGCTTGAAGAAGCGATCAAGAGCCGGAAGTGAGGCTCTTCATGAGGCTTGCTTGCATAGTGCCGACGGGTGAGGAGCGCTTTACATGAGCGACGATACCCAGCAGCCGATTGTCGTCAAGAAGATCAAGAAGGGCGGTGGTGGCGCGCACGGGGGGGCGTGGAAGATCGCCTATGCCGACTTCGTGACTGCAATGATGGCCTTCTTTCTGCTCATGTGGCTTCTGGGCTCCACGGCTCAGGGTGATCTGCAGGGCATCTCCGATTTCTTCAATTCACCGCTCAAGGTGGCAATGAGTGGTGGCTCTGGTGCGGGTGATGCGACGAGCCCGATTGCCGGTGGCGGGCAGGATCTCACCCGTTCTGTGGGACAGGTCAAGCGCGGTGATGTGGATGGAAAGCGCTCCATGAATATCGAATCGGCCAAGGGGGCAACCAAGCCGACGGGCGACGAAGGCTCCGAGGCGGCCAAGAAGGCGGAGGAGCGCAAGGAGCGGGCGCGGTTGGAGGATCTCAAGGGCCAGATTGAGGCCATCATCGAGGCAAGTCCGAGCCTGCGGCCCTTCAAGAATCAGTTGTTGCTGGACATCACCACCGAAGGCTTGCGCATCCAGATCGTGGACGAGCAGAACAGGCCGATGTTCGATTCGTCGAGTGCGTCGCTGAAGCCTTACACGCAGGAGTTGCTGCGGGCTATAGGTGCCACGCTGAATGGCGTGGATAACCGGGTCAGTCTCTCGGGGCATACGGACTCGACCCGCTATGCCGGTGGAGAGCGGGGTTTCTCGAACTGGGAGCTGTCGGCGAATCGGGCCAATGCGTCGCGGCGTGAGCTGGTCGCAGGAGGCCTGGCTGAGGGCAAGATGGTCCGGGTCGTCGGGTTGGCGGATACGCTGCCCCTTGATCCAGAGAACCCCAATCTTCCGATCAATCGACGCATCAGTATCGTCGTACTCAACAAGCAGGCCGAGGTGGCCATGCGTGCGGGGGATTCGAGGAAGCTTGAAGTCAGCGCCGAGAACGCTCTTGAGGCCAGCGAGGTCCAGGCTCGACTGAAGTCGGGGGCCCGTCCTGTGGCGCCCGGTCACTAAAGGAATCGCCCTTGAGTGACGATATGTTTATTTGTGTATCCGAGATAAACCAACCACTATGAAGCTCACCCGTACAACGATCATCCTGCTGGGCTTGCTGTGGTCAGGCCTCGTGGCGGGGGTGGTGGTTTACCTGCAGGGCGGAGGCTGGCCGGTTGCTTTGGCACTCGCTGGTGTGGTTCCGGGCTGGATCGCCCTCGTCCTGGCTGTGCCTTCCCCGGTGGTGGTCGAGAAGACCGCCGAGCAGCAGGTCTCGTCGAGCGAGGTTTACGCAGCGGTCGAAACGCTGTTGATCGATGCTTCGGTGAGCTCGTGCAATCAGTATCAGTGCATCCGGGAGGAGGTCGACCAGGTGCAGCAGATGCTTTCCGAGGCCATTGCATCCCTCACCGGGAGTTTTCACGGCATCCTTGCCGCCACAAACGCACAGCAGGCGATCGCGGTGAGCCTTGCCAGCGACGATGCCGATGGCGATGAGGGCGTGCGCCTGGATGAATTCGTTGCCCAGACCAGTGGTGTCATGCAACGCGTGGTGGACAGCGTGATCATGAACAGCAAGCTCGGCATGGAACTGGTCGAGTTGACCGACCGGATCTCGAAGCGGGCCAGGGACGTGGAGTCGATCCTTACCGAGATCTCCGGCATTGCCAAGCAGACCAACCTGCTGGCGCTCAATGCAGCCATAGAGGCCGCCCGAGCCGGTGAGGCCGGACGGGGGTTTGCGGTGGTGGCGGATGAGGTCAGGGATCTGTCTACCCGCACCAGCCAGTGCAGCCAGCAGATTGCTGTGGTCATGCAGGGGATGCGGGAGGGCGTGAGGGGTACGGAAGAGGCGATTGAGAAGCTGGCCTCCACCGATATGAATTTTGCACTTGAATCAAAACAGCAAGTGGAGCAGGTCCTGATCTCCATGGAAGGGCTCAACCGCCAGCGGGGCGATGCCATCAGTCATCTCGCCGAGCATGCTCAGGTCATGGATGCCGAAGTCAATCGTGCTGTGACCGCGCTCCAGTTTCAGGATCTTGTGTCCCAATTGATAGCCCACGTGGAACGCCGCGTGAATGGCCTGACCCAGTTGATGGGGCAGTTTGATGCTTTGTCGGGCTGTATCCAGCAAGCGGCGACAGCGGGGGACGCGGCGCCGCTCCTACGGGTGGTGGAAGAAATGCGGGTGCAGCTTGCTGCACTTGAAGAGAAGACCGGGGCTCGTCCGGTGCGTCAGCAGGAAGTCTCGCACGGCGAGATAGATTTGTTTTAGTCACAGAACCCTAGGAAATGACGATGGCCAAGACCGTACTCACCGTTGATGATTCTGCCTCCATCCGGCAGATGGTGTCCTTTACTCTGAAAAGTGCCGGCTACGAGGTGGTCGAGGCTGTCGATGGCATGGACGGCCTTGACAAGGCAAAGGCGAGAGCCTGCAACCTCGTGCTTACCGATCAGAACATGCCGCGCATGGATGGTCTGTCTCTGATCAAGTCCCTGCGGGCCATGCCCCAGTACCGTAGCGTGCCTATCCTCATGCTCACCACCGAGTCCTCCGATACGATGAAGTCCCAAGGGCGTGCGGCAGGCGCGACCGGCTGGCTGGTCAAGCCCTTCGACCCCCAGAAACTGATCGAGGTCGTCAAGAAGGTGATCGGTTAAGGCCGCATCGGCCGTCGTGCATCACGGGAGACAGGCATGGCCATAGACATGAGCCAGTTCTACCAGGTGTTCTTCGAGGAAGCTGCAGAACACTTGGCGAGCATGGAGGCGTTGCTGCTGGCGATTGATCCCGGCGCCCCCGATCCGGAAGAGGTTAACGCCCTGTTCAGGGCTGCCCACTCGATCAAGGGATCGAGCGGGACCTTCGGTTTCCAGGACATGATGGAAGTCACCCATATCCTCGAGACGATGCTCGACCGGGTGCGAAAGGGGGAGGCGCCACTTACCGACGACATGGTGGACGCGTCACTGGTCGCCGGTGATGTGCTCAAGAACCTGCTCGCCGCACATCGTGGTGAGGAGGATGCCGACCGGGAGGCCGCCGAGGCTATTTGCCATCGCTTGGAGGCCCTGTGCCGTGCGCTTGACGAGCCGAAGGAGGCAAGCGTTCCCGTCATCCCGGCGCCCTCTGCGCAGCCTGGCGATGCTGTGGTATCGACTTCGCCTGGGATGGGCTTTGACCTGTATTTCGTGCTGGCTGGTGCGGCTGTCGAGGATGGGGAGAGTCTTGCACACCTGATCAGGGAGCTTGGCAGCTTTGGTGCCGTCGAGTCCATCCAGTCGCCCAGTGGTGGGACGCGTGAGTGTCACCTGCGTATCGTTACCGACGTGGATGCCGAGTTGCTCCGAGGTGTCCTGGATTTTGTCGTGGATGCTGCGTCGCTGCGGATCGAGCCCTTCTCGGGGCGGGGCGGGGATGGCGATGCCTATGGTTTCTTCGATGATCTGGAGGCGTCATCCGGCGACAGTTGGCGCACGAGTGACGACGCCTACGGTTTCTTCGAGCCGCTCGGCGAAGTGCCGTCTGCTCCTGCCGCAACGCAAGAGGCCTATGGTTTCTTTGACGATGCTGAAGTGACCAGCCTGCTGGCCCGACGGGAAGCAGAGCCCTATGGTTTCTTTACCGAACTCCCGGCCCTGGAGCAGTCCGCCGCAACGGTAGCCGTGGAGACGGCCTACGGTCTGTTCGATGAGCCCGCTCCGCCCGCCATTGCCGCGCCCCAGGAAACCGCTTACGGCCTGTTCGAGCCGTTGCCGGTGGCCGCGGCGGCACCCCCGCCGGCCGCTGTGGTCGCGGTGCCCGAGGCCGCAGCAACAGCGCCCTCACCTGTCGCAGCGGCGACCACGACTGCGGCCAGGAAGGCGCCCGTGAAGGCTGCAGGGACGGGAGATAGTGGCTCGATTCGGGTCAGTGTCGAGAAGGTAGACCAGATGATCAACCTGGTAGGGGAGCTGGTGATTACCCAGGCCATGCTCACCCAGGCTGCCAGCAACGCCGATCCGGTCATCTTCGAACGTCTCATCAACGGCCTGGCCCAGCTTGAACGCAACACCCGCGACATCCAGGAGTCGGTGATGTCCATCCGGATGATGCCGATCTCCGTCGTTTTCAGCCGCTTCCCCCGGGTGGTCCGTGATCTCTCCCAGAAGCTTGGAAAGCATGTGGAGCTGAAGACCATTGGGGAGACGACCGAGATGGACAAGAGTCTGGTCGAGCGCATCACCGACCCTCTGACTCATCTGGTGCGCAACAGCCTCGACCACGGTCTGGAAACGCCTGACAAGCGTCTGGCTGCGGGCAAGCCCGAAACCGGCACCATTACCCTCAGTGCCTACCATCAAAGCGGCAACATCGTCATTGAGGTGGGGGACGATGGCGCCGGCCTGAACCGTGCCCGAATCCTCGCCAAGGCGAAGGAGCGTGGCATGGCCGTCAGTGACACCATGAGCGATCAGGAGGTGTGGCAGCTCATCATGGAGCCAGGCTTCTCGACGGCCGACCAGGTGACGGAAGTGTCAGGTCGTGGTGTCGGCATGGATGTGGTGAAGAAGAACATCTCGGCCATGGGGGGGCGGATCGAGCTCGATTCTATGCCGGGCGTCGGTACCCGCATCACTGTGCGCCTGCCGCTGACCCTGGCCATTCTCGATGGCATGAGCGTCGGCGTGGGGCCGGAGACCTACATCATCCCCCTCGGTTACGTCATGGAGTCCATGCAGCCCGAGCGGGGCATGATGAAGAGCGTGTCCGGCGTCGAGCGCCTGATCCAGGTGCGGGGCGAATACCTTCCCGTCATCTGTCTCCATGAGGTCTTTCGCATCCAGGGGGCGATCACCGACTGGCAGAAGGGCATTATGGTCGTGCTTGAGGCCGATGGCCAGAGCGCCGCACTGTTCATCGACCAGCTGATTGGTCAACACCAGGTCGTAATCAAGAGCCTTGAGGCCAACTACCGGCGAGTGCCTGGTGTGGCCGGGGCGACCATCATGGGGGATGGGCGTGTGGCCCTGATCCTGGACGTCCCCATGCTCGTGGGCATGGCCCGGAGGGTGATGCCGGCAGCCGCCTGAGTTATCGATTCGCTCGTCCCATCCGGGACTTTGGCCGCCTTCGGGCGGCCATTTCTTTTTCTGGGTTCAGGGTGCGGCCAAGTAGTGAGGGAGCCTGTCATCTTGGAGTGGCCTGGCAATGAAAAAAGGACCGCAGATGCGGCCCTTGCAAGTTTGGAGTGGCGAAGATACGGGCTTCAGCCCACGATCATGCCGGCGCCGACGGTGTTGTTGTTGGATTCATCGATCAGGATGAAGGCTCCCGTGGCGCGGGAGTCGGTGTAGTTGTCCGCAAAGATCGGCTGGGCCAGCTTGAGGGTGAGCTGGGCAATGTCGTTCATCGCCAGGGTGGTGGTGCCCTCGTTGGCCAGGGTGTTGATGTCTACCCGATGGGCGATGACGGCCACCTTGGCTTTGACTTCCCGGGTGGTGTGGCGCAGCCAGTAGGTGCGGGCCGGCGACAGCGGGGTTTCGGAGAGCCAGCACACCATGGCATCCACTTGCTTGGTCTGGCTGGGCAGCTCGTCGCTATTCACGATCATGTCGCCCCGGGAGATGTCGATTTCGTCTTCCAGCAGCAGGGTCACGGACTGCTCGTGGATGGCCTTGCCGATGGACTCGCCGTAGAGCTGGATGTCCTTGACCTTGGTGCTCAGGCCGTTGGGTAGCACGGTGACGCTGTCGCCCACCTTGACCTCGCCGGACTCGACCCGGCCCATGAAGCCCCGGTAGTCGTGCAGCTCGGGGTTGTCGGAGGCCTGCGGGCGGCATACGTATTGCACCGGGAAGCGGAAGCTCTCGGCCTTTTCTGTGTGGGCTGCGGGGGCGGCTTCGAGGATGTCGATGAGGGTCGGGCCCTGGTACCAGCCGAGGCGCTCGCCCCGGTCCACGATCATGTCGCCGACGAGGGCCGACAGCGGGATGAAGCGCACGTCTTTAAGGCCGATCTGCTCGGCGAAGGCCTTGTACTCGGCCACGATGGAATCGTAGGTGGCTTGGTCGTAGTCCACCAGATCCATCTTGTTGACGGCCACGATGACGTGGGGGATACCCACCAGCTTGGCCAGGTAGCTGTGGCGACGGGTCTGGGTGAGCACGCCCTTGCGCGCGTCGATCAGGATGATGGCGACGTTGGCGGTGGAGGCTGCGGTGACCATGTTGCGGGTGTACTGCTCGTGACCCGGCGCGTCGGCGATGATGTACTTGCGCGTGCCGGTGGAGAAGTAGCGGTAGGCCACGTCGATGGTAATGCCCTGTTCGCGCTCGGCCTGCAGGCCATCGGTCAGCAGGGATAGATCAACGGCGGTCAGGCCACGCTTGGTGGAGGTGCGCTCAATGGCCGTCAGGGTGTCGGCCAGGATGGTCTTGGTGTCAAACAGCAGGCGGCCGATCAGGGTGCTTTTGCCGTCATCCACGGAGCCGCAGGTCAGAAAGCGCAGCAGTCCGTGGTCTTCAACATGGGCGGTCATCAGAAGTAACCCTCTTTCTTGCGTTGTTCCATGGAGGCGTCGCTGGTCTGGTCGTCCAGGCGGGTGGCGCCGCGCTCGGTAATGGTAGTGGTGGCAGTTTCCAGCACGATCTTCTCGACGCTGTCGGCGTCCGACTCGACGGGGGCGGTGCAGGAAATGTCACCCACGGTGCGGAAACGCACCTGCAGGTCGATGATCTCTTCACCGGCCCTGGGCAGGTTGGTCAGCTCACCACTGGTCAGCGGGACGTTGACCGGCACGATGGCGCCCTGGCGCATCACCACCGGGCGGGTGTGGGCGAAGTAGATGGAGGGCAGTTCGAGGCCTTCGCGCTCGATGTACTGCCACACGTCCATCTCGGTCCAGTTGGAGATCGGGAAGGCGCGGATGTTCTCGCCCTTGTGGCTGCGGGCGTTGTAGAGGTTCCACAACTCGGGGCGCTGGTTCTTCGGGTCCCATTGGCCGAATTCGTCGCGGAAGCTCATGATGCGCTCCTTGGCGCGGGCCTTTTCCTCGTCACGACGGGCGCCGCCGATGCAGGCGTCGAAGCCGAACTCTTCGATGGCCTCCAGCAGGGTCACAGACTGGTGTTTGTTGCGAGACTCGTTCTCGTGCTTGAGCACCACGGTGCCGCGCTTCATGGAGTCTTCCACCGAGCGCACGATCAGGCGTTCACCCAGTTCGGCGGCACGCTTGTCGCGGAAGGCGACCACTTCCTGATAGTTGTGGCCGGTGTCGATGTGCATCAGGGGGAAGGGGAATTTGCCCGGGCGGAACGCCTTTTCGGCGATCCGCAGCATGCAGATGGAGTCCTTGCCGCCGGAGAATAGCAGCACCGGGTTGCTGCACTGACCAGCCACTTCACGCATGATGTGGATGGCTTCGGATTCGAGCCAGTCCAGGTGGCTCAGGGTTTGCTTGGTGAGCGTCGACATTGCTTTACTCGATAGAGGTTTCTTGACTGTCCGTCACTTCTTGACGTGCAGACCACATTCCTTGGTTTCCGGATTTTCCCACCACCAGCGCCCGGCGCGCACGTCCTCGCCGATGGAGACGGGGCGCGTACAGGGCGCACAGCCGATGCTGGGGTAGAACTTGTCGTGCAGGGCGTTGTATGGAACCTTGTTGAGACGGATGTAGGCCCACACTTCCTTCTCGGTCCACTCGGACAGGGGGTTGAACTTGACCAGGCCATTACCCTCATCGAACTGACGCTTGGGCAGGTCGGTGCGGGTGGTGGATTGCTGGGCCCGCAGGCCGGTGATCCAGGCCTGTTTGCCGGCCAGAGCGCGGCCCAGGGGCTCGACCTTGCGGGCGTGGCAGCAGGCCTTGCGCAGCTCGACGCTGTCGTAGAAGGCGTTGATGCCGTTCTCGCGAGTGAAGTTCTCGATGGCGGTCTGGTTCGGGTAGAAGAACTTCAGCTTGAGCCCGTAGTGCTGCTGCACCTTGGCCATCAGATCGTAGGTTTCCAAGGGCAGACGGCCGGTATCAAGGGAGAAAATCTCGATGGGCAGACAGCTGGTGCAGATCACATCGGTGAGCACCATGTCCTCGGCGCCCAGGCTGTTGGCCATGGTGATGGCCGGCAGTTCGGCGGCCCATGCGGCCAGGTCGGCCTTGAGCTGGGCGAGCTTGGCTTCCAGGCTGGCCAGCAGGGCGGGGTCGTCGAGCTTGGGATTCTGGTTGGGATGCATGATGAGGCCTCCTCAGGCGACCCGCGCGGCGCGGCGGAACAGAGGTTCGGGCTGATCGATGGCGGCCTGGTAGGGGCTGGAGAAGTCTTGCAGGCTGGCTAAGGCGTCAGCGAGCAGGGCATCGGAGTATCTGCCGGCCTTGGGCTGGATGGCGTCGAAGCCACAGCGTTGCATGAAGAAGAACTGGTCGCGCAGCACGTCGCCGATGGCACGGATCTCGCCCTTGAAACCGTAACGGCTGCGCAGCAGGGCGGCGCCAGAGTAGGCTCGGCCATCGGTGAACTTCGGGAAGTTGAGGGCGATGGCCTGGAGACTGTCCAGGTCGGAAGCCAGATCGTCCACGCTCTCGTGGCTGTCCAGCCAGACACCCAGCCCGGGGCGGCCGGACAGGACACCCTTGTGGGCCTGCCATACGGCCAGGGGTACGAACACCGGGCCCTCCGGCAGGTTAAGGGCTTCGGGGGCCTGGGTCTCGTCCAGGACGAGGATCTCTGCGCTGTCGTCGATCACGAGGCCGTTCTTGATGAGCTTAGGCATTCTGATTCCTTTCGATGATGGCGGCGTCGCCATACACACCAATCTTGAACGGGTCGAGGCCGATGCGGCGGACGGTTTCGATGAAGCGCTCGCCTCCCTGGCGCTGGGCCCGGTAGACGTCGATGATCTTGGTGATCACGTCCGGCATTTCGGCTGCGGCGAAAGAGCGGCCGATGACCTTGCCGATGGAGGTGTTGTTGCCCTGGCTGCCGCCGAGGCTGACCTGGTACCACTCGGAGCCGTTCTTGTCGACGCCGAGGATGCCGATGTGGCCCACGTGGTGGTGGCCGCAGGAGTTCATGCAGCCGGAGATGTTGAGCTCCAGGTCGCCGATATCGTAGAGGTAGTCCAGATCCTCGAAACGCTCCTGGATGGCGTTGGCGATGGGGATGGACTTGGCGTTGGCCAGGGCGCAGAAGTCGCCCCCCGGGCAGCAGATCATGTCGTTGAGCAGGCCGAAGGTCGGGGTCGCGAGGCCGGCAGCGCGGGCCTTTTCCCAGACGGCGAACAGGTCGGATTGCCGGACGTCGGCCAGCACCAGGTTCTGCTCGTGGGTGGTGCGGATCTCGCCGAAGCTGTAGGCGTCTGCCAGGTCTGCCGCGAGGTCGAGCTGAGCGTCGGTGATGTCGCCAGGGGCGCGCTTCGGGTCTTTCAGGGACAGCACCACCACGGCGTACCCCGGCACCTTGTGGGCCAGCACGTTGCGCTTGGCCCAGGCGGCAAAGGCCGGGTTGGCTGCACGCTGGGCGACATAGCTGGAGTCATCGCCCGGCAGTTGCACGTAGGTGGGGGCGGTGAAGTGGGCTGCTACGCGGGCCACCTCGGCTTCTGTCAGGGTGTTGGGGCCGTTCTTGCCAAAGACCCATTCTTCTTCGACCTGGCGCTTGAACTCGGCGATGCCCAGGGCCTTGACGAGGATCTTGATGCGCGCCTTGTAAAGGTTGTCGCGGCGACCGTAGCGGTTATAGACCCGCAGTACTGCCTCACAGTAAGTGATGATGTGCTGCCACGGTACGAAGTCGCTGATCTCTTCACCGATGATGGGGGTGCGCCCGAGGCCACCGCCCACCAGCACGCGGAAGCCGATCTCGCCAGCGGCATCGCGCTTGAGCTCGAGACCGATATCGTGACACTGGATCACTGCCCGGTCCTGGTGGGCGCCATTGACGGCCATCTTGAACTTGCGGGGCAGGAAGGCGAACTCGGGGTGGAAGGTGCTCCACTGGCGCAGTACCTCGCACCAGGGGCGGGGGTCGATGTACTCGTCACCGGCCACGCCGGCGAAGGGGTCGGAGGTGATATTGCGGATGCAGGCGCCGGAAGTCTGGATGGCGTGCATCTCGACCTGGGCCAGCTCGGCCAGGATCTCCGGCACCACCTTGAGTTCGGGCCAGTTGAACTGGAAGTTCTGGCGCGTGGTGATGTGAGCGTAGCCTTTGTCGTGGGTGCGGGCGATGTGGGCCAGGGTGCGCACCTGACGCGATGACAGCAGCCCGTAAGGCACCGCCACCCGCAGCATGGGGGCGTGGCGCTGGATATAGAGGCCATTCTGCAAACGCAGGGGGCGGAATTCGTCTTCGGTCAGCTCGCCGGCCAGATAGCGGCGGGTTTGATCGCGGAACTGGGCGACGCGTTCGTCGACGATTTTCTGGTCGTAAGAGTCGTAACGGTACATGGGTTAGTCCTGGTTATTCTCTCAGGGGCCGTCAGGCCGCAATCAGCTTGCTGCCCACCAAGACCAGCATGGTAGCCAGAATTGGACGCAGCACCCGGTCGGGGACCCGGGTGGAAATATGGCTGCCCAGCCAGATGCCTGGCAGGGAGCCGATCAGAAGACTGCCCAGCAGGGACCAGTCGACGCTACCCAGGAACCAGTGGCCGATGCCGGCCACCAGCGTGAGGGGAACGGCGTGAGCGATATCACTGCCAACGATGCGCAGAGTGGGCAGGCGGGGGTAAAGAAAGAACAGGGCGCTGACGCCGAGGGCACCTGCGCCAACCGAAGAAATCGACACCAGCACGCCCAGCACCGCGCCCGTGATGACGGTGAGAATGGCGGTGCGCCTGGGGTTCTCCTGACCACCGGTGTGGCGCAGGGCGTAGGTCTGGATCTGCTTGCGGAAGACGATGGCCAGGGCGGTGAGCAGCAGGGCCACGCCCAGGGAGGTCTTGATGAGGGCTGCGGCGCCGTCGATGCCGCCGGGGGCAAACTGGCTGACCAGCAGAAGGGTCAGGGCGGCGGCAGGGATGCTGCCGGCGGCCAGGCGGCGGGTGATGGCCCAGTCGACGGTGCCCTTCATGCCATGGGCCAAGGTGCCGCCGGCCTTGGTGATGGCAGCGTAGAGGAGGTCGGTGCCCACGGCAACGGACGGGTTGATGCCGAACAGCAGGACGAGGAGAGGGGTCATCAGGGACCCGCCGCCCACGCCGGTAAGACCGACGATGGCGCCCACGGAAAAGCCGGCAATGGTGTACGCGATGCTCATGATAGGCCCAAGATCTTTGTGCAGCGCATCGTAGAGGGAGTTGTTAGATCCAAGAAGGGGTTTTTGGTTAGACTGATAGAAGTATAAGTTCTATTGGCGCCTGCCAATGCGTTGCTTCCAGCGGAGAGGGGAAACGAGGTGAACATCCAGCAACTGCGCTATGTCTTTGAGGTCGCCCGGCATCGGCTCAACGTCTCCGAGGCGGCGGAAGCGTTGTTTACCTCCCAACCGGGGGTGTCCAAGCAGATCCGCCAGCTGGAGGAAGAGTTGGCGGTGGAGATTTTTGTCCGTCACGGCAAGCGGCTTGTGGATATCACGGAACCAGGCAAGCAGGTTCTGGCGATCGCGGCGCGCATTTTGCAGGAAGTGGACAACCTTCGGGAAGTCGGCGCTGAATTCAGCAACGAGGCGACGGGCAGCCTGTCGATCGCCTTCACCCATACCCAGGCCCGCTATGCACTGCCCCCGGTGGTGCGCAGCTTCATGGCCCGCTACCCTAATGTGCGCCTGTCCTTCCACCAGGGCAATCCGCTCCAGGTGTGCGAGTACGTCCTGTCCGGGGTGGCCGACATCGCCATCGCCACCGAGGCGATCGCCGAGCACGAGGATATCGTGATGCTGCCCTGTTACCAGTGGAACCGCTGCATCATCGCTCCGGTGCGGCATCCTATCCTCAGCACCCAGCCCCTTACCCTGGACGCCATCGCCCGCTACCCCATCGTCACCTACGACTTTGCCTTCACCGGTCGCAACAAGATCAACGAGGCTTTCATCGGGCGCGGGCTTAAGCCGAACGTGGTGCTGACCGCCATCGATTCGGATGTGATCAAGACTTACGTGGCCATGGGCTTGGGGGTGGGGATCGTCGCCAAGATGGCCTTTGACCCGGCGGTGGACAAGGAGCTCGGGATGGTGGACGCCGCCCATCTGTTCGCTTCCAGCACGACACGCATCGGTCTGCGCCGCAATGCCTGGCTGAGGGGCTATGTCTATGCCTTCATCGAGTATTTTGCGCCGCACCTGACGCGCCGGGTGGTGGATGCGGCTCTTGCCGGTGGCGGGGAAGATCCCGGGCTATAGGCGAGTGGTGTTCAGTAAACACGGCGAGCCGGGGCGGGGCCCCGGCTCGCCGTGGTGCTGTCGTGCTGGCTCAGGCCTGCATCAGGCGCCGTACCCGGCTGGCACCCAGCAGGGCGATGCCGGAGAGAAGCAGGGATGAAGGCTCGGGTACGCGGTTGGGTACCGTCAGTGCCCCGACGATGCCGAACTCCTCACCACCGTTGGTGTTGCACCCGAGGCTGTTGTGCGTGCTCGGGGTGCCGCCGGTAAGGGGATTGACGATATAGGTACCGGTGGCATCCTGGACGCAACCCAGGCTCATCGTGATCACGATCAGGTCGGTCGGGTCGAACTTGCTCAGGTCCATGTCCGGTGCGTAGGCAAGGAAGTCGGGTTGGCCCGAACCCTTGTTGTGTTCCAGCTTGGTGTACTCGTCCCCGTTGGCGGTGACCCCGGCACAGCCGGTCGGGTTGGTGATCGCATTGTAGGCGCCGGCGGCATCACAGGTGGCCTGATCGCCATAGAAGTTGACGACCCCGTAATTGAAGGTTGGGGCGTTCTGGTCCCACTCCGTGTTGCTGGTCTGGTCAAGTGCCCACATGCCTTTGCGGGTGGTCATGCTGCTGTCCCACACCTCGAACTTTGCGCTGAACCACAGGGAGTCCACGCTGCCGGTCTGGTTGTAGTCGGCATAGAAGACCGGAATGTTGGCATTCGGGTTCAGCGTATGCAGGTAGGTCAGCATATTGCCGACGGTCGATGTGCCGTGCTCGTTGGCGGCGGGGGAGGTGTAGGTGTAGTTGCCGGTCGGGGAGTTGGTGCACGACTGGGTCGGCCCGCCCCAGGTACAGGTCCAGCCCATCACGTTGTTGTTGCTCGACAAGTTGACCGGGTCCTGGAAGTTCACCCCTGAGTTGTTCGGGTCCAGGTTGGTGGCACCGCCGGCATTGGAGCTCAGGTTGACGGCGATGGTCCCGGTTCCGGTTGAGAAGTCGTAGGTGCCGAAGGTTGCGGTGGGGATGAAGTTGGTCGGATTGGTGTCCGACTGGATGGCATCAAGGAGCTTGGCCGAGTACGACCATACGTCATCATATTTGAAGGCGATGGGGATGCCGTTCATCATGATGGCTTCGCGCAGCTGGCCCGTTCCGTCCTTGTACATGCCGTAGGACGCGTAGGCGTTGTTCTCCGGCGTGGGCAGGAAGGTGAAGGGAGCACTGGCGGCGTTGGCACTGGTGGCAACGCCTGCGGATGTCAGTACGATCGCAGCGAAGAGGCTCAGGGGCTGGAGTTTCATGGTGCGTCTCCCTTTTTTGTCATCAGAGAAATCAATCGTTGGGTCTTCCTGCCATTAGTAGCAGCATCGAATGTGCCAAATTTAACGCTATTGTCGTATAACGTTAAAATCCGACAATTTTGAGGTGATTTGCCAAGCGTGTGGTAGGCACCTGTTTGCTGATGTGTAAAGCCCGCCGACAAAATCAGGCCTCTGAGAAAGGCTGCCGTAGCCTTGGGCAATAAACGGACCATAAGAGTGTTTCCAGATTCTTCGGTCACGAATTGCGTCACCGGACTATGAGAGACTTGCGGGATACCGAATTGCTCCTCACCTCTCCCCGTTCATGCAATCCCTGACCACCTTTGCCGCCCTGTTGCTGGCGTCTGTCCTGTTCGTGCCTCTTTTCAAGCGGGCCGGGTTGGGAACGGTGCTCGGCTATCTGGCCGTCGGAGTGCTGATCGGGCCGTCCGGGATCAAGCTGGTACGTGACCCCGATAACCTCATGCACACCGCCGAGCTCGGGGTGATCATGCTGCTCTTCGTCATCGGCCTGGAGCTCAAGCCTTCGCGCCTTTGGGCCCTGCGCCGCTCCGTGTTCGGTCTGGGGGCACTGCAGTTGTTCGGCGTGGCCGCGGCCCTGGCGGGGGCCGGGCGCTATCTGGGCTTGTCGATGTCGGCAGCTGTCGTGGTGGGCATCATCCTGGCTCTGTCGTCCACAGCCTTCGTGCTGCCCACGCTGGCCGAGAGGCGCGAGCTGTCCACCCGCCACGGTCGCGAAGCCTTTGCCATTCTGCTGTTCCAGGATCTGTCGGTCATTCCGCTGCTGGCGCTGATTCCGCTCTTTGGCACGGGTAAGCCGACGGCGCTGACCCATCCGGGGGTTGGTCTTGTCCTGCTGGTGGTGGTCGCCTTCGTTGGCCGGCCCTTGCTCGACGCGCTGTTCCGCCATGTGGCCCGGGTAAATAGTCGGGAGATGTTCACCGCAGCAGCCTTGGTGACGGTGCTGGGCCTGGCCCTGCTGATGCAGGCCGGGGGCCTGTCCATGTCCCTGGGTGCCTTCGTGGCCGGCGTTCTGCTGGCCGATTCCGAGTTCCGGCATGAGCTTGAGGCATCCATCGCCCCGTTCCAGGGTTTGCTCCTCGGTCTGTTCTTCATGGCAGTGGGGATGTCCACCAACCTGCGTCTGCTGGTGGATCAGCCCCTGCAGATTCTCGGGCTGACTCTGGGCCTCATCTTCATCAAGTTCATCGTGCTCTTTGCCCTGCGCCGGATCGTCGGCGGCCCGGCACCGGAGGCCCGATCACTGGCCCTGGCGCTGGCCCAGGGCGGCGAGTTTGCTTTTGTGCTGTTCGACGCCGCCCAGTCCTTCCGGGTGCTCGGTGAGGTTCAGGCCGACCGCCTGACCCTTGTCGTGGCCTTGTCCATGGCGGTTTCCCCTTTGCTGCTGCTGCTCGGTGACTGGATTGCCCGGGCTACCCAGAGCAAGGAGCCGGTGCGTGACTATGACGATCTGCCGGCGCATTCAAGCGAAGTGGTGATTGCCGGTTTCGGGCGGGTCGGGCAGATCGTCGGCCGCCTGCTGCTGGCACGAGGGGTCAGCTTCACTGCGCTGGACGCGGACGCCGGTCAGGTGGATACGATGCGGCGGTTTGGCCTGAAAGTGTTCTATGGGGATGCCGCCCATCTGGATCTGCTGCATGCCGCCCAGCTCGACAAGGCCAAGGTCTTCGTGCTGGCTATTGATGACGTGGAGGCGTCGTTGCGCACTGCCGAGCTGGTGCGCAAGCACTTTCCCCATGTGCAGATCGTGGCCCGGGCCCGCAACCGTTTCCACGCCGGTCGCCTGATGGATCTGGGCATCGAGCGGCAGATCCGTGAGACCTTGCCGGCGAGTCTGGAGATGGCGCGGTGGACCCTGGAGCTGCTGCACGAACCTCCCGCCCTGGCCGAGCAGTTGGTCAACCGCTTTGCCCGCCATGATGCGGAAGTGCTGGCTCGCCAGCAGGCGATATCCTTCGATGAGAGCAAGCTCATCCAGTCTGCCCTTGAAGCCCGCGAGGAGCTGGCCCAGGTGCTGGAGGAGGCCCGCGTGGCGTTCACCCGCAAGGGCCGGGGAGGCTGAGTCAGAAGCCTGGCAGGCGTGTCTGCAGGGTGTCGGCGTCCCAGCCGGCAGCCAGGGCCAGCATCAGGGCCACCCGTGCTTTGGGTGGAGGCAGGTCGCCGGCGGTGAGCCAGCCGGCGCCATCATCGTCGGCATTGGCGTTGCGTATCACGGGGCCGGAACAGCGGCTGGCCCGGAGGATGGCGACCCCCTGTGTCCGCGCCCGCAGCAGGGCCGGCTCCCAGGCTTTAGGCACGCTGCCATGACCGGTGAGGGCCAGCACCAGGCCTCGGGCGCCGTCTGCCACGCAGGCGTCGATGAGCATGGCTGGCGCGCCGGCATAGCCGGGCAGGATGTCCACCCGGGGTAGTATCGATGGCGTCAGTGTGGCGAAGCGGCCGTCGGGCCGAGACGTCGCCCAGGGCTGCCCGGCTTCAAAGGCGTCCAGGCCCGTTGTTCGTGCCTTGATGAGATCGCGAGCCCCATGGGCCTGGGCGTTCATCACCACCAGCACTCCCTTGTCCGCAGCGCCAGCCGAGGCTGCCAGTGAGACTGCGGCCCGCAGGTTGGCGGGGCCGTCCGCCTCGGGGTGATCGGCCGGGCGCATGGCGCCAGTGAGAACCACGGGCTTGCCGGCGGGGAGGGCCAAGTGCAGGAAGTAAGCACTTTCTTCGAGGGTGTCGGTGCCGTGGAGGATCACCAGGCCATCCACCTGTGCATCGGCCAGGGCCCGGCGGGCGGCGGACAGCAGGCACAGCCAGCCGTCCGGGCCCATGTCCTTGCTGTCGAGGGCGAGGATCTGCTCGGCGTCGAGGCGGGCGATCCCGTCGAGCTCGGGGACGGCAGCCAGCAAGGCGGTCACCGGGCGCACACCGGCCCGGTAGCGGCCCCCATCGTTGCCGGGGTCGGCCTCACCGGCGATGGTCCCGCCGGTGGCCAGAATGCGGATCTTCGGCAGGGCCACCTCAGTGCTGCAGGATCTTGGCCAGGAACTGGCGTGCCCGCTCGGAGCGTGGAGCTCCGAAGAAGGCGTCCTTGCTGTCGTCCTCGACGATCTGCCCCTTGTCCATGAAGATCACCCGGTTGGCGACCTTGCGGGCGAAGCCCATCTCGTGGGTGACGCACATCATGGTCATGCCCTCCTGGGCGAGTTCGACCATCACGTCGAGCACCTCGTTGATCATCTCCGGGTCGAGGGCGGAGGTGGGCTCGTCGAAGAGCATGCAGATAGGGTCCATGGCCAGGGCGCGGGCGATGGCGACACGCTGCTGCTGGCCGCCGGAGAGCTGGCCGGGGAACTTGGCGGCGTGGGCTTTGAGGCCGACCCGGTCGAGGAGCTTGAGGCCCTTGTCGCGGGCTTCGTCCTTGTTGCGGCCGAGCACCTTCTCCTGGGCGATGGTGAGGTTGTCGGTGATGCTCATGTGGGGGAAGAGCTCGAAGTGCTGGAAGACCATGCCGACGTGGCTGCGCAGCTTGGACAGGTTGGTCTTCGGATCGCCCACCGACACGCCATTGACGGTGATGGTGCCGGCCTGGAAGGGTTCCAGGCCATTGACGCACTTGATGAGGGTGGATTTGCCGCTGCCCGAGGGGCCGCACACCACCACCACCTCGCCCTTGGCGACCCGGGTGCTGCAATCGGTGAGAACCTGAAAGCTGCCGTAATGCTTGGAGACCTTCTCTATCGTGATCATCTTTAATCCTTAAACCATCGCCATGCGTTTCTGTAACCGGCGCACTACCTGGGACAAGCTGAAGCACAGCACGAAATACACGGCACCGGCAAAGAGCAGCAGCTCGACCAGACGGCCGTCCCGGTCACCCACCTTGTAGGCGGCGCCGAAAAAGTCGGCCAGGGCCGAGACATAGACCAGGGAGGTGTCCTGGAAGAGCACGATGGCCTGGGTGAGGAGCAGCGGGACCATGTTGCGGAAGGCCTGGGGCAGCACCACCAGGCGCATGGCCTGGGCGTAACTCATGCCCAGGGCCGAGGCGGCGGAGACCTGGCCCTTGGGGACGGACTGGATGCCGGCGCGGATGATCTCGGAGTAGTAGGCCGACTCGAACAGGGCGAAGCCGATCATGGCCGAGGTGAGGCGCACGTCGGTGTTGGGGTCGAGGTTGAAGGCGCCGCGCAGGACCTGGGGCACGATCAGGAAGAACCACAGCAGCACCATCACCAGCGGAATGGCCCGAAAGAGGTTCACATAGCCGGCGGCAAACATCGCCAGAGGCTTCACCGGAGACAGCCGCATCATGGCCAGCAGGGTGCCCCAGACGATGCCGAAGATTACTGCGATGACGGTGATCTCCAGAGAGACCTTCATGCCCTCCCAAAGGAAGGGCAGCGCGCCGGGGATTGAGGACCAATCGAATTCATAGTTCATAGCGACATCCTCACTTTCCGCCGATGTAGCCGGGGACGCGGCTGCGGGTCTCGATCACCCGCATCAGCAGCATCACCACGATATTGATGATGAGGTAAAGCACGGTCACGGCGATGAAGGATTCGTAGGGCTGGGCGGTGTAATCCACGAGCTGGCGGCCCTGGGCGGCGAGTTCGAGCAGGCCGATGGTGGAGCACACCGCGGAGTTCTTGAAGATGTTGAGGAACTCGGAGGTCAGCGGCGGCACCACCAGGCGGAAGGCCATGGGCAGGAGCACGTAGCGGTATGTCTGGGGCAGGGTGAAGCCCAGGGCGAGGCCGGCGTTCTTCTGGCCGCGAGGCAGGGCGTTGATGCCCGAGCGCACCTGTTCACAGACGCGGGCGGAGGTGAAGAAGCCCAGGCACACCATGGCCGACACGAACTGCTGGGTGACGGGGTCGAGATCCTGCTTGAAACGTTCGCCGAGGCCGAAGGGCAGCACTTCGGGCAATACGAAGTACCAGATGAAGAGCTGCACCAACAGCGGGATGTTGCGGAAGACTTCGACGTAGGCAGCGGCGATGCCAGACAGGCCCTTGTGGGGCACGGTGCGCAGCACGCCCATCAGGCTGCCCAAGGCCAGGGCGATGACCCAGGCCGACAGGGACAGCAGCACGGTGGTCTGCAGGCCGGAGAGCATCCAGCCCAAGTAGGTGGTGTCGCCCGTGGGCACGGGATTGCCGAAGATGCCCCAGTTCCAGTTGTAGCTCATGGTGTCATGCCCCCGGGCGGCTCAGGCTTATTCGAAGGCCTTGTCGTTGGGCGCCTTGAACAGTTTGAGCATGGCGTCTGAGGGGGGGAAGTTGAGGTTCAGGCCCTTGGGCGGGATGGGCTGGGTGAACCACTTCTTGTAGATGGCCTCGGCTTCGCCGGAGGTCATGGTTTTGGCGATGGCGGCATCGACGAGCTTTTTGAAACCCGGGTCGTCCTTTCTCATCATGCAGCCGTAGG
>NZ_JAQVCN010000089.1 GCF_028689785.1 Zoogloea sp. | reverse complement strand
ACCTCACTCGACGATTGGAGCAAGCTCCAGCCCATCGGTCGCTTTGGCACCCCATCGGAGATCGGCGAAGCGGTGGCCTGGCTGTGCTCGGATCGTGCCTCGCTGGTGCATGGCCACGCCCTGGTGGCGGACGGCGGCCTGACCTGCGCCTGACCGGGCGCCTCGCTTCACCCCCGCCGGGCGGGCGGCGCATCCGCGCACCCGCCGGCCGCCTTGGCCGTAAATTGAGCGATTTCTGAAAAGTCACCCCCTGCCATCGGAACGCCGGATCATTACAATCGGGGATATAACGAAAGTAGTATCCACTAAAAGAGACATCCCATCAGGAGGAGACAATGACGGGATTGCTTTCATCTACCCCGCAGCTCATTGAGTGCGCCACCGCATCACGTCCCGACTACGTGCTGGAAGGCCGCAATGGAGACATATTCGGTGCCCGCTGGAATCACCCTGCCGGTGAGTCCCAGCTCAGGCGCA
Source organism: Zoogloea sp. (assembly GCF_028689785.1). GTDB lineage: Bacteria > Pseudomonadota > Gammaproteobacteria > Burkholderiales > Rhodocyclaceae > Zoogloea. The sequence goes on along the minus strand of NZ_JAQVCN010000089.1, from coordinate 12,928 downwards.
ATGCCGAGCATGTCCTGGTTTATCACCTGTCGGGCAACACCGATGTTGAACGCCTGCAACAGGGGGTGGTCACGGGTTTTCGCTCCCGTGTCGGAACGGTGACTTTCATGCCCCGCGATTCGGAGTCCGATTGGCGGCTGGGGGGCAATACCCAGGTCATCCATCTTTATCTGCGCCAGGCCCTGCTTGACGATTTTGCCCGGGATGTTCTGGAGCGTGAGGCGTGTCCCGAGATCGAGGACTTCTTTGCCGTTTCCGACACCTGGCTGGACGGCTTCTTTCGCATGCTGGCCAGTGAGGCACCCCCTTCTGCGGCCAGCGGCAACCGCCTGGAGACCCTGGTGCTCGACCAGGTTCAAAGCCTGCTGGTGAGGCACCTGGTCACCCGCTATGCGCGGGAGCGTCCGCCCAGCGGTGAGCGGACGCCAATGTCCAGCGGCAAGGCCAGCCAACTGCGGCAGAGCGTTCTGAAGAAGATCAATGCGCTGATTCACGAGCGCCTTCATGAAGACATTTCCCTCAAGGATCTTGCCGAGCTCGCCTGTATTTCCAAAGACCACTTTTTGCGCGCCTTTCGCGATACGGTCGGGCAGACGCCTTATCACTATTTGCTGTCCCAGCGCCTGGAACGGGCCAAGATGCTGCTGCGCGAGGAGCCCGGTGTGCCGGTGGCGGAAGTGGCGCGGCGTTGTGGTTTCAAGAACCTGAGCCACTTCTCGGCAACCTTCCGGCGGATGACCGGGGTCAGCCCCAAAGGCTATCGCAACTGAGCAAGCCCGGACCGGACCGCCAGGCCAGCACGGCGGTCCGGTGTGGCACGGGTCTAGCGATGCACGCCTGCCGCCACGCCGTCCCGCTCGGCCATTTCCAGCATCACCTTGTAATCGATGATTCCGGCAATGGAACCGTCCGGCGCCAGCCCAGCGATGGGCCCGTCAAAAACGCAGAACAGCACGCAGCCGTTCTTCGAGCGCGGCTGATGGATATCGCCAGCGGGCTCGAACATATAGTTTCCGGCCACCCCGATATCCGACTCTTCGTAATAGACATCGCCTTCCATCACCATCACCTCAATGGCGCCAATATGCTGGTGAATGGGCGCCTCCACGCCGGGGAGCACTTTCAGCATGCAGGTGAAGCCGCCAGTGCGGGAATTGACACTCAATAGCTTGTATTCGACGCCTTCCATGGCATAGGGGCGCCACGGAATCGTGTCTATCTTCTGAAACTTCGGATAGGGCAGGGTGATCCTGTCGTGTGCCGTGCTTTTTCCTTCTTGCCCGATGTGCTCGTTGCGCAGGGTGATGCTCATCGTGTTCTCCTCCTGTTAAAGGCCTGTCTGTAGGGTGTGTCACCACGGCGCCCGCGTGCAGATCGCGGTCTTTTCCGCACATGCGCCGATCACGATATTAGGCGCCGCCATCAGGCCGTGCGCCTATTCGGGGCAAATCGCCGCGACTAATACAAAGCCGCGATAAATCGAAAGTCCGGAACCGCCATTTGCGAAAAATCGGCAGTTTTTGCGATATCGGGCAGATTCCCCGCGACCTGTGTTTGTGCGCTGCGGGCGCAGTTAGATTTCGCCTCGCCGGCTTATTGCCCGGAATACAAATAAACAGGAGACACACTATGACCAGCACCGCCATCGGCCATTCCCCAGCGGCCGACATTGCCCTTACCCACCGCCACGGCAAGGATTTCGTGAATCTCACCGCCGTACCGTGGACGCCCTGGGTCATGGACGGCACCTATTTCAAGCTCCTGGCCGTCAATGAATTGTCGGGCGGATTCTCGATGCTGCTCAAGGTTGATCCGGGTGTGCAGGCGCCGGTGCACGCGCATATCGGTTCGGCCGAGGCCTATCTGGTCGAGGGGGGGTTTTATTACGAAGAGGACGACCCGGGCTACGAGGGTTACTACACCTACGAGCGCGGTGGGGCCGTGCACCAGCCCGTGTCGCCCCAGGGATGCGTGATGTTCGCAGTCACGCACGGGCCCCTGGCGGGTTGCAACCCGGACGGTTCAATCGGCGCCGTGGTCGATTGCCGGCTGATGCTGAAGCTGGCCGAGGCCAACGGCGTCGCCAGCCACGTCGTGCAGATCGTCTCCGGCCGCTGAGCCTGAGCTTGCCCCTCCCTCCATCTCCCCAAGGAGTGCAGATGAACGGCAAACCTATCAGACCCGGTCTCCGCCGGGCCGCCATTGCCGCAGCCCTTGCCGCCTTTGGCAACGGCGCCAGCGCTGGCGAATTCACGCTCGGTGACGGCGTCACGGGCTCGTGGACCCTCAACGCAGCCCTCGGCACCAGTGTCCGCATGCAGGGGCGCGATGCCGCGTTGACGTCCTTCGGCAATGCCAACCATAACGGTGGCCGGCCGGGTACCGGTGGCGGCAGTACCGACGATGGCGACCTCAACTTCAAGCGCGGTGACGTCACCTCCACGACCCTCAAGGTAGTGGGCGACATGGAGCTGCGCTATCAGAACTACGGTACCCTGGTTCGCGCCAAGGCCTGGCACGACTTCACTCTGGCCAGCAAGAAGGTGCAGCACGGTAGTTTCGACAACGGCTACACGCCCGATCAGCGCCTCGACGACAGTCATTTCGATCGCGCCGCAAGGTTCAGCGGTGCAGATCTGCTCGACGCCTTTGTCTATGGCAACTGGGCGCTGGGCAACGACAGCAAGCTCAACCTGCGCCTGGGCAACCAGGTGGTGAACTGGGGGGAGAGCATCTTCATCCAGGGGGTCAACGTGGTGAGCCCCATCGACGTGCCGGCAGCCCGGCGCGCGGGTGCCCAGGTGCGCGAGATCCTGCTGCCGGTCCCCTTGCTCTACGGCAACCTGGGTCTGGCCGGTGGTGTGAGCGTCGAGGCCTTCTACCAGCTCCAGTGGAAGAAGACGGTGATCGACGGTTGCGGCACCTTTTTTTCGCCGGCTGACGTCATCAACTGTGGCGGCTCCCAGTTCGGCCCCGATGCCTTCTCCGACCGGGAGCAGTACCACGGCGTGGCCGCGCTGGGGGGGCTGAACCTGCGCTCCCTGCGCCAGGCCGATGCCAAACCGTCGAATGCCGGGCAGTTTGGTCTCGCCATGCACTGGCTTGAGCCGAGCAGCGAGACCGATGTGGGTCTCTACTACATCAACTATCACACCCGCACGCCCTATCTGAGCCTCTCCAGCAAGCCCTCCGAGGCGAGTTCGTTCTATGGGTCGGTGGCGCCCCTGTCCTATCTGCTGGACTACTCGGCCGAGAACATCCAGACCTATGGCCTCAGTCTGTCGAACACCCTGGGGGGCGTGTCGGTGATGGCCGAGTTGTCATACACGCGAGATCTGCCGGTGCAGATCAATGGGGGAGATCTGGTGCAGTTCGGCGTGTCCGGAGGTACCCAGGGGCCCCTGGTCGGCAAGCGCGTCTATGACCCGGCCGGGGCCACCATCCAGGGTTACGACCGCATGGACAAGGTCCAGCTGCAGTTCGGCGCCATCAATGTCTTCAGCCAGGTGCTCGGCGCCCAGTCCCTTCTGGCGGTCGGCGAGGTGGGCATGAGCTGGTTGCCCAATCTGCCAGATGCGGCCACGGATGTGCGCTATGGCCGTGCTTTCACCTTCGGCACCGCCTGGCATCAGGCCTACACCAGCCCGGCACTGTCCACCCGCGACGGCTGCAATGCGGCCAACAGTGCCGGCATGGTGACGCCCGCCAACTGCGCACAGAGCGGCTTCGTCAGCGCGTTCTCGTGGGGCTATCGCCTGCTCGGGGAGCTTGAGTATCCGAATGCCGTCGTGGGCTGGACCGCCAAGCCCCGCCTGTACTGGGCCCATGACGTGAAGGGCAATGCTGCCGACGGTGCTTTCATCGAGCACCGACGCACCCTGGGTAGCGGCATCTCCCTGTCGCGCCTCGAAAACGGCCGCCGCCTCACCCTGGACCTCGCCTACACCCGCTTCATTGATGCTGCCCGCTGGGACACCAACCGCGGCAAGGATTTTCTTGCCGCCAGCGTCAGCGTCGCCTTCTAAGGACAAAGACATGATCCGCGTTCGTTCTTCCGCATGGCAGCTCGCAGCCTTTCTGCTGCCCCTCACCGTGGGCAGCGCCCAGGCCGCACTCAGTGCCGCCGACCTTGCCCGTCTGGGCAAGGACCTCACCCCCGTCGGTGCCGAGCGTGCCGGCAATGCGGCCGGCACCATCCCGGCATGGACCGGTGGCCTCACCAAGGCCCCCGCCGGCTTCGACATCAACCAGGGCCACGCCAACCCCTACGCCAGTGAAAAGCCCCTCTACACCATCACCGCGCAGAACTGGGAGCAGTACAAGAAGGTGCTCTCCGACGGGCATATCGCCATGCTCAAGCGTTACCCGGACAGCTACCGCCTCAACGTCTATCCGACTCACCGCAGCGCGGCCCTGCCGCCGGCCGAGTACGAGCGCATCCGCGAACAGGCCGCCAAGGTGACGGTCTCGGCCAGCGGCACCGGCCTGGATCACTGGGAGCACAGCCCCGTGCCCTTTCCCATTCCGGCCAATGGCCTTGAGGCCATCTGGAATCACGAGGTGCGCTCCCGGGCCGGCGGCATCCAGCGCCGCCACCTGATCGGGGCGGTCAACCCCAATGGCAGTTTCAACGCCTACGGCGTCGATGAGAGCTGGATCTTCAGCCAGAACATGGACCGCCAGGAGAACAACCGCTTCTGGTACTTCATGGCGCGCATGTACTCGCCGGCCGACGTCAGCGGCGAGGTGGTGATGGTGCACGAACCCCTCGACTTTGCCCGCGACGGCCGCCTCGCCTGGGTTTACAACGCCGGCCTGCGCCGCGTCCGCCGCGCGCCGCAGATCATCTACGACTCGCCGGGCAGCTTCTCGGAAGGGACGCGCACGGAGGATGACTACGACATGTTCAACGGGCCGACCGACCGTTACACCTGGAAGCTGGTGGGCAAGCGGGAAATGTTGATCCCCTACAACAGCTATGCCATCCATTCGAAAAAGCTCAAGGCCCGTGACGTGGTCAAGCCGCACCACCTGGACCCCGCGCTGACCCGCTATGAGCTGCACCGGGTGTGGGTGGTGGAGGCCACGCTGAAGGACGGCATGCGCCACATCTACGGCAAGCGCGTGTTCTACATCGACGAGGACAGCTGGACCATCGCCGTCAAGGAGCAGTACGACGGCCGCGGCCAGTTGTGGCGGGTAGGGGAGGCACAGCTGATGCAGTACTACGACGTGCCCTTGCCCTACTACGCCTTCGAGAACATGTATGACCTGCAGGACGGTCGCTATTACGTGGCCGGCCTCAGCAACGAGGAAGGGCCGTGGCGCTTCGGCGCCAAGGCACGGCGCGCGGACTTCGACCCCGACGCGCTGCGCCGCAGCGGCACCAAGTAAGCAGCGGCCACGACCGCGCACGCCGGACGCGCCGGCTTTACCGGCGCGTCCCGCCCACAGGGATATCACCATGACACGTTTTCCCCTCGCCACGCTGGGCGTGGCGGCGGCTCTCGCCGTCGCCGCCAGCGCGGGGGCCGGTCTCGCCCAGCGGACCGCTGCCCCGCCCATTGACCTGCTGGAGACTCCGGCACCCCAGAGCCCGCGCGCCGCCGGGCAGATGATGAACGGCCTGGCCCGCGCCGGTGAGCGTCTCGTTGCCGTTGGCGCCCGCGGCACCATCGTCTATTCCGATGATGACGGACGCAGCTGGCATCAGGCCGCCGTGCCGGTGGCCGTGATGCTCACCGCCCTGCATTTTCCGACACCCAGGCTGGGCTGGGCGGTGGGCCATGACGGCGTGATCCTGCACACCCAGGACGGCGGCGCCACCTGGCAGCGCCAGTTTGACGGTCATCAGGCCAATGCCCAGATGCTGGTATGGGCAAAGGCCCGGGTGGAGGGCGCCCGGCAGGCCCTGGCCGTGGCCACCGAGGGCCAGCGTCAGGCGGCCGAGGACGCCCTGGCGGCGGCCGAGGACAGCCTGGACGGCTTTGAGCAGTCCGTCGGCTTCGGCCCCTCCCAGCCCTTCATGGGGGTGTGGTTCGGCGACCCGCAGAACGGGTATGCAGTGGGGGCCTTCGGCATGGCCTTTGTCACCCGGGATGGCGGCCGGCAGTGGACGCTGCTTTCCGACCGTCTGCCCAACCCGGAAGGCCTGCATCTGTACGCCCTCAGCGCGCCGGCCCCCGGTGTGCTTTTGATCGCCGGCGAGCGGGGCCTGCTGCTGCGTTCGTCGGACGGTGGCGAGCGCTGGCAGGCACAGCCCGGCCTGGCGGAGGGCGGGCTGTATGGCCTGGCCGGCCTGGCGGACGGCAGCAGGGTGTTTGCCTTCGGCTTTGATGGCGTGGTGTTGCAGAGCGCCGATCTGGGGCAGCGCTGGCAGCCCATCGACAGCGGCACCCGCAGCGCCCTCTACGGTGCCGCACTGGCCGGCAGCGAGCTGATCCTGGTGGGCAACAACGGCACCCGCCTGCGCCTGGACGGCAATCGTTTCGAGGCCCTGCCCAGCCCCGACGGCCGCCCCCTCGGCGGCGCCGCTTTCGGCAAGGACGGCTGGGTGCTGGCCGGCTGGGGTGGGCTCACCCGGGAATCCACCCGCCCTGGCACAGGAGGCAAGCACCATGAGTCAAATTGACGCTGTTTCCCGCCCCGAGCCACGCGGCGGCCTGCTGAAGCGTATCGAGCGCTGGCTGGAGGGCGCGCTGTTTGGTCATCGCACTGCTACCGCGCTCATCTTCGCGGTGCTGACCGTGGCCCTCGGCTGGTCTGCCCTCGGCCTGCGGCCCGACGCCAGCTTCGAAAAGATGATCCCGGTCCATCATCCGGCCATCGCCAACTACCTGACCCACGAGGACAACCTGCGGGGCCTCTCCAATGTGGTGAGGGTGGTGGTGGAGAACCGCAAGGGCGACATCTTCGACCCGGCCTTCCAGGAGGTGCTGCGCAAGGTCAATGACGAGGTGTTCTACATCCCCGGGGTGGACCGGGCCGGCATGCGTTCCCTGTGGACGCCCAATGTGATGTGGGGCGAGGTGACGGCCGAGGGCTTCGAGGCCGGGCCGGTCATCCCCGATGGCTACGATGGATCACCACCCGCCATCGAGCAGCTCCGGCGCAACGTCTTCCGCTCCGGCGAGGTGGGCACCCTGGTGGCCAACGATCTGCGCTCGGCCCTGATCCTGGTGCCGCTGATGGAGCGCGACCCGGACAGCGGCGAACGCCTGGACTACGCGCGCTTTGCGTCGGATCTTGAGGAGAAGATCCGCGCCCGCTACGCCAGCGACGGCGTGGACATCCGCATCGTCGGCTTTGCCAAGGTGATTGGCGAGCTGATTGACGGGGCCGTGCCCATCCTTGGCTACTTTGTGCTCACCCTGGCCCTCACCGCCGCCTTGCTGCTGTGGTATTCGCGTTGCCTGCGCAGCACCCTGACCACCCTGCTGTGCTGCCTGATCGCCGTGGTGTGGCAGCTTGGCATCGTGCGCCTGCTGGGCTACGGACTGGACCCGTACTCCATCCTGGTGCCCTTCCTCACCTTTGCCATCGGCATCAGCCACGCGGTGCAGAACATCAACACCACCGCCAACGCCATGCTTGATGGCGCCGACAGGGTAGAGGCGGCGCGGCGCTCCTTCCGCACCCTGTTCGTGGCTGGCACCGTAGCCCTGCTGTGTGACGCGGTGGGCTTTGCGACCTTGCTGGTGATCCGTATCGGGGTGATCCAGGAGCTGGCCATCTCGGCCAGCATTGGGGTGGCGGTGATCATCTTCAGCAAGATGTTCCTGTTGCCCGTGCTGATGTCCTGGACCGGCGTGTCGCCCGCGGCGATCGCCCACGCCCGGCGCCGCCGGGAACATCTGTCATGGCTGTGGCGCGCGGTGGCGGCCTGCGCCCGGCCGCGCCCGGCGCAGGCGGTGACGCTGGCCGGCGCGGCATTGCTGGCGGTGGGCCTGTGGGGCGCGCGGGGCCTGCAGATCGGCGATCTGGACCCCGGCGCGCCGGAGCTGCGCACCGACTCCCGCTACAACCGCGATGCCGCCTATCTGGTGGAGCACTACACCACCAGCACCGATGTGTTCGTGGTGATGGCCGAGACGCCGCCCCAAGGCTGTCGTGACTATCAGGTTCTCGCCGGCATGGACCTGCTGGCGGCCGAGCTGGAGCGGGTGCCTGGCGTGCAGCGCAGCGTGTCCATGTCTGACTTTGCCTACCGGGTGCTGGCGGCCAACAACGAGGGCAACCCCAAGTGGTACGCCATCAGCCGCAACAAGTACGCCCTCGGCGGCGCCTTCCAGAAGACACCCAAGGAGTACATCGGCAACGGCTGCGCAATGACGCCCCTGGTGGTCTATCTGAACGACCACAAGGCCGCCACCCTCGCTGCCGTGATGGCCACCGTGCGCGACTTTGCCGCCCGGCATGATTCCGACAAGGTGCGCTTTACCCTGGTGGGGGGCAACGCCGGTATCGAGGCCGCCACCAACGAGGTCATCCGCGACGCCGACCACACCATGCTGCTCCTGGTGTATGCCATCGTCGCCGTGCTGCTGCTGATCGAGTTCCGCTCGCTGCGGGTGACAGCCTGCATCGTGCTCCCCCTCTACATCACCTCGGTGCTGTGCGAGGCCATCATGGCCTGGATGGGCTTGGGGGTGAAGGTGGCGACCCTGCCGGTGATCGCCCTCGGGGTGGGTATCGGCGTGGATTACGGCATCTACATCTACAACCGCCTCCAGTCCTATCTGGACCACGGCCACCCGCTGGCCGAGGCCTACCTGCTCACCGTGGCCACCACAGGGCGCGCGGTGGCCTTCACTGGCCTGACCCTGGCGGTGGGCGTGCTTACCTGGATCGGCTCGGCCATCAAGTTCCAGGCCGACATGGGCCTGCTGCTGACCTTCATGTTCCTGTGGAACATGGTCGGTGCCCTGGTGCTGCTGCCGGCCCTGGCGCGTCTGCTGCTGCCCGCAGCTCCGCCAGCGGTGCAGGCTCCGCTCTCCAAACCCGTTCCCCAACCCTGAAGGAATCGAAAGCCATGACACTCACCGAACGCAGCATGCTGGATCTCACGGGCCGTGTCGCCCTCGTCACCGGTGGGGCCTCCGGCATTGGCCGGGCATCGGCCCATGCCCTGGCAGCCCAGGGGGCACGAGTCATCGTTGCCGATATCAACGAGACCGGCGGCGTGGAGACCGCCGAAACCATCGGCAACGCCGCCGGCTTCGTGCATCTGGATGTCACCGACGAGGCTGCCTGGTGCCGGGCGCTGGATTACGTGATCTCCACCGAGGGGGGGCTCGACATCCTCGCCAACGTGGCCGGTATCGGCACAGGCGGGGATTTCGAGGATCTGGCCCTGAGCGACTGGAACCGCATGATGGCGGTCAACGCCACCGGCCCCTACCTCGGCTGCAAACACGCCATCCGTGCCATGGCTGGCAGTGGTCGGCCGGGGGCCATCATCAATGTGGGCTCCATCGCCGCGGACCGGGCCGCGCCGGATCTGGTGGGCTATTGCGCCAGCAAGGGCGCCCTGCGCATGCTCAGCAAGTCCGTGGCCCTGCACTGTGCCCACAAGCGCTATCCGATCCGCTGCAACGCCGTCCATCCCACCTATGTAGACAGCGAGATGCTGGACCCCATCGCCGATCTCTATGGCAGCCGGGAGGCCATGGTGCAGGCCATGTCCAGGCTGGTGCCCCTGGGCCGCCTCGCCAAACCGGCAGACATTGCGGCCGCAGTCGTCTTTCTTGCCTCCGATGGGGCGGCGATGATCACCGGGACCGAGCTGTTCGTAGACGGCGGCCACACGGCGGGCGTCCCCCCGTCGCACTTTGCCTGAACGGCACCGCCCGGTGCTTCACCCGCACCGGGCGGTGTTGGTCTCCACCTGACCCGCGTCGAGGGGGCGGTATTCGCCATCAAGTGCCCATCATCTTGCCAACTTGACGCACTGCAAGCTGTGTTTGGCTTGCCCCTGCCGCAGATCGTCTGCTTCGTGCCATGGAGTGCGTGGTGCTGGCGCCACTGTGGTTTCAACGGGCCTCAGGCCGCCATCACTTCGAGCACTGCCGCATCCCCAGGCTGGGCACGCCTGAGCATGTTGCGCAGGCCCGGGTGGCCTGCCGGATGCGCCAGCGCGCGGGCGGCCTGGCCAGCCAGGGTGTCCAGCAGGGCATAGCGGCGGCGATACATGGCGCGTTTCTGCATGGGCATCTCTTCCGCGCTGCGGCGGCGCCCCTGGAGGGGGATCTGCCAATGGCCGTCGTCGCCCAGCCGGGCCCCGTCCTCCTGCCAGAAGGCACGATAGTCGAAGCTGAACTCATCAGCCTTCTTCTTGTACTGGGTGACCTGGTTGCAGCAGTCTATGCCAACGATGCGCGTTACCCCCCAACAGGCGCAAAGCAGGCGCAGCACCTCCAGCAGCAGGGCATGGGGGCGCAGGCCGTGGCATTGTTTGGTCAGGGCGCGGATCGTCTCGCGGTTGCTGCCGTCGGCACGCTTGAGGCCCTGCAACGAGGCGATGAGCAGCGTATCTGCGTTTGTAAAGCCGAAGCTCAGGTTGAAGAGGGGGCGCCCATCGGCGTCGTGCAGGCACAGGGCCCAATAGCCCTCGATGCGCGTCGGGGCGTTGAGAGTCAGGTCCACCGCGCAGCCGGGGGCCTGGGCCACGCGCAGGCTGCTCCCGCCGGCCAGCTGCCCGCACAGCGCGGGGCCGAAGTGGCCGGCGGCCGCCTCCAGATCGGCGATCATGGCGTGAAAGCGCTGGCGCAGGCCGAAGCGGCGATCCAGATAGCGCCGATAAAACACGTAAAAGCTGCGCCTGTCGGCGTCCAGCAGGCGTGCCCAGGCAGGGTGGCGGTCCAGGGCCTGCAGCAGCAGGCGGCGCTCGGGCGTGGTGAGCCAGGCGAGCAGGCGATACTTGAGACGGTGGAATACCCGCCGTGTGCGGGCGGGGCCCAGCACATCGGGCAGCGGCGGCCAGCTGGCGGCCTGGGAGACAGGAGCGGTGCGAGTGAAGGCACGGAGCGAGGACATAGCGGCATGAACGGAGTGAAGGGCGCTGATGCCGACTGTACCGATGAAGCCTTAATGCTCACTTGCCCGGACCTTGCAGGGGACTGACAGGCGGGAGTGGATGGGGTGGGGGCAGGGGGCTGAGCTGGTGTTGCCTGTCGGTGAGTTCATCGGGCGCTTCATGCGCCATGTGCTGCCCGCCGGCTTCAAGCGCTCCGGCCTGGCGGCCGCGGGCAGATGCACGTGGTGGCACGCCTTCCGCCGGCACCCCGATCTAGGCACAGCACAGCGGTCCGGCCCTCCATCCCGGGGTCTGTTCGAAAAGGGCTGTGCCGGGGCGTCGGATTGCCCGCTCTGGATGCCCGAAAGAGCGCTTGCTTCATGCCAAAGGATTGACGCCGCAGGATCAAGGCATACAATCCCCATGGCATCCGCCGGAGCGGCGGTCCAGTCCAACGAGGTTTATCCGCCGCCATGCACCGTGCCTTTCTCCAATGCTCCTGCTGCGGCGGATAGACGCTATTCGTTAGCCTTCCATATTCACCAAGGAGACTCCTTATGGAAATCGACGCATTGACGTCCGCGTATGAAGGAAATCAAGTAGTTCAAGCCATATGCGACCACATGGCGAACCGTGACAAGAATCAAACAGAGACAAAACTTCATAGGATGCTCACGCACCTGGAAAACGATGGCTTCGATTTCAAACGGGGAGAAGTCATTGGCGCGTTTAGGGCCCTCGAAACCGCCGGATGTGGAAAGTATGTCGAGGGTCGTCACGGATGGCCGTCGCGGTTCGTGTGGGAAACCAAGAGTCTCCATGTGTCATCCGTCGCAAAAGGACAAGTGTCGCTGGCACCTGATACTTCGTCGAATGACGATGGCGATATCTCAGAAGACATCGAATTCATTGAGCATGCATTCGTGCTCCGTCCCGATCTTCCGGTTTCATTTGAGCTGCCTGCCGACCTAACCGAACATGAAGCGTCGCGCATTGCTGCGTTCATTCAAACTCTTCCATTTGGTGAGGGCTAACCCACTGCTTCACAGGACGCTGCGCGATAAAGCCGCGCAGCGTCGGTGACTTCCCCACGTTAGCCCACTCATATGAAATTCACATCGCTGCTCCTTACGCTCCTGTGCCTGGCATCTAGTGCCATCGGTCAAGAACGTCTCATGGAAGGCGGGTTGTACTCAACGCGCAATAAGAACGGCAGCTACTCCGTGCTTAAGGTGCTGAAACTCGATCCACAGGGTGTTCATGTGCGCATGTACAGCAACCAGTTCGCTCAGCATCCGTCGAAGCTCGACGAATCAATGCTCTATATAGCGGGCATGAATCGAAAGTCCAACGAATCACTCGGCATGGACCACGCGCCAATCAGCCGAGCTTCGTTTGCTTCTTGGGGCGCCCGTTTTATCAAGTTCGGTCCGGTCAGGCAGGAGGAGTTAGATGGGTACGAAATGTGGAGGGAGGCTAGCGGTGGGTACTTTTAGCCGGGGGGGCTAACTCATCAGTCGAGGCGCGGCTTCGCCCCTGGGCCGCCGTGCCGGTGATGCCGGCCCGTCTCCCCTCACTTCCACTTTGGGTCTTGCTCAATTAATCGTCGAGACCCGACAGGCACGCCCGTTGAGCTTACTTACACCACGCCACGGGACACGATCCAAGCCGGCGCAGGCCGGACGAAACCTGTCGCCCCGGAATGGGGTCTTTCTACAACGTCGTTAGGAGCCAAGATGTCATTGCGACCAGCTGCCATCACTGTTCTTTGCGTTGTGCTCACAGCAGGGCGCCTCGAAAAACCTCAGCTTGCCCACCCTTGGTAAAATTACATCGTCCTGACCCCTGCTGCAGCTTATCCCGATGAAACAGCGTAGTGCCATCAAGACTGACCTGTTTGCCGACGAACACCAC